>LLYS01000002.1 GCA_002049495.1 Epsilonproteobacteria bacterium tcs-49 | reverse complement strand
TCCCTCGACTTGCATGTGTTAAGCACGCCGCCAGCGTTCACTCTGAGCCAGGATCAAACTCTCCATAAAAAATAGATTGTTCAATCTCTCAAAGTTATAAACGTTGTGTTTCTTAACTTATATCTTATTTAGTTGTCAAAGATCTCCAAAATCCCAACCTCTCGGTCACCATCTCGTAACCGTCCGTGTCATTTGGTAGGCGAAATTATAGACAAATTCCCCTCCCTTGTCAAGACCTTTTTTAAAAATCTGTAAAATTTGTTGGAATGTTTTTCGCGAAGTAACGTTAAAATGCCTCTTTAGCCCCTATAAACAGGGGCTAAGAGCTATTGGTGAGATTTTGCAGGTTTTTGAGCGATCAGGAGTGTAGAGATACCGAAGGAGAAGGATTTGGTATAGCGCTGCTCAAATCCGGCGCTTTCCAATTCATCCAAAAGCATCCGCGTCGTCAGAAAATCTTCTATGGAATCGGGCAGATATCTGTATGCTTCGTAATTTTTAGAGATCAACCCACCCACCGCGGGCAATATTTTCGTCGTATAAAGATTTGTCATCGCAGAGGTCAACGTGGATTTCTCCTGTTTGGTAAATTCCAGGATCACCACGAGTCCGCCGGGTTTGAGTGCGCGGTAAAACTCTTTGAGCGCATCCTCTCTGTCAACGACGTTGCGGATACCGTAACTGATACTGATAATATCCGTACTGGAATCTTCCAAAGGCAGTTCCTGGGCTTTGCCCTCTTTAAACTGCGCAAAGTCCACCTTTTCCCGGGCGACTTCAAGCATCTTTACCGCCGGATCGATGCCGATATACTCTTGAACGTCCACCCCGTTTTTTGCGGCGCGCTCTTTCCAGAAAAGCAGCAGATCGCCCGTACCGCACGCAACATCGGTGATAGTTTGCACATCTTTTTTGATTGAAAAAGCTTTATCGCAGCCCTTCTTTCTCCACTGTTTATCGATACCGAAGCTCAGCACCCGGTTTGCCACGTCGTACGTCGAAGCGATATCGTCGAACATACTCACGATCTTTTGCTGTTTATCCATTCATCACCTTTGAGTAAATCATCACATCCCGATCCATCGGTTCAAGATGCAGATGCCGTGTTTTTAATGTAACGTCGTATCCCCGGTTTTCTGAAAAATCCGGCGTTTGGAACGTTAAAACCCAATCCAGGTTTTGCTGCAGGGATTTTAGCATATTTTCCCCGCCTTCTACCATAACGAGTCCCGGACTGTTTAAAAACCCAAGCTCTTTGGAAACACGCACCTCTCTGCCCTTTACCGAAAAGAGCGGAATCTGCGGATCAAACTCCCTTTTTGAATAGATCCGTACGTCGGGAGCTTTTCCTTCGACAAAACGGCTGTCCAGTGTCGGCCGGTCGACGGCGACCGTATTGCCCCCGATAAGCAGCTTCGTTATTTTTGTTCTGAGTTTGTGGACATGGGTTAAAGAATCTTTGCAACTCAGATACCCCCCGCTGATCTTGCCGTTGTGGGTTTGGGCCAGTTTGAAAAAGACAAAGGCGCGCTTTTGCCAAATATAAAATGGTTCCAGCAACTCTTCACACCGCTGACGTAAAACCCCGACGGTGACGTTTGCAAAACGTTTCCGGCCCCCCGCCGCGATTTCGTGGTGATCGGGCGTCCCGATAACGACACGATCAAAGCCCAGCTTTTGGATCAAGTTGGCGCAGGAGGGGGTTTTGCCCACATGGTTGCAGGGTTCCAGGGTCGTATATATGGTACAGCCTTGAAAAAGACCGTTATGGTTTTGTAAGAGATATTCATGGATTTTCGAAGATTGGGTGTGGGGGATAGGAGTTTGCGTTATCTGTTCAAAAGCGGTTTTGATCGCATAGACTTCCGCGTGCGGTCCGCCCGCTTCCCTATGGGCACCTATACCCAAAATCGCGCCGTTTTTGACGACAACCGCCCCGACGGCGGGATTGGGGTAGGTTAAAAACTGGTATTTCCAAGCCTGCTTGAGCGCAAGCTCCATGAAAAAGGCATCACCACTCAAAGTAGGTCCTAGCTGATTTGATTTCACCTAGGTCATACTCCTCTTTGCCAAAATTGGTTTCCACCGTTATCATGTTTCCCTCGGCTGCAACGAGTTCACCCTTTACCTTCTCTCCGTCGCGAAGTTTCAATTTTACCTTTTCTCCGACGGAATAGAGAAAATGCTCCGGCGTCGTAAGCTTTCGTTCGATCCCCGGGGAGCTGACTTCCAAAAAGTAGTTGCCGGCGACGGGGGGATTGACATCCAAAAAGGGAGAAAGCTCCTGACTGATCCGGGCACAGATGTTTACATCGATACCCCCCTGTTTATGGATCAGTACGCGGTATATCGTATGATCACCCTCTTTGACCGTTTCGATTCCGTAAAGTTTTACTCCGTAGGATTCGACGATATCACGGATCTCATTTTCGATTTGCATCCAACTCCTTTTCAACCTGCTTAAAAAGTTGCTCCATCCGCATGGATTTTTCCGTTTCATCGTCAAATACAAAAGTGAAATCGGGGCAGCGGTACCACCCCGTAGCGTTGAGGCAGTGGGATTTAAGCAGTCCGCTTGCTTTTTTCAAACGTTTGATCGCTTCGCGCTGCTCCTTTTCATCCAAAATTCCCTTGTCCAAAAAAACTTTGGCATCGTACTTCCCTTTGGAACAGCGTACATCCACCACGCTCAACCCGCGCAGCTCCTCATCGGCAAGCTCGCTCATCGCCTCGGGGAGGAGCTCCTTTAAAAGAGATTCGACTTTTGCTAACTTGACGCTGTTACTCAATCGTCGCTTCCTCTTCCACTTCGGTAAAGGTTTCGATCGTATCGCCCTCTTTTACATCATTGTAATTTTCAAGCATGATACCGCACTCAAAGCCTTTTTTCACCTCTTTCGCATCATCATTGAAACGCTTGAGTGAAGAGATTTTGGTCTCATACACCACGACCCCGTCACGGATCAATCTCGCACCGCCGCCTCGGGTAACGTACCCGTCGGTTACCATACAACCTGCGATGGTTCCCAGTTTGCTGACGCTGAAGGTTTCACGCACTTCCGCCTGTCCGGTGACCTCCTCTTTCGTAATCGTAGACATCATACCGCTGAGCAGTGATTTGACATCGTCGATCAAGTCGTAAATGATGGAGTAGGATTTGATCTCGATCCCCAACTCTTTGGCTTTTTTCTTGATTCCCCCTGTAGGACGTACGTTAAAGCCCAAAATGATACTGTTTTCAGAAGCGTCCGCCAAAGTAAGGTCGCCTTCGGTAATACCGCCGACGCCCTCGTGGATCACGTTGACCTTCACCTCTTCGTTTTTCAACTTCTCAAGGCTTCCCTTGATCGCTTCCAAAGAGCCCTGTACATCGGCTTTGATGATAATGGGCAATGCTTTAAGCTCACCCTCGGCGATCAGGTTGGACAGATCATCCAGCGTCGCTTTGGTGGTTTTGGACAGATCTTTTGCGCGGGCATACTCGTAGCGCTCCTGCGCCAACTCTCTAGCCTCTTTGTCACTGTCCATCTCCACGATCACCTGCCCCGCTCCCGGCACGTCGTTGAGTCCGACGATTACGCCGGTATCGCTCGGACCGAGCTTTTTCAGGGATTTGCCGCTATCGGAGATGATCGCTTTGACCCGACCGTACGTGGTATCTGCCACGACGATGTCGCCGACGCTAAGCGTACCGTTTTGTACGATAATGGTCGCTACGGGACCGCGCCCTTTTTCCAAGGAGCTTTCCACCACCGTCGCTTTGGCTCTTGCTTTGGAATCTGCGCTCAACTCCATGATATCGGCTTGCAGCAAGATCGTTTCAAGCAGATCCTCGATCCCCTCTCCGCTGTGCGCCGAAACGGGAACAAATTCATAATCCCCTCCCCAATCGGCAGGAACAATCTCCATCTCCGCAAGCTGGGATTTGACCATCTCCGGATTCGCCTGGGGTTTATCGATCTTGTTGATCGCTACGATAAGGGGAACGCCCGCCGCTTTGGCGTGGCTGATCGCCTCTTTGGTCTGGGGTTTGACACCGTCGTCGGCAGCTACTACGATGATGACGATATCGGTCGCCTGCGCACCCCGGCTTCTCATTTCGGTAAACGCTTCGTGCCCGGGCGTATCGATAAACGTGATCTGCTTTCCGTCTTGTTCCACCTGGTAAGCCCCTACGTGCTGGGTGATCCCGCCGGCTTCCTTGTCAACGACCTTTGCGCTGCGGATACGATCAAGCAGGGAGGTTTTCCCGTGGTCGACGTGCCCCATAATCGTAATAACCGGAGGCCGCTCCTCGCCCTCCATGCTTTCGCTTTCCTCGTACGTGGCTACGTAATCGAGCTTATCCATGGGGTCGACGGTTTCGACTTCAACGCCGAACTCTTCGGCGAGTACCTCGATGGAGTCTTTGTCCAGAAAGTCGTTCTTGGTTACCATCAGGCCGAGACCGAAAAGTACTTTGATCACGTCCCCGACGCTTTTGCCTACGCTCTCCGCGAACTCATAAACCCGTACATCTTCGGGGATACTGATCTTTGTGATATTCACATCCTTTTCCTGAGGCTTTGGTCTTCTCTTGCCCCTTCTTTTTCTACTGATATTGCGTTTTTGCGGCATGTGCTGGTTGTGCTTCATGCTCTTCATCTCTTTTTTATTTTTCGTGGGTTTTTTTCTCATATGATCTTCATCGACGATATTTTTGTCGCTAAAATCAAGCAGTACCACTTCCTCCTCTTCAAAGACCGTCGTATGCTCTGAAAGGTCGCGATCACCCATCATATCAAGCTTTTCGCCCGTCTCCTTCGCTTTTGCGGGAGCTTTTTTCTTCTTGGGCTTTGCCGGTTTGGGTTCGGAGGTTTTTTTCTCGGATGACGCCGCGGAAGCACTTTGGGATGGAGTCGCACCTGTTTCCGCCGCCGGTTTTTTCTTCTTCTTGACGATCGTAATTCCGCGCTTGAAACGCTTTTTCTTCTGCGCGCTTTCGGCGAGGGATTCCTTCTTTTCCCCTTCGTCGGTACTTTTCTTTTCGTCGCTTTCATCTTTAGGAGCAGTTTTTGCGTCAGGTTTTTTATCGGTGATAACCGTCTCTTTTTTCTTGGGTTTTGCTTCGATTTTATCGCTTTTTTCCACGATAGAGCTCTCTTTGGCTTTTTGCTCTTTGGCCTCTTTTTTAACCTTCTTGGGAGCTTTGGCTTTTGATTTGGGTACGACGCCGTTCATCACATACTCCATCAATTCCCCCGCTTCGGTCATGCTGATCGCATTGGATGCGGTTTTGACCTCAATGCTGATCTCTTTAGCTTTTTCAATGAGCTCTTTATTATCGATCCCGAGCTCCTTGGCTACCTCGTATACTCTAACTTTATCCATCCGCTAAAAACTCCTTTTTAATTTTCGAAAACGTTTCTGTCGATTGTAAGCGAAATCTTTTTTTGACTATTGTATCTATCTTCTCTTTTTGCAGACATCCTCTGCAGATATAAAAACTTCTGCCGTTTCCGGAAAACGGCTCAATATCCGCACTTTTTTGCAAGCGCAGCAGTGTACCCTGTTCAAAGCGTCCCCTGCACACAATACACATTCTAATCGGTTTATTCATTATACCTTAATTTAGCTTAACTGCTAAATACCCCGTCATTGTCAAAATCCCGCACCAGTACACGAAAGTTGGGAAAGCGCTCCTGCAGCTTCGTAGCAACCTTTTTTGCGTCATCTTCGTACGTCATGGAGAAAAAGGTCGATCCGCTGCCTGAAAGCGTACTCATGATCGCCCCGTTTTCCAGTGCGATCTTTTGTACGGTAAAGAGTTCGGGGAAGGTTTTCATCCGTCGAAACTGGTGCAGCCTGTCCTTTGATGCAACGCGCAGCATCTCCCAGCGTTCGTTGAAAAAGGCCGAGACCATCAGCGAGGAGCGCGAAAGCGAATAGATCGCATCCTCTTTTTTATAGTGCTTGGGCAGAATATTTCTGGATTTTGACGTGGAGATGGGTTTATCGGGAATTACCAGCACCGCCTTGAGGCTTTTGGGAATCTTTTTGCTCTGCGAATACACCTTGCCCCGCTCCACACAGGAGACGTTAAACCCTCCCATCACCGTCGAGGTGATATTGTCGGGGTGGTTTTCATAGCGCAGTGCCCTGTTGAGGATTTCGCGCTTGGTGCTGCGAACGCCCGCTATACGGTATGCCGAAGCGATGGCGCTGACAATCACCGCCGAGGAGCTGCCAAGTCCCCTGGAGATAGGGATCTTGTTGTGGAACTCAAAACGGAAACTCTGCTGCTCCTTGGTCAGGGAGCGGTACACTTCATTGAAAATATCGAAATAGAGGTTGTTGGTTTTGAGTTTGGGGTTGCTTGCCCCCTCCCCTTTGATGGCCACGCTAAAAAACTTTGAAGGCTTGATCGTCACGCTGTTGTGCATCCGTATAGCCAATCCCAAAGTATCGAAACCGGGCCCGAGATTTGCGCTTGTTGCGGGTACTTTTATTATCAATCTTTCCCTTTAAACGGCAGGAATTTCATATTCGGGAGCGTTATCGTCACTGGTGGTCAGCGTATCGAGGCGCTCGGGCAGCGTAAATCGCTGCTGCATATGATCCTGGAATTTTTTTGTTGCAATTTTACCATCTTCTTTTATAAAATACAGCTTACCGATCGCCTTTATCGGTTTGTTTCCGTTGAGTTGGAACCCGTCGAGGGCTTTGAGCGGTATCTTTTTGATAATAGAGAGGGTTTTGAGTGTCACGTAAGCTATCTTGATCGCCATGAAACTGCCGGGGGTATTGACATAGATAAACTCTTCAAAGCGAAAACGCTCCATCAACCTCCGCAGCAGCAGGGGAAGATCCGTCGATGCTTTGCCCTCCAGCTCGTGGACCTCCAGCAGTATTCCATCCTTATACACCCCCGCAATAAGCGGCGATGCGATACTTACAAGCAGCAGTTTATGCAAAGGCTTTGCTCAACTCTTCATAGCGGTTTTCATCCACTTCGACGATCTCGTACGCTTGTGCTTTTAAAAGCTCTTTGGTCAAGAGGTGGTTGAGGTGGTGGCTGCCCGCAAAGGCATCGTAGTGGCCCAAAATATTATGGCCCAGCAGCATCAGATCCCCCATCGCATCCAGAATTTTGTGGCGGACAAACTCATCTTGATAGCGCAAACCTTCGCTGTTGAGTACCTTCTCCTCATCCAGAACGATCGCATTTTGCAAACTGCCGCCAAGGGCCAGGTTCTTTGAGCGCAGATACTGCACATCTTTCATAAAGCCGAAGGTTCGTGCCCGGGAAACTTCATCTTTGAAGCCCTGGGTCGAAAATTTAAAGCTGTAATGCTGCTCATCGATCACGGGGTGGTCAAATTTAATCCCAAAATCAAACACCGCCTCTTTTGAGGGTTTGAGCGTTACAAATTTATCACCGTCTTTGACGCTGATCTCCTGGGTGATCTTCATCACCTTTTTAGGCCCGTTTTGCTCCTTGATCCCCGCATCTTCAATCATCATACAAAAACTCGCCGCACTGCCGTCCATCACCGGCATCTCATTATTATCGACCGTGACGACGAGGTTGTCTATCCCGTAGGCGTACACGGCGGAGAGGAAGTGTTCGATGGTGGAGATAAAGCCCGTCTCGTTGCCGATAACGGTCGCCATCTTCGTATCGATAACGTTTTGGGGCTGCAAAGGGATCTCCAACCCGATATCGCTTCTATAAAAGGTGATGCCGCTGTTTTGTTCCGCGGGTTCTATGCGCAAGCGCACAGGTTCGGCTTTGTGCAGGCCGATCCCCACAATCTCTACAGGTTTTTTTATCGTTCGCTGTACCATTCCCGTCTTTCCTAGAATTCTAATCTTTATTATAACATAAGTTGATTAACCGCTTAAAACGAGTCTTAATGTTTCTGTATATCGATCAATTTCTTGGAATCTTTAATCACATTGTCGATATTGAGCTTTATCCAGTTACGATCCATCCACTCCTCTGGGCGTACCGCAACCCCTTGAACGGTAACGCCAAAGTGCAGGTGATCCCCCAGCGCAAGTCCGGTTTTGCCCGTTTCCGCGATAACTTCCCCCGCTTCGACCCGGGTCCCCTCATCCACCAAAGCCGAGGAGCAGTGCCCGTAAAGCGTATGCAGGCCGAGGCCGTGATCAATGAGCGGCATATTGCCGTAGATTCCGTTAAACTGCGCGTATTTTACGCGTCCGGGATTGCTGGCTTTGATCGCCGCATGTTTTATACTTGCAAGATCCAGTCCAACGTGGTACGCTTCGCTGATCTGGACACCGTTGTAGTGATAAAAGCGATGATCGCCGAAGCTGGCAACGGCAGCGGAGTTTTTCAAAGGATAAAAGGGTTCGACCGACCAATCGCTGATCATACTGAAGTCATCGATCTGGGAAGCGTCATCGATCAACTCTTCATTTTTTTCCCGCAGCACTTCATTGACCGCCTGAAACAATCCCACTTCGCTCATCACGTCGTCAAACTGCGCATACTGGCGTGCCAGATCGGTGATCTTTCCGTTTAAAAATGATTCTTTGAGCGTGATGTTTGAAGTGCGGTAGCGCTTGCCTTTGAGGTAGTAGGGGATCCGGCGCTTGGTGATATTGCCCGCGACGTCCGTAGCGATCACGTGGGCGGAGAAACTGCTTTCACGCACGGGCCAGGCTACGAGAGAAATATAATACCCCTCCTTGTAAAAGGGGATCGCTTCAAAACGCTTGTCGTAATTGGTTTTGATAAACAGATCTTCAAGGTTTTCATCCTCGGCTTTAAACACCACCAGTGCGCTGCCGCCTTTGGTAATGCCGTAGGAGTTGTTGGTGATGGAAACGTTGGGGCGCTTGTAATCGACGACCACGGTGATCTCGGCGGTTTGCTTATTGCCCGCCATAAAGTTCCAAAAGCTTTTATCCACCGCTTCGACGTAGAGTTTGAAACGGGTCTTTTTATAGCGAAAGCCCATCTTGGGATAATCGATTTTGAGCGTCACGCGATCTTTTTGTCCGTCGACTTTGTTGCTGATAACGGAGATCTCCTCCTTGTCGTCGCTGAGCACCGCTTTGTAGTATTTGATCCCCACATCGTCGGAGATAACCACCTTCAAAGGATCTTTTCTGTTCCAGTACAGGGTCTGGGCGGAGATGATCTGCGGTTTGTTTCTCTCAAAATAGGGGGATTGGCTCAGATATACTGCTGCTGCGATGATTGCGATTAAAATGATTGAAAATATTATCGATCCGTTGCCTTTTCGTCTTCGTCTCACGGTAAACCTTTGTAATATATGGAGATGTTATATATTGAATGTATATAATGTGGAATTTTACAAAAGTTCAAATAACAAAAAGGTTAAGGGGTCAAAAATGCACTCACCTCGCGGTGCAGCCCCCCCAGTTGCTCGATATCTTTTGCCACGGTTCCCTCAAAGTGTTCCACCGCCCTCTCTATTCCCGCGGCGATCTGTCCGAAACCGATCTTTTTTTCCAAAAACCGTTTGACCAAAAGGTCGTTCGCGGCGTTGACGACCACGCCCATATCGGGATCGCGCAGCAGGTGCTCTTTGAGTTTCCACACCGGATATCTCGTTGTACAAATCTTTTCAAAGCGCACACTTCCCATCTGCAAAGGATCTACGGGGGTAAGAATCGGTTCTTCGACCCTCGTCTGCAGCGCATAGGCGATGGGCAGGCGCATATCCACCCCGGCCATATGCGCCGTTGTAGAACCGTCCACAAACTCCACCAGTGCGTGTACGATCGACTTGCGCTCGATAAACGCATCGATCTCCGTTTTGCCAAAAAGCCACCTGGCTTCGAGCAGTTCGAAAAGTTTATTGACCATAGACGCCGAATCGACGGTAATCTTTGCGCCCATATCCCAGTTGGGATGCTCAAGCACCTCCTCGACGGTAGCGTTTTCCATCCGCGCAATCTCCCAATCGCGCAGGGCGCCTCCGCTTGCGGTGATATAAAGCTTTTGCACCGCTTTATCGTTTTGCAGGTACCACAGCCCGAAGTGTTCACTGTCGATGGGGTGTATCTTGGCACAGTCGAGAAACTTTCCCGCGACCACGAGCGATTCCTTGTTAGCCAGTGCCAGTTTTTTCCCCAGTCGCTGGGCGGTGATACTTGGCATCACGCCGCTGTACCCCACCAAAGCGTTGACCACCGTTTCGCTTTTGGCTTCGTGCAATACGTGTACGATCCCCTCGCTTCCGGTAAAAAGGCGGCTTTTTTCAAACTCCACCGCATCCTTTTTTTCCGCGTTGCCGATGACGACGTAGCGGGGATTATGCTCCTTGATCTGTTTGTTTAAAAGTGCGGTATTGTTGTTTGAAACCAGTACCTCCACCTCCAGACCGAAACGCTTGGCGATATCGAGGGTGTTGACACCGATGGAACCGGTGGAGCCTAAAACGATCATTCTATGCTACACCGCCCCTTGCAAAAGTACGCTCAGCAGCGGTGCGGCAAACAGGTAGCCGTCCACCCGGTCCAGCGCGCCTCCGTGGCCGGGCAAAAGATTGCCGCTGTCCTTGACGCCGGCTTTTCGCTTGAGATAACTTTCAAACAGATCCCCGAAAACGGACGCAAACGCCACCAACAGCGAAACCAGCAGCGCCGCGGGAGTGGAAAGCATATTGGCCCCTACCGCCGTCGCTACGATCGTAGCGATCAATACGCCGCCGATTACGCCCTCCCACGTCTTTTTCGGAGAGGTTTTGCAAAAGGGTGTTTTCCCGATACTTTTGCCCACGAAGTACGCCCCTACGTCCGTCAGGGAAACGGCGACGACAAGCCAAAACAGCGCGAGGATGCCGAAGCTTTCATAAAGACCGAGCATAAAAAGGAAGCTTACGGTGGGATAGGCAAAGGGGAGAAACTGCTTCTTGTCAAAGCCCTGCGAATACGCCAACCATCCCGCCATGATCAGCGCTATGATAGCGACAAGATCCTGCGGATGGGGATGGATCGCAGCGAGCAGCCAAACGATGACGGCATAGACGTAGAGCTTACTGTCCTCCGCGCCGAAAAGTTTGAGCGACTCGTGGAAACTAAACAGATACACCGCGCCCAGAAAAAGCCAGATCAGAAAGAAGTTGTGGAACACGCCAAGAAGGAGAAGAACCGCGACTAAAGCGATCCCCGTTCCCCATCTTTGGGGGCTGGATGCGATAAATTTTGGTAGGGGCATAAGAATCCTTATCTTTTAAATTAGCAAATAACGACCGATTTCATTTCGGTAAACTCTTCGATGGCGTACTTGGGGCCTTCGCGCCCCACGCCGCTGTTTTTGACGCCGCCGTAGGGCTGGACGTCAAAGCGCAGGGTCGGGATATCGTTGATCACCACGCCGCCGGCTACAAACTCTTCGATGGCGCGCTTGCTCAAAGCCAGATCGTTGGTGAAGATGGAAAACTGCAACCCGTAGGGCGAATCGTTCATCTTTGTTACCGCCTGATCAAAGCCGTCAACTTTGATCAGGCTGACGATGGGGGCAAACACCTCTTCGCAGATGATCTCCATCTCGTCGGTGACGTTTGCCATCACCGTAGGTTCAAAAACCCCCTCTTTGATCTCTCCGCCCGCAAGGGCCACGGCCCCCTCCTTAAGCGCGCTTTGTACCCAGTTTTGCGCCCGTTCGCTGGATTCGTCATCGATCAGCGGTCCCATGAAGGTATCCTCGTCGTAGGGGCTGCCCACCTTGAGCTTTTTGGTTTCCCGGGCCAGATAGCCGGCAAACTCCTCATACACCGCGGCGTCTACGTAGATGCGCTGCAAGGAGATGCATACCTGCCCCGAATTGACAAAAGCCCCAAAGGCGCAGCGCTGCGCTGCGGTTTGAAGATCCGCGCTGCGCTCGACGAAAGTCGCGGCGTTGCCGCCGAGTTCCAGGCTGACCTTTTTGATCCCCGCCTGGGACATGATGATCTTGCCCACGGGAACGCTTCCGGTAAAGCTGATAACCCGCGGGATCGGACTAGAAACCAGTGCGCCGCCCACTTCCGCGTCGCCGTAAACGACGCTGAGCGCATCCGGAATCGCGTATCTACTTTCGATGAACAGCTTTGCGAACATATACGCGCACAGCGGCGCTTCGGGCGTGGGTTTAAGCACTACGGCGTTGCCCGCGGCCAGTGCCGGGGCGATCTTGTGCGCGACGAGGTTGAGCGGAAAATTAAAAGGCGTGATGCACGCCACCACGCCTACGGGTTCGCGCTTGACGTAGGCGATGGTTTTTTTCCCGCTTGGCATGATATCGGTGGGGATCGTTTCCCCGTGACTTTCGGCGGCGGCTTTGGCACTCAGACGGATCGTTTCCACGCATCGATCCACCTCTACGCGCGCAAACATCAGAGGTTTTGCCACCTCATCGACCAGGACTTTGGCAAACTCCTCTTTGCGCTCGCTCAGGCGATCGGCCACATCTTCCATCCAGGCGATTCTTTGGCTCAACTCGCTTTTTTTCACTTCCTTTGCCGCCTCTTCGGCGATCTCAAGCGCACGCTCGGCATCCGCCGCGTCACAAATCGCGGCGCGCGACACCTCCTCTTTGCTGTAGGGACTCAGTCGCGGTTTGTACTCCTGCTTTTTCTCCTCGCTGCTGCCGAAAAAAACATGTGCGGAACCACCCATCACTGCTCCTTGTATACAAAATTGAAATATTATACAAAGATAAGATTAAATCTATCATAACAGGAGCGTATCGCAACATAGTTTAGTCATTACGACTAAGGTATGATGAGTTACAGAAAATAACTTAACGGAAAACTCTTGACAAAAAGTTTTTTTTGGTGTAAAATTTCAGCACTTTATTTTAACAAATGCTAAAGGAGAAACAAGATGAGCTTTCAACCACTTGGTGACAGAGTTTTAGTAAAACGTGTAGAAGAGGAACAAAAAACCGCTTCGGGGATCATTATTCCCGACAATGCGAAGGAGAAACCCCAAGAAGCGGTTGTTGAAGCGGTCGGTCCCGAAGCTGACGGTATCAACAAAGGAGACAAAATCGTTTTTGCTAAATATAGCGGAACCGAGTTGAATCTTGACGGTCAGGAGCACTTGATCCTGGAAAGCGGCGATATCTTAGGTATCATGCGATAACCCTACATTTTAATCATTATATAATACATAATTCAAAAGGAGAAACAAGATGGCAAAAGAAGTATACTTTTCAGACAATGCGAGAAACGAACTTTTCAGCGGCGTACAGAAACTTGCTGACGCGGTAAGAGTAACGATGGGTCCAAGAGGCCGGAACGTCCTTATCGAAAAAAGTTACGGGGCTCCCTCCATCACCAAAGACGGCGTGAGCGTCGCAAGAGAGATCGAGCTTGAGGACAAGCTTGAAAATATGGGCGCGCAGCTGGTCAAAGAGGTTGCGAGCAAAACCGCGGACGAAGCCGGTGACGGTACGACGACGGCGACGGTACTTGCGCACTCCATCTTTAAAGAGGGCCTTCGAAACATCACCGCAGGCGCCAACCCCGTAGAGGTAAAAAGAGGGATGGACAAAGCAAGCCTCAGAATCGTCGACGAATTGAAAAAGATCACCAGAGAAGTTTCCAACAAAAAAGAGATCGCGCAGGTTGCGACCATCTCCGCAAACAGCGACAAAGTGATCGGGGATCTGATCGCTGACGCGATGGATAAAGTGGGTAAAGACGGCGTTATCACCGTTGAGGAAGCAAAAGGTATCCAGGACGAGCTGGAAGTGGTCGAAGGGATGCAGTTTGACAGAGGCTACCTCAGCCCCTATTTCGCAAGCGACAACGAAAAGATGGTAGCGGAGCTTGAAAACCCCTATATCCTGCTATTTGACCAAAAAGTAGCGAATATGAAAGATATGCTGCCCATCCTTGAAGGCGTGCAGCAATCCAACAGACCCCTGCTTATCATCGCCGAGGACGTAGAGGGTGAAGCCCTTGCGACGCTTGTGGTGAACAAACTTCGAGGCATCCTCAACGTTGCCGCGGTAAAAGCTCCCGGTTTCGGCGACAGAAGAAAAGAGATGCTAAAAGATATCGCTATTCTCACCGGCGGGGAAGTGATCAGCGAAGAGCTTGGAAGAACGCTTGAAAGCGCGACGGTCAACGACCTGGGAAGCGCGGCGAGAGTGGTTATCGACAAAGATAACACCGTTATCGTCGACGGTGCCGGCGAAAAAAGCGCGGTTGACGGACGCGTCAGCGAAATCAAAGCGCAGATCGAAGCGACGACAAGCGAGTACGACAAAGAAAAACTCCAGGAAAGACTCGCCAAACTCAGCGGCGGCGTAGCGGTGATCAAAGTCGGCGCAGCGACCGAGACTGAGATGAAAGAGAAAAAAGACAGAGTGGACGATTCACTCAGCGCCACAAAAGCGGCGGTTGACGAAGGTATCGTTATCGGCGGCGGCGCGGCTTTGATCAGAGCGACGTCAAAAATCGATATCAGCGACCTGTGCGGCGACGAACTCGTCGGGGCGGAAATCATCAAAAGAGCGGTAAGCGCGCCGTTGAAACAGATCGCGACCAACGCAGGCTTTGACGCGGGCGTCGTGGCAAACGGCGTAGCTAACGGTGAAGAGAATACGGGCTTCAACGCATCTACGGGTGAGTACGTGGATATGATCGAAGCGGGTATCATCGATCCGCTCAAAGTTGAAAGAGTGGCGCTGCAAAACGCGACCTCCGTAGCGAGCCTTCTGCTTACCACCGAAGCGACGGTAAGCGATATCAAAGAGGATAAGCCGGCGGCTCCCGCTGCGCCCGACATGGGCGGAATGGGAGGCATGGGAGGCATGCCCGGGATGATGTAATCCCGCCCTCCGGGCTCCTTTGAGTCCGCTAAGCAGCACCGGGTCCAAATCCCCTTCTTCTCTCCTTTTTTACAACCCGGTGCTTTCATTTCACAACTTGCGGCTTTCTTATTACATTTTTGCTAAACTTTTATACTATACTATTGCATAGACGATATTTACACCCGCTCACGCAAAGGTAAACAGCTCTTATTTTCCAAAGGACCCTGCCGTGTGGCTTACACAGTTGATTCAAAAGCAACGAACCCTGTATATCCTGCTCTTTTCACTGTTTGGGGCGCTATTGCTGTACTTCACCGTTATCAACCTTTTCTTTTTTAACCGTTTGCAGCACAACAGGCTGGAAAACGATATCAGTACCGCACAGATCATAGAAAACAAATTCCGCCGTTTTCTCGGCGGCAATGCCGACACCCTCAAAGCGATCAGCGGATCGAAGGTGTTTCACTCCTATTTGCAAAGCCCCACGGCGCAAAACAGCGCCGCTTTGCAGGAGTATCTGCTTTTTGCCGCCGCAACCGACCCCTACGTGATGCAGCTGCGCTTTTTAAATGCCCGGGGGGAAGAACGGTTGCGTATCGACCGCGATGCCTACGCCAAAAGGCCCTATCCCCTTCCTGCCGACAAATTGCAAAACAAAGCCCACCGGGATTATTTCCAACTGGCGAAAGAGAAAGCTCCCAATGAGGTCTACTTTTCCAACCTTGATCTCAATATTGAGCATAAAAAGGTGGAACTTCCCTATAAACCCACTGTACGGGTGATGCTGCCCGTTTATAAACAGGGTCGTTTTCAAGGGGTTTTGATCAGCAACCTTTTTATGAAAGAGTTTATGCATACGCTTTTTCAATCCTCCTCGTACAATATGCTCCTGGCCGACAGGGAGGGGGAGATTCTGCACCACTACGACCCCAAACAGAGCTGGACGAGATATGACCAAAGCCTGCCCAAACTCGACGGATTGTACCCCCGCGCCCGGGAGATACTGCAATCGGAGCTTTTCATCGGCGACACGCTTATCTCCAAGCGTTTAAAGGTCCAAACCAATAACCGGCTCTATCTTATCATGGAACTCAATACCCTCTATACCGACGCTCAGACGGATATACTGCTCAAACACAATGCCGCCTTTGCCCTGGTTTTGTTTCTGCTTAGCTCCCTTTTGGCTCTTTTGATTAAGCGGCTGGATTTGAGCCTGATCACCGTCAAACAAAGCAACAGCCTTCTCCAGGCCGAAGTGAAAAAACAGATCAGCCAGCTGCGCCAAAAGGAGCAGCTGCTCATCCAGCAATCCAAACTCGCCTCCATGGCGGAGATGATGAGTTCTATCGCCCACCAGTGGCGTCAACCCCTCAATACGCTGATGATCTATAAAAACCTGATCGTCGACGACTACACGGAGGGAAGCCTCAGCAAAGAGAAACTTTTGGAGTTTGACGGCAAGATGGATACGATCCTGCACAGCCTCTCCAAAACGATCAACGATTTCCGCCGTTTTTTCGTCCCTTCGAAAAAGCAGGAAACCTTTCGACTCGATGAAACGATCGCTTCGGTACACGAGATCGTTTTACCCCTTTTGCAGGAGCGTTTTATCCAGCTGCGCATAAACGGTACCGGGACTCCCGTCTACGTCACCGGATACCCCAACGAGTTCCGGCAGGTGCTGCTGACCCTGATCAAAAACGCCCAGGAAGCCATAGAGCGGCAGTTGGCAAACCATGAGATTGTACAAGGCGTTATCACCCTCACCCTATCGCGGGAAAACGGGTCCGTATACCTTCGCGTCGAAGACAACGGGGGCGGTATCGCCGAGGATATCATCGATAAGATTTACGAACCCTACTTCACGACAAAATTTGAAGCCCAGGGGACGGGGTTGGGGCTATATATGGCAAAGATGCTTGTGGAAAAAAGTATGCACGGAGAACTCAGCGTCAAAAACGCCACGGCGGGAGCGATCTTCAGTATCAAACTCACCGCCGCCCCGTCGCCTCAGGGAAGCAGTTTATAGCACAACACCCGATTATCGAAAAAGGTGGGCACGAAGATGCGCTGCGTCGCAACATCATACCAGATGTCGGCGGCGTTGACTTTTTCTGCGCTGCCGTCTACTATCTTAACGGCCTCCCCCTGTGCCCGGACATGAAAGATACGCCCCGCCCAATCGGAAGTGATATATCCGCCGTTTCCGTCGGGATGGATCCCGTCGATACCGTTGACGCCGATACCCCGCTTATGCAGCGTCACCTTTTTACTGTCCAGATCGACAAAGTAGATCGTGCCGCTTTTCGTACCCACGCTCAGGCGGGATCCCTCCACCCATAAACCGTTGGGACGCTCGCCGCCCAGCGCTTTTGCGCCGAGCCAAAGCTTTAACTCTCCCCCTGTAAGTTTATAGATCGCCCGATGGGATTTTGCATAATCGGACACATACACGTTCCCCCGGGCATCTACGGCAACATCGTTTAAAAACTCCGCATTTCGCGCATGGTACGTTTGCTCTATTGCGGCAGTGCCGATATCGATTTTATGAAGTTTGTCAATATCGCTGACGTACAGCTTTCCATTTCGCAGCGCCATCCCTTTGGGAGCGTCCATCCCCGCAACCCATTGCAGCTTTTCTACCGATCCGCCCTCTTGCAGCAGGGAGATAAATCCTTTGCCGTCTTTATCCGTGGGTTTGCCGTCGATATTGGCGACAAAGATCCGTTGGTTCTTAGCATCGTACAAAACGCTTTCGGGAACGCTGAGCACGGGTTTTGTTTCCCAAAGCTTTTCCACCCCCTGTGCCCACAGCGCCGTAGCGATGCAGCAAAAAACAGCAGCCGCTCGTATCATTATATCTCCTTATCTTTTAAAATTTTGTTATATTATAGCATCTCCTTTGCCCGGAACGCTTTTATTTTCCCGACCAAGAAGATGCTACAATTACGGTAAAAAAGAGATTTTATGGATTTAACCCCCGTCAGTGACCTCAACGACCCCCGCCTGGAGATTTACAAAACCCTCCGGGGCAACGCCCGCGACGGTCGGGACAGCTTCGTAGCCGATAGCGAAAAGGTAGTCACTTTGCTGCTGCGGACGGAATTAAGGATCAACAGTATTCTCGCAACCCGCGATTTTTATGAAAAGCACGCCGCACTGCTGCGGCAAAAGGAGATTCCGATCCTGTTCGTCGCCGAAAAGAAAACGATGCAATCGATCGTGGGCCACAAACTGCACCAGGGGGTGATGATGCACGGCATCCGACCGCAGATGCAGAGTCTGGAAGCTCTTGACGATACGGTTTTGATGCTTGACAGGGTCGCAAACATGGAAAACGTCGGAGCGATCGCACGCTCAATGGCAGCGCTGGACGTGCGCTCCATGGCCATCGCCAAAGAAGCACCCCACCCCTACGGTCGCCGCGCCCTTCGGGTCTCCATGGGCTATGCCAGTAAGCTCAAAATCCACGTTTACGAAGATATGGCATCGACAATCACCCGTTTCAAAGAAGCGGGGTACACGGTTTTCGGTGCGGAAGCTACGGAAGACGCGATCCCCCTTACACAGCTTCAAATCCCCCGAAAGTGGGTCGTTGTCCTGGGCCACGAGGGATACGGGCTCAGCCCCGAAACCCTGAGCCTGTGTGATGCTACGCTGCGCATCGAAATGGCGCCGGATGTGAAAAGCTTCAACATCACCGCTGCGGCGGCTTTGGTCATGCACCGCTTTCAAACCCAAAACGGCGCCCTTTAATCCAGGGAGTTTTTAAAGGATTTGAAAATCACCTCTTTGGGGTTGGTCCCCGTTTCCGAACTTAGCAGCATATAAACAAAATCATCGTTTAAAAACTTTATATAAAATCGCTTTATATGCAAATAGAGGTAACTTTTTTGAAAATGCGGGTACAGATAACGCTTGGCGGGGGTCAACTGCATGGTGATATAGAGTAAAAAGCTGCTCAATACGGCCACCTGTACTACCGATACCGTCACCGCGGCCAGCTTGCGCAACCCCGAGCTGTGGACATGGTTTTTCAACAGATCCAGCAAAAGCAGCATCGCAAAGTAAAACCCCGCCAGATTCAAGCCAAATCCGATCAAAATCGCGACGGAGTAGGTATCGGCCCGCAAGATCCCCGCCTCCTGCAAAAACACCCCCGTTTTCGCGGCAAGTTTCGCGCTTATCGTAATCAAAACGAAAATTTTGAAATACTCAAAAAGTCTGATATAACTTTTTTTCCGATAACTGTAGTAACTCAAAACCCCCGCAAACAGTACTAAAAGCAGATCCAAAAGGATATAAATATGCATCTGTATTCCTATTTAAAAAAAATTCTGCTATAATTTTACCGTCTTTTGACGGGGTGTTAGCTCAGCTGGGAGAGCGCAACGCTGGCAGCGTTGAGGTCACCGGTTCGAACCCGGTACACTCCACCATCTCTTTGATCCCTACAGATTTTCATCAATATCCTTTATAGCAATGCAAGTTTCCGCACCGGTTCACTGCTGGGTTTTGCAAAATAATACCCCTGCGCCAAATCTACCCCGATATTTTTAATAACCTCCAATTCATAGGGCGTTTCTATCCCCTCGGCCAACACCGTGATACCGTGCTCCCGGGCAAGATTGTAGAGTGCTTTGTAGGCTGAGCGTTTCATCTCGTTTTTATCGATACCGTCGATAATTTTGCGATCTATCTTGATGATATCGGGCTGCAGTTCGATGAGCATATTCAAACTCGAATACCCCTCCCCCACATCATCCAGCGCTACCTGAAATCCCTTTTGACGATAATACTGCAGAATCGTTTTCAGATGCCCTTTATCCTCTACCCTCTCGGTCTCTACCACCTCAAAAACGATCCCGGAGGGGTCAAACTCCAACTGTTTTGCCCACTTTTCCGTGGATTTGAGGCAAAACTCGGGATCGTAGATCGAGGTGGGGATAAAGTTGATAAAAACCTTTTGGTCGATCTTCTTCGTCGCCGCCGTTTTCAATGCGGATTCCCTGCACAACCTGTCAAGCTTAAAATCCTGATCGTTTCTTTTGGATTTTGCAAAAAGTTGGTCCGGATACATGAGGCGGCCGTCTGCACGTACCCCCCTGGCGAGGGTTTCATATCCGTAGATAGTGCCGTTTTTCACCTCTACGATAGGTTGGAAGTGTGCCGTCAGGGATTCATTGTTGACGATATCAAAAAAATCCCTGTCGTCGAAAAAATTGATGTGACGCTGCAGAGGTTTTGCCGCAAGCAGCGCTTTGAAATCCAGGGTTTGCTCCCCCTGCCGGATATAAACCTTTAACTCCTCCCGCTCCAGGCTACTGAAGTTGCTTTTCATCGCATCGAGATTTTCTATAAAAAAGGCTTGGCAATTTGCCGCCTCAAGTTGCAGCAGTCCCTGCTTATATCCGGGATGAAGCAGCAGCTTCTGTAAAAACCGTTCGGTTTTAGCAACCAACTCTTCGATATCGGAAAGAAAGTAGATCTCTCCTTTCTCCGCCCCGATCTCAAACCTCTCCATACATCTGTTGCATCCACTCATCTTTTCCCCCTGTATGCTATAAATCTTCATACTCCATTGTATAGCATTCCTGCTAGGTTTGATAGTGCTATAAAGTATATTCATAAGGTTTTTTTGCGTCCCGATGCGGCATCTTTTTCACGCCCGCGCAACTGTTTTGCAATACCCATTCACCATAAAATAGAATCGGGTCTCATTTTTAATACCTTTTTTAATGAAAACGCATATATACCTGATGCCGAAATTTTAATCCCGACTGTTCAACGGACACTAATTAAGTAAATCTTATAATGAATTATTATCTAGTTTCAAGGGGAGTTTTATGTTTCGAAATATGTCCATTGCCACCAAGGTTCATATGCCGCTGATCATCGCCGTTTTTGTCGGCTTTTTGATCGTTGGCGTGACCGGGTGGATGTCACTGCAGGATATGCAAAAGGATGCGTACCTCAAAGAGGAAAAACAGTTTGAGATTACGCTGAGTGACCTGGAACAGTCCAAGTCGAAGGTGTGGCTGACCAACGCAATGCAGCTTGCGAAAAACAAAGATATCATCGGCGCCGTTGCCGAGGGGAACCGGGACAAGCTCAAAGAGATCATCGCCGACGTGGGCAAATTGTACCGGGAGAATACGCCCTTTAAAAAGGTAAACGTCCACATCGTCGACACAGAGCTAAACTCCTATTTCAAGTCGTGGGATCCCGATAGTTTCGGGCAAAGCTACGGCTCCTCCAAAGCATACCAGAAAGTGCTCCAAACCAAAAAGCCCATCACCACGCTGGAAGCGACGGCGAAAAGCCTGCGCTTAAAAAGTGTGTTTCCCCTCTTTGACGGGGACCGTTTCCTGGGACTTTTGGATTTTGACGGCGGTTTAAACAGCTTTGGCAGTGCCGTCAAAAAAAGCGGCATCGACTTTTTGTACTTTTTGGATAAGCGCTACGCTTCTATGGTGACAAAGGATCTTAAAGCCAAAGAGGGGCATCTGCTTTCCAGTTCAAAAAATATCGATAAAGACTTTTTAAACCACGTCTTTTCCGCCGACTACAGTTTGACAGACGCGATCAACAAAGATTACGTCATCGACCAGCGCTACTTCAGCAAAGCGCTGCCGCTGAAGGATTTTGAAGGCAAAACCCTGGGGTACGCCCTTTTTGCCACCGATGTCCAATCGGTCCAGCAAGCGGTCAATGACGCCACTTCCACAATGATTACGCAGATTGTTATCATCGGTATTATCGATATCATGCTGCTGGTCTTTATCGTCTTTATGATCCACAAAGCGGTGATCGCTCCGATTAAAAATCTCGACCATATCGCCACGGAGCTTTCCAGAGGGGATATGGACCTCACCAAACGCCTGGAGGTAAAAAACAACGACGAGATCGGCAAAGCGGCGCAAAGTTTCAACACCTTCTTAGACAAGGTAACGGCCATCGCCACCGACGCGAAGCATGAAGCCCAAAACGCCCACGCGGCCGAAGAGGATGCCAAGAAAAACCTGGAGCGTACCTCCCTGTTTACCGCCCTGTCTGATGAGTTGATCGCCGGGGTGATCCACGACGGAAAGGATCTGCAGCAAAATATCAACGGCAACATCGAAAGTATTACCGCCATCAATGAAGTCAATCAGGAGGGGGAAACGATCGTCCAGACGGTACAGCAAAACACCGACGAGATCGTACACAATATCGGCGATATCGTAGAGATGACCCACGGGGCCAGAGACAACTCCCAGCAGCTCAATCAAAACGTCGACGAGATCGGTAACGTCATTTCACTGATCAAAGATATCTCCGATCAGACCAATCTGCTTGCGCTTAACGCGGCGATCGAAGCGGCCCGCGCGGGCGAGCATGGCCGCGGTTTCGCCGTCGTCGCCGACGAGGTGCGCAAACTGGCGGAAAAAACCCAGAAAGCCACTCAAGAGGTGGAGATGAATATCAACGTGCTGCGCCAAAACTCCGACGAAATGCTTGAAAATAATGAGAAGATCGAGCACTACACCACAACCTCTTCGGAAAAACTCACCGAGTTTACCGAAAGCCTCAACGAGCTGATCGACAACTCCAGAGAGACCAAACAGCGCAATGAAGCCGTCACCCACGAACTCTTCATCGCCCTGGCGAAACTGGACCACTTGATCTTTAAGACCAACGGATACCTCGCGGTCTTTCAAAATGACCGGGATTACAAGGTTTCTAACTCCAGCGAGTGCCGCTTCGGGAAGTGGTACGCCCAGGGATCAGGGAAGCAAAACTTTTCGGGAATGCCCATCTACGCTTCTATCGAAGAACCCCACAAAAACGTTCACGAACAGGTCTCCAGGGTTATGGACTTTATCAAAACAGGGGAGCGAACCCCCCACGCCGAAGAGATCAAAGCGGCGTTTGAGAGTATGGAAAAGAGTTCACGCCGGCTCTTTGACATCCTCAACCAACTCATGGAGGAGCATAAAGCCCGCTAACTCTCCGGGCTCATCCGCGACGCATCCATCTGCAAAAAGGCGGTTGCGTCAAACTCCACCTCATCATCGATCAAATCGTAATCGCTATCGACGAAAGCAACGGGAACGCCCAACATATTCAGCGTCTTTTTAAAGGGATAGATCGCATCGATCGCTTTTGGAGAGTTGATCAGGACAAACACCTTCTCCAAAGTGATTTTATGGTTTCTCATATAAGCGTCGTACTTCGCGTGAACTTCCGCGATCACCTCCTTGGCCCCTTCGGTTTCCAGCTCCACGGCGCGGTTATCGATGATGACAAACTTTTGGTTTGCGTAGAGGTGTAAAAACTCTTCGTCGAGGTAACTGCGTTCAAAGCTGTGCTTGCACAGATGGGTCCCGCTGATGCGTATGAAAAGGGTTTTTTTGGCCCTGTGTTCATACCACCGCACGCTCACGTCGCACTTGATAGCGGTAGAGATCTTGTTTTTACCCGTATGTTTGGATTGGTAAAGCAGATTATCCGCCCTGGCGTAAAGGCTGTAGGGAGTATCGTCTTTGTTTACCTCCGCCAAACCGCCGCTGATGGTGATCCTCTCCCCCTCTACGATCACCGCTTCCTCTACGGCGGTTCGCACCTTTTCCGCCGCCTGGTACGCATCGGCCAGTTTCGTTTCCTCAAAGAGGATCACAAACTCTTCCCCGCCGATGCGGTAGACCCTGTCACTCATGCGCACCATCTCTTTGCACAGTTTGGCTATCGTCACCAAAACCCGATCCCCCGTACCGTGTCCGTAGGTATCGTTGATATGTTTAAAATCGTCAATATCAAACATCAGATAGCTAAAGCCGTGCCCGTAGCGGTGAAAGGCTGAAACCATCTGCCCCAGATGCTCCTCATACGCTTTTCTGTTATACAGACGCGTCAACGCATCGTACATGGCGCGATCCTCCAGATCCCGCATATGCGTCCCCAACGAATCGATCATCACGTTAAACGCGTCGGTCACGATGGCGATCTCGTCGTTTTGCCCCTGCTTCGTAGGCAAGGTAACGTGAAAATTCTTTTGGCTGATTTCACGGGCGGCTTCGGTGATACGCCCAAGACGCCGGGTCAACTGGCGTATACTGGCATAGGCGATTACGCCGCCGAGAATGATCGCGAAGATGATGTAAAACACCCCTTTTTTCGTCACCTCCTCAAGGCGGGCTTCCACACGATTGGTATCCATAATCACCCGCACATACCCGACCGTACGCTCCCCGACCCGCACCTTCGCGAGCGTATCGAACACTCCGTGATGCCGGGATTGGACCAGGTTTTTCTCCCCCTGCCGTATCCGTTGCAGCAACTCCTTGCTCAAAGGGTCGCTCAAACGCATGTTAAAATAGCTGTCCGGCCGTGAAGCACGCACTCTACCCGTTTGATCCAGCACAAAGATCATGGAAACGTTCCGCATACTCTCCATATCCTTGATCAACTCATTCAGCGCCACGAGATCATTATTTAAAAGCCCCACCGAAACCCCCGAAGCGATCACGGAGGTCAACTCCTTGCCCTCCTGTGCGAGCTGTTCGTGGATGAAGCTATGCTCCCTTTGCAGCATATCCACCACGATAATCACCATCAGCACCGCGTGGATAAGGATAATATTCACCACCAGCTTGGTCGTGATATTGTCTTTGTAACGGGTTATAAAATTCATCGCTTCTCTCCTACGACCTGCTCGTAGCGGGTCAAAAAGGTTTTGACCACGTCGTAATCCGCATCCGTCGCGACCTCAAATCCGGCAAAGCCGGCGTTTTCCAGCAGCCGTTTACCCTCGGAAGTTCTATCCAGCTGCACAAGGAGTTGCTGCAGCTTCGCCGCAAGTTTCGCATCGAACTCTTTTTTCACGATAAAGCCGTTATTGATCAGCGGTTTGGTTTCCCACACCACCTCCATCTGGCGTGCTTTTTCGGGATTTTCTTTTCGCCACGATTCCCAGGGGGGCGGCCAGGTGGCCCCGGCAACGGTATCTTTGGTAAAGGCGTTAAGGATCGAAGAGTACTGCGATCCGACAAAGCGCTTGGTTAGCTGGGTATGGACATCGACCCCGTGTTCTTGCAGATACAAAAGGGGCATCATCGTCGCAGCCAGCGCCGTCGGCGCGGGGAAGCTGACCTTTTGGCCGATAAGCTGTTCGGGCTTTTTCAAGCGGGCATCTTTACGCGCTACGATGATCCCGCGAAATACGCTGTCGGGTTTCATCTTGGCAATAACACGGTACCCCTTTTGCAGCGCATTATAGGTTTGAAACGGATTGGGTAAAGACAGAGCGAACTCTCCGGCATAGAGTTTTTCATTGTATTTTGCGTAGGTAGCGGAGGTTTCAAGCTTGAGTTCCACATCCCCGAGGCGCTTTTCAAGGTAGCGTAAAATGGGTTCGTAGGAGTCAAACATCTTTTTGGAGTTGAGGTAGGGATGGATACCGACTTTGTAGGTTTTGATCTCCACCTTCTCCCCGGTGGGTTCGTAGCTTTGCCGCTTTTCGCAGCCGCTAAATAGCAGTATAAAAAACGTTGCCGTCACTATCCGCAGCAGCATCCTCATATCCTCGATAAAGCCCGGTATATCGTCATCTCCCTCACCATTATAACCCCTGTTTTTATATTATTATAAATAATTATAACAAATAGTGTTCTCTATTTTTGCTAATCGTCGCATAAATCCTTGAAGATTTCACATCTTCATTGTATACTTTACACTATTTATCAAAAAGGAGAGAGCGTGAAAAGGAAACTTCTGTCGGTCGCGTGTACCCTTGTGTTTTTTAGCGGCTGTGCGACGTGGGAGGGGATCAAAACCGATACGTCAACCGCCGGGGAAGCGGTGAGCGGTACGGCTAAAGAGGCCGGAGAAGCGGTCGAGGACGCTTACGAAGAGAGTAAACAAGCGATCCACGAAGCTACCGAGTAACCTCCAGCTTTGACCCAAGGTCCGCCATTTTGGCACCGTAGGGGGCGCTGGTGACGAGCCCGTCCGCTCCCGCGGCGGCATATGCGCCCGCATTGTCCCGGTGGATCCCCCCGGCGGCCATGATTTTTGCGCCGTAGCCATGCTTTTGGCGGTGGCGTACAACCGCTGCAACCTCCTCGACCCCGAGTTTGTCCAGCTGTATCCCCTCGACCCCGTGATCCAAAAGCGCAACGGCATCTTCCACGCTTGTGGATTCGACGATCACCCTCTTTTCCAGCGCTTCCTTTCGCAGCCGCGGCAGGTCGGCAAGAAACTCCTTGTTGCTCCCGTAGAGTTCACGGTGCTGTTCAAAGATCAGTACCGTTTCCGAAAGCCCCGTACGGTGGGGGTACCCGCCGCCGCAAAGTACTGATTTGATGCAAAAACGTTTGGCGAAGGGAAAGGATTTGCGCGTGGTCAGGATCATGCAGTGGGGGTTGTGCGCTTTGGCACTATCGTCCATCTGCTTCGTATAGGTAGCGATCTTGCACGCATACTCCAGCATGATCTGCACCAGACGCCACGCCCGATGCAGCTGCTCACTGCTTCCCTCCAGCTTTATAAGGGTTTCCCCCTGCCGCACTTTCTGCCCGGAAGCGGCGCAAAACGCCACGCCGCAGCCCAGCAGTTCACCGATGCGTCGGGCCTCCTCGCCGCAAGCGAACACCAACTCCTCTCGGGTAAAAATCTCCAACCGTCCCGGCTGTTGCCCCCTGCCGATCAGGTGGGTAGTCAAATCCAGATAGGGAAGATCCTCTTTGATATATGTTTCCAATTCCATATCACTGAGTGTATACATCGCGCCTCCTTTAGAGTTTCATTCTTTTTTTCCGTGCCTTGGAAACCAGCGGCGCAAACGCCTTTGTTCCCAGGCTGACGATATCTCCCGGTCGCAGCTGCGACGCCTCTGAGCTGTCTAAGACCACCTCAACGAGCTGATTGCCGATACTGACGACGCCTACGTTCAAGACATCGACTTTATAGATTTCCAAAAGCTCCCCCTCAAAGGAAAACTTTTGGCTGCCGCTGGTGTGCAGCAGCACCTCCTTCGCCGCTCCGTTTCTGACGACTTTGCCGTGGTTGAGTACCACGACCCGCGACGCCAGTCGATACATTTCGCTGGGGTCGTGGCTGACCATCACCGTCGTCGTCCCAAAGGCTTCGTGCAAACTCAAAATATCTTGCTGCAACTTTGCGCGGAGTTCGGGGTTGAGTGCGGAGAGGGGTTCGTCCAAAAGCAGGATTTCGGGCCGTCCCATCATCGCCCGTGCCAAACTCACCCGCTGTTTTTGCCCTCCCGAAAGCGCAGCGGGCAGCCTGTCTTGCAGCTGCGAAAGCCCCACAAGCTCCAGCAGCTTTTGGGCAAACTTTTTATCCTTTCGCACATAGAGCAGATTGCCCAAAACGCTCATATTGGGGAAAAGGGCGTAATCCTGAAAAACAAAACCGATCTTTCGCTTTTGCGGGGGCAGGTTGATCCCGCGTTTGGAACCCGCGTCCAACCACTTTTTATCCCCTACCCGGATCACGCCGCTATCGACCGTTTCCAATCCCGCCAGGATGCGAAGCAGCGTCGTTTTTCCGCTGCCCGATTCCCCGGCCAGGGCTACGAACGCTCCCTGTTTGATCTCCAGTTTTACCTCCAAATCCATCTCTCCCGAGGCGCCGTGGAGCCGTTTACAAATATCGATCTCGATCATTTCGCACCGCCAAACACACGGTTTTTATGCTTATAGTTGAAGATATACACGCTCAGCAGCACCAAAAAACTAATAACGACCATGATCGCCGAATAGATGTGTGCCGCTTTGTAATCCATAATCTCCACAAACTCATAGATCGCCACCGAAGCGACTTTAGTCTCTCCGGGCATACTGCCCCCGACCATTAAAACCACGCCAAACTCCCCCACCGTATGGGCGAAAGTGACGATAATAGCGGTCATGACGGAGGGTTTTATATTTGGCAAAACCACGCGAAACAGGGTCTGCATTTTACCTTTGCCGCTGATATAGGACGCTTCGATCATATTTTTCGACACGCTTTCAAACCCCGCTTGCAGGGGCTGTACCATAAACGGCAGGGAGTAAAAACAGCTGGCGATCACCAACCCCGTAAAGGTAAACACCAGTTTGATCCCTAGCTGCTCTTCGAAAAACGCGCCCACGGGAGAGTTGTACGATAGGGCGTAGAGGATATAAAACCCCAAAACCGTGGGCGGCAGTACGATCGGAAGCGCCGTAACCGCCTCAATGACGGGTTTGAGTTTCGACCGGGTCTGGGAAAGGTACCAACTCAACGGTAGGGAGATGAAAAACAGCAGCGCCGTCGTAATCCCCGCAAGTTTAAAAGATATAACAAAAGGTTCAAAATCAATACTCATCCACAATCCTTACCAAAGAGAGTTCACTCGCTTTTATCATAACTTTTACACTCTGCCGCGGCTTTAGCTCCATCCGAAGCAGCGAGCCGGTCGTGATCAAACTCTCAAAGCTTTCCTCCCCCGCATCGAGGGTGACGATACTGAGCAGCTCCCCCCGTTCGATCCCCTCGATACGTGCGGGGATACGGTTGGAGTAGCTCACCTCCCCGCTAAAATCCTTGGCGATGGCCACGTGGGAGGGTTTGACCGAGAGTTCGGCCACCGCTCCTTCACATACCTTTTGCGGAAGATCCAGCGAGATCATCTTAAGCACCGTCCCGGAGAAATCCAGAGTCACAAGGTGCAAATTACCGCTGTTTTGGATCCCCGTGATCTTTGCGTAAAACCGGTTCATGGCACCAGGTATCCAAAATCTTTGAAGATACGGCCCGCCTGTTCGCCGAGGATAAATCGGTAAAACGCTTCCGCCCCGGCTTTGCCTTCGCCGCTTTTTAAGATAACGATCCCCTGTTTGATGGGCGTATAGAGCTTGGGGTCCACATCCGACCAGTTTTTCCCTTGACGAAAACGAACCATCTTGGGGCTAAACAGCGAGGATTTTGCGATAAAGCCTATATCGGCTGCGGTGGTGGCATACTGTACCGTCTGGGAGATACTTTCGGCATAGATGAATCTCCCCTTCACCCGTTCATACAGCCCCGCATTTTTCATCGCTTCCACAGCCGCTACGCCATAGGGTGCCGTTTTGGGATTGGCTACGGCGATCCGATCGATCTCTTTTTGTTCGATGATACCGATACCCCGTGAGAAATCACGCTTTTTTACACTTAGCATCGCGATCGCTCCCTGGGCATATACCACCGGGTCGGTCACGGCTATGGCGTCATTTCGCAGGGCTTGGGGGTATCTCATATTCGCCGCCATGAACAGATCGTAGGGGGCGCCGTTTTTGATCTGGGCGGTCAGTTTGCCGCTGCTGCCAAGTACCACCTGCACCTCCGTATCGGGGTAGCGCTCGTTGAAAGCTTTTTTCAACGGTTCAATGGCGTAGCTGACGTTTGCTGCCACCGCAACTTTGATCTGTGCCGCACTCAGAGTCGAAAGCAGCACTGCCGTTACTATGATAAACTTTTTCATATATATCCTTTACTATACGCCGACCATGACCGAAGAGGATTTTACAAGCATCGTGACGCGGTTTCCGACCTGCAGGTCCAACTCCTCGCACGCCCCTTTGGTAATGACCGCGGCGATCGTTTCATCCTGGCCGATTCTGGCTATCACTTCCACGTTTACCTCCCCCGTCGTAATCTGTATGATCGGTCCCGACAAACTATTCTGGGCACTGAGACGGAGGTTTTCCTCCTTTGCGACCAGTACCGAGGAGGATTTAAATATCGCTACCGCATCCATCCCCTCGCGCAAGCCGAGATTTTCCACGGCATCTTTGGTGATGTTGGCGGTGATACGCTCTTTACTTTTAAGCTCCAAGACCACACGTCCGCTTACCTCCCCCGTATGTAAAGAGAGGACGCGGCCTTGCAGCTGGTTCCGCGCACTGATCTGCATAGCTATCCTTTTTAAATTCCCCAAGTCGCCGCTGTCAAAATCCGCATTCTCACACAGTTTGTCTATGAAGAGCTGGTGCTGCTTTTTCAGCAGGTAAAACATCTCTATAAGCTTCTTGCCGTAGGGGGTGACAACCGTTCCCCCGCCCCCTTTGCCTCCCGTTTCCCGCTCGACCACGGGCTTTGAAGAGAGGTTGTTGATACTGTCGATCGCTTCCCACGCAGCTTTGTAACTCATGGGAACGGCCTTGGCGGCTTTGGAGATCGATCCGTGTTGCTCGATCGCTTCAAGCAACCTGATCCGCTTTTCCAAAAGCAGGGGCTGGTTGTCGCTAAGAAGGGTAAGTGATGATTGCAGTTCCACCGGCGGCTCCTTGTTCGTTATATACATTGGTAGATAACGGTATGCATGCAAAATTCGTTTCTACGCCGTCCATTATAGCGTTATATACTTAAAGAAACAACGATCGGTTGTCTATTTAGTATTCACCCCGGTAATTTGAGCTGATCAGGTAATCCACCTCCAACTCTTTGAGCCCCGCGATGGTTTCTGGGCGGTCGATATAGGTGACGATGATCTTGGCACCCAGTTTGTCGACGATGAAGTTCAGCGCTTTGACGCGGGTTTTCTCCTCCTCGTACAGCGATTCCACGTACTCCTGTCCCACGACGATATATTTGGGTTTGATCCGCTGGATATAATCGATCTTTTGGTGGTTGAGCGTAAACCCGTCGATGGCGAGGGAGTGGTGAAATTTGTGTACCAGGTCGGAAAACCGTTTTAAACTCTCCTCCTCCTTCTCCGCTACGCTGTCTTTGATACTAAGGCAGAATTTCAAATTATCGTTGCCCCCGAGCTGCTCCAGTTCGTCTGCAAGCCAGCGCACATGCTCCAGGCTTTTGATAAACTCTTTGGAGATGGAGATCATGATGCGGATGGGATGGTTGAGCAGTTTGTACTTGCGGATCACGCTTTGCAAAACGTGCTTGTCAAAATCCGCCACAAGGTTTTTCTCATACAAGATAGAAAGAAATTCGCTTTTGGTATAACTGTTGCCCTTTTCATCCTTTAAATTGATCACCGCTTTCAAAAAGTTGTTTTTGCCGCTTTTCATATCCTGGATCGGGCGCATCTCCAAAGCAAACCCATCCTTATTGAACGCGTAATCCACCAAAGCGATGCGCTCCTCTTTGGAGAGGGCCTTTCTTCCCGTATCGGCAAAGGCGATCCTCTCTTCGCTATTTTTCATCATCGCTTCGTTGAGGCTCGTATCCACCCTTGAAAGCACGTTTTTCACACTCTCTCCCCGGTAAAACTCCGATGCGGCAACCGCCACGTCGGCCGTCCGCTCAAAATGGTTGTCCAGGACCATCTGCAGCTGATTATAGTAGCGCTTGATCTTGTGCTTACTGTCTTCAAACTCCTGTTCGGCCAAAATATAAGCGAAGGTATCGGGTTTGATACGCGCCAGTACCGTATACTCCAAAGGCATCTTTTCCAAAATCTGCACAAACTGCTTGAGTGCGTGCATCACCCGGCGGAAGCCGTGTTCGTTGTGTAAAAGATCGTAATTGGAAATCTTGACGAAACATACCAGTCCCGAAGCATCCGAAGCGTTGTTTTCCAACTCGGAAACCAGGTTCATCATAAAGTAGTTGCGGTTGTTCAGGCCCGTCTCATCATCGTTATAAATCACGTTGTAGTATTTATTCAGCAGCTCCGTATCTTTGCTAAACTTCTCCTTTAAGCGCACGGCGACGGCGTTGAGCATAGCCGAGATCTCTTTCAAATCGCTGCTTTTGGGTAACTTCGGAGCTTCGTAAAATTTGTTTTCCTTTAAAAAAACCACCTGTTTGCGGATCTCGTTCAGGGGGTTTACGAAGCTGCGCAACCCCGCTGCAAAGAGCAGCGCAAAAAGAAAAGAGACTCCGCCTCCCAGCTGCAGATACCAAAGCAGTTTTTCATATAGCGGGGCATAGAATCGCCCGGCGTTTAACGCTACGGTAATGGAGAGGTTTTCCTGTTTGCTGTTTTCGGTATAGGTATTGATCGCTTCAAGGTTAAATCCGATGCTGCCGCGGAACCAGTCCGGGACACTTTCGTGGGGGAGGGAGTTTTCCCTGTAATAGATGCGTTTGTTTAAAAAATCGTTGATCTCGACGCTTTTTATCGCCGGATTTGCAAAGAGTTTATCGGCGAACAGATCCAACTGTTTTTGCGACAGGGTGCTTTGGTGCAGCAAGTCATCGTACTTTGCCACCCTGTTTTCCACATCCGTTCGCAGCCGCTGCTCTATAGCGCTTTGCTCCTTTTGTAGCAGCAGAAGAAAAAGAGCGCTCAGGGCAATAAAAAGTATCAACAGAGAGAAGCTGAAAATTTTTTTAAACAAACTCATAGTATATCCTTCACTCAGGAGAGTATAACATTATACTATAAGTCTGTTAATTTTGCTCTAACAGATTAACAACTTTGTGTAAGCTTTAGTTAAAAAAGCGGGAAGATCCCGCTTTTATTAGGCGTCGAGGATCTCTTTGATCTTTCCGACGATGGAGGGGTCTTCAAGCGTAGAGGTATCTTGTTTCACCTCTTCGCCTTTGGCCAGGCTTCGCAGGATTCTTCTCATAATCTTCCCGCTTCGCGTTTTGGGAAGGCCGGGTACGAAAGCGATGTCGTCACACAAGGCGATGGCACCGATCTCGTTTTTGATCACGCCGTTGATCTCTTTGATCAGTTCCATCTCATCGGCAACCACGTCCTTTTCCTCGACGGGTACGGATTTGAGTACGACGTAGGCGAAGATCCCCTCGCCTTTGATATCGTGGGGTTTGCCCACGACCGCCACTTCCGCGACGTGGTCGTGGTTTTTCACCGCGGCTTCGACCTCGGCTGTCCCCATTCTGTGACCGCTGACGTTGATAACGTCGTCGGTTCTTCCGGTGATGGTGATGTAACCCTCTTCATCTTTCATGGCACCGTCGCCGCTGAAGTATACGGGTTTGCCATCTTTTTTGCAATCGCCGAAGTAGGATTTTTTAAACCGCTCCTTGTCACCCCAGATCGTTCTGATCATAGAGGGCCACGGTTTGGTAATGCAGAGGTAGCCTTTCTCGCCGGCTTCGGTGGGCGTCCCGTCGGCTTCGATCACTTCGGCTTTGATACCCGGCAGCGGGAAGGTTGCGCATGCGGGCTTGATCGGCGTTGCCGCGGGCAGCGGCGTAATCATATGACCGCCCGTTTCCGTTTGCCACCACGTATCGACGATAGAGCACTGTCCGCTTCCCACTTCGTTGTAATACCAGCTCCACGCTTCGGGGTCGATAGGCTCGCCGACGGTTCCGAGGATTCTCAAGCTGCTAAGGTCGTATTTCGCAGGCTCGTCCGCACCCGTTTTGTGCAGGAGACGGATCGCCGTAGGCGCCGTATAGAACTGGTTGATACGATACTCTTCGACCATCTTCCAGCAGCGTCCCGCGTCGGGGAAGGTGGGTACGCCTTCAAACATCACCGTCGTCGCCCCCGCCGCAAGCGGTCCGTAGATGATGTAGGTGTGTCCGGTGATCCAACCGATATCGGCGGTGCACCAGAAGGTGTCGTTGTCTTTGATATCAAAGGTCCACTCCATCGTCATCTGCGCCCAGAGGATATAACCCGCACTGGAGTGCTGCACCCCTTTTGGTTTGCCTGTGGATCCGCTTGTATAGAGTAAAAACAGCGGATGCTCGCTATCCACGGGCTCTGCGTCACACTTGCTGGATTCATTTTTTACAAGCTCCTCAAAGGAGTAATCACGTCCGGCAACCCACTCGATATCCTCGCCGTTTCGCTCGACGATGCACACTTTCTCTACGCATTCGCATCCCTCTTCCAAAGCTTTGTCCACGACGGGCTTGAGCATGTAGGGTTTGCCTTTTCTATACGCCCCGTCGGCGGTGACGACGAGTTTTGCTTCCGCGTCGATAATCCGGTCACGCAGCGCGTCGGCACTGAACCCGCCGAAAACGATGGAGTGGATCGCGCCGATTCTCGCACACGCCAGCATCGCTACCGCCGCTTCGGGAATCATAGGCATATAGATAACGACTCTGTCGCCCTTTTTCACACCGAACTTGTTTTTAAACATGTTCGCGGTTTTGTTCACTTCATAGTACAGTTCACGGTACGTCAAAATTCTTTGGTCCCCGTTGTCGCCTTCGAAGATGATCGCGGCTTTATTCTTTTTGGTTTCTAAGTGTCTGTCGATACACTGGTGGGCAACGTTAAGCTCCCCGCCGTCAAACCATTTATAAAACGGTGCATCGCTTTCATCAAGGATCTTGTCGTAGGGTTTAAACCAATCGATTTTCTCATCGGCAAAACATGCCCACGTTCCCTCGTAATCCTCTTCAAACTTCTCTACTAACTCAGTATATTCGCACATATTTTTAATAAGCGGCTCTTTAAACATCTTCTTTTGAGGATGATAAATTTTAGACATGAAGTTTCCTTTTATCTGTGTTGATTCGTTAATTATAACTATATTTTTTTAACATAGCAACAGTATAGCATTGTCCAATAATCTGTGTAATTTCATAACTTCTGCCGAGAGGGTGTTTACTATTGTAACAGTTTGTAACCGTTTTTCCCCATTTATCACTTTATCGGTGGATATTTTTTCTAAAAGCTTCCGATCCACTGTGTAGTATTAGACTTTTTGCAAAACCATAGGTTAGACATAGAGGGCAAAGAAAAGGTAAGATTTGAAAAATATAACTTGAAGGACTAGCCGTAGCTAATTCAAAAGTTATACTTTTATAAAGGTTGCCTTTTCCTTGCCCTCCCGTAGGGCTTTGTGTATTTGCCCATCAGCGTCGTTACTCTTTTTTGATGCAGCTATGGCTGCACCTGCAAAAGAAAGCCTCGCTGAGTGAACAAATTCACAAAGCTATGTTCAATCTATGGTTTCGCAAGAAGTCTATTGTTAATTTTATATTAAACATGAGTTTAAAATCGATTAAAAAAGCTGCTTTATAATTTCAACGTCCCCTTGCAAATCACATCCGTATCATAAGGGGTAGGTATACAGAGTGCCGCAAGTAGAGTTATGGTACTATCTTAAGCAACACCGTAAAAACCCAAAGGAAGATGCAGTGATTAAAATCGCGATGGTCGAAGATGATCTTGATCTGGCCACCCTTTTAACACAATACCTGAGCCAGTTCAATATACAAATCGATAATTACGAAGACCCCTTCATAGCCCTGAGCAGTATCGGTTTGAACAGTTATGATCTGATCATTCTCGATCTTTCGCTTCCGGGTATGGACGGCCTGGAGGTGTGCAAGGAGCTTGTCAAGAAGCATGATGTCCCCATCATCATCTCTTCGGCAAGAAGCGACATCACCGATAAAGTTACAGCCTTGGAGCTGGGCGCCGATGACTATCTGCCAAAACCCTACGACCCCAGGGAGTTGGAGGTACGCATCAAAGCCCTGCTCCGACGTACCCACAAGAAGCAGTTGCAAAGCCTTGATCAAAAAGAGATCTTCGTTCATGACAGGGATAAAAACTCTATCACTTTTTTTGACGAGGAGTTGCAACTGACTGCGGGGGAGTTCGAACTGCTGGCACTGCTGATCAAGCGCAAAGGATTCGTTGTCAGCCGTGAAGAGATTTTGCAAGAGTGCCGATACCTGCACAGCGACAATGAAACCAGCAGCTCCATCGCCGTCATCATCAGCCGTTTACGCGGGAAGATAGAGGAAAATTCCAAAAAGCCGCAATACCTGCTCACCGTACGGGGACTGGGATATAAGCTTAAGGATGTATGATCAAGCCCAACTCCATCTTTTTTACCATTTCGCTGCTTTTTTTCATCGCGGCCATGTCGATCGTCGCCAGCTATTTTGTTTTGCACCGCACCAACATTTTGCAGCATCAAGACTTTTTGGAAAGAAAACACATCGCCGTCTCCCGGATCATGGTCAACGCCCACCGCGACAAGGTTTTTGGCAAGGAGTTGCAAAGCTCCCTGCAATCGCTCAACTACGAACTTATCACCGATGCAAACCGGATACGGACCCTGTTAAAAACCCCGGCGATCAAGCGTTTTCTTTCCAAAAAGCTATCACGCAACGCGGTGGTGCATTTTTACCTCTATAATAACCACCACTATCTGCTGCTGCATACCGGCGATACCCGCTATCTGCTCAAAGACAACACCCCGGCCCACTTTTTCAATACGACGCTGCAGCTGATCTTTTTGGGGATCTTTATTCTGGTTGCCGGCCTCTACCTGCTCACCGCCCGCAAACTGTACCCCCTGAAGGTGTTAACCGATCATATGAGCCGTTTAGGCGAAGAGTCTTTCGATATCGATTACCGCGTTAAAGGCGGCGACGAAGTCGCGCAGCTGGCACGGGAGTTTGTCAAATCGGTCCAGCGTCTCGAAGCGCTCAAAGAATCGCGCAACATCTTTATCCGCAACATTATGCATGAATTAAAAACCCCCATCCTCAAGGGAAAACTGCTTACCGAACTGCCCCATAACGAGGAGAATACCCAGAAGATGCGCGAAGTGTTTACCCGCTTGGAAAACCTCATCAACGAGTTTGCCTCCATCGAAGAACTCATCGCCGCGACAAGAAAGATCGAAAAGCAGCGCTGCACCCTCGAAGATATCATCGACAACGCAAAAGATATGCTGCTGTACGATGAGGAGAGTAAATCGATCATTTTTAAAGAACAGATCTGTGAAAAGGTGGTACACGTCAACTTCAAGCTTTTCTCCATCGCGGTCAAAAACCTGCTGGACAACGCGATCAAGTACGCCGAAGATAAAAAAGTGTACCTGGAGTGCAAGGGGGACCATCTGGTCTTTTCCAACAGGGGCGCCCCCCTACAAGCCCCTTTGCAGAAGTATTTCGAACCCTTCATCAAAGGGCAGCAGCAAGTCACCGCAAGCTTTGGCCTGGGGCTCTATATCGTCCACAAGATTCTGCAGGTCCACGGCTTTGCGCTGCGCTACCGCTATGAAAACGGATACAACCGTTTCGAAGTCCACACCCACGACCCAGATTAAGCGTATAACCCCCGAAAATAAAGCTCCGTTGCGATCTCTTGGCGGCGCTTTGATTCATAGTTGAAAAAAAACTCCGCCTCTTTGAGATAAAAGATAAACTTGTCGCTGTCGACTCCCCGGTAACGCAGCATATGGTTTTCGAAAAAGTGCCAAAAGCGCGTGATCCTGTTCTCCCTTTTTTGCAATTTGGCGATGCGGTGCAGCAGTAAAAAGGTTTTTAACTCCCGCAGATCCCGCTGCGACGCGATATGGTACTTTTGGGCCAGAGAGGGCAGCATAACGTTGTAGATATAGCCGTAATCAAAACTCAAAAAGTTTTGCCAGCGCTTCAGGGAGTCGGCTTTTAAGTAGACGTACTCGTCAAACTCCAGCGCCCTGCCGCCGCTTTTCTCATGTTCGGCGTGCAAAAAATTGACAAGCAGGCGCCGCAGCAACGCGTAGCGTTTTTGTACGCCGCCGTAGTGGTGTCCCAGATTCCGGGCACACTCCTGCACACTTTCTCGCCGTAAAAACCCCTGCAGTACCGCCGTATCCAGCGCCACCTTTTTGCCGCTGTACTTTTTGCCGCAGCCGCTGCACCTGTAGTAGCCCCTTTGCAAACGATATAGCCGCTTGCGTCCGCACAGAAAACATTTCTCCATTTTAGTCCCAAAAACGTATAAGAGTATTTTTTTCTTACTTTAGCATAATTTTGCTTTTTCTATAATAGCGCTACTACAATATAAAAGGTGAAGATGATGTTACGGACACTCCTATTGAGCGCTTTGCTGCTTGCAAGCGCCAACGCGCACTTTTTGACCCTGACCGCGCAGACGGACTACGTGAGCAAAAAGCAGCAAAGTTCCCTGGAACTTTTCGCCCGCTTTATCCACCCCTTTGAACAAACGGCAATGGTGATGCAAAAACCCAAAGGGATCTACGTCAACGGCAAGGAGACCCCGCTGCCCCTAAAGCAAAGCACTGCCTTTGGCAAAAAGGCGTGGAAAGCCGAATACACCATCAAGCGCCCGGGTCTATACAGCTTTTTTGTACAACCCCAACCCTACTTCGAACCCGCAGAGGGTAAATTTATCTCCCATGTCCCCAAGCTGCTTGTCAGCGGTTTCGGTATCGAAAGCGGCTGGGATGAACCGCTGGGGCTGGAGTATGAGATCGTGCCCCTTACCAAACCCTTCGGTCTCTATGCGGGCAACCTTTTTCAAGGGCGCGTTCTTGTCCACGGCAAGCCCAAGGCCAACGCCGAGGTGGAGGTGGAACTGCTCAACACCAAAGGGTATGAAGCGCCCACCGACGCGCATATCACGCAAGTGGTAAAAACCGACGACAACGGCATCTTCTCCTTTGTGATGCCCCATAAAGGGTGGTGGGGATTTGCCGCTTTGATCGAAGAGGGGGAGTTAACCTTTGAAGGGCAAAACTACCCCGTGGAAAACGGCGCACTTCTTTGGGTAAAGGCATATTAGGATGCACCTCAGCGACGGTATACTCACCCTCCCCGTAGCGGCTGCCTGCGGTGCGGGCGCCGCGGGATTGGTTTATCGGGGGATCCGAGATATCGACCGGGACAACCTGGCACCGACCTCGGCTATGGCGGCGCTGTTTTTTCTGGCCAGCTTTATCCACATCCCCTTCGGCCCTACCCAGATTCACCTTATGCTCTCAGGCATCATCGGCGTTTTGCTGGGCTGGCCCGCGGCGGTAAGCATCTGTATCGCTCTGATTTTACAAGCGCTGCTTCTGGGTTACGGCGGATTGGTATCTTTGGGGGCCAATATCCTGATCATGGCGCTTCCCGCCCTGCTCGTCTATCAACTCTACCACCGGCTGGCTCCCCGTTTTCATGCCAAAAAAGGGATCCTTTTTTTCGGAGTGGGTTTTCTCAGCAGCGCCCTATCCGCGGCGATCCTGGCCCTTTTACTTTTCCTTTCGAAAAAGAGTTACGGCTTTGCCGCCCTCTCCGTACTCGCGGCCAACGTTCCGGCTATGCTCGTAGAGGGGGTTGTTACCATGTTTTTAATGCTGTTTTTACACAAAACGATGCCCGGACTGCTACACAGGGAGAAAAGATGCGTATAATCCTGCCGCTTTTGCTGTTTGCAACCTTCGGGTTTGCCCACAAACTCAACGTTTTTGCCCTTTATGAGGGGCAAACCCTGCAGGTGAGCAGTTACTTCGCAAGCGGCAGCGGCTGCCGGGAGTGCGACGTAACCGTTACGGATACGCAGGGCAAAGTGCTTGCTACGGGCAGGACCGACAAAAACGGCGAATTTGACACACCGCTATCCCCCGTCGCCGTGAAGATCACCGTCGACGCCGGCAGCGGACATATGGGGGAAACGTCCCTCTCCCCCCAAACCCCGCCCCGCTCCATCAAGAAGCAAAAAAGCGACTATGATCACGCTAAATATCTCAAAATAGTCGCCGGGCTGGCTATCATCGGCGTAGGCTTTCTGCTTGCCCGCCGATTTTTGGGAAAACGGTGATCGGCCCCCACGCGACGGCGCTGCTATGCGCCCTGCTGTACTCCCTGATTGTAAGCTTCAGCTCCCTGGAGTGGCTTTTTGTGCTGCCGCTGATACTGCTGGGAGGGTTTGAGTATACCCGGCTGGGCGCGCTGGTCAAAAAACTGCTCTATCTCAACGTCTTTATCCTGTTTTTAACCCTTTTTGTGTGGTTCGCCGATCCCGAGGAAGCGTGGCTGCTCTTTGCCAGAAGCAATTTGATCCTGGGTTTTAACCTGCTGCTTTTTGCCAACAGCAAAGGTTTTGATATCGTTCGTGGCTTGGAGGGGCTGGGCTTTCCCCCCGCTTTTGTCAGCGGTGTTTACTTTGCGCTGACGATGCTGCACTACCTGCGCAGGGAGTTTGCCAAATACAAAACCACCCTCAAAGCCAGGGGGTTTCAACCCGCTACTACGCTGTTTGCCTACAAAACCTACGGCAACCTGCTGGGGATGCTTTTCGTCAAAACGATCCTGCGCTCCAGAAGCATCACCCAAACCTTCTATGCCCGCGGCTTTGAGGGAAGAACCTATCTCCTGCAGCAGCGTTTTACGCCTTTAAAAATTTATCTGCTTTGCGCTACCATAGCGGGAATCATCTTGCTAAAGGTTTTGACATGAGCTGCTCTATCACCCTCAAATCCCTGAAATTCCCCAAAGGGGAAAAGACACTTTTTCACAACGTCAACCTGAGTGTGGGGCACAAGGAAAAGGTCGCCGTCATCGGGCCCAACGGCTGCGGCAAATCGACGCTGCTTAAGATTATCGCCGGTTTGCAAAGCGGGTTTGAGGGAACGCTGGAGCTGTTTCACCGGCCCGTCCGCACGCCCAAGGAGTACAAACCCTTCCGCGACGACGTGGGGTACCTGCCCCAGGACGTGAGCGAACACTTTTTGTGTCCCACCGTCATAGAGGATGTGATGTTTGGGCTCCGGGCAAGGGGAAGTACGGAAGAGGCTGCCCACAAGCGGGCATTGCAGATGCTGGATTCCCTGGGCATTTTCCACCTGCGAAACCGCAGCGTTTTTGAACTCAGCGGCGGGGAGCAAAAGATCGCCGCGCTGGCGGGTATTTTGATTTTGGAGCCAAAAATCCTTTTGCTGGACGAACCCACCAACGCCCTGGATGATCAGGCGCAGCAGCGGGTACTGAAACTGCTGCAAAGTATCGAAAAAAGTATGGTTATTATCTCCCACCACAGGGAGTTTATCGAAGGCTTGACCCCCACCGTTTACACGCTGCGGAACAAAGGTCTCCATCCCCTGTAAAGCCCCCTCCCTTTTCTTAATACCGCAGATTAGTTTTTTTATATTAGTTTTTATCTTTTTTTGCTATGATGGTATGAAGATACCAATTCATATTTTACGGAACTGCAATGGCAAAGAATGAGCGAACAAAAACAACCGCCGTTACCTTAAAACATATCTCCGCGGAAGCGTTTAAAGCGATGATCGGCGATAACGTCGCCGCTACCCCGGAAAACTACAATATCTATTTTGAAAAGAAGCTCGACGAAAAACCCGACAACATTAAACAAGAGATCAAAAATATCCTCGAAATCGAGCGAAACAACGTCGAAGAAGCCGACATGATGCGCGCCCGTGTTTTCAAAGAGGGGTTTGCCTCCACGAAAAAGACGATCAGTTACGCCGGCAATATCCATAAAACCCTTTCCCGGTTCAACCTGGATCTGCAAAAGCAGCTGCCCAAGATCAAATACGCCGCCGATAAGCAGCAGGTACGCAACCAGGGCTCGCTGCTGCGTGACAAGATGTTCCGGGTCCACGGCTGCATCCGCAAAAACGCCGATGAGATGAAGCGCCACTATACCCAGACCGTGGAGATTATCAACCGCGGACAGCAGAAGCTGCACGAGGGGTTGTACGGGGTGTATCAAAAACATTATCTTTTTTCGATGCTGGAAAAGGAGACCGCCCTGGCCAAGCGGTTCCGCCACAGTACGAGCCTGCTGGCGGTGCGTATCAAAGATGAGATCATCGACCCCATCGACGATCCTTCCATCAAAAACCATCTCATACGGGCCGTGGCGCGGATGCTGTTGAAAACGTCCCGGCGCAGCGACGTGGTCGCCCACCACGAGGGAGCGACCTTTATGCTTTTTTTACGCCATACCGATCTGGAAAATGCGAAAAAAAACGCAAAGCGCTTAAAAGCGATGGCTTTGGAGAGTCACTTTTTCTTTGACGAGCTGGAGATCAGCCTCGATATAGAGATCGGCATCGCCCTGGTCAAAAGCGGACGCAGTGCCGAAGAGTCGATCTGCCTGGCGCTGGAAGCATTGGATCTGGCCAGGGAATACGACCTGCCCGCAGCGGCGGTAAGCACCGCCGACACGCCCGTGTAAAACGGGCGGTGAAACAGCTACTTAGGAGCTTCTTTTTCTTTTTTTGAAATTTTAGAAACCAGAATATAAAACAGGGGAACAAAAACGATGGCGATAAAAGTTGCCGCAAGCATACCGCCGATAACCCCCGTCCCGATGGAGTGGCGGCTCGCCGCACCCGCACCGCTGCTGATCGCAAGCGGCACGACCCCGAGGGTAAAGGCGAGGGAGGTCATGATAATGGGCCGCAACCTGATCTTGGCGGCTTCGATAGCCGCGTCCTTAAGCGCCAAGCCCTCTTTTTTCTTCTGCTGGGCAAACTCCACGATCAAGATGGCATTTTTAGCCGCAAGCCCCGCTAGGACCAGCAGGCCGATCTGAAAGTAGATATCGTTGTCCAAGCCCCGCAGGTAGGTAGCTATTACGGCTCCGAATACGGCAAAGGGAACGGCCATAATGACGGAGATGGGCATAAGCCATTTACCGTATTGCGCGGCAAGGATCAAAAACAGCAGTACTATACCGAACGCAAACGCCATAAAGGAGCTGCTCGAAACCTGCTTTTGCTGATACGCCGTACCGATCCAACTGATGGTATAGCCTTGGGGGAGGACGTCGTTCGCAATTTTTTCTATCGCGTCCAGCGCTTCCCCGGAACTGTATCCGGCGGCGGGCTGACCGGAAATCTTGGCCGCTTCGAAGAGGTTGAAACGCTCGACGATATCGGTTCCCACGATCTGCTTGACCTCCACCAGCGAACTGACGGGCAGCATCTCCCCCCTGTCGTTTTTGACAAATATCTTTTTCAAATCCTCAGGGCTTTGCCGGTACTCCCCTTTGGCCTGAACGTTGACCTGATATGTCCGTCCATACAGGTTAAAGTCGTTCACGTAGTAACTGCCCAGCGTAGCATTGAGCGTTTGGTATATGTTTGCGACACTGACGCCTTTTGCTTTTGCTTTTTGCGTATCTACGCTCACCTCATACTTGGGCACGTTGACCGACAGGGAGGTGCGCATACCGGTAAGGACTTCGTTTTCCGAAGCTTTTTGCAAAATGGTTTGCACGTGCCGGTTTAACTCCTGTACGCCCTCACCGCTTCTGTTTTGCACATACATTTCAAAACCGCCCGAAACGCTCATCCCCATAATGGGAGGGGGTAAAACGGCGAAGGATATCCCTTCGCTGGTAGCGCCCATCGCCTGGCCGCTGAATTGATCGGCAAGATACTGCGCGCTGTTTTCCTTGCCGGGCCGCTCATTCCAGTCTTTGAGCTTGATAATCGTCGCGGCGGTGTGGGGACGCTGCGTAAACCCGGTGGTAAAATCAAGGCCGTTGAGGGTAATGATATCTTCAACGTTATCGTTATTGTTGATAATAGCGTTGATTTCGTCGGTTAAGCGTTCGGTTCTGTTCAGTGAAGCCGAGGGAGGGTTGAAACTGAACATAAAGATCGTCCCCTTGTCCTCTTTGGGCACAAGCCCCGTCTTGAGAGAGTTGAGCATATCGTAAGAGAGATAGATCAAACCGCCAAACAGCAGCATACTCAAAACGCCGTATCGGATAGTTAGCTTCACCGCCTTCGTATACCCCGTCGTCATCTTGTCGAAAAAGGTGTTGAAAAGTTTAAAAAATCCTCCGGGTTCCTCCTCATGCTCTTTAAGCATGGTTGCGCACAGCGAGGGGGTCAACGTAAGCGCCACCAAACCCGAAATCACAAGCGAGATAACGATCGTAACGGCAAACTGCTTATACATCTCTCCGCTCAAGCCCCCCATAAAAGCCACCGGAATGAAAACGGCGGAGAGAACGAGCACGATTGCGATCAGGGCGCTTTGTACTTCGCGCATCGCCGTAAACGCCGCTTCCTTCGGTTTCATCCCCGCATGGATGTGGCGCTGCACGTTTTCGATAACGATGATCGCGTCATCCACGACGATCCCGATCGCCAGGACAAGCCCAAACAGCGTCAGCAAGTTGATACTAAAGCCAAGCATATACATCCCCATGAACGCCCCGATAATCGAAACGGGAACGGCCAAAACGGGGATCAGCGTCGCTCTCCAGTTTTGCAAGAAGAGGTAGATAATGGCCACAACAAGCACAATGGCTTCTATGAAGGTTTTAGCCACCTCCTTGATGGAGATATCGATAAACTCGGTACTGTCATAGGGAACCTCGTAATCGACCCCTTCGGGGAAGTTGTCGGATGCCCGCTGCAGCGTTTCGTGTACCGCGATCGCCGTTTGCAACGCGTTGGCACCGCTTTGTAAAAAGATACCTATAGGCACTGCGGGTTTATTGTTCAACTCCGTAGAGATCCCATAGTTTTGGGCTCCCAGCTCTACCGTCGCCACATCGCCCAGATGTAAAGAGCTGCCGTCTTCGTTGGTGCGAAGCAGGATCTGCCCGAACTCTTCGGGAGTGCTTAAGCGCTTCTGGGTTTGGATGGTATAGGTAAACATCTTTTTATCTTCAAGCGGTTCCGAAGCGAATTTCCCGGCGGGATACTGCCTGTTTTGCTCCTCGATCGCTGCGATCACTTCCCCGATATCAAGGTGCTGCTTGGCGAGTTTTTGCGGATCGATCCAGATACGCATGGCGTAATCCTTGCCGCCAAAGACCGTCGCGCCGCCCACACCCGGGACACGTTTCAAATCCTCCGCGATATTGAGCAGAGCATAGTTGGCCAGGTATTTTGTATCATACTCTCCGCTGGGGGAGTACAGGGTTACAAACTGTAAAACGCTCGGGGAGCGCTCGCGGACGGTAACCCCCTGACGCTGTACCGCCTGGGGAAGGTTGGACAAAGCCGCCTGCACCCTGTTGTTGACATCGATCTTGGCACTGTCGGGATCGGTACCCACTTTAAAAAAAACGTTGATTCCGACCCTACCGCTGTCTTCGGCGGTAGAGTTCATATAGATCATATCGTTCACGCCGTTGATCGCTTCCTCAAGGGGAGCGGCAACGGTTTTTGAAAGCGTATCGGCCCCGGCGCCCGGATAGGCGGCATCCACGATGATCTGAGGCGGGATCACGCGAGGATACTGCTGCACGGGCAGATTGATCATCGCCGCAATCCCCGAAAGAACGATCACGATGGATACGACTGCGGAAAGGACCGGCCGCTTGATAAAAAATGCTGAAAACATTTCTATTTACTCCCTCTGATTTGTACGTTGGCACCGGGGCGCACTTTGGCGATATTGTCGGTGATAATCTTATCCCCGGCGTGCAAACCGCTTTTGACGACGATTCCCCCGTCGGTTAATACTCCCAGCGTCACGGGAACCATAGCGGCTTTCCCCCCTTTGACGGTGTAGACGAAATTCCCCTTGGGTGTTTTCAAAATGGCTTTTTCCGGAATGACAAATACGTTATCCAGTTTCAAACCACTCACTTTGATCTTGGTAAACTCCCCCGAAAGAATCTCTCCGTCCTCATTGGAGAACTTCGCACGCATCGGCAGGGTGTCGGTATCGGTCTGGATGGAGGGGGAGATATAATCTATCGTTCCTTTCCGTTTGGGCATCCCCTCCAAAGAAACCGCAACCTCGCCGGATCTGAATTGATCGATATAGGTTTGAACATCGCTTTTGGATAGGGAGAAATGCGCATATACCGGATCCGTAGCGGTGATATAAAGCAGATTACCGTTGCTTTCGTTGCTGCCGACGATACTGCCCACCTCCTGCAGTTTCATCCCCGCCGTACCGCTGATGGGTGCTTCGACCGTCGTATAGTCGTACTCTATCTTTGCCTGTTTATGTGCCGCTTTACTTGCCGTCAAAACGGCTTTGGCATCTTCGTAGGCAAAAACATAGGCATCATAATCCTGATCGCTGATAGAGCTGCTTTCGTGCAGCGTTTTTGCGCGCTCATAATCCTTTTTCGCCTTTGAAAAGGCTGCTTGCGCTTTTTGCACGTCAGCCAGGGCTTGTTGCAAATTGGTTTCATACACGTCCTGTTCTATGGTAAACAGGAGTTGTCCCTTTTGTACAAAATCCCCCTCGTCAAAGTGCTTTTCCATCAGTTCGCCGCGAACCCTCGCAGGGACGGCAACCTCGGCAAAAGGCTGGATAACTACCGCATAGGTTTTGTCTATCGTCACCCGGCGCTCTTTGACTTCAAATGCGTTTACGGGCAGCGGGGGACGCTGCTTCTGGGATGCTTCTTGCTGCTTGCCCTCCTGCTGTGAAGAGCACCCGCTCAATGCCAGAGCGAGCAGTACAGCTGTGATAATTGTTTTTTTCATTGGATATACTCCTTCATCGATTTTCCGCCGTGGTACAGCAGGTTCGCTTTTTTGATCTCTAATTCGTTTAGCGCACTTTGCAAACTGCTTTGCGCATCTACCCGTTCGCTGAGTGCCTGCAGATAGGTGACGTTGTTCACCAGGCCGTTTTGGTATTTGGATTTGATCACTTCATAGGCTTCCTCGGCCGCTTTGAGCCCCTCTTTGGCCGAAGCTATCTTAAGCTTGGCGATCCTATACCCCTTTTTTGCAAGGGCGAGATCGGTATCGGCTCGCTGGCGCTCATGTTCCAAACGCAGCTTACTTGCCAAATAGCGCTTTTGGCCCGCTTCATACGCTTCTTCGGTTTTTCCGAACCCAAAGATATTCCACGAGAGATTGACCGAAAAGATATTTTGCTCATCCAGGGCGCTGCGATCATAGGTAACATTATCGTAATCGCTGTCGTACACGGTAAAGGTATTGTCTAAAACCACACTTGGATAGTAGCCGCTTTTTTCTATCTGCGCTTCATATTTGGCGGCTTCGGTTTGGAGTTGCAGCGCTTTTATATCATCCCTGTCCGCTTTTTCGGGATCGCTGTAGATAATAGTGCTGCCCCCCTCGATGCGCACCTGCTGGCCCGTAAGGTAGGTCAGATTGTGCAAAATGGTCTGCTTGTCCAACTGCACCTGATGCAGATCGAGTTTGGCGCTTTGGACGGTGGAAACGATCTTTTGGAACTGATCCCTGGTTGCCGTCCCCGCGCGAAGCATCGAAGCGATGCGCTTTTTTTGCGCTTCTAGCTGTTTGATCTGCTGCGTAATGGCATCTTCTCGCCCCAGAAGCGTATTGTAATCAAAATAGTAGCGCACGACCTCCAGCGCCAGGACGTTTTTCTGCGCCTGCGTCTGCTTGTGGGCCGCTTTGATGTTTTGTTCATACATCCCGTAGGTGTTTCCCTTTTTTCCGCCGTCGTAAAGGTTGTAACTCAGTTGCGCATAGGCGCTCCCGCCCTTTTTCGGCACCGACGCCGTCTCATTTTTCACCGCCGCATAGCGTGCGCCGATATCCACTTGAGGCATATAGGCACTTTGCGTACTTTCATACTCCATCTGCAGGGCCTGGCGCTGCTGCTGCATCGCCTGCACGGTTTTGTTCTGCTGTGCCAGTTCAACCAACTCCTGCAACGTTTGAGAAAACAGTAAAATCGGAAATAGCAATACCATTATCTGTTTCATTGTTGTATCCTTAGATCATAATTTTCATTATCGTAAACTCTTTTGACTTTCATCCTCTTTGCCCCTACTCGTACTCTTTGACAACCAATCTATCCACGAGCTTCTGTACCGCGGGCGCGACGAAGAAGACGATGGGAAATGCCGCCGCAAACGCCTTGATAAACGCCAGCGACCATTTTTGCATAAAATCGTCCACGAACCCCAGGTTGAGATAGGTGATGATAAAGCTCATCAAAAAGGTCATGATCAGCGACATGAGAAATGCAAAAAGTATCCGTCTGTACTTTTGAGGTACCATCAAAACTCCTAAATATAATAGACTTCTTTCATATCGTGTTTACTGGTTACTTATAGCGTGCAGCCCAACGACGCCGACGATAATGCAGCTTACAAAGAGAAGCTTGAGCATGGTAACCTCCTCTTTGAAAACCGCAATGCCGCCGGCGGTGATCAAAGCCGTCCCCAGCCCCGCCCAGATGGCGTACGCAACGGAGATGTCGAGCTTTTTGACCGCATACCACATGAAGGCGAAACTCAGCGCATAACAGATAATCATTCCCGTGATAAACAGTGCGCTGTTTTGCAAGGTGGAGTATTTCAAACTCATCGTTCCCGCGACCTCAAAGATAATCGCGGCCCCCAAAGCAAACCAGTAACTCACCGTTTTTGCCCTTGAATCACTTCTAAAATTCCGTCGATAAACCCTTTGATCTCATGGGAGATATCCAGATCGGTCTCCGTACCGCCCAAAACGGCAAAGCCCTTCTCAACGGCATAAAGCCCCATCACCAACTCCCTGGATTCAGGGATGATTTGACCCTTTTGTATCGCTTCGTCGATCACGCTTTCAAGCAAGCCCTTAAACTGTCTTCTGCACTCTTTGTTAAATTGTGCCATCGCTTCATCATTGGAGGAAATTGCTATGGATAGATACTCAAGGTACCCGTTAAACTGTTTTTGTCGTTCCGGCTCGTTAATGTTGAGCAAAAAATCATAATAGATATAAAGTTTTTCCTTGATGCTTTCACACTGATACATCCGTGAACGCATCGTAGCGAGCTCATCTTGAATAAACGCGTCGATAATCGCAAAGACGATATCCTCTTTGCTTTTAAAATACTGGTAAATTGTTCCCTTCCCGATACCCACGTGTGCGGCAACTTCGGAAACGGTAATTTTCGCGATCCCCCGATCCAAAAGCAGATCTTTGGAAAGCTGAGCTATCTCATTTCGCCTTTGGGTTTTATCTACGATTTTAGGCACTGAATGCAACCTTCAAGTGGTATTACTGACCGTGGGTCAATTAAAATAATAACGGTTTTTTTCTTAAATAGACCTTTAGTCAATAAAAAATTTCCGCAAATATTTTTTCCGTTATGAAAAAGGGCGAAAGCCCTTTTACGCAAAGAGGGATAGAGGGGTTATCTGGAGTGTTTATAGCGTGCCAGCGCTTCGGGCATCGCTTTTTGCATCGCTTCGATGCGGGTTTTCGGCATCGGGTGGGTGGAGAGAAATTCCAACTGCCGCTGTTTTGTGTCCTTGGCTTGCATATTTTTCCAAAACTGCAAACTTTCCCTGGGGTCGTACCCCGCCTCGGCCATAATCATCAAACCCAGATAATCCGCTTCGTTCTCCTGGGTGCGGCTGTGGCTGAGCATCCCCAGTCCCGACCCCACGCCGTAAGCGATACTGATCGTTTGCATGGTGGAAACGGAGAGGTCGCGGTGTGAACTCACCGCTACGGTCACCGCCCCGCCAAGCTGGATCAGCATATTGCTGCTCATGCGCTCGGCCCCGTGGCGGGCGATAGCGTGGGCGATCTCGTGGGCCATAACCGTAGCAAGCTGTGCATCATTTTTTGCCGCTTCCGTGATCCCGCTGTAGACAAACACTTTGCCGCCGGGCAGGCAGAAGGCGTTGAGGGTTTCGGGTTCGGCTATGGTGTGAAACTCCCACTCGAAGGGCGGAAGTCCCGCCTCTTTGACATACCTGTCCGCTTTTTTGGCGATGCGCAGGCCGATGGTTCGCACCCGTTTTAAAAGCGCCTTGTTTTTATCGAGTGTTTCTTTGTTTTGCTCCATCACCTCTTTGGAAGCTTTCACCCCCAAAGCCATCTCCTGCTTTGCGTCGATCATAATGAGTTGGTCTCTACCCGTTATGGGGGCTTTGGAACACCCCGCAACCGTGAGCGCCACCGCAAGCAGCAGCGCCGATAAAACCGTTTTTTTCACACGTTATCCTTAGAAATTTTCCCCGATAAACCGTAAAAAGGCTTCGGGGTCTTTATAGCCGATAATCTTGTTTTGCATCAGCTTGCCCTCTTTATAAAAGATCAGCGCGGGCGGTCCGAACACGCCGTAGGCTTTCATCATCTCCTTGTCCGCAGCGCTGTTTTTGGTCACGTCGGCTTTAAGCAGCACAAAGTTGGACAGGCTCATCTGAACGGCGGGGTCTTTAAAGGTGATATGTTCAAGCTCTTTGCAGCTGACGCACCAATCGGCATAGAAATCGATCATCACCGGTTTTTGCGACGTAGCCGCGATCGCTTTGATCTCATCGAGGGTTTTTACCTTTTGAAACTCCAGGGCTTTGGTCTGCTCGCCGTAAAACTTTTGCAGCGGATTGAGGGGGTTGGTCGCCCCGCTAAAGGCTCCCACGAGCAGCGCGATCCCGTACAGGGCAAAAATGAGACCGAGCAGTTTGGAGGGTTTAAGGTGCTTGTGCAGTTTGTGCGCGCCGAGGAAATACGCCGTCCCCAGCAGCAGCGCCGACCACAGCAGCATCGTAATCATCGGCGGCAAGATACGATCAAGCATCCAGATCGCCACGGCAAGCATGATGACGCCAAACGCTTTGGAAACGCGGTCCATCCAGCCGCCGGGTTTGGGCATGAATTTCCCCGCGCCCGCGCCCACGAGCAGCAGCGGCATCCCCATCCCGATACTCATCACAAACAGCGCGGCGCCGCCGAGGAACGCATCCCCCGTCTGGCCGATATACACAAGCGCCCCCGCCAGCGGCGGAGCGACGCAGGGACCGACGATAAGCGCGGAGAGAAAGCCCATCACCGCTACGCCTTTGACCCCCTGCTTGGATTCGCTCTCGGCGGTTTTATTGATCTTGTTTTGCCAGGATTGGGGGATTTCGATCTTGTAGTAGCCAAACATGGAAAACGCCAGCGCCACGAAGATCGCCGCGAAGATAACGATGACGAAGGGGTTTTGCAGCGCCGCTTGCAAATTGGCGCCGAAAAGCCCGGCGATCACCCCGGCGATGGTATACGCCGCACTCATAGCCAATACATAGACCACCGAAAGGAAAAAGCCGCGCTTGGCATCCATCTGTTTTCCCTTGCCCGAATGGCTGACGATAATGCTGGACAGGATCGGGATCATGGGGAAAACGCAAGGGGTCAGCGAAAGCAGCAAGCCAAAGCCGAAAAAGGTCGCCAGCACCAAAAAGATGTTGCCTTCTTGCAGGGTTTGGGTGATACTGTCGCTCTCAGATACCGGCGCGGCGGCCGCGGGGGCGGTTTCTAGGGTGTAGCTTGCCTCCATGGGCGCATAGCACAACCCCTTTTTCGAGCACCCCTGATAGCCGACGACAATGCTTTTCGCCCCCCGGTAAAGGGACGCGGGGATCACGATCTCGGGGTTTTTAAAATGCACGATAAAACCGTCGTACTCCACCGGTTCGGGAAGCATGAGCTTTTTGGTGATCTCTTGCTTTTTGCCCTCTTTTTGCAGATAGACTTTCAACTGCTCATCATAGAGGTAGATATCGTCACGGCCAAGCTCGACCGTGGCTTTGACGCCCTGCTCACTTTTCTCAAACGCCACGTTAAACGCTTCTTCGGGCTGGAGAAACTCTGCCTGAGCGGTCACGAACAGAAGAAAGAAAGATAGAATCACTCGTATCATAAAATCGCTCCAATTATAAAATTTAGTAATGATAGTATCATATTTGAGCTTTTATTCCCATAGCAGCGTTACGACCGTTCCCACTCCCTTTTGGCTCTCGAGCTCGAGCTTTCCGCCGTGCTGTTCCATGATCTTTTGCACGATCGCCAATCCCAATCCGGAACCGCCCGTATGCCTGGTTCTGCTGCGGTCAACCCGGTAAAAACTTTTGGTCACGTGCGCAAGATGCTCGGCGTCGATTCCGACCCCCTCGTCGCTGACTGTGACGCAGGCTCTGCCCCCTCTTTTTCCCAGCGTCACCGCAACCGCCGTTCCCCTGTCGCTATAAAGAATCGCGTTGTGGATCACGTTATACAGCGCGATCTTGATGAGCCGCTCGTAGCCGCGGACAAACACTTCCCCAACTCCCCGCAGCCGCAGCGCCACCCCCCTTTGTTGCGCTTGATCTTGCAAAAGACGGCACTGCTGCGACAATAAAGTGCCAAGTTCCACCCGCTCTTTGGGCAGATTCCTCTGCAGCTTTGCCCGGGAAAGAAATAAAAGGTTGTGCACAATCTCTTCGATCGTCCCGATCTCTTCGAGGGCGCTGCGCATCACCTCTTCGTACTCTTGGCGCTGCCTGGGTTTGCGCAGGGTGATCTCTAATTCGCTTCGCATCGCCGTCAGGGGGGTTTTGAGTTCATGGGAGATATCGCCGCTAAATTGCGAAACCCGCTCAAAAGCTTCCTCCAGGCGCGTCAAAACGCCGTTGATCTCTTTGCTGAGCGCATCGATCTCATCTTCGCTGCCCCGCAGGGGAAGGCGACTGGAGAGGTTGTTCGCTTCGATGCCGCGCAGCCGCGTGATCAACTCCCGCACCGGGGCGAAGGAGCGCCGGATCAGAAATTTCGCCCCCAGCGTGGCAAACAGTAAAATGATGGGGGTAATAAACGCGAGGCTGTAAAAGAGGTTTTTGAGCGTATCGTTTAACAGTTTGTACGAAGTCGCCGTTTCGATAAGCAGCTCTTCTCCCGCCAGACGGACCCGAAGCGCTGCGGTGATATAGCTGCCGCTTTGGCTAAAGCGTACTTTTCGCAAGGGCAGCTTCGAGGGCTCAACGGAAGCGACCTCCTCGGGGAAAGCGGTAGCTTTGACCGTTTGCAACCCTCCCTCTACGACGCGGCTGACCCGCATAAAAAGGGGGGTAAACTCATACTCCCCCTCCTCGTCAAGTTCGATATCCTCGATTTGTGTATGTTCGGCCAGATCGTCGTAGATATCCAGCACAATTACTTTCAAAGATGTTTGCAGCCGCTCCTTGCTGCTGAGCTCCAGCGTTTTATAAAGACTGTACCCAAACAGCAGCAAAACCCCCGCTTGGATAGCGATGCCGTAAAGCAGCAGCCGGGTTTTGATGGAGAGAGTTTTATACATCTTCGCCCACCCGGTAGCCGATGCCCCGCAGCGTATGGATAAGCGGTTTGTCGAAGGGTTTGTCGATCTTGTTGCGCAAGCGGTAGATATAAACGCTGATGACGTTGCTGCTACTGTCTTCATCCAGAGACTGGATATTTTCCCGGATCATCCCTTCGGAAACGACCGCGTTTTTTCTGCGCAGCAGATACTCCAGCAGGGCAAACTCCTTTGCCGTCAGGCGGATCGGCACACCCCCGCGCGACACCTGTTTTTTCCCGCGATCAAGTACCAGATCGGCAACCTGCAGCGTATCGCCGCCTTGTTCGGGAGTGCGCAGCTGTACGCGGATGCGCGCAAGCAGCTCCTCAAAGGCAAAGGGTTTTGGCAGATAATCGTTCGCCCCGCTGTCAAGCCCCTCGATACGCTCTTCGATCTCGCCCTTTGCGGTCAACATGATCACCGGCGTATGCACCCGTTTTCGGCGCAATGCTTTACAAAGGTTCACCCCGTCCATCGAGGGCAGCATCAGATCCAGCAAGATCACGTCGTATTCATTGGTCGTTGCCAGATAGAGCCCCTCTTTACCGTCATGGCTTACGTCGACGCTGTAATACTCCTCCTGCAATCCCCGCTGCAGGGTTTTGGCGATCTTTTTATCATCTTCTACCAGCAGCAACCTCATCGATCTCCCCCTGTTTCAGTACAAACTGTGCTATCTCCGCTTTGGCTTTGTACCGGTGTTTTATCCCCCATGTTCCCAAACCGTTATTGACATAGATCCACATCCCCTTGAAACGGTGCAGCCCCGAAAGGTAGGGTTGTACCAAACGCACAAGAAGGTGGAAAGGATATATCTGCCCGCCGTGGGTATGCCCGCAGACAAAAACCGACGCTCCCGCCTTTTGCGCTATCTTGTAATCTTTGGGCTGGTGGGCGCAAAAGATCACCGCCGTATCCTTTGACGCGGTGATTTGCGGCAAACGGCGGGGATAGGCGAAAAACCGCGCGAAGCGGTCGGCGATACCGGCTAAAATAATCTCTTTTTCATTATAGCGTAACCGCACCGATCTGTTATCCAAGCAGACAAAACCAAACCCGTTTAATATCCTGCGCAATTTCCGCATCCCGTAAAACAGATCATGGTTACCGCTGACGTAGTATACGGGGCTTTGGAGCCCGCCAAGGCGGTGCAGCACCGGCAGCAGAAGCGACGGATCACAATCAACCAGATCCCCGGTTATGAGGATAAACTCCGGCTTCGCCGCGTTGCACTCCTTGACGATTTGTGCGACCCTTTGGGGATCGGTATCGCTGCTTAGGTGCAGATCGCTGAGTTGCACAAAGCGCAGCTGCGGTACCGGCTTGTCGCACCCTAACGTGATCGTACGCTTTGTGTAGCTTTGCATCGCTTACTTGTCAAAGACAAAGCGGTAAGCGATATCGACCCGGTTGCGCACGCTTAGAAAAAGCAGTTTCGGCGGCTCCATCCCGTAATCCGTCAGCAGCACCGAAAACTCGCCTTTCAGCGAGCGGGAAGCGCCCTCTACGGGTTCGGCGGTTGTGGTGACCGCTTTGGAAACGCCGTGCATGGTCAAGACGCCCCGAATCTCATAACCCTGTTTTTGCGCAACCAACTCCTTGATCTCGTAGCGGATATCGGGATATTGTTCATACTCAAAGAGTTCATGCATATGTTCATCCCTGGAAGCGTTATCGCTGCGCAGGTCCAGCACTTTGGTCAAGATCACCCCCCGCAGGCTCCGCATCCCCGCGGGCATCCGCAGATCCGCCTCAAACGTTTTGGAAACGGGATCGATATCGCTATCGCCGAAGACCTCCGTATGCGCTTTGACCATACCGCTTTGGATCTGTACCTGCGCGGCAAAAAGCACCTGCGCAGCAAAGATAATACTTAGAAACAGTTTTTTCATGATTTACTCCTTAATTGAAATGAAACGGGGGGCTTAAGCATCGCTCCCAGCGCCATAATCGTGGGCAGATAGATGATACAGTGTTCCAAGGCGCTAAGCAGCCCCGCCCCCGAAGCCAGCCAGCCGATAGCCACCATATACACGCCGATACGTTTTGCCCCGCGCAATCTGCGCAGGGTTTGCAAAATCGTCATATTGTAAAAAGAGATCACGAAGGGATAAGCGACGCTGAGCAGCCAGGGTTCGTGCAAAAAATACAGCAGATAACTCAGCGCAAACAGTGCAAAGATCACCGTCTCCCTGCGGATCTCACTCAGCGGCAGCAGCAGTGCCGCCACCACCCCGACGCCGTGGAAAAAAACGATTTCAGCCGTGTATCCCCCCCGCCATATAGCGATCTCGGGTTCTCTGGAGAGGGTTTCAAACAGCGCCGAATCCAGAAAAACCCAGGTAGCCATCAGCAGCAGGGAGTGGGCCGACGTTTTGACCGGTTGGGTCAGCGAAGCGACGGGTTTGATAAAAAGCGCCGCCCCAAACCCCAGCGCCGCGAGCGCTACTCCCAGGGGCATGCGGTGCATGGGGGCGATACCGTTAAACAGCAGCGTTCCCACCGCATAGGAGGCGATCAGCGCCGCAGCGATATATCCGCTTTTGACCCGGCCGCTGAGCATGACCACCAGCGGGGCGGCCCCACCGACTCCCAGTCCCAGGACAAACAAGCCCGCGGCGTTGAACTCGGGATAGAACAGACTCATGCCCGTTTGCACGGCCAGAACCAGCAGCAGTTTGCCCCGAAGCCCCAGGGGTAAAAACGCGACTCCCAGGGAGCCGACGATCCCCCCAAGGGGCAGCGGCGCGACGCTGTAGATATCGGAGTGCAGATACTCCACAATCCCCGTCTGGGCGATCAGCAGATAGTAGGTCAACTCCGCAAAGATCACGAGTGTTGCGGCGATACTATGCATATGCCTCCCCCTCGTTTTTTCCGTAGATCCAAAAAAGATACAACAGTACAAAACCGAAATCCGCCGCGGCGATAAGCAGCGCTTCAAGCCCCAGCGTTTCTTTTAAAAACAGAGACAGAAACACCGAAGCCAGCAATACACGCACCCCCGCACTCAAACGGGTAAGCAGCACCGCATGCACCGGATAGAGCAGGCTCAACAGATGGATCACCCCGGTCGTGATCACAAAAGCAAATACCGCGTAGATATAGCCCGGGACAAAATCAAACCCCGCTAAGCGGTACAGACTTTCGCCGAAAAACAGCAGCACCACCCCACCCAAACCGTCACTGATCGCTCCAAGCAGGTTATACCGCCCCAGCGCGCCGGAGGGTAGACGCAGGGGCGGATTCAGAACAAAACCAAAGGCCGCGGCACCGAAAAGAAAGCGCAGCAGCCACAGCCAGAAAATCCACTGGACATAGCCAAAGCCTTGCAGCACCCCCGAAAGACTCAGCGCCGCTGCCAAGCCCGCCATGGACAGAAGATACCCCTTTATACGCCGCATATACCCGTACAGATAACCGCTGTACAAAGCCGCGACCATAAACAGCACCCCGATCCCCATGGCGATATGCGCGTGGGCGATCACCAGATCGTTGCGATGGATTAGCCAGCGTATCTGGGGGATAAAAAGCAGGTTCCCCTCGATATCGACGAAGAAAAACGCCGCCAGGGAAACAAGCAGCAGCCACCGCGCGTCCCGTTCAAGCTTCGCGTCGCTATACCACCGGTACAGCAGCGGCAGGTACAGCAGGGTCAAATACTGTAAAAACCACTCTTGATTATAGGTTAACTCCCCCACGAAACTCCGATGCAACACAGAAAGCAGGTAAAACCCAAGGGGCAGTGCCCACATCCAGTTCCAGCGGGCGATAAAGGGTTCACCGCTTTTATACTTGATGATCAGATAATACAGCGGAATAAGCGCCAGACTCATCCCCAACGTGTTGTCCCCGTGGGGTCCGGAGAGGGTTTTTTCCACCTGTCCGTACTCGGGGTTCATCAAAAAGAGCAAAAGCAGCGGCGCGATTACGGTCAAAAAAAGCGATACTTTGACCCAGAGAGGATAGCGCTCATACTCTTGCAAAAACTTGATCAAAGCGATGATATAAAACACCCCCGCAAAAGCCAGCAGAAAGTTCAGTCCGTAGATAAAATCGTAAAAAGGAAGCCCCCGGTCAAGCCCGAAAGCCAGAGTCAAAACGGCAGTGATCAAAAAGATGTACCACAGCAGGGTAAACAGCCGCAGATAGTACAGCCCCCTTTGGTTCACCCCTGCTTCCTTGGCGATAAGCAAAAAGGGCAAAAAGGAAAGCATCAGCGGGATAAACCCGTACAGCATCAGCGTAATGTGGATACTGCGCGCCCCCTGGGGCGTAAGCAGACTCCCCGGGAGGGTAACGCCCAACAGATTCAGCGCGTAGAGCAGACCAAAGCCCAATCCCGCCGCGAAAAACACCAATGAAAGTTGCAAACGGTTGTGTACAAAGTCGTTAAATTCTGCCATCTCGCACCTCATATACCCTGTCGCTTCGCCGGGCCAACTCCCGATCGTGGGTCGCAACCACCACCGTCGTCCCGCGCGAAGCGATCTTTTCCAAAAGTTCAAAAACCAGCGCGGAGTTTTTTGAATCCAGGTTTCCCGTGGGTTCATCGGCAAACAGAACGTCAGGATCGTTGGCCAAAGCCCGCACCAAAGCTCCCCGCTGCCGCTGTCCCCCGGAAAGTTCCGCGGGCAACCGGTCCAGCAAACCGTCCAGCCCCAAAAAAGAGAGCAGCTCCATATCCGGCTCCTTTTTATCAGAGGCCAACAGGATATTTTCCCGCAGATTCAGATACTCGATCAGGTAGTGGAATTGAAACACGAAACCGATCCTCTCCCGACGGAGCGCGTCGAGATTGGAAAGCCGTTCATAGGGGGTATTATCAAAAAACAGTTCTCCGCTGCCCGGACGCAGCAGGGTCGATAGGATAGAAAGCAGAGTCGATTTGCCGCTGCCGCTTTCTCCGGTAAAAACGTGCAGCTTTCCCGCCTCGAGATCAAGGTCGATATCAAAAAGCACCTGCTCTTTGCCGTAGAAGTGGTTGAGATTTCGCGCGCGTATCATGTTTTATTCCCCTGAATCAGCAGAAGCGGATCGGTTTTTGCCGCCTGCATCGCGGGCAGGATCGCCCCAAGCACCCCCATGGCCGCCGTCGCCGCAAAAACGTATAAAGCCAGCCCGGAGGTGATCTCTCCGCTGACGTAGCCCTGTAAAAAAGCTGCGTGTTTCATCACAAACAAAGCCCCCAGGCTTAGCAGTACGCCCGCCAGATAGGCGCTTACCGTGACGGCCAGAGCCTCAAACATCAGCATAGCGAGGATACGCCGCATGGGGATACCCAAAGCGCGCATGATGCCAAATTCGCTGCGGCGCTCATTGACGCCGATACTCATAATACTGACGATACTTAAAATCCCCATACCAAAGGCGACCGAAGAGATCACCCAGGAGGAGGTTTCGATGATTTTAAACTGATTGTAACTGTCGATGAAGTTTTCGGTGGTTTTGACCTCCACCTTTTTTGAGATACCCCGCAACCGCTTTACGAGCGCGTTACGGTCGGTATGGAGCGCAGTTTTCACAAGCAGCATGGAAGCTTCCTTGTGAAAAATCGCTCCGGCATCTTCCAGCGGCAACACCACGCCGCCCTTTTCAAAGCCGATACCGCTTTCAAATACCCCCGATACCCCGAAGCTTTTGCCCGCGACATTGACCACTTCGGGCTGCCCCAAGCGCTCAAAAAGCGCGCTGCCTAAAAGCGCTTCGCCCTTTTGGGGGTAGCTTCCCCGCAAAAGATCGTAGCGGCCGTAGCGGTTGGAACTTACCCCGTATATCGCGGCGATGGGCAGTTTGCCCACGGGCGATGCCCCCACGATCATCGCCGAAACCGAGCGCACCCCCTCAACCCGGCGATAGCGCTCCATCAAGCCCCTATCCACCTGACTGAAAAAGGTATCGGAGATATCGGCCTGGGTGACGATGATGTCGCCGTCGTTTTGCAAAATCTGGCTATACATCCCCACCACACCCTTTGCTACGGCGGTTATTAAAAAGATGGAGACCACCGCAAAGAGCAAACTGGCAAAGGTAAGCGCCGTTTTCCCCCGGTTGGCCCGCAGGGCTTGCAACGTAGCACGCATCGCACTCCTTTATCTTTTTTCACAGTATAGACTATGAAGATGAAAGGAGTATGAACAGCATTATTGGCGAACGGTGAGTTTATGCTCCTTGATCTTTTTGATCAGCCGCTCGATATAGGAGAGCTTTTTCTCCTCCTTTTCCATGGTATCTTTGGCTCCGAGGTTAAAAACGCTCATCTTTCTATCCAGGTAATCGGTACGCAGGTGCCCCCGCAGAAAATCCCCGTCCTTGGCGATCTCTCTGTGCAGCGGCAGGTTGGTGGGGACCCCCTCGATATAAAATTCGTCCAGTGCCCGTCTGGCCTTTTTCACCGCGCCTTCCCAATCCAGTGCCCACACGATCAGCTTGCCGATCATGGAATCGTAATTGGGCGGGATCTTGTAGCCGCTGTACGCACTGGTATCTAAGCGCACCCCGGGACCGCCGGGGGTGAGGTATTTTTCGATGGTACCGGCGGAGGGCATGAAGTTTTTTTGCGGATTTTCCGCGTTAAGCCGAAACTCGATGGCGTAGCCGCGAAAACTGATCTGATCCTGCATAAACCGCAGCGGATCCCCCTCGGCGATCTGGATCATTCTTTGGATGATGTCGATCCCGGAGATGATCTCGGTCACGGGGTGTTCGACCTGGACTCTGGTATTCATCTCGATAAAGTAGATGTTGTCATCCTCATCAACGAGAAACTCCACCGTTCCCACGCTTTCATAGCCCAGCTTGTACATCGCTTTGGTCGCGACGCGGTAGAGCTCCTTGCGCACCTGTTCACTCAGGCGCGGCGAGGGGGCGATCTCGATCACCTTTTGGTGCTTTCGCTGGATGGAGCAGTCCCGCTCGCCCAGATGCACGACGTTGCCGTATTTATCGGCAACGATCTGTACCTCGATATGGCGCGGGTTTTCCACGTACTTTTCGATAAACACGTCCCCCTTGCCGAAAAACTTTTCCGCCTCGGCCGTGGCGGAATCGAACATGGCGCTAAACTCCTTGGCCTTTTTAACGATGCGCATCCCCTTGCCGCCACCGCCGTAAGCGGCTTTGATGATGACGGGAAAACCGATCTTGGCGGCGATAATCTTTTCGGCATCCTTTTTATCCCTGACCGGTTCTACCGTCCCTTCCAAGACGGGAACGCCGATCTCTTTCATCGCTTCTTTGGACGCCATCTTATCGCCGAAGAGGCTGATATGTTCGGCTTTGGGACCGATAAAGATCAGCCCGTTTTCCTCACACGCTTTGGCGAATTCCGCACTTTCGGACAAAAAGCCGTATCCCGGGTGGATCGCGTCGCAACCGGCCTTGAGCGCCAGATTGATAATGGGCTCAAAATCCAGGTACGCCTGCAGCGGATTGCCCATAATAGGGTAGCACTCATCGGCTTTTCTTACCCACACCCCTTCAACGTCCACCTCCGAAAAGATCGCCACGCTTGCGATCTCCAACTCCTTGCACGCACGGATGATACGCAAAGCGATCTCCCCGCGGTTAGCTACCAGTATCTTTGAGATTTTCCGTTTCATCACTCTTTCTCCTGCAAATTTTTCCTCCTATTGTAAAGTGTTTCAAAAAATAAATCTTCACCCGATTTGTGCAAAGAGCTATCTATTTTTGCTTTTTTCACAACCTGTTTTTGCTAAGATAATATGCATGAAGAAAGAAACGCTAAAAAAACGGACCCGTATCGCCAACGATATCATGTACTATATCTATACCCACATCGAGATTGATATCAACCTCGAAACCCTCAGCAAAGATCTGGGGGTAAGCAGGTTTCATATGCAGCGCATCTTTAAAGAGGTGTTTGGCAGAAATATTTATGAAAGTATCAAATCGATCCGCCTGCAAAAAGCGTCCAACCTGCTTTTGACCAACCGCTACTCCACCATCACCGAGATCGCGAATATGTGCGGGTACAGCTCCCAATCCTCCTTTATCCGTGTTTTCAAAGAGCGTTTTCACATGACGCCCAAAAAGTGGCGCCAGGGCGGATACAAAGCCTACTCCAAAAAGATTTTGCAGCAATCGCCCCGGGCGGTACAATCCACGGCGGATTTTTCAAAAATCGAACCCGAGATCGTCAAGCAGCCGCTGCTGGAAAGCTACTACATCCGCCACCGCGGTTACGGGGAAAATATCAAACAGACGTGGCAAAAGCTGCAAACCTGGATCTTTAGCAACAACCTTACCGAGCATGAACAGATCGCGCTGTTTCACGACAACCCCGCGATCACCCCGCTTAAAGAGTGCGAATACGTCGCTTGCGTCAAAACCGACCAGGTCCCAAAGATCACGGGTGACCGGCTGCCCCGCTTTAAAATCAGCGACGGCGTGTACGCCAGATTCGACGTACGGGGACGACACGGGGATCTACTCAAATTTATCCGCTGGGTATACCACGAATGGCTGCCGGCAAGCGAGTATGAAACCACCACCAAACCCTCCTACGTCATCTACAAAAAAAACAGTTACCTCTCCAAAAACGATCCGGAGTTTCACATCTGCTTTTATCTCTCGATCAAATTTTAATCGTCGTAATCTTCATATTCATAATGTTCGCGCTCCCCATGCTCATCATCGTAGATACCCGTATCCACGCTCAAAGACCACAGCACACCCGATGCGGCAACGAGCACGACCAAAACCGCCATCGGCCACTGCACCGTACTTTTGCCCACCATCTGTTTGTAAGCGCCGCTGCCCCGAAAAAGCGTGTCGGCGACGACGCCGGCTATGTGAGCCAGGGCGACGAACAAAAACAGGTTCCCCGCCGCTTCATGGATCTCTTCGAGGGTATGCGAGTCGGCGCTGAAGTAACCGCTGAGTGCGGTCACAACCGCCAAAACAAGCATCGTCACCGCGGCAAAGGAAGCGGCGGGATTACCGCGCAGGGCCGGTTTGTGAAAGTAGCGCAGCAGATAGGTTTTCAAATCCTTTACGGAGAGGTTTAACTCCCGTCCGTGCCAGCTGCCCGGGCCGGTTATGAACAGCAGCAGACGCAAAACCGCCAATCCCCCCGCCATAAAACCGAAAATCAGGTGCAGCCGCAGCGTATCATCGTCGGCGCTGAGATACGCCCCCGCAAAGCCCAGCACAAACAGCCAGTGAAACAGTTTTTGCGCCATCGGTTTTTCATCCGTCATCTTCTCTCCTTTAATCCTTTTTTCATATTGTACCTCCCGACGTTAAACCAGGATAAACGTTTATGGTCTCACCTGTCGTTAAAGCGGCGGCGAATACTCATAAAACGGTCCAAGTTCGCAAAAAACAGATCGATCAACCGTGGATCGAAATGTTTGCCGCGCTCTTGTTTGAAAAGCGCGAATATCTTTTCATCCTCCCACGCTTTTTTATATACCCTGTCGCTTCCCAGCGCGTCAAAGACGTCCGCAACGGCGGTGATACGCCCGTAGATATGGATATCTTCACCTTTGAGTCCCCTGGGATAACCGCTGCCGTCATATTTTTCATGGTGTTGTCCGGCTACGATCGCCGCCGTTTGCAGCAAAGGGCGCTTGGAGTGGCGCAGCATATCTTCGCCCAGCTGCGCATGGGTCTGCATCGTTTTCCACTCCGCTTTATCGAGTTTCCCCGGCTTGTTCAAAACCGCATCGGGGATGGCGATCTTGCCGATATCGTGCATGGGTGAAGCCTGCTTGAGCATCTCCGCCTCCTCTTCGGGCAAACCGTGCAGCTTCGCCAGCAGCCTGGAATACTCCGCCACGCGCCTGACGTGGTTGCCCGTTTCCCTGCTTCGGCGCTCGCCTATGGCCCCCATGGTAAAAACCACCTCCTTTTGCGTATCCGTGATCTCTTTATTTAACTCCTTTATCTTTGCCAACCCCCGCTGCACCCTCCTTTCGATCTGTCCAAAGGAGAGCCCCACGTTTTTACTGACCCTGTACGCCAACCACAATATCAGCAGCAGCGTCACCGCAAAAAGTACAGCGATCAAAAGAAACGTACGGTTTAAAAAGCGGCCAGAGAGATTTCCCGTCTGCGCCTGAATCCGCATATGTATCTGTCTGTTTTGCTGCAAAACGTTTTCGATCTTTGTCGCGAGCCGCCGCTCCAGTTTTTCAACCCCCGATATGGCTATGACCAGATTTCCAAGGCGGGCGATACGCTGCTCATACGCACTGAAGTCGATAGCGGGAAGAAGGGCTTGCACCCTTTGAAGCGCCCCGAGCCACAGATCCACATGGGCACGGTCGCGGTATTGATAAAGCGCTTCTTTACTGTAGTATTGGAGCCGTGCAAAGGCTTTAACAGCCTCCATATCCGCAGTAGCGTCTATGCGGGCGGCAAACGCTTTTCGCAGCGCTTTTTCTTCGGGATAGATTCTTTCGATCTCACGTGCAAGGGTGTTTTTCTCCTTCTGCAGCAAAATCAAACGTCCATAGTAGGTTTCGATGATCTGTTCGTGGGAAAAAAGCTTTTCCAAACTTTGGCGAACGGGAGGAAAGCGGTGCAAGTCGGTAATGATCCAATCAAGCAGATCGTCGCTGTCCTGGACGATAAAACTGTTTTTCAAATCCTCAAAGGCACGCTCATAGCCGCTAAATCTGCGCTGTAGCCGATCCAGCTCGGTATTTTCTCGCGCTTTGAGCGTTTTTTGCACGACCAGGTTCATATCCTCCTGCCAATTGACCAGTTTGGCGATCCGATCTTTGGAGATACTGTACTCATCTATCTTGTAAAGCATCACGCCGTTGATCGCAACCATTACGACAAGTAATACTATGATCGCGGCAAAAGCTGTTTTTACAAAGCTTCGAATCTGCATGGCCCGCCCCCGCTTTTACACAATTTTCGTATAAGCGTAACGGGTCAAAATGAATTTAGAATGAACGGCGGGGCAGCGACTCCTTAAGCAGCAGTAGCAGCAAGACCACGGCAAACGCAGCCTCTATCCAGCCGTACTGCTCCCGGGCGACTTGCGAAACGATCGCGGCGGTGTCAAAGGTAAACAACAGATCGATCACAAAGGCAAATGCCAGCGTCGAAGCGATGATGGCAAGCAGATACAGCAGCGTCGAGCGCACTCCCAAAAGCTTTTTGACCACGCCTATGGTGATCATATTCGTAGCCGGAGCGGCACTGAGAAACACAAAGGCCGCCCCCATACTAAAACCTACGGCAAGCAGCGACATGGCGATGGGGATAGCGGAGATGGAGCACACATACATGGGAATGGCCAGCACCAGCACCGCCAGGTAGTTGAGCCAAAGGCTGTCGCTGAGGTAACCGCTGAAATCCTCGGGCATAAACATCGTAATCAAGGTTACGGCGATCAAACCGATCAGCAGCTGTTTGGCGATATCGGGAAGCAGGGTTTTAAACGCGTAGATATACGCCTCTTTCATTTTGGCGGCAAAGCCCGCTTTGGGCGGTGCGGCTTCACAGCTGCAGCAGCATCCGCTCTCACAGCTTTGCTGCGGCTGTGCCTTTTCTAGCCTCTCCTTGTCAAAAAGCTGCACCAATACTCCGCACAGCAGTGCCGAAACCAGGGAGGAGAGCACCCGAAAAAACGCGATCAGGGGACCGAAAATCCCATAGGTAGGCAGGATCGAATCGGCACCTGTCATAGGAGTAGAGATAAAAAAGCTGCTCACCGCCCCCCTGCTTGCGCCGCTTTTTTGCAAACTCAGCGAAAAGGGGATGACGCTGCAGGAACACATGGGCAGAGGGATGCCCATCAGCGCGGCTTTAAAGACGTCGCCAAATCCCCCCTTGCCCAGATGCTTTTTGATAAAACCGTCATCGATATAAACGTGCAGCACTCCCGCTAAAAACAGCCCGATAACGATATAGATCGCTATGGCTTCGGTGATTTGAAAAAAGAGGGTAAAAAATTCGACCATGCCCTGTCCTTCCCGGAGTATAAATGATAACTGATATCATCTTATCGGTTTTTTATTAATGCTCTCTTAACCGCTTTGCCAACTCCTCCGCACTGTGAAAAACCCCGCTGCAGCTTCGGCGCCCGCATAGGGAGAAACTGTCACTACCGTCATCGTAAAACAGATAACGCAACCGCTGTTCACCCTTTAATGAGGCTTGAACCGCTTTGAGCCTGCTTTGGTTGGCTTTGATCACCGTCTCCTCGTCCAACAACCGTATGACCACCTGCGACAAGGTAGCGCACGCGGCGGGGTTTTTGGCCAGAAATTCCGAGTAAAACTCCACGCTTTTCTCCACGATCTCAAAAAATCCATCCTCTCCCAGCGCTCCCAGCGTCAGCAGATTATCAAGCATCACCGCCATGGAGGAGGGGTAGGAAGCGTCGTAGATATCGGCTTCGACGCGCACCTCATCGACGCTGAAAAACCAGCGGCCGTTTGCGTAAAACTTTGCAATCGCCTTTTGGCTTAAGATCACCGCTTCTTGCAGATACTCGGGCTTGAGGCATACTTGGTACCCTCGCAAAAGCGCGCGGACCAGATAGGCGTAATCTTCCAAAAACCCCTCGATGCTTGGCGCTGCATCCTGCCCGTAAAGAACGCAGTGGTAGAGTTTATCCTCTTTATACAGGGTTTGCAGCAGCGCTTGAAGGCTTTCGTGCGCCTGCTTTTCAGAACGCTGATCAATAACCCCCAGGGTAAAAAAAGCGCTGATTGCCATGGCGTTCCAGGCGGTGATGATCTTTTTGTCTATAAAGGGGCAGCTTCGCTTTTGGCGGATTTGCTGCAGCGTTTCGCGGCTTTGGGGATCGAGCAGTTTACCCCGGGACAGGCGTATGATGTTGGCTCCTTCAAAATTGCCAAAGCGCGAAACGTCCAAACTTTTAAAAACCTCCGCCTCCAGTACCTCCTTTAACTGTTTGTAGCCGTAGGTAAAGTACGCCCCCTCCCTTTTATCGCCGTTTTCATCGGGACTGTCCGCGTCGCTGGCACTGAAAAAGAGGTTTTGCGCCTGCATCTTTTGCGTTAAAAACGCCGCCGTTTGCTCCGCGATTTTAAGAAAAAAACCGTTTTGGCTTTGCAGATACGCAAAAACATAACGTTCCAGCAACAATGCGTTGTCGTAAAGCATCTTTTCAAAATGCGGCACCAGCCACCGCTCATCCACGCTGTAGCGGCAAAAGCCCCCGTCGACATGATCATACAGCCCTCCCTGAGCCATCAACTCCATACTCGTTTGCGCCTGTTTCTTTAGTCCCAGCTGCATACATAACCCCAAAAGCGAAGCCCGGGGGAATTTTGGAGCCCCGGAAAAGCCGCCGTTGTCGGGATCGTACATCCCCTCGATCTGGGCTTTGAGCGCGGGGAGAAAATCCCGTGCGAAGCGTACGCTTTTTTTGGGCTTATACAGCATCCGCTCAAAGCCGCCGATCTGGCGCGCTTTTTGCAGCAGCTCCTCACGGTTGTCTGCATACTCCCTGGCAAAATATTCGATCACTTGGATAAAGGTTTCGGGGGGAATGTAGGTCGCGGCGTAAAAGGGCTGCATCTCATGGGTCAAAAAGATCGAAAGGGGCCAGCCGCCCCCGCCGCCGCTCATGATTTGATACAGGTTTTGGTACTGCTTGTCGATATCAGGACGCTCTTCGCGGTCGACTTTGATACAGATAAATTTCTTGTTGCTCTTTTGCGCGATCGCCTCATCCTCAAAAACACGCTCCTCCATCACGTGGCACCAGTGGCAGCTGCTGTAGCCGATGGAGAGAAAGATCGGTTTTTGCTCCGCTTTCGCCCGTGCAAACGCCTCTTCGCCCCAGGGGTACCAATCCAGGGGGTTGTGGCGGTGCTGCTGCAGATAGGGGGAGGATTCCCCCGCCAAACGGTTTGCCATTTGCTCTCCTTTATCTCCAGTCTCACTATGTGCGACTCCTATATGCTACAATACAATAAAAGCTGTTTTTATGCAACCGTTGAAAGGTGCCGCCATGAAAAAGATACTCGTTGTACTTTTACTGTCCTGCCTTGCGCTTTTTGCCCAGCAAAGGGCACTGACGCTTGGATTCATGCCCTATCTCAGCTCCTCGGCGCTCTTGCAAAAATACACCCCGCTGGCGGAATATCTCTCAAAAGAGCTGGGCCGTGACGTCAAGATCGTCATCGCCAAAGATTATGAAAGCCACATCGTCAACAGCGGCAAAGACAGACTCGACATCTCCTTTTTAGGCGGCAGTCCCTACGTACTTATCACCGATAAGTACGGTCCAAAACCCCTGCTCGTGCGCTACGAGTTCAAGGGAAAGCCCACTTTCCGCTCCGTTATCATCACCGCCCAGCGCTCACCTCTGACCTCTTTAAAAGAGCTTCGGGGCAAACGCTTCGCCTTTGGCAATACCAACTCCACGCTCAGTACGCAGGTGCCGCTTTTTATGCTTTTGCAAGCGGGGGTCGAGCTCAAAGACCTCAAAGCCTATCTGCATATGCGCAACCATGAAAACGTCGTTTACGGGACGCTGTTTGGGGATTTTGACGCGGGGGCAGTCGCGGAGGAGGTGTTTTTGGAAAAGCGCAGCGAAGGGTTAAAAGCCCTCGCCTACTCCCCCCGCCTCTCCACACACCTTTTCACCACGGCATCGACAATGCCAAAACCCCTGCGCCAAAAGATACGCCGGGCGCTTTTGAAGCTGGACGACCCGAAGGTACTGCAAGCGATCAGCGCTAATCTCACCGGTTTTGTTCCGGTCAAAGACAGTTATTACGACTACCATCGCGCAATGCTGCAAACCGTGCTGCCGATATTGGAAAAATAATGACACACACCTATACGAGGCAAAAAAACCGGCTGATCATTTTTATCCTCAGCACCCTTTTTATCTTTCTGGCCTCCGTGGCCGTCTATATGTACGAATCGCAAAAGAACAAGATGCTGCACGATATGGAAAAACGCGTTGAAATCGAGATCAACCTGCTGGCGGAGTTTCTGCGTGATAACCTGCAGCGCCACGACTATGCCGAAGCGAAAAACTTTTTGCAAAAATGGCAAACCCGTCTGCCCAGTATCGAGTATCTCGATATCAAACTCAACGGACTGGATTTTTACAACTTCGGTTCTTTGGAACACGCCGTCCATAATCGCCATATCATCGAAAAACAGCGGGAACTCCTCGCGGGTGAGACCAGGGTAACGCTGCACCTGGCCCATGACACCCACAACCTTACGGCGATGCTTCAAGACCTCGCTTTCAAGCTGGGCACCTTTAGCGTTATCTTGACCGTGGGGTTCGGGACGCTGCTGTGGATGATCCTTTCACGCTGGATTTTGCTACCGCTGAAAGCGGAGATCGACCACCACACAAACAGGTTGCGCATCATCAACCGCTCCCACGAAGCGCTGAGCAAATCCAACTTTGCCCTCACCCATGCCAAAAATGAGGAGGAACTGCTCCACCGCATCTGTGAAAATATCCACAAAGTCTGCGGCTACCCGCTGGTATGGATCGGGTATGCCGAAAAAAACCGGCAGATAGATATCGTCACAAGCAGCGGAGAGAGCACCCTCTATCTCGACGGTATTACGATCAACTACGGCGACGGCCCCGAAGGTAACGGCCCGACGGGAATCTGCATCAAAGAACACCGCGACGTCATCATCAACGATACCCAAAAAGATGCGCTGTTTACCCCGTGGAAAAAGCGGGCACGAGAGTTTGGCTACTACTCCTGCGCCGCTTTCCCCATCGCCATACAAGATCACGTGATCGGAGCGCTGACTCTCTACGCCAAAGAGACCAACGCCTTTATCGACGAGGAGATCGCCTTGCTGCACGAACTGGCGGCTAACCTGGCGTTTGGTATCGTTGCCCTGCGCGATCAGCAAAAGATCAAACACCTCTCCACGACCGACTCGCTGACAAACCTGTATAACCGCCACAAGATCAATGAAACCCTGCACCACCAGCTGAAAGAGGCAGAAAAAAGCGATACCCCTTTTGGCGTGGTGATCATCGATATCGATTTTTTCAAACAGGTCAACGATACCCACGGCCACCAGGTCGGCGATACGACCCTGCAAACCTTTGCCGAGATTTTACGCCGCAATAACCGCTCCGATAGCGATATCATAGGCAGATGGGGCGGAGAGGAGTTTATTTTGATCCTGCCGGGCACCTCTTTGCACGATAGCGTACAGCTTGCCCGGCGGCTGCGGGAAGTGATACAAAAGCACAACTTTCCCGTCATCGGTACGAAAACCGCCAGCTTCGGCGTTGCGGCGTACCGCCGCGGCGATTCGGTGCAAAGCCTCATCAGGCGGGCCGACGACGCACTCTACAAAGCCAAAAACGGCGGCCGCAACAGGGTGGAGAGCGAAGAAACCTGATATAATAGGGTTACTTTTTACACCATACCATTATCAAAGGGGAGAAATTATGCCAATGTTACACAATCCCGATCTGGCCAAACTGCTGCTCCGGCTTGCCGTGGGCGTGATGATGCTTTTTCACGGGTACTCCAAACTGATGCACGGGGTGGGATTCATCGAGGGGATGCTCGAGTCCAAAGGCTTGCCCGCATTTCTGGCCTACGGCGTTTACCTTGGAGAACTGGTCGCTCCGGCACTTTTGATCATCGGCTATCAAACCCGTATCGCCGCGGGATTTTTGATCTTTACCATGCTCACGGCGATCTATCTGGTCCATGCCGATGAACTGTTGGCACTGACCAAGCACGGCGCGCTTGAGCTGGAAGTGATCTATTTTTATATCCTGACGTCGCTGGCGATCATCTTTTTGGGAAGCGGGAAATATTCCATCGATAGGGATTGATATTTACGGTAAGTAACTTTTGCTAATATAAAAAGATAACCGTTCTTTATTATTCTATAGCTTTATTTAAAGTTATGTGTGTCATAATTGATAAACCCAAGATAAAGGATAGAGTAATGAGACGTTTATGGATAGTAGCGGTGGGGATCGCTTTGCTGTTTTCTTCGGCGATCGCCGCGGATTTGAAAAAGATTTCCACGGAGGAGGCAAAAGCGATCTACGATAAAGGAACCGCTCTGTTTTTAGACGCACGCGGATTTAAACTTTATCAGATCGAAACGATCATGGGGTCGCTCAGTCTTCCCCCAAAAAAGTTTTCACAGTTGCAGGGACTTTTACCCGCAAACAAAGATGCCAAGATCGTCTCCTTTTGTAACGGTTACAAATGCCACAAATCGGACAAATTGGCGGAGAAACTCGTAAAAGCTGGCTATACCGACGTCGTGGTATACCCCGGAGGCTACCCGGAATGGAAGGAGAACGACCATCCGCTCATGGGAATCGTCAGAGAGTGTAAAGGCGGTGAAGACGGGGAGTACACGCCAAAACGGGACTCCATTATGAAAAACGGCGTCATGGCTTACCCCGGCGGTTCGGAAGGGATGGTGGACCAATTCTGGCTTGCCAAACTGATCGAAGAGGGTGCGCTGCCTAGCAATATCCAACTTGTGGATACGCGACCGGCCAAGCAGTTTAAACAGGGGCACTTAAAAGGTGCTATCAACGTGGTGTATGACTCCGATTCGGACAGTTTGGACGAGTCGAAACTGCCAAAGGACAAACTCAGCATCCTCTATTGCAACACGGGGATGATGTCGACGGATGCGTATATGTCGCTGAGCAAAGAAGCGGCCAATCGCGCCCTGTATTTTGATGCGAAAGTCGAGTGTGAAGGTACGGAGTGTGAGATAGAACCAAACCCCGATCTTTCGGATCTGCTGTAACCTTTCAAACCCCGCCCTCCCGGGCGGCGTTTCCCTCCCGAAGAAATACTGCGACGATCATTGACGTAACGGGCACACAACCGCTGCAGATCATATGGTTTATCCACACTTTTTAAAACCATTTTGTTATTTTCATGTTACATTGATATATTATTATTTCTTTATGGTAACAATTTTCACCATAAGGAGAGAGAATGCAGACAGTATTAAAAATCGGTATCTTAGGGTTGCTGTCAACTGCTTATGTAATCGCAGGAAGTGCCCCTAAAGAGTACCCCAAAGGTGAACTGGGAAAGATGGTTAAACTGGGTGAGGATATCATGAACAATACCGACACCCACCCGCTGACAAAGGACTTGGTCGGTAACAAGCTGCAGTGTAAAAACTGTCATCTGCCTGGTCCGGACGGTAAACCGGGAACCGCTGACGGAATATCCAGCTGGATCGGTACCGCAGCGGCTTTTCCCGCCTGGTCCAAAAGGGAAAAAACAGTACAAACGCTTCAGGACAGGTCCAATAACTGCTTCATGCGAAGTATGAACGGCAAAAGACCCGTCATCGATTCCAAAGCGAGTATCGCCATGGCAACTTATATCACTTGGCTTTCAGAGGGCATACCTGTAAAAATGAATGCAAAAGGTCCCTGGAGTACGCACAATACCAAACTCTACCCAGAAAGTGTCAAAAAATTCAAGACTATTCAAAAAAAAGCGACACATGCAAACTATGTCGCAGGGGAAAAAGTTTATAAGCAAAAGTGTGCTTCCTGTCACGGGGTGAACGGTGAGGGAATTTCCGGGACTTTTCCTCCGCTATGGGGAAAAGATTCTCAGGGAAACTGGTTAAGCTACAATACCGGTGCGGGTATGAGCAAACTGGACAAAGGTGCCGCATGGGTTCAATCCAATATGCCGCTGGGGCAGGAAAACAGTTTAAGTGATCAGGAAACCGCTGATGTGGTGCTCTATATGAATGCCCAGCAAAGAGCCGATTTTGATCTTCAAAAGGGCTTGCTGCCAAAGGAAAAGATGGGACATTACAACTCTATCGTTTTAGAGGAGAAACACACAGTTAGAAGCAATTTCAAAGCTTTAGGTTTAGATATCGATGAGATCCGCGGCGATACAAAGATAAAATAGCCAAAAAGAGGTTACCCCTCTTTTTGGCTATAATACGAAGATGGCAAAAACATATAAAAGCTTTATACTCCTCTTTACCGTCTTCATCATGACACTGCTGTTTTTTTTAAAAAAATACAACGATATCTTAAATCAAAATAGATTGGATATGCTGGTATCAAAAAGAGTAGAGTTTATCAACAGTGAACTTTCCTATCAGAAAAAACACGCCCTCTCGCTCGCGATACTTTTTGCCAAAAACCAACATATCATTGATTATTTTAAAAGCGATCAAAGACAAAAGCTTAAACAGGAACTCAACTCCCTAATACAGCTCATATCAAACAATACAAAGGAACAAAAAATCCAGATACAGGTTCATACGAAAGATTTAAAAGTCTTTGTCAGAACGTGGGAAGATAAAGATACGGGGTTGAGTCTGCAAGACTTTAGACACGGTTTGGTAAAAGTCAAAACAACCAAACAGCCTCATGTTTCCAATGAACTGGGCAAACGGTTCAACATAAAAGCGATCGCACCCATCTACGATAAAGGCAACTACATAGGATCACTTGAAGTGATTACAGATTACACCCCATTAAGAAGAAGATTGCATATAGCGGGGATCGAAGTACTACCCCTGCTTGACAGCAAGTTTTTAAAAATTGCCAAATACCATCAAAACAACCAAAGACTTTATGACTTTGTCGTCATCGATAAAAACTATAATAAAAAGCTTTTTGACCTTTTAAAACATAATAAAACAATCCTTGAAAAGAAAAAGCTGTACCATGAGATAGGGGACAGAATCATAACCCTAATACCCATCGGCACTAGAAAAGGAATGAGCGTCGGTTATCTCGCCGCGGGTTTTGAAAAGGTGTACGAAGATTTTAATTATCTGCCAAAGTATGAATACAGCGGAGATATGGTCAATTCCCACCGGTACTTCCGAGCCCCGGTGGAAAAAAGGGAGGTAGTGATAAAGTAATGAAAATACTGCTGCTTGAAGATGATTACCTCTACAGGGTATCCATAAAAGAGTATCTGCTTGACAACGGGTTTGTCATAGATGATTTTGAAGATGGGGACAGAGCCCTGAATGCCATATATGAAAACCATTATGATCTTTTACTCTTAGATATCCGAGTTCCCGGGATGGATGGGTTTGAACTAGTCGCAAGCCTTCGGCAAAGCCACATTCAAACACCCGTAATCATACTTACGTCACTGACGGATATTTCAAGTTTAAGTAAAGGGTATGAACTCAGATGCAACGATTATCTCAAAAAGCCTTTTGAACTGCTGGAATTGAAATACAGAATAAAACAGCTTATAAAAAGCATATGTTTCCACTCCGACGAAAACTTGATAATGCTCAACAGCACCTATAGTTTTGACATACAGAAAAACACCCTTTATAAAGATAAAAACGTTGTTGAGTTGACCCAGAAGGAGCGGGAAGTGATATCTTTTCTCATTCAAAACAGGGGAATCTATATCTCCATTGAAAACCTGCATGAAAATATTTGGGGCAACAGAGATATCTCCTACGCAGATATTAGAATGTGCATAAAAAGAATACGGGATAAAACCGATAAAACCTTTATCACAACCAAGCGGTTTGTAGGATATAAAATTGATAAGTAAGCCAAATGAGATAAAGTTCATTATCATTCAGGTTTTGCTCACGTTAGCAATCGCCTTTATACCTATATCCTTTTACCTTGATGCCTCCTTTGAGAACCAAAAAATGAAAAACAAGATGCTTCTTAAAAACTACTCCTCCTCGGTAATATTTAAAATCAAAGCCTTTGAGCAAGAAAATAGCGATTTCTTCTACTACCCGCGCTCCAACATTTTCACGTCGGGAATCTACGGAGAAGATGACAAAGCGATCTTCTCACTTTTGCAAGACGATACCCAGATTAACTTTAATACGCAGTTTCTCAAACAAAAGCAGCGGATATGCTATAAGGAGTATCTGCCGGACAATATTTTCGGTGCTAAATATATCGTCGTATGTAAAGATATTGACAATTCCCAAGTGATCTACAATGCGATCATTTTGCTTTTGACCATCACCTGCTTGATCTTTCTCTCCTCCTTTTTTACGATAAAACAGAGCATCGAACCCTATAAACAGTTAAACAGATACCTCGACGACTTCCTGAAAGATGCCATGCATGAGTTAAAAACCCCTATCGGGGTAGCCAGAATCAACCTGGATATGCTACGGATGAGACTCAAAAACAATACACACCTGCTTCGTATTACGTCGGCTTTAAAGAATATGACCGTTGTGTATGAGGATTTGGAGTATTACATACAAAGCCACCTTTTAAAAGATGAAAAAAAAACCATCAACTTTTCTCACCTTTTGGAACAAAGGGTTGAGTTTTTCAACGACCTGGTAACGGCAAAAAATATACAACTTATAACGCATATCGAAGATGGAATCTTACTTCAGTTTAATGAGATAGAACTGTACAGAGTGATCGATAACAATATATCCAACGCGATAAAATATTCCAAAGAGGGCTCTTTTATCAAAATCTCCCTGCAAAAAAAAGATTTGATTCTTTTACGCTTTGAAGATAACGGCATCGGCATCAAAGATACCAGCAGGATATTTAACAGATACTACAGAGGTGATAAGGTGAGTGGAGGCTTTGGAATCGGTCTGAATATAGTAAAAAATATCTGCGTGAAAAACAGCGTTGCTTTTAACGTAACTTCACGGGTAGGGCGCGGCAGTACTTTTACATACACTTTTAAAGATAATGCGGTGCCACAGTAACTTCTTTACAGCTTTTGGCCCTATCTGTTTTTCAGCTTCAAAAAGATCATCGCCGTCATCAAGGCGTCGTTGATGGCGTCGTGTTTGCCCATGATGGGCAGCCGCAGATCTTTCATGATCGAATCAAAGCGCAGATCCACGTTGCTTTGGGGGATCAGACCGATCTTTTGGTCGTGGTAGATCGCCGAGACCTCGATCTGCCGGTTGGGCAGGGTGATGCCCAGTTTGTAGCGCAAGTACTTGTTGATCATCGCCACGTCAAACTCCAGATAATACCCCACCAGCGGACGGTTGCCGATGAATTCCAGAAACTCCTCGAGCACCGTATCCATCTCCTTGGCATCCTCCAGGTCGCACTCGCGGATGTGGTGGATCTTGATACTCTCGGCCTGCAGGCGGGTGCGGGGTTTGATAAAGCGTTCAAACTTTTGGCTGGAGAGGATGCGGTTACCTTTGATCCTGACCGCCCCTATGGAGATGATATCGTCGACTTTGGGGTTCAACCCCGTGGTTTCACAATCAAAACAGACATACTCATCCCCCTCGTAGGGCTCAAACAGATAGCTGTAACGCTCGTCGGTGAGCTTTTTTCTATTGCGGTATCGCTTGAGGGCTTCAAACATAGTTGAGCTTGTAGTGGTAGTTCAGGAACTTTTTAAACCCGTTGACCACTTTAAAGGAGTCTTTGAGCATATCCTTTTCCAGTTTGCTCAGGTTGCCCGGGTTGATGTAGTTGTCCGTATCGATCCCCTGCTCCATCTTCTCCAGACGGCTTTTTAAGCGCATGGTCAAAAAGAAGTTGAATGCTTCGATCAACTCCCCCGCCATCTCCTTGTCGATGATCGTTTTATTGTTCAACTCCTTGATACGGTCGACGCTGTTGGTGGGACTGATGCCGTATTCCAGGCTGAGACTGCGGATGCCGTGGACGATGGGGAAGATTCCGCCCTTTTTGATATCAAGCTCGTTTTTGTGTTCGTTTTTATCGACGATAAAATCGTTAAAAAAGCCCAGCGGGGTTTCAAAGCTCAGCGCTACTTTTGCAAAGCGGGAGTAAAACTGGGGAAAGGTTTTCGCCGTTTTGAAGGTGTGGCGCTTGAGTTCAATGAGCAGCTCCTCTTTGCCCGCCACCGCCGTAGCGTCAAAAAAGATCGCCAGATACATCATGCTTTGCTCATCTCCCCTGTCCATATACTCCTGCAATTCATGCTTGTAGGTTTTGACGTTTTTGCGCCAGTAGGGATTGCTGAGCATGATATTACCCGGACACTCGGGATAGCCGAAATCCAGCAATATCCTGGTAAAACGCTGGGTAAACGCTTCGATCAATCTCATCTCTACCGGGCAATCGTCGGCGATGATAAGCGCATTGTCCTGATCGGTACGCATGATCTGCTCCCCGCGGCCTTCACTGCCCATCACGACCAGACAGGAGCTCTCTCCCAACCCTTTGGGAGCGATCAGATCAAACACCTTTTGAAACAGCTTCTTGTTCAACTCGCTCAGGAGTTTGGAGATATAACGTACCTTCACGCCTTTGGCGTAAAGCGCTTTGACGATGCGCACAAAATTTTTGCCCGGTTTTTGCAACTCGGCGATGGTGCGTGCCCGCTCGATCTCGTTGGAAAGGGCGTAGGTGTGCGAAGCAAAGAAACTCACCAGCGAAATCTGGCTGAGGATGCCTTTGATCTCGCCGCTTTTGTCTTTGACAATCAATCTTTTGATCCCATACTTTGTCATCTGCAGCTGGGCATTAAACAGAAACTCGTTTTCATTGACGTACCGCAATCCGCGTGTCGCGATCTGCCCTATTGCGGTGTCAAAATCCAGCCGCTGCAAAATCACTTTTTCGCGAAAGTCCGTATCGGTGACTATCGCATACTCGTCATCTTCACAGCGTACCAGCAGTGCGCCCAGCTTTTGCTCTTTCATCATAGCGACGCACTCGTAAATACTCTTTTGTTCATGAACGATGGCGGCCTCTTCCAGGTAGGCGTCTTTGACGCGCGCTACCATGAAGTTGACCAGTTCGCTGTTTGAGTTTCTGTTAATATTTGCGCCCAGTTTCTGCGCGATGGATTGAAAAAAGTAGCTTTCCAATTCACGATTTTCATACATTACTTGTAAAAAAATATCTTTAGGAAGGAGGTAGCATATCGTTTCGTTGGAACATATAAAATCGTGCTTGGCTCTTTTTTCAACCAGGGTTATGGGATCAAAAAATTCATTGTCCGCATAGAGTGAAACCACTTCATCGCCGTTTTTCTCCAAGACGGCGCCTTTGATGATAAAGTACAGATACTGCGCCTCTTTATCACGTTCAATGAGCAGTTCATCTTTTTTGAAATACTCGATATCCAAAGCTTGTGCGATTCTTTCGATCACGCTTTTTTTCAAGCTGTCAAAGGGGATGATCCCCTTGATAAAGCTGTGTTGTTCTAGCAAACTCAAATTTCGTCCTCATCTATAAAGACAAGGGGTTGCAAACCGCGATTCGCAACCCCGAAAAGGGTGTAGATTCTAGTGATCTACCGCCCCCTCTGCGCCGATACCGGTTTGGCATCTGATATCTTGCGCTTCAAACTTCTCTCTCTCCGCTTTCGCGTCGGCACTGTTGTCCGTGATAGAGAAGAACCAGATACCGATAAACGCTACCGTTACACTAAAGAGTGCCGGGTATTTATATGGGAAGAGCGCTTCTTCGTTACCCAGAATCTGCTGCCATACGATAGGCCCTGCGATCACAAGGATAACCGCCGTCGCAAGCCCGAGCGTACCGCCGATAACCGCACCTCTTGTAGTCAACTTCTTCCAGTAGATGGAAAGGAACAGAATCGGGAAGTTCGCAGATGCCGCGATAGCAAACGCCAACCCGACCATGAACGCGATGTTTTGTTTCTCAAAGGCGATACCGAGGATGATCGCAACGATACCGATAGCGATGGTCGCGTATTTGGAAACTTTCATCTCCGTTTTCTCATCCACTTTACCCGCGGCAAATACGTTTGCGTAGAGGTCGTGGGAGATCGCACTGGCACCGGCAAGCGTCAGACCCGATACAACCGCAAGGATCGTCGCGAATGCAACCGCACTGATAAAGCCGAGGAACAGATCGCCGCCGACTGCGTGAGACAAGTGGATCGCCGCCATATTGTTACCACCGATCAATACACCTTTGGCCGCATCGATATACTCCGGATTCGTGGATACGAGAACGATCGCACCGAAACCGATGATAAAGGTAAGGATATAGAAATATCCGATAAAGCCTGTCGCGAAGAATACGGATTTTCTCGCCTCTTTCGCATCCGCAACGGTAAAGAACCGCATCAAGATGTGGGGCAGACCCGCCGTACCGAACATCAGCGCGATACCAAGAGAGATCGCCGAGACAGGGTCACTGACCAAACCGCCGGGAGTCATGATATCGAGTCCGCTGTCGTGAACGTCAACCGCTTTGGAAAAGAGCGCTTCGGGACTGAAATCAAAATACATCAATACCGCAATCGCCATAAAGGTCGCACCTGAAAGCAGAAGCACCGCTTTGATCACCTGAACCCATGTGGTCGCAAGCATACCGCCGACCGCAACGTAAGCGATCATCAATACGCCCACGAGGATAACGGCAAACTCATAGGGAAGCCCGAAAAGAACCTGGATCAATTTCCCCGAACCAACCATCTGCGCGATCAGATAAAGCGTAACAACCGCGATGGAACCAAGGGCCGCCAAAGTTCTGATGGGTCGCTGGCGCAATCTGTACGATGCAACGTCCGCGAAGGTGTACTTACCGAGATTTCTCAACTGCTCGGAGATCAGGAAAAGGATCACCGGCCAACCGACCAAGAAACCGATAGAGTAGATAAGTCCGTCATACCCTTTGAGGTATACAAGACCGGAAATACCCAGAAACGATGCCGCGGACATATAGTCCCCCGCGATCGCCAAACCGTTTTGAAAACCGGTGATGCCGCCGCCTGCGGTATAGAAGTCTTTTGCCGTCTTTGTTCTTTTGGAAGCCCAGTAAGTGATACCTAAAGTAGCACCTACGAAGATAAAGAACATAACAACTGCAGAGATATTCAAATCTCTTTGTCCCGAAACGCCCGCGTCACCGCCAGCTGCTAAAAGAGCAGTGGCACCAAGAGTTAGTAATGCTAAAATCTTACCCATTATTCCTGCTCCTTTTTCAATTCCTCTTTGATCTCTTTCGTCAAGCCGTCAAACTCGGTGTTTGCGCGCTTTGTATAGATACCCGTCAAGGCAAAAGCGATCAAAATGATCGCAACGCCCACAGGGATCCCCACGGTCGTAACGCCGCCGCTCATACTCGCACCCAGAGCAGAGGGGTTAAAAGCGATCGTCATGATAAACGCGTAGTAAATCACGAGCATGACGATAGCAAGCTTCCAGGCAAATTTGCTTCGTGTGGAAACAAGCTGCTGGTACTTTGGATTGTTTTTGATCTTTTGAACCGTATCCAAATCCATAGAATCTCCTTTTTTTGATGATCTAGGAAAATTCTAAATTTTTAAAGTAGCTTGAAAGTAGCATTGGTAAATTTTTGTTACATTTTGTAAAATTTATTTTGCTGTTGTAACGAAAAGTTACATATTCGGTGTAACTTTTCGTTGCAGGAGATTTTTTTAGCGTCCAGGATAGTAACGTTCTATCTTATAGCCCAGCCCGCGGATGTTTTTGATAAAATCTTCACGGAGGGATTTTTTCAAACGGCTGATCTCGGCGCGGATCGTGGGCGTATCGATGTTGCCCCCGTCCCATACGTCCAGCCGAAAGCGCTCGAAATCCACCACCATATTGATATTGAGTGCGAGGGTGTGGATGATATCAAGCTGCTTCTTCGTCAACTCCTGGGGTTCGTTTTTATAATACAGCGTCCTGTCGTCTTTACAGTAGCTGTAGTTTTTGCTAAAGAGCATATGGTTACTGAGACTGCGCTCCTTTTTGACCAGCTGGTTGATCTTGATGCACAGCTCCTCCAAATGAAAAGGCTTTTTGATGTATTCGCTGCAGCCCAGCTCATAGCCTTGCAAAATATCCTCCACGTCGATCAATGCGCTGATATAGATCACCGAAACGCTGCGTTTCATGGAGTTGAGCTTTTCAAGCAGCTCAAAGCCGTTGATATTGGGTACGTTGATATCAAGTAAAAGCAGGTCATACTCATTTTCCAAAATAGCGTCCAGCGCTTCCCTGCCGTCGCTAAAGCTTTCGACCAGATACCCCTTTTGCTGCAAAAACTCCGTAATGGAGCGGTTGAGCAGGGTTTCATCCTCAAGTAGTAGTATCTTCATTGGCAACCTTGAATCTATATGTAAATAGGGTGATATTATCTTTGGAGTCCAGCGTCACCGCCACTCCGTTTTCATCGCAAATCTCTTTGACGATGCTCAGTCCGATCCCGTATCCCCCCTTGACGTCGTTCTCCCGGTAGTACTCCCGAAAGATCTCTTCGCAATCCTCTATGGTATCGGAACTGTTTTTAAATGAAAGCAGCGCCTCCTCCCCCTCGGCGTTCAGGGAGATAAAAACGCCGCTATGGCTATAACTGTATTTTATTATATTGGATAAGTTATTGTCAATAACACGCTGCAGCTTCGTTTCGTTGAAAACCACTTCGATATTCTCTTCGATGTTGGTCACGATATGCAAAGCGTTGACGTTTGCCAATTCGGCGAAAAATTCCAGTCGCTGCCGCAAAAACTTTGAAAGGTTGATCCTTTCTTTGGTGTATTCTACCCGGTCTTTTTTAACAAGGTAACTTAAATCGTTAAACAAGTTGTGGATGATCTTGGATGCCGATTCGATATTGGTCAGATGCTGGTTTGCGCTGTCTTGCATCTTTAAAAGATCGATATTGGTCAAGATGATGCTTAAGGGTGTGTTAATCTCGTGGATCGACTTTTTGATAAACTCATCCTGCGCTTTGACCAGGTGCTGCAGCTTTTTCGTCTTTTGCAAAACGCGTTTTTCCAGATCGCGGTTGAGTTCGGCAAGTTCCAGCTCGCGCTCCTGGATCTCGGCGACCATGGCGTTGGCGTTTTTGACGACCGATTTGGATTCGATAAATCCAAACTCACTCTCGTCGAGATGCTTATGGTTTTTCGCCGCTTCGCCAAACTGCCTGATAAAGATATTGAACTCATGTTCCAAAAAGTACGCGATGGTCCGGATAATGGCGTAGATGGTGATGAACATAAACAGCGTCAAGCCGCCGATACCGATGACATAACGCATCTTTTTGATCTTGAACTCCTCCTTTTTCTGCTCCAGGATGCGCTTTTTCTGCTCATCGCTGACGTCGATATCATGCTGGATCTTGGCCACCTCTTTTTTGTAGTTACTGTACTCCTGATCGATAATCAAAAGCGCAAACAGAAGGATCAAAAAGCTGACAAGGTAAACGCTGAGCAGACCCACCCGGCGGATGGAGAGGTTTCTTAAAAAGAAGGGTCGCACGGGTTAGGAGTGGTTCTCTTTGGATTTGCCGTAGCGGTCGGGGGAGGTTTTTTGCGACATAAAACGCAGGATAAACAAAAAGATCAATACCCCGCTAAAGACCAGGATGTGAAAATTGATCGGGGAGTTAAACAGATCCTGAAAAGAGTGTACCTGCGTCGTGTTGATCTTTACGACGTTGACGATAAACTCCCGCAGCGCCAGGATAATAAACGCATCGATCAGCGGCGTCAACCGTACCCGCTGTTCACGGATAAAGCTCAAAATGGTGCGCACGATCTCGACGAAGATGATGAAATAAAGCATATAGATAATAAACTCCACCACCTTATCCATATACAGCGCCACCGCAAACAATATAACGGCGACGAGCAGTTCGATACTGAATTTATACTGGGTAAGTTTCTCCTTCGTCGACACGGCAATTCCTTTAAAAAAAGATTCTATGCAATTGTAGTATATTTTTGTAGTGATTGTAGTAAATGCGGGGACGATCTGGGGAATTTGCCGCACCCAAAGGGGATGCGGCGGCGGTATTAATCTTCGATGAGGGGGTAAACACCGTTTTCATCGTGGTGCTCGCGTCCCGTGATGGGAGGATTGAAAACGCAGATCAGGCGCATATCTTCGGTCCCGCCGTAGAGGTAGTGCTCGTCGTGGTTGTTCAGTGAATACAAGATCCCGTCGTGGATTTCGTGTACTTCACCCGTATCCAGATCTTCGATCTTTCCGTTTCCGGCTACGCAGTAGACCGCTTCAAGGTGGTTTTGGTAGTGGATGTGGGTTTTTGTACCCGCTTTGATGATTGTTTCATGCATGGAAAAGCCCATTCCGTCTTTTTTCAAAAGCATTCTTCGGCTGATCCACTGTCCGCCCTCGGCTTCTACCTCTCTGTCTGTTCCTTTGATCTTTTCAATATCGATAATTTCCATCTGTTCTCCTATATTTATGTAATCTTCTATGTATATACGCCTCACCGTTGCGTCAGCGTGTGAACGGAGTTTGAGAAGCTTTGCTTTTCAAACGTGCCGGAAAATAAAAAAGGGCTTATGCCGATGACACAAGCCCTTTGTAAATCTTTTACCAAATGTTGATTAAAACTCTTTGGAGATCTGCTCTTTTCTCTCCGCTACCAGTTGATCGAGCGCTTTTTCAAAGCGCTTAAGTCCCTCTCTTAGCGTATCTTCGTCGATGATGAGCGGCGGAAGGAATTTCACCACCTGGTCATCGCTTCCCGCCGTTTCGATAATCAGGTTGTGCTCAAACCCTTTTGCGGAAATTTCGCCGGCCATAGAGTCGTCGTTTTTGATCTCAAAACCGTACGCAAAGCCTCTACCTCGTACTTCGATATCGTACTCGCCTTTGTATTTGGCCGCGATCTCTTCGAGTCTCTCTTTGATGATCTTCTCTTTGTATTTGATCGATTTGGAAAATTCGTCATTTTGCCAATATTTATCGATCGCTACTTTGGAAGCGACAAACGCCAGGTTATTTCCTCTAAAGGTTCCCGTATGCTCGCCGGGCTTCCACTGGTCAAGCTCGGGCTTGAACAGAAGCAGCGACATGGGCAGTCCGCCGCCGATCGATTTACTCATGGTGACCATATCGGGTTTGATATCGGCAAATTCAAAGCTGAAAAATTCACCGCTTCGTCCGTTGCCCACCTGGATATCGTCGATGATAAGCAAAATATCCCACTCTTGGCACAGCTCCGCAAGCTCCTGGAGCCACTCTTTACTCGCTACGTTGATTCCGCCTTCGCCCTGGATCGTTTCCACGATAACGGCTGCGGGCGTATCTACGCCGCTGCTGCTGTCTTCAAGGAACTTTCTGAAATAGGTCAAGGAGTTGTAATCGCCCAAAAAGCCGTCAAAAGGCATAAAAGTAGCGTTGCATCTGCTGATATAACTCTCATCTCTATACTCGTTGTTCCCCGTTACGGCAAGTGCGCCCTGGCTCAGACCGTGGTATCCGTTGGTAAAGGCGACGACGTTGCTTCTTCCTTTGACCAGGCGTGCCAGCTTCAGCGCCGTTTCCACGACGTTGGCACCGGTAGGTCCGGTAAACTGCATCTTGTAATCAAGCCCTCTCGGTTCGAGAATGTTGCCTACAAAGCTCTCCATAAACTCTTTTTTCGCCGTCGTAGCCATATCCAAGCCGTGGATCACCCCGTCGTTTTGGATATACTCGATCATCGCTTTGGAGATGTCATCGTTGTTGTGTCCGTAGTTCAGTACCCCCGCACCGGCAAAGAAGTCGATATACTCAACGCCCTGCTCATCGGTCAAGACGGCACCCTTGCTTTTTGTAAAAATTGTGGGGAAACTTCTGATATATCCCCTTACTTCAGATTCCGTGTTTTCAAATACTCTCATCTATCTATCCTTTATTGGTATTATTTTTAAAATTTCTTCTTCGTGGCCCTCTTCAAAGTCACTTGTTTCTAAAAAAACTTTTTCCTCTATAGTCGTGTCGTATTCTTTTGCGATGGAGTCGAAAAGTTTGTTTGAAGGTACGTTTGAAGGGGAAACCGTCGTATGCAGCCTCTTGATTCGATCTTTATGCTTTTCAATAACGCCGCGAACAAGTTTTTTCGCCAAGCCTTTGCCGCGCATGGAGCTGTCTACGCCCACTTGCCAAATAAAAAGCGTTTCGGGTTCCTCAGGCAGGAAATATGCGCTGATAAAACCGACAATTTGATCATCAACCGTTACAACCAGTGAAGTTTTGGAAAAATGTTCTCCAATAAGATTGTATAGATATGAAGAGTTCACATCTAAAACCTGAGTTTTTTTGACTAACCGATAGATGGCTAACCCATCTTTGATATTAGGTTCTCTAATAATATAACTATCGTCGTCTTTGATAACAAATCCTTTCATAGTTTTGTGAATCCATTGTAACAAACCAATCTTAATCGATACTTAATATCAAAATCGTCCCGATTTGCGGCGCTCCCCCCGCTACGGCAGCAGGGTCTGCGCATCACGGCAGATCGATTTCCACATGCTCTCATCCTCCATACAGCGCTCGTAACTCTGTCTGGATTTTTCATTTTCACCCATGCTTTGGTAGATATTGCCCAACTCATAATGCAGCCGGGCACGCTGGACCGTTTCCAGTTCCATCTCCAGCGCCTTTTGCAGCAGCGGCAGGAGCCGCTGCTTATCCTCAAGGTATTTGACCGCCTGCAGCTCCACCCACGGGGAGTAAAGTCTCAAATCAAGCTGCTTTTGCAACTGCAGCATCTTATCGATATAGACCCGCTTGACGGTGCTGTCTTCGGCGGTTTCGACCATCTTTTTATATGCTTCGAGCAGATACGCCCGCCCGGCGTACCGCTGCTCCAGTTTGGGCAGCAGCTCCAGCATCAACGCCCCGTCTTGCAGCTGGGCGGCTACGTTGAAACGCTTCTTGTCGATCTCGGGGCAATCGGGATCGCCGTCCAGGGCCAAAATATCGTCATAGGTTACCTTCGCCAGGGCGAATTTACCCAGCTTCACGTGCACGTCCGCCAAGGCACACAGCCACGCGATACGCTCCTGCACGTCCCCCCGGGCGATCTGCTCGTCGGCGATCTGTCTTGCTTGTTCGTAGCGCGCAAGGGAAACGTAACACTCAAACAGATCCCTGCGGCCTGCCGCCGAGGTGTTGATATCTACGCCGTAATCACTTTGCAAGGAGGCAAACTCGCCGCAGTTTTGCTCCCCGATGGCGGCAATCGCCTGTTTTTGCAGCGCTTTTTGGATAACTGCCATCCCCTGCTCGCGCCGCTCGCTTCCCATCGCCTGTACCGCATCGTACTGCGCGATCACCTCCGCGTATTTTCCGTCGTCGTAAAGCACCTGCAGTTTCGCAAGCAGCGCTTTGTTCCCGATATCCTCTCCCCGGTATTTTTCGATCATCTCATCCAGGTTGCCCAGCTTTTGGGTCACGTTGCCGTCATCTTGCTTGACAAAGAGCATATCAAGTTTCTCCTTGACCTCTTCGCTGTATTCGCCGAAGGGATACTCTTTGATATAGCGTTCGTAAGCGCCAAACGCTTCATCGTAGCGCTTCGCCTCGTCAAGCCAGAGCGCGATCTCGTACATGACCGGTTCATGCAGTTCATCCTGGATCTTGCGCAAGCCCTCCAGCAGCTTTTTATTCATCGCAATCGCCAGATCAAGTCCCTCCGGTGACTGCGCAAGCCGCGTGGCGATCTCGTGGAGTTTATTCTGGTTATCCAGCAGATACGCCCGGTTGTTATCCCAAATCTTTTGGTAGTAAAATACCGCTTTGTCGTAAACCTTGTCGTTTAAGAACAGTTCGCCCAGGTGGTCGGCGGCCCGGGACGCGGCTTCGGGAAAGGTAGTGGAGTAAAAGACGTCGCGCAAAATCTTGATCGCCTCCTCGTCATCGCCGTTGCTTTGGCGCATATCCGCATAATCGATGCGCCCCATATCCCTGAAATAGTTGCCCTCATACTCATTGATCAGACGATCGAAAAAGTAGTTGGCATCGCTTAAAAAGCCCGTTTTTGCATAGGTATTGGCCATAATCAGCAAAATTTCGGGCAGATACTCATCGGAGGTAAAGTTGCGGATAAAACGTTTGCCCAGGTTGATGATCGTATCGAAGTTCCCCTCGATCCCCTGCGCTTGCAGCGCTTTCATGCGATAGCGCATAAAATCGCTCATAAAGATGGAGTTTTGGTAGCGATCCATCAAATCCGCGGCAAGCTTGGAAGCGTTCTCATACTCCGCGTTTTTATACATCTGTTCCAGACGCACGAACTGCTTGACGTCCCGGCTGGTCTGCGCCGCTACGGGCAGGGAGTTGATATCTACCGGGCCCACCGCCGGCAGGGTTTCAAAATCGGTCGGGATGGGAAAGCGCAATCCCGAACTCTGCTTTTCCTGCAAAAAGGGCAACTCCTTTTTATACGCAACCACGATCCAGTGCAGGGATTTCTCTACGCCGAAATACTCCGCGCGGTTTTTTTTATAAAAGGGGGGACTGATGGGAAAGAGTTTTAATTTGTAATCGCTTGTTACGGTCAGGGTAAAGTTGACCCGTGTTTTTTCAAAATCCAGATGCATCATGGGATGCTTGATATCCTGCAGGTTTTCGCGGAATCCCCGGGGAACTTCGCAGCGGATCGACTGCACCCGCATAAATTCATCGCTGTTTTCGCTACAGACGAATTTAAACTCTTCGGATTTGACGTGGAGAATGGAGTATTGCTGATTTGCCTCTTTACCGCTTCGGATATTGATCTCGAAGCTAAACAGAGTCGTTATAACGAGGGAGAAAAGAAAAACCGTTCGCATTTACCACCTTAGGTCCTCTTTCCCCCAAAGGGAGAAAGGGGTTAAAATCCGCTGACTTGCATCATATATGTAATTGTATCTAAAATCGGACCTACGAACATAATGGACGCCAGGGTCACAAAAGCGCAGATGCCGATCACGGTCTGCAGCGACTTGGAAGCGTTTTTCACATACGCCGTTCCGTCGTTTTGCGCCGGATCTTTCAAGAACATATATACGATCAGTTTCAAGTAGTAGTACGCCGCGATCGCACTGTTAAGCGCCATAATGATCGCCAGCGTGATATAGTGCGAATCCACCGCCGCACTGATGACGTAAATTTTTCCCCAGAAAAGACTAAAGGGCGGAATTCCGGCGAGACTGAGCATAAATAGCGCCATGATCACCGCGCCGACTGGCTGGATACGGATCATCCCCGCAAACTTTTCAAAGGGGTGGTCGTAGCGGTTGTGGAACTTGTTGGACTTGTGTCTGGAGATCCACAGCATCGTAAACGCACCCATGTTGGTAAACATAAACAGTGCGAAATACAAAAAGAGTGCACTGTTTGCCTTGGTCGTTCCGATCACGATCGCAAGCATCAAAAAGCCTGCGTGGGAGATGGAACTAAACGCCAGCATACGCTTGACGTCGTTTTGTACAAGTGCGGTGATATTTGCCAGTACCATCGTCAGTACCGCGATCACCATCAGCGTATCGTGTACCCACCAGATCCCGCTTTGGATCATAAACTCAAACAAACGGATCGCTACGACGAAGCCCGCGACTTTGGGCATGATCGACATATAGCCCGCAAGCGGCGCGGAGGAGCCTTCATATACGTCCGGCGTCCAGGTGTGAAACGGTACCATGGAGAGTTTGAACCCTAGCGCGCCGATCATAAAGATAGCCGCCGCAAGGATAAGTACGATCGGTTCAAAGTTGCGATCACCCAGTGCCTGCGCGATCTGGCCGATCTCCACGCTTCCGGTAAGGGCGTACAGAATCGCCGAGCCCAACGCGTAAAACGCCGCTGCAAGCGCACCCATGGTAAAGTACTTGATCGCCGCTTCAAAGGAGCGCTCTCTGTTGTGCAGCGCGATAAGCGTATACAGCGCCAAGGATGCCGTCTCAAGCCCCACAAAGATCAGGATCAGATTATCCGTTGCGACCATAAACTGCAGCCCCGCGACCATGAATAGAAACATCGCGAAATACTCCGGATATTTATACTCGTGGAACCGCTTTTTGCCCAGTGCCAACGGTAAAAAGATGATCGATCCCACAAGGATGATCACTTGCGAAACGATGGCGATACCGTCCATAAGCATTACGTCAAAAAAGCCGCGTACGTTCACCTGCTGGCCCAAAACGCTGCCAAGATCCACAGCCAGGATCAAGATCCCCAACATGACGTAGAGGGATTTATCCAAATCCTTCTTGATCAGATCGATAATCAAAATAGCCAAAGCACCGCAGATAGCAATAAGCATCGGGGTAAGGGTGCCGAGATTCAGTGATTCCAAACTCACATTAATAGGCTCTAACATTATTCTGCCTCCCTGTTCTGACTTACGACAATGATATTCTTCGCTTCCTCTATCGCTTCGAGTGCTTCGTCGCTATTGTCATATCGTGTTTCTAGCGCTTCGGTCTTCTCCTCCATAAATGAAAGCAGTGATTTGACGCTGTTATCGATGGGTTCAAGCACCGGCTTGGGATAAACACCCAACCAGATCACCACCGCAACCAGCGGTGCGAGTGACGCCATCTCCACTTTGTTCAGATCAAGCAGCTTTCTGTTCTCCTCATGCTCGACGGGACCGAAGAAGGTCTTTTTATACAGCGTCAGCATATACACCGCGCCCAGGATGATCGTCAAGCCCGCGATCAGGGTGATGGTGTGGCTGACGTTGTAAAAGCCCAGCAGGGAAAGGAATTCACCCACAAAGCCGATGGTCAGCGGCAAGCCCACCGAAGCCATCAGCATGATCCCGAAGATCGTGGCGTATTTTGGCATCACGCTCGCCAAGCCGCCGAATTCGCTCATAAGCTTGGTATGCTTTCTGTCGTAGATGACGCCCACAAGCATAAACAGCGCGCCGCTGACGATCCCGTGCGAAATCATCAAAAAGATCGAACCGCCCAAACCTTCCGCGTTCATGGCAAACAGACCAAGCATAATCACCCCCATGTGTGAGACGGAGGAGTATGCGATCACCTGTTTGATATCTTTTTGGGCGTACGCGACCATCGCCGTATACACGATCATGATCAGTGACAAGATCGCGATGGGCATGATAAAGTATACGCTTGCTACGGGGAACATGGGCAAAGAGAAACGGACGAAACCGTACGTACCCATCTTCAGCAGTACCGCAGCCAGGATCACCGAACCGATCGTCGGCGCCTGACCGTGCGCATAGGGTAACCATGTATGGAACGGGAACATGGGTACTTTGATCGCAAAGCCGATGAAAAAGGCCGCAAAGAGCCACAACTGATACTCAAAGGGCAGCACGAACTTGTGCCACTCGGTGATTTCAAAACTCCATACACCCGTCGCTTCGTAGTACAGATACGCCATAACCAGCATACCCACAAGCATGATCAGCGACCCCGCAAAGGTATAGAGGAAAAATTTGATCGCCGCGTATACACGTCTGGGTCCGCCCCATGCACCGATGATATAAAGCATCGGTACCAAAGAAAGCTCCCAAAAGACGTAAAACAAAATCGCATCAAGGGCAACGAAAACCCCTACCATCGTCATCTCCAAAAACAGTACGGAAAGTACGAGGTTTTTGACGTTATCCGTAATGGTCAGCGACATGAGCGAAATCATCGTCATAAAGGTCGTCAAGACGATCAGAAACAAAGAGATCCCGTCAACGCCCACATAGTAATTGATCCCAAAAGAGCTTACGATCGGGAACATCTCCACAAACTGCAAGCCGCTGTTGGTGCCGTCAAAACTCATCCATAACCAGAGTGAAATGACAAATTCGATCGCCGCTACGGTGATCGCGTATGTCTTTGCACTGTTTTTATCTACTAAAAATCCTAGTATCCCAGCCACTGCAGGCAAGAATATTAAAACACTTAAAATATGATCCATTCTTTGTACTCCTTACCTTAGTGTGCCGTACACAACTGCAGCTACCAGCAGTGCCGCGACACCGGCAGCCATCAGCCGTAACATTTTTGAAAGGTTACCCGTTTGCAACCCTCTTGCGGTACTTCCCGCACCGTAGATCGAGTTGGCGATGAAATCCACCGTAGCGTCCACCACCTTCATATCGATCGACCACGCCATACTTGACAACTTTGCGTAGGGCTTTGTTACGACGTTTTCATAAATTACCGGGATATAGTACTGATTGATCAGCAGTTTATATACCGGGCTGTTGACATTTGTCGGTTTCTTGGGCCCGTTGCCTCTGTAACGTACGATCGCGTAGATGATACCGCCCAAAGCTACCGCCGTCGTGACCGCGATAAGCATGGCGACCATATGGTGCGTCGCGTCGCTGAAGGCGTAATCGGGAAGCAGGTTGGTCGCATACCCGTGGAACCACCCTTCAAACCATCCGGCGATCACCGCAAGCAGTGCCAGCGGACTCATCGCCCACAGGACAAAGTTGGGCATTTCATGCGGATGCGCGCCCCACTCGGTGTGCCGATCTTTACCGAAGAAAACGTACATGATAAGACGGAAGCTGTAAAACGCCGTCAAGCCCGCCGTAACCCAAAGGACAAACCAGAGGATATAGGTCTGCTCGTTAAACGCCACTTCCAGAATCTTGTCTTTTGAAAAGAACCCTGCGAAGGGATAGATACCCGCAAGTGCCACGGAAGCCAGGATCATAAAGATCGCCGTCGGCTTCATCACACGGTACAGCGCACCCATCTTTTTGATATCGAGTTCATCATCCATAGCGTGCATCACGTTCCCCGCACCGAGGAAAAGCAGCGCTTTGAAAAATGCGTGCGTCGCCAGGTGAAACAGCGCGATCCAGTACGCGCCAAGCCCCGCTGCAACGAACATATAACCCAGCTGCGAAAGGGTGGAATAGGCGATGATACGCTTCATGTCGCGATTGACCAGCGCCATTGTCGCCGCAAACATCGCGACAAACGCACCCAGGCAGGCGATAAAGTATCCCACGTCGGGAACAACGTCATAGATCGGGTTGGCACGGATGACCAGGTATACCCCGGCCGTTACCATCGTCGCTGCGTGGATAAGCGCGGAGACGGGGGTAGGACCCTCCATCGCGTCCGCAAGCCACGTATGCAGCGGAAACTGCGCGGATTTCCCCATCGCCCCTATGAAAAGGAAGATGCCGATCCAGTAAACGATCGTCATATCCACGTCGCCGATAGCGGCGAACACTTCACTGTACTGCAGGCTTCCGGTGAACCAGTAGATGAGAAAAAGCCCGATCAGCATCCCAAGGTCGGCGATACGGTTCATAATAAACGCTTCGTTTGCCGCCCATGAGGGAGAGATTGAGGGGTTGACATCTCTGGTAACATCTTTCTTGTGGTACCAAAAGCCCACAAGCAGCCAGGAACACAAACCAACGCCTTCCCAACCGATAAACAAGCCGGCGAAGTTGTCGCTCATCACAAGAACGAGCATGGAGAAAACAAACGCCGAGAGGTAGGAGAAAAAGCGGTTAAACCCGATATCGTGCTCCATGTACCCGATAGAATAGATATGTACCATCGTCGAGACGATCGTGACGACTACCATCATGGTCGCACTCACTTCATCAACCACAAACCCAAAAGGGATATACAGATCCCCCGCTCCGATCCACTCCATCAATTCTACGTGGATATAGGCACCGCTTACCGCCATCGCAAGCAAAATCATCGATGCAAACATCGAAACCGCCAGCAGCGACGATGTAACGATACCCGTAAAAAGTGTTTTAGGAGTCGTACCAAATGCAGCCGCGATCAGTGACCCCAGAAGCGGCGCAAATAGTGCTATATATACTAAACTCTCCATCTACTATCCTTTCATCGTCGCAAGTGAATCCAGATCGAGGGTGCCTTTTTTCTTATACCAGACGATAAGAAGCCCAAGACCCACAGCCACTTCACTCGCTGCGATCGCTATAATAAAAAATGCAAACATCTGTCCGCTCAGGTCGCCGTAAAATTTCGAAATCGCTGCAAAAGCGACGTTTACGGCATTTAACATGATCTCCGTTGCAAAAAAGAGCAACAAAAGATTTTTTCTTCTCAAAACCCCTATCAGCCCGATACTAAACAGTATTGCCGAAAGGATGAGATAATCATTTAACGTTACCATCATTGCTCTACTCCTTTTTCAAACACCACTTCCTCTTCCTGTTCCGTTTCCGTTTCGCTTTTTTCCATCTTTTTTCCCGCCAGGATAATCCCCGCGATCATCGCCACAAGCAGCATCACCGCGGCGAGTTCGAAGGGTACGAGGTATTTGGTAAATAGTACGATACCAACCTCTTTGGGGTTGCTTACGCCCTCAACCATCGGATAAAGCGCTTGAACCTTGGAGGAGATGATGGGTGAAACAAAGATCACGACCAGCATCAAAGCGATCAAACCGCTCAGTACAAAGACAACCTTTTTGGGGTTGCGCTCCTTAACCTCGTTGAGCGTATCGAAAAACATCATCCCGAAGGCGTAGATCGCCATCACGGCTCCCGAATACACGACGATCTGCACCGCGCCGAGAAAATCGGCGTCAAGCAGAAAGAAAAAGGCTGAGATAAAGATCATACCCGCAGCCAAGGAACTCATCGCATAAAGTGCATTATTTGTCGTTACCGTTATCCAAAACATTGCAATTGTTAAAAAAGCAAAGAGGTAAAACGCTATAGTTTCATACATACCATTCTCCTTTAATAAGCCAGTGGAGTTTTCTTAACTTTTTTATCGGCGTCATCGCTTAATGCACCAAAGCCAGGGAACTCTTTTTGATGTTTGAGCGCATCGACGGGAGTGAGCATATCGTCTTTGATCACGAAGTGCGCTCTTTGTTCACTCGCATTTTCAAACCGCGGACCGTGTACGATCGCCAGTTCGGGACACACTTCCGCGCAGTAACCGCAGAAGATGCAGCGCCCGAGGTTGATACTGTACTCAGTCACCTCTTTACGCTGGTTCTCGTCATATCTGGTATCCATACGGATACAATCTGCGATACAGATCTTTTCGCACAAACCGCAGCCGATACATCTTTCGTTGCCGCTTTCAAGCAGTTTTAAGAGTTTGTGGATCGCTCTGTATCGGGGGCCGATAGGCAGCTTCTCCTGCGGATACTTGACCGTATGCCACGTCTTGGGTCCCTTTGCCATCTGCGTAAAAACCACTTTCAAGCCTACGAAAAGCTCCTTGCTAAAGGTACGCTTTACCACCTGCGTAAACTTCTCCATCGGGGTTTTAGGAGATGTTGAAGCCTGGATATGTCTGTACTCTTGTGTTCCCACGTTTCTGTCTTTAAACTGTTCTAAACTCATCAATCTCTCCTATACCATCATTACTAAACCGGTGATAACGATATTGATAATCGCCAAAGGCATCAAAATCTTCCAGCATAGCCACATCAATTGATCCGGTCGTACGTGTGGCCAAGCGGCTCTAGTCCAGAGCATAAAGAAGAATAAAAACGATACTTTCAAAATGATCGCCAACCAGCCGGGGATAAACCACAGATCGTTAAACCCGCCCAGGAAGATCAGACTCGCCAAAAAGCCGATGGTGATCATGTTGGCGTACTCGCCCACAAAGAACAGCCCCCAGCGCAGTCCGGAGTAATCGGTTACGTACCCCGATACGATCTCCGCTTCATGCTCAAGCAGGTCAAAGGGCGTTCTGTTCGTTTCCGCAAACCCGGCGATCACGAACAGGACAAACGCTACGGGCTGCTGCCATAAAATCCAGTCGCTCAACCCTCCCGTTTGGTGGTTGTTGATATCGATCAAAGAGAGCGATCCCACAATCATCAAAGGCGCCAGCAGTGAAAGCCCCGTTACCACTTCGTAACTGAGAAACTGTACCGTTGTTCTCGCAGCACCCAAAAGTCCCCATTTGTTGGCTTGACTCATCCCCGCAAGCAGCGGTCCGTAAAGCCCTGCACCCATCACGCCGATAACAAACAAAACCCCGATATTGATATCAGCCACGATCGGTTTGACGGTATAGCCAAAGAGTTCAAACTCGGGCAGCAGCGGTACGGCGGAAAGGGCGATAAACGCCGTCGCCGCGGTAATAACCGGTGCCAGTGAAAAGAGCAGTCTATTGGCGTTTTGCGGGATAAGATCCTCTTTGGTAAAGAGTTTAATCCCGTCAGCCGCCAGCTGTAACAAGCCGAAAGGCCCCACATGCGTAGGCCCCAGTCGCCGCTGCATGAATGCCAGAACCTTTCTCTCCAAGTAGGTTCCAAACCCTGCAAGTGCCGAGATAATTGCCAGTACGACAACTGCTTTTATTATCGTTTCAATAATTATCGCATCCATTTCTATCCTTTAACTATGCTGATATTACTGTATCGCTTCCCGCCGAAGATGCGATCCGCATCCAGGGTTTCGTCGAAATCGGGAACATACACGATATCACCATCGATTTTATTATCAGTTTGTACAGCCAGCGTAAACGCTTCGTTTGCTACGGTACACGTTACGCTATCACCGTCTTTCAATCCGTTTTTCTCGGCATAAGTGACCGAGCAGTACAGCGCTTTTTGCGCTTCAAGCTCATGGGCCCTGCGCGTAAATTGGTTGAACTGCTGCAGCGGATTGGCTCTGTAGGCGATATTGCCTTCCATCCCCTGCTGCGCCAGCTCGATCTTCTCAAGTTCAGCCGCTTCGCATTCGCCAAGCGCAAGCAGATAGCCTCTGTTTTCCTCCATAGAGTTGGTATACTCGTTGGGCAGGGCATCAAACTCTAGGGCTTTAAAGCCTTTCTCTACGGGCAGCTGCTCGGTGAAACATACCGTTTGCTCTTCGCCTACGCCCAGCGCGTTTGCCAAATCGTTGAGTTCATATCCGCCGTATCCGATCCCCGCATTGGTGGGAACGACACGTTTGTTGATATTGGTAAAGGTCCCCTCCTGCTGGTTCAGTGCCGGCATATCCAGATCCCCTTCGCCGGTAGCGCTGAGGGTAAAATCCCCTTTGACGTTGTACCCTACGCTGTAACCGCTCGCCTCTTCATCCAGCTCGCACAGCAGCGATACGCCCAGCGTATTGGTTTGCGAGGGGATAACCACGACGTTGAAATCGCAGTAGCGCTCCACCGCGGCGGCAAGCTTTGCAAGCTCCGCTGCGTTTTCGCTTGCGATGCAGTCCTCCCCCACGAAAAGGGTGAAATTTTCTTTCTTTTTAAGCATCTTCGCAAGCTTCTCGTCAAAGTCGTCGGGACCGCCGAGCATCTCCACAAGCCTGTTTCTCGTCACCGTGACCTCTTTTTCCACTTTCTTGGGAACAAGTTTCTTTTTTTCCTTGATAACGGTTTTTTCTTCGCCGGTCTCTTCATCTTTTTCGATCTCTTCAACGTTTTCGACGATCTCCTCTTTGACCGTTTCCGTCACGGTCTCGGTGGTTTCATACTTAAACCCGTCCAGGTAAGCTTTAATATCAGCGGGCAGCTCCTTGCCGAAAAGCTCCAGCACAAGGTAGAGTGCGGCCGCTTCCAAGCCCGGTTTGTGGGCAAACTGGATCACGTTTTTCCCGTAGCTTTCCACGAGCTCGTCTTTGAGCGGGTGGAAATAGAGTCCCGCCCCTTTATTCAGCTTTTGGATATTGTTAAACGCGTAGCGGCTGTTTGGCGCGTCGTTTCGCAGGAAGGACCCGACGCTGATGACGAAGTCGCTTTCAAACGCACTTTTCAAATCACCGGCGTAGAGGGTTTTGCCGCTGACGCTGCCGTAGTTTTTCATAAAGTCCTGGTAGCGTTTGGCATCGGGGTTGACCAATCTGGCACCGGTTTTTTCCTTGATGCGCTGCAGGATAAGCGCTTCTTCGTTGGTGATATAACTGTCAAAACGGATCGTTTCGGCTTTTTGCAGCGCTTGAACCGCTTTGTCAAACGCTTCCTCATCCTTGCTGACGTCTCTGTTTTCAAAATCATACCCGAAGCGTCCCGCCCCGCAGAGGCTCACATAGTGAAACTCGTTGGTTACGCGGTAGATGCTTTCATCCGGATTTTCGATACTGGTATGCTTTCTTTCGTAATTGATTTGGCATCCCGTAGAGCAGTGGGAACACGTCGCGGGTACCTTTTCAAGCTCCCACGCGTTGCTTTTGTATTGAAAATCGCGGCTGACGATGGCACCGGTGGGGCATACGCTGATACACTCCCCGCAATCGGCACAATCGGTGTTTTCCCCATTGAGCGGCGCGATGATCGATTTTTGCAGCTTGTTCCACATCGCATACGCGTCTTTGGGCATCTCCTCTTTGAGCTCTTTAGGCAAGGCATCCCCACCGCGTTTGGTGGTTTTAATCGCCGCTTCCCCGATCATATCCTTACACACGGTCGTACACCGTTCGCACACGATACAAAGGCCCGGATCGTAGTGCAGCACGCTGCTCCAGTTTTTGGACTGGCGCAGGGTATCGCGGATGGAGTAGCTTTGCGAATCCACCTGCTCATAAAGGGTATAGTTTTGCAGTTCACATTCGCCGCTTTTATCGCACACGCCGCACTGTAAGGGGTGGTTGACGTCATACACCTCCATGATGGCGCGCCGCTCTTGGGCAATCTCGTCGTTGTTGGTCGTAATCTCCATACCGTCTTTTGCTTTTACGTTACACGAATACACGCGCTTGCCGTCCGCTTCCACGAGACAAAGTCTACAAGCAAGGGTCGGAGAACACCGTGTCAAATAGCAGATAGCCGGGATAAAGATATTGTTCGCACGCGCGATATTGAGGATATACTCCCCCTCAGCGGCTTTACACTCTATGCCGTCGATTGTTACTGTAATCTCTTTACTCATTATGTCCACTCTCTACATTGATATTTACTTTATGAAATCTGTAATCAGAACATAGCATATCACCACTTAATCCCTTGCTAAATAGGGGGTTCATCGCCACAACACCTTTTAAGCTTGTATCAATCTTAAACACTTTTACAAACTTTTCCCCGTTGATCTCAAAACGAACCGTGTCGCCGTCTTTGATCTTGGCCGCCACGGCAAACTGCTGCGAGCCCAAAAGTGCATCGTCCGCACACAGGTTTTTCGATTTTGCGCTCAACGCGCCCATCTGCCCTGCCGGATCACAGTTATATACTACCGTTCCGTTATACTCGGGCAGCTCGGCGATCTCTTCCAAATCCATGGCGACACTTTCGGCGCCGTTTTGCAATAGATAGCCGTTTTGTTCCGGGCTGTAGGGGCGATACTCCTCCAAAAGGCGATCAAACTCCACTGCTTTGTAGCCCGCTTTTTTAGGCAGTTGCACGGTGTAGTCGATGGTATGGGCCGCATCCAGTCCCAATGCGTTTGCCAAATCGTTGAGCGTGTACCCCTCAAACGGGATCGCCGCGTTTGTGGGAACAACACGCTTGTCAATGGTCGTCAACGTCCCCTCCTGCTGGGGAAGCGGCGGTGTGGACAGTTGCCCGTCCATTCCGATTACGTAATCTCCGGGTGCATTATATCCAACTACCGTTCCTTCGGCACTTGCATCCAGCTCACAAATGTTGGCAACGCCCAGCGTATTGGTGCCGCTTGGGATCATCACTATTTTAAAATCCCCGTATTTTTGCACCAACCCCAGCAGTTTCGCCATATTTTCGGCGCGCCCGTGGGTATAGAGGTCGCTGCCTACGATCAGGGTTTTTGCGTTTTTGCGCACAAGTGCTCTCTCCAGCCGCTCCAGCTCCTCTTCGCCGACGTTGCTTTCGGCGCTGAGGTTGCCGATATCGAGCTCCTCAAAGTAATCTTTCACGCTACTTGGAAGGTCATTTCCTTTTAGCAAGGAAGCAACGAGCAGTGCCACGACCCCCTCTTCGGTTCCGACCTCGTAGCGTATATTTTGCGTAACGAGGTTTTGGATAGACGCATCTTCGATGGGGTGCAGATAACTGATCCGGGCTTTGCGGTTCTTTGAAGCCATATTCATATGAAACTTCACCATCGGATTGTCATCGGCGACCTTCGTCCCGATCACGGCGATAAAATCGCTGTTTTTTACATCTTCGAGGGTACCGTTGTAGTAGCGCTCCCCGCTGGTAGAGCCAAACGCTTTCAAAAAGCGCTGCATCGCATACGCTTCGCCGTTGAGCAGTTTATAGCCGAAACGCTCCTTGAGTGTTTGCAAAATCTTCGCTTCCTCGTTGCTGATACGCGAGTTGAAACGGATCGCATCGGCTTTGCGCAGCATGGAAAGAGCGGCGTCAAACTCCTTCTCATCCTTACCGCCTCGTTGCGTTACGTCGTAGCCGAAACGCCCCACGCCGCAAAGGGATTTATACTCAAAATCGTTGCTGACGCGGTAAATCTTTTCCTCATTCGCCGTAAAAGCCCCGGCGTGCTTGGTTTCGTAAAAGAGTTCGCATCCGCTGCTGCAGTGCGCGCAGACCGCGGGAACCTTTTGCAACTCCCACGCATTGGTTTCATATTTGAAGTTTTCGCTTACGAGCGCGCCTACGGGGCATACCGCCATACACTCGCCGCAGTTGCCGCAATCGTCGCCCGTAAACTCGATCTGAGAACCGTATCCGCCGAGTTTGACTTGCAAACTGCCCTCTCCGACGATCTCGTTACAGGTGCTCACGCACTTTTCGCACATGATACACAAAGCCGGATCATACTTGATAAAGCCCCAGTCCTCTACGGGCCGGTGCATATCTTTGGCGCTGAACTCCTGGGAATCGACACCGAATTCCAGCGTTTTGTTTTGCAGATCACACTCGCCGCTTTTGTCGCACACACCGCACTCAAGAGGGTGGTTGACGTTATACATCTTCATGATATCGCTTCGGTGCTGAAACAGTTTTTGACTGTTTGTATGGACTTTGATCCCCTCGACAACAGGCGTGGAGCAGCTGAGGACGAACCCTTCGGTACCCTCCACTTCCACGACGCAGATACGGCACGATTCGATCGGTTTTACCTTGGAAAGGTAACACATAGTGGGGATGTAGCTGCCGTTGCGGCGCGCCGCCTGCAGTATCGTTTCCCCCTTGTTCGCCGTTACTTCTTTTCCGTCTAAATAAAACTTTACCATATTACACCACCGCCATTGAGATATAGTAGCAACGCATGCACCTGTTTGCTTCCGCGATCGCCTGATCCTGGGTGAAGCCGTAGTTCACCTCTTTATTGTTGTCTTTGCGCTCCTCGACCCCGAGTACTTCGCTTTTTTCCCTGGCAAGTCCCGCAAGCCAGCCCGTGACCTTTTCCTCTTTATCGTATACGCGCAGCTTCCGCAGGTGATCCTCCATAATCTCTTCATCGCTCAGGGAGGTTTTCCCCTCATAGAGATAGCGGGCGATTACCGAAGCGGCACGCTTGGCCTGTCCCACCGCGTTGACGATAGTCATAGGACCGTACTCGCAATCCCCCGCCGCAAACAGCCCGGGTCTGCTGGTCATGTAGGTTTTACCATCGGTTAGCAGCGTATTCCAGCTCGTCAGTTCCACCTCCCACTCTTCGGGAAGCAGCTGCAGATCCGCAGACTGTGAAACCGCGGGGATCAGATAATCACATTCGATATAGAAATCCGCCCCTTCGATCTTTTCAAGCTTGGGCCGTCCGCCGTCGGGATTCGGCTTCATTTCGAAGCGGTTAACCTTGAGCTCTTTTAAGTGGCCGTTTTCATCCTCGATGATCTCTTCGATGGAGGAGAAAAAGATAAACTCTACACCCTCTTCCACCGCTTCGTGGTACTCTTCGTAGGTCGTGTTGTTGATAATGGTCTGCTCGTCACGGCGGTACAGCATAATGATCTTTTTGGCGTTGGCGCGCACCGAACAGCGCACCACGTCCATGGAGGTAAACCCGCCCCCTACGCAAACGATCGTTTTATCCGTCAAGTCCACCGGCGAGCCGATCTTGTACTTTTCCCACAGATTGATCTGATCCAAAAAGTTGATCGCACCCCAATATCCGGGCATATCTTCGCGCTCGTTTTTGGCGCGTACCTTTTTTGACAGGCGCGTCCCGAAAGCAAGCAGCGTCGCGTCGTACTCTCCGTCGATCTCTTTGAGCCGATCCGCATCCACCCGGTGGTTGGTATAGATATCCACTGCGGGCAGGGATGCGACCAGATCGATATCGACGTTGTACTTATCGATAGGCATCCGGTACTCGGGAACCCCTACGGCGACTTCGCCGCCGAGGACGGGAAGCTCTTCGTAGATATCGACTTTGATCCCCTCAAGTCCCAGATAGTACGCCGCGGTCAAGCCGGCGGGGCCCGCACCGATGATAGCGACCTTTTTGCCGTCGTTTTTCAACTCCTTCACCTCGTCGGGGTGGAACCAGTCAAAGCCGTGGTCGGTTTCGTAATCCGCACCCAAACGCTTAAGTTCCATAATGGAAACGGGTTCATCCACGTTGGCGCGTCTACACTCGTCTTCACAGGGGTGGGGGCAGACGCGGCCGCAGGTATGCGCCAGCGGCATCGTCTGTCTCGTTGCCGCCAAGGAGTTGTCAAAACGCAGATCTTTTACCCCCTCGATATAAGCGGGGATATCCACGTGCGCGGGACAAGCGTCCATACAGGGTGCGGTAATCTTGCCGATGTAACTGATACTGTCGTCGTTATAGTACTTCGATGGCTTTTGTTCCTCTATCAGCGCGTCGATGGTCGGTTTGAAATGCTCCAGCACGTCCAAAATGGGATTTGGCACCGTCTTTCCGATTTCGCATTTACTGGTTTCTTGCATCGATTGTGCGATCTGCTTGAGGTGCTCCACGTCGCTGTGCGCACCTTCGCCTCTGGCGATCTTGTCCAGCAGATCATGCAAAATCTTGCCGCCCCAGCGTCCCGGAGCACAGCGGCCGCAGGCTTCGCTGTATTCCTGATACTTCGCCGCGTACTCGGTGATCATCTTCACCACGTCCACGTCCGCATCAAAGATGGCCAAACCGTCCCAACCGACAAAAGCTTTAGAATCCCGGTCAGCTTCATAGGTTTCGGGAAGCTTGTATTGTGATTCTTTATGCTCCTCAACCGGCAAGTCTCTGTTATCGATAAACTCGCCTCGCCAAGTAGAGAAATAAACCTTTGCCATTACGCTTTCCTTTTTACCACTAAAGTCCAGTCAACTTCGTTAAACTTCACCGAATTCATCAACTCGTGCCCCTGCTCCTTGACCAGGTCGGCACTTTTTTGCACGGGAGAAAAATCACCGATCTCAAACATAAAGATCACCACCTCTTCGGGTTTGGAGTTATCAAGTATCTCTACCATCTTGTCGTAGAAATCATCTTTTAAGTGTCGTAAATCATATCGTTGCATCATAACTCCTATCTATCGATTTCACCGAATACGATGTTGAGATTCCCCACTACCGTAACGACGTCCGCGAGATAAACCCCCACAAGCACGTCTTGCAATAGGCCCGTGTGGTAAAAACTCGGTGCTCTTACTTTTAACTTATACGGGTACGGCTCCCCTTTTGAATTGATATAAAATCCAAGTTCGCCTTTGGGCGATTCGGTGGGAACGTACACTTCACCCACAGGCGGCCGCATCCCCTGCGTAACCAGTACAAAGTGCTGCATCAGCGCGTAGTTTTGCGTCATCTGCTGCTCTTTGGGCGCGGAGATATACTGCGGCGCGTGCGCCATCAACTGCGTATCGGTATGTTTATACATCTGGATCAGCTGCGTCAAGATACGCTTGGACTGGCGCATCTCCTCCAGGTGGAGCAGATACCGTCCGTAACTGTCGCCGGTATCGGTTACGGGGATATCAAAATCAAGCTCGTCGTAAAGCTCGTAAGGCTCTTCCTTTCTGATATCGTACTGCACACCCGCGCCGCGAAGCGTAGGCCCGGTACAACCCCAGCTCAGCGCCATCTCCTCGTCGATCATCCCGACGTTTTCAAGACGCATTTTCCAAATTCTATTCTCCGTCAACAGGCTTTCGTACATATCGATGTTGTCTTCAAGCTTGTTGATATATTCACTCAGATCCGAGATCCAGCCCGCGGGGAGATCCAACGGCACCCCGCCGATACGAACCGCACTGTGCGTCAATCTCGAACCGCAGTAATCCTCCATCAAATCCATCGCGAATTCACGCTCGCGGAAGCAGTAGAGGAAAACACTCATCGCCCCAACATCCAGTGCGTGCGTCGCAAGCCAGAACAGGTGGGAGATGATGCGGTTGAGTTCAAGCAGCATCGTTCGGATCACTTTGGCGCGTCTGGGAACCTTCTCCTCGATTCCCAAAAGGCGCTCTACGGCCGCGCTGAAGGCGTAGTTATTGGCCGTTGCGGCGATATAGTCCATCCGGTCGGTAGTGGGCAGAAACTCGTTGTAAATCATATTCTCGCCCATCTTCTCCATACCTCTGTGCAGGTACCCCACATCGGGAACGGCTTTTACGACCTTTTCCCCTTCAAGTTCCAGAATCAGTCTCATCTGGCCGTGAGCCGAGGGGTGCTGCGGACCGAAGTTGACGACCATACTGTTGTCGTCACGTTCAAAGTTGATATTTTCAAAGAAAGGTGATAATTTATTTGTATGCTGCATCGTTACCTTCTTTCTATCGTTTTAGATTTTTTAGGGTCCATCTTACCGATCAACGGTACGCCGCCCTCTTCCTGGTACTGGATCTGTGTATCGGGCTCACCGTCGCTGATGTCGGCACCAAAGGGCACTTCATGTCCCAGCCGGGCAAACCGTTCGGTATCGTAGCGGTCGATCATCGCCCCGTCTCTGATCTCTGGACCGATAATATCTCTGGCTTCTTTACCGAAGATTTTGTCCACTTCATACCACTGGGCAAACTCGTCGCCTTGCAGCGGATAATCTTTTCTCAGCGGATACCCCTGCCAATCATCGGGCATCAGGATACGCTTCATATAGGGGTGGTTGTTGATCTTGACCCCGTACATATCGAACATTTCCCGCTCGCTCCAGTCGGCACTTCTAAAAAGCGGTTCCACGCTTTCGATCGCCTGATCCTCTTTAACGCGGCACTTGATACGGATACGCTTGCGCTCCTTGAGATTCAGCATCTGGTAAAACACTTCAAACTCTCCGTCATCGGCCAGATAATCGATAGCGCTCACCTCTGTAAGCATCCGGTAGCCAAGCTCCTCTTTGCAAAACTTCACCACTTCGAAATTCTCTTTGGCGTCGATATTGACGACGAAGAAACCAAGCTCGGTATAGTTGTCGCCTACGGTGAAGTTGGCTTTGAGCCGCTCCAGGTCCGTAGCGAACTTTTCATCTTCCTCGACGATCCCTTTGGGCGTTTGCGGCGCAACCCAGAAGCGGTCGTTGTAATACGCTTTTTTCTGTACGTCGTTTTTAGGTGTATATCTTCTCATCATACAACCCTTTTATCTCTGTTTTTATTCATATCCGCCGATTCTCTTCGGATCTTTTGCTGCAAAAGCATGAGCGCGTATTGAAGCGTCTCGGGTCTGGGTGCGCAGCCCGGAAGGTAGATATCGACCGGAACGACGCGGTCGGCGCCTTGAACGGTAGCATAGGTGTTGAACATCCCGCCGGTGTTGGCGCAGCTTCCCATACTGATCACCCACTTTGGCTCGGCCATCTGGTCATAAAGCCTTCGCATAAACTCCGCGTGCTTCTTTGTCAGCGTTCCCGCGATTACGAGGACGTCACTTTGTCTGGGACTGGCTCTAAAGATCGTTCCGAAACGGTCGAAGTCGTAACGGCTGGCGCCGGTAGCCATCATCTCAATCGCACAGCATGCCAACCCGTACGTCATGGGCCACAGGGAGTTACTCCGCCCCCAGTTAACCAGCTTATCCACCGTCGTCAACGCAACGGGCAAACCTCCGTTTGCAGCGTAATTTACTTGATGCTGTGCCATTCAAGCGCTCCTTTCTTCCATGCGTAGATAAATCCGATCGCAAGCAGTAAAATAAATAACATCATCTCCGCAAAGCCAAACCAACCGAGCAGTTTAAAATCGATCGCCCACGGAAACATAAAGATAATTTCCACGTCAAACAAAATAAACAAAAGCGCAATCAGATAAAACTGCGTGCCGATCTTGTTGGGCTGTTTCGTCGGTTGCGGTCCGCACTCATATATTGACAGTTTCAATTTTTCCGTATCGAGTCGTGCCAATTTCCGGCTGACAAAACGCTGTAAAAACAGCGTCGCGGAAAATGCTACAAATGTTAATACAAAAAGTACAAAAGCACCAAAATATGGATGTGCCATATCCACATGTGTCATTTTTTCCCCTTTATTACATAATTGTTAAATGGTATCCAGTTAAATGGTATCCAAAGCTTAATTAAAAGTAATTGTATAGGAATTTTGATTAGGTTTGAATTGCTTTCGTGTATAGGATTGAAACATATCCGTTTCTATGTGTAGAAAGGTAACATCAAGAGGTCAAAAGGTGTAACAGATAGTTACCCCAGAAGGGTTCCTACCTGTTTTTGAAGGAAATCCGTAGCGTGTGATTGTGCAAAAAGTGACGCTTCCATCTTAATATTGGCACTATCGTAACTATTTTTCACTTCCGCCACGTCCGGTTCTTTGTTTTGCATCGAAGCGGCCAAAGACTCCATTCTCGTGCTGTATTGGGCGATTTCACTCTCCGTTGCGTTCATTGCCGCACCGATATCGCCGCGTCTGTCATCAAGCATCGTCATAAAATCCGTAATAGTGTCCGGATTCGTAACATCTAAGTTTTCAACACTCATATCTCCGAGCAGCGGTTTGCCGTTATAGGTGGCTTGGGAGATGGTATCGTCCATAGAGCGCTTGAGTGCTTCGGCCTGGGAATCGATCATCGCTTTTTGATCACTGTTGAGTGCCGCGTTGTTGCGCTCGACACTTTGGGTATTGAGCTCAATGGCATTGTCCTTGAGCGAACCCATCGCCGAATCGCTGATCTGCATCATCGCATAAGACTCATTGGCATTTTGAATACGCTGCGATGCTTCATGCATATCCATCTGCTGCTTATTGTACTGGATCAGATCCGCGGGGGAACTGTTATCCACCTCGTGCAGCGCGGCCAATTTATCTAAAATTTTATCGACGTTATCTTTATTTTTTGTGGTTTCATAGTTGAAAACACTTGTATCCATGCTGTTAATTGTCATAACTTACTCCTTATGACACCTGTTACCCGGCATCCCTGCCGCAGGTTGCGCGAAATAGCATCCATGCTACGGATGTAGACTTATGTTATGCTATAATCTCACCTAATTAAATGATAGTACAAAAAAAAATTTCTGTCAAGGGGAGGCAACATTGGGACTTAAATCAGATAAATGGATCCGGGAGAGATCCCTCAAGGAGAAGATGATCGAACCCTTTTGCGACGATCAGGTGGGACAAGGCGTGGTCAGCTACGGCCTGAGCAGCTACGGCTACGATATCCGCGTCAGCGACGAGTTCAAAATCTTTACCAATCTCAACTCCACCGTGGTCGATCCCAAAAATTTCAAAAGCGAAAACGTCATCGATTACGTGGGCCAGGAGTGCATCATCCCGCCCAACTCTTTTGCATTGGCGCGGACGGTGGAGTATTTTCGTATGCCGCCGAACGTTTTGGCGATCTGTCTGGGCAAAAGTACCTACGCCCGATGCGGCATCATCGTCAATGTCACGCCTTTTGAGCCGGATTTTGAAGGTCATATCACCATCGAAATCTCCAATACGACCCCGCTGCCGGCAAAGATATATGCCAACGAGGGGATAGCGCAAGTCCTCTTTTTAGAGGGTGATGAATCCTGCGAAACCACCTACAGGGATAAAAAGGGCAAATACCAATCCCAAAAGGGGATCACCCTGCCCCGTATCCTCAAATAGGGTTAAATATCGATAAACTCTTTACTGAAGCAGAGGGAAAAGCCCGTTTTTTTCCCTTCGCTTTGCACCTCTAAACGCCCCTTCATATTTCCCTCGATAATCATTTTTGACATATACAGCCCCATACCGGTACCCTGTCCCTCCTCCTTCGTGGTGAAATAGGGTTCAAAGATACGCTCGCGGATATACTCCTGAATTCCCCCGCCGTTGTCTTCGACGTAGAGGCAGTGATCCTTTAACCACACCGAGATCAAACGCCCCTCTTTACGGTTTTCCACCAGCGCGTCCTTGGCGTTGGCGAGCAGGTTGAGCACCACCTGCTCAAATTCGCTTTTAAACCCGTAGAGTTCAAAATCCTCCCCGGCGATATCGATACTGATCTCATGGTGCTGCAGCTGCGCCTCCTGGATATTGATCGCCGACTCCACCGCCTCTTTGACGCTGAAAAAATCCCGATCCTTGTCGATGCGGAAAAAGTTGCGAAAATCATCGATGGTTTTGGACATCTTGGCGATAATGGAGGTTTGCTTATCAACAAATCTTCGGATAAAGACCTCATCGATGAGTCCGTCGGCATAATCGTCTTCGAGCATTTCGATACTCAAATTCAGTACATTGAGCGGCTGGCGCCACTGGTGGGCGATCGCTCCGATCATCTCCCCCATCGCCGCGAGTTTCGACTGCTGCTGCAGCAGCTGGTCTTTGGTACGGATATCCTCAAGCTGCTCGGCCACTTTACTCTCCAGCGACTCCTCCAACTCCTTCTGGCGGGTGATGTCGGTATGAAAACCGACCATACGCGTCGCCATACCGTTTTCGTCGTATTTGGCTTTACCCCGGTCCAGAATCCATACCCAGTGCCCCTGCTTGTGCCGTACCCGGTGGATATTTTCGTAAATGGTACTTTTACCGTCGATATGCGCGGCAACATCTTTGAGGGTCTGTTTCAAATCATCGGGGTGGACCCGCTTGCGCCACTCGTCAAGCTGCGTACCGATCTCACTCTCCTCATAGCCCAGCATCGCTTTCCAACGGGGAGAAAAATACACCTCATCGGTGGTGATATCCCAATCCCACAACCCGTCGTTGGAACCGTCGATGGCCAGTTGGAAGCGCTCTTTTTCCGCCTGCAACTGCTTCTCTTTGGCTTTGAGCTCACTGATATCGATGACGGAGGTGATGCGGACCTCCCGGTTTTGCAGCCGGATATTTTTCCCCCGTATCAGCGCTTCAAACTCTTCGCCGTTTTGGCGCAGCATATTTGCGCTGTAGGTTTCGGAACTTTTTTGCCGGATATGGTTCTCCACCGTCATCGAGGAGCTTTTGGGGATCAGGGCATCCACCTGCATCTGTTCCAACTCCCTGGTATCGTAGCCGAAAAGCTCCCTGGCCGCATCGTTGGCATAAACGATCCTGCGATTCTCCCCGTAGATGATCACCGCATTTAGCGTGGCGTTTAGCGACGCGGTAAAGTTTTCCAACACCTGTTTGAGTTGGTAGTTTTTCCTAGCGATCAGCAGCAAAAACAGCAGCAGCAAGACCATCACTCCGGCGACAAACCAGAGGTAGTATTTGTACTTTTTATAAAAGGAGCGGGGCTTATTGATGATCATGGGGTTTTCAAGCTGCAAACGCTCGGCATTGACCCCGAAGCGTTCAAGCTGGGTATGATCCAGAATATACACGTTGGGACTTTTATAAACACTTTGGACCTTTTTGCCGCGCAACACGTCCAGGGCGAGCTTGGCCGCTTCCCTCCCCTGCTTGGCGCCGTAGACGCAGTGCCCCCCGATCACTTTATCGTTGTCTATAAACGCATCGGCGGTACTGATGATCGGACCGTTAAAACTGTTGGCGATCTGCGCGATCGCTTTTTTCATGGGGACAAACTCCCCTTGGGCGTTACGAAAGCTTGCGACCATCACCAGCATCGCCATGGAGTTTGGTTGGGCATCTTGCAGCTTGCGGGTAACTTTTTCAATATTTTCATCACTCACATAGACAAATCGCAAATCCTCGATAATAGAGAGGTTTTGTTTAAACAGCTTTTCCAGCGCCCCGTAGGTCACGCTGTCATCTCCGATCAGATAGATCGTTTCCACGTCGGGATCGACGATTTTGGCGAAAACGGCGTTTTGTTTGGGCGACATCCGCTCATAAACGCCCACGATACCCATCTCCTGCAGCTGCTGCTTCAGCGACATATTGTTCACCCCCGAAAAAACGACCCGGGCATCGGGGAAAAGCTGCTGCTTGAACTCCAGCACGAAATTCATAGCGTTGTCATCGGTGACGATGATGATTTCGGGTTCATTGTCGCCGTATTTATAACGGTAAAACTCAAAGAGCCGACGCTTGTATTCCGCGGTGGGTTTGATCTGTTTGGTATCCATATACTCCACCGAGATCTCGATATCCTCCCCGCTGTTTTCGAGAATCCGGATCATCGCGTCGACCTGCTTTTTCGTCCAGTCGAAAGTGGAGCTGTAGGAGTTCAGAATCAAAATATCCGATGCGGCAAGCAACAGGGCGGTACAGCAAAGCAGCAAAAGAGATCGTATCATCAAAGCACCTTTTCAAAATTTTCATCGATCAATTATAGCACACCCCCGTCCATATCCGGCCGCTTGCCCCCTTTGTAACCGTAATGTCACCGCCGTTACCTATTATTTTAACCATGGAATATAGATCAATCTTCGTATCGGATCTCCACCTGGGTACCAGATACTGCCAGGGTAAAGCCTTCTTGGACTTTTTAAAACACAATGACTCCCAAAACCTGTTTTTGTTGGGTGATATCATCGACGGCTGGGCGATTAAACGCAAATTCCGCTGGGCGCAGTCGCACTCCGACGTGATCCAAAAGATCCTGAGAAAAGCCAGAAAGGGGACAAAGGTGGTCTTTATCACCGGCAACCACGACGAATTTCTCCGCCCCTTCGTCCCTTTGATGCTCGGGGACAACCTGGAGATTCGAAACTCTTATGATTACAACTGTGCAAACGGTAAGCGCTACTACCTGACCCACGGGGATTTTTTCGACTCCATCACCATGACCAAACGGTGGTTGGCGATTCTCGGGGATTACGGTTACGATTTTTTACTCTACGTCAACGACAAAGTCACAAAGCTGCGCAAGCTGCTGGGCAGCCAGAGACACTGGTCCCTGTCCAAATATGTCAAAGATAACGTCAAAAGTTCGGTAAGTTTCATCACCGATTATGAAAAGGTGCTTTCCGAACATGCGAAGATGAAACACTATGACGGTATAATATGCGGACATATCCACAAAGCGGAGATCCGAAACATCGACGGGATCGAATACCTCAACTGCGGCGACTGGGTGGAATCATGCACCGCCGTGGTGGAAACGATGGAGGGCGAATGGAAGATCATACCGTGGCCGATAAAACATTAAGATACAATCTCGTCCTGGGCGGCGGTGCCGCAAGGGGCGCGTTTCACCTGGGAGTGCTGGAGTATATGGACCAAAACAAACTCTACGTCGAAGCGATCAGCGGCAGCAGCATCGGCTCCATTATCGGCGCCAGCTACGCCGGCGGCGTCAGCCCCAAGGAGCAGCTGGCTATTTTCAAATCCAAAGAGTTTAAAAGGATTTTCCAAAACAACTGGCTGCGCGGTTCGCTGCTGCGCATCGATAAAAACGCTCCCGTACTGGACCGCCTGCTGCCGCTGAAAACCTTTGAGGAGCTGCCTTTGCCCGTATACGCCACCGCTTTTGACCTGGTTCGCGGGCGGAAGAGGGTTTTTGAACGGGGCTGCGTCCTGGACGCCCTTTTGGCGTCCTCTGCGCTGATCCCTCTTTTCCCCACCCGGCCGCTGGGCGAAGGGGTTTTTGTCGACGGCGGCTTTGTGGATAACCTGCCAAGCGGCCCCTTTGCCCAATCCCCGCTGCCTACAGTAGGCGTCAATCTTTACCCCCAGCTGCCCCGGCCCTACGTCAAAAAGGGCATACTTGCCAATATGAAGCGGCTGTTTTTCCTGGGCTGGTCACAATTTACCAAACGGGGCTTGCAAGGATGCGATATGGAGATCACCCATCCCAAGCTCGACGGGTACGGGGTGTTTAATATGAAAAATCTCGACGAACTGTTTTATCTGGGGTTTAAAAGTGCGCAGCGCTGCTTTGAAAAGGACGGCTGCGACCCCAAGCTTTACTGAGCGCTGCCGAAGGTGGCAAACCACTCCCCCTCGGGCAGCCAGATATCGAAAAACCCCCGCATCTGCGAAAGGGCTTCCCACGCCGCTTGCGGATCGGGGAGGATAAAAGCGACGGCCGCTGCGAAAAAGTACAATACCAGATATAAAACGGGACTTTCCCGATCGAAAAACTTCATCGCCGTCCCCAGCGAGCGCCGCACGCTCAAACCAAACAGGTTGACGCTGACCAGTTCATCCAGTACGAAATGTACCAGATACCCCGCAAAAAACACGATCCCGTAGATCCACGCCGTCACCGCGGGGGCGTCAAAAAAGTGGTAAAACAGCAAAATCGTCACCTCCGCCAGCAGCAGGGCGACGGGGATGGAGTGAAACACGCCCCTGTGGGTGGTGATCGATTGGAACAGGCGCATCACCACAAAGCGGATCAGGAAAAAAACAAACAGCCAAAACAGCACCATCTCCGCGATAGAGAGACTGCCCGCCTGGGCAAAGACGGTCAAAAAGGAGATAAAGATCGCGATCACGGTAAAGGCGATGTTGAGCGGTTTGGAGTTATCCGCGTCGATATCGGGCATGAGCCCCGCCAACGTCCCCACCGCAAAGGCGGTCATGGTTTGGGACTGGCTCAGCGCGCCCATGGTCAAAAAAGCACTCGCCAGCGCACCCGAGAGCATGGCCGAACCGACGAAATGGGTTTTAAAGTTTGCCACTGAGCTGGGGTTTCTCTTCGCTTTTGAGCAGCCAGACGAATACTTCCGCCACCGCTTGAAACAGCTCAGGGGGGATCTGATTACCCACCTCCACGTTCAGCAGGGAGTTGGCGAGTGCGGGGTTTTTAAATACCGAGACGTCGTATTTTTCCGCCTTGTCCAAAATCTTTTGCGCCAACTCCCCCGAACCCTTGGCAAGGACCTTGGGAGCGTCGTCTTGGTACTTCAGCGCCGCGGCTTTACGCAACGATGGATTTAATGCTTTCTTCATCGAACTTTTCCGTTTCATATTTGATGATCGCTACCCCTTCGGTTTCGTTGGTGTAGTATTCGCAAATCCCCTCTTTCCCCTCCAAGGCCGTCAAATTGGCTGCTTCGTTTTTGGGCAGGTAGAGGTTTCGCATCTTCGCGGGGTTGGTCATACTCAGCGTCACCAGCGCCCACGCGACACTGATGGCTAAAAGCAGATACACCAGCGTATCAAAGCCGAAATCGCGCAGGATCATCCCCCCGAAAAGACCGCCGATGAAGGTTCCGAAGTAAGCAAAGGAGTTGGCAACGCCCAGCGCCGCGCCCTTTTGGTGGACTTTGGCAAACTTGGTCGTCAGCGATTGCATCAGCGGTTCAAACATATTAAACGCGACGAAAAACAGCACCACCCCGACGATAAACAGCGCTCCGCCGCCGCCTAGAAGCATCAGTAAAAACGCGATCCCGAACAGGGTGATAGAGAAAACAAAGATCTCTTTATAGCGGTTCCTTTTTTCGCCGAGCACCGCCGCGGGCCCCATGGCAAGCAGTCCAAACAGCATCGCGGGCAGGTAGACTTTATACAGTTCGGTTTTCTCCCAACCGTGTTCCTGGGTCAGTATCAGCGGGATCACCAAAAACGCGATCGTCATAAACCCCTTTTGCAGAAAGTGCGTTACGTTCATCTTCATCAAATCGCGGTTTTTCAAAATCACGCCCAGCTTCTCCTGCTCGTAATCGTGGCTGATCACGGGCGGGGCGGGGACTTTGGTAAATAAGATAGCGATCGCCGCCAGCGCTAAAAACGCGGTGATCCAAAAGAGTTTGTCCACCCCGTAGTGTGTTCCTATCACGGGGCCTGCGAGCATCGCGACGGCAAAGCTTACGGCGATACTTCCGCCCATCACCGCCATCGCTTTGGCGCGCACCTCCTCTTTGACGCTGTCGCTGATCATCGCCGTGACCACCGCTCCGATAGCCCCGGCACCTTGCAAAAAGCGTCCGAACATCAGCATATAGATATCGCCGCTAAGCGCGCACACCACCGATCCCGCCGCAAAGATCAGTAAACCGATCAGCAGGGTCTGTTTGCGTCCGATGCGGTCGCTGAGTATCCCGAAGGGCAGCTGCAAAAGCATCTGCGTCAGGGCGTATCCGCCGATCACGACGCCGGCGAGTACCTCATCGGCACCCTCAAGGCCAAGCGCATAGACCGACAACACGGGCATAACGATAAAAAGCCCCAAAAACCGCAATGCGATGATGGAGCTTAGGGGTAAAATCTGTTTAATCATACTGTTCTTTCTTTATCTTTTCAATACGAGCTACTCTCTAAAGATCGCCATCTTGATATACATAATCAGTGCGGTCAAGACACCGAAGGTGACGTATACTCCCCAATCGGGCATCACTTCTCCTCTATGCTTTCAAGCTTTTGCAAAATGCGGTCAAGCTTTTTCTCCAGACGGAACACTTCATCGCTCTTTTTCAAATACGCGTTGAGCAGTTTGCGCAGTTCGTTATCCCTGTCAAACTCCACGGCGTTGAGGCAAAGATCCTTGTGGACGTAATCCGCGAACTCGTCATCCAGCGAAAATTGAAACCGTATTCCGTGAAAGGTTGCCGACAACTTCTTCATAATCTACACGTTCCCCAAAATATCTTCGACTTTTTTGACGATCTCCTCGGCTTCGAGCTCCTTTTGCTGCAGATCCTCTTCGAGCTTTTCTATTTTGATTCGCTGGTTTTCGTTTTGCGCTTTGAGCGTGATCATCTCATTGTTGAGTGACCTGTTCTCCTCTTGCATCTGCCGGTAACTCTCTTTGAGTTCACCGAGCTTTTTATCGAGTTTTTCCAATACACTTTGAGCTTCCATAATTTTTCCTCATATCGATCAAAGCACTTTCCGGACAACGGTAAACCGTTTCAAAGTGTAACAAAAAGTGCCCTTTCCATAATCATTATATTGTACCTTATTTTATCAAAATGTTTCAAAACCCTGTATAAAATCTGTGAAAAACCCGATCACTTTGATTTCTCATTAACTATTTAGTATAATATCTGACATTTAATCCCGCAGGTACAACTCTGTTTTAAGAAAGATTTGCATGGTCACAAAAGAAGAGATTCAACGCTACTTGAAAAACGTCCCCGCTTTACCCAACGTGGTCAAAGAGTGCCTCGATCATCTCAATGCCGGAGAACTTGATAAAGCGGCGATTGTGGCAAAAAACGACCAGAAGCTGGTGGTGTACTTAAAAAAGGTGGTCAACAGCGCCGCGTACAGTTTCAAATCTACCCTCGAAGATGAGAAGCAGATCTTTTCGGCTCTGGGAACACACCGGGCGAAACAGTTGGTATTTGCCTATATGATCGATTATATGTCCCCGAACAGATGGGACTATTTCAAACTCGACTCGGCACACTTTAAAAACTTTCAAATTGAAATCATTAAAGATTTCAACCATATTCTGCGCTCCTTTGAACTGGAAAAAAGCGAATACCAGTCGGCATCTTCGATCATCTGCGCCACCGTCGTCGTCGCCGACCAGATCTTCGGGGACCACAAAGAGGACGTGGCGATTATCCGCCAAAGCCAGGACCTCTCCTTAGACGGCATCTTGAAGCGTATCAGCGGTTATACTTTCGCCAACCTCGTTACCTACATCGGCAAACTGTGGGAGGTGGACGCTTCGGTTTTGAAACTGCTGGAACTCTCCTTCGGCCACAAACAGTGCAGCGGGGATGTTTGCGATCTGGCCAAGATGATGCACCTGCTGCTGTTTAAAATCTTTAGCAAACAGCTCTTTATCGAAGCGGGGCTCAACGATTTCCTGGAATTGAAAGTGGAGTTTGTCCAAGATATCTATCCACGATTTAGCGAGGTGTTCGATGAAACCGGTCATTAAAAAACAAACCGTTGCGATATTTATGCCCCAGGGCTTTATCGACGGTCAAAACGCCAACAGTTTTATCACTTTGCAAGATATCCAGTTTATCCAGGCTAAAAAGTTTGAAATGGTCCTGATCTCTTTTAAAAAGGTGATCTCTTTCAATAAAAACGGGATAGCCTTTTTTGAAAAGGTGCTGCGCGATCTCCACGCCAAGATCAAATGCGATATCGGTATCTGCGACTTGAACAAGCAGCACTACGACCAGATCAAATACTTTTTCAACGACGACGTTCCCTTCTCCCTGTTTGATACCGAAGACAACGCCCTGCTTTTTACCAGGGAGGGAACCCAGAAGCAAAACAACAACTCCGTTTTGATCTGGAAGGAGGACTCTTCCCAGCGCAGCATCATCGCCATCGAACTCTTTGACCGCGGCTACAACCCCGTCGTCGCCCAAACCTATAACGACTATCTTTCCCTGAAGAAAAACGAAGATACCTACCTGGCGATTCTGGACAAGATCCACTTCGGTCTTACCACCAACATGATCGCCGCGCAAAAGGTGCGCAACACCGTCATCTACTATCTCAAAGATTACCTCGACGGCGATATCTTGGAACAGTTTGATTTGACCTATCACCAAAACTGCCTCAAAATCGGGTTTAAAACCTTCATGTTCAACGCGATGCGGGTTTCGTCGTTCAATATCCACGCTTCGAACTTCTTTTTCAAACTCTCCGCGGAGGGGGCGGAGTACGGAGCGCTGTTTGCCTTCGTGGGGTTGGATACGAGCAAAGTTCCCCCCAGCTTTATTCAGGAGCTTGAGGACGCGGGCTACCTCTTTTTCGAACGGGAAGAGGATTTTTACAACGATGAGGATGTCAAAGCGGTAGAAAAGGAAGCCACCGCCGGGAAAAAAGGAAAAAAACTTTCCAAAAACCTGGTATCGCATATCGCTCAGTTTACCGAAGCGACGGTCCATACCCTGCAGGTGATGACCAGCATTATTCCCAAAAAGCACGATGTGAAGGTACAACCTTTGACCATCGAGGATGAAGATAAGCAGTATATGGCCAGCTCCATCGCCATCTACGGCGAGTTGGAGGGGATGATCACCATCGTGATGGAGAAAAGCCTCGTCACCCGCGCTTGCGAAATTTTGCTCGGTGATGTCAACAGCGACGAGATGCTTCAAGACGGCTTGAGCGAAATCGTCAACGTCATCACCGGAAAGTCCAAATCCCTCCTAAGCGATGAAAACGTTTCGATCAACATCACGATCCCCAGAAATTTCGACAACCTGGAGGATGTCCATAAAACGGTAGGACCGAAAAAGGGGATCCAGATCAACTTTACCTTTGAAGATCAACCCTTCACCTTCTTTCTCAGCAGTTAAAAAGGAAATAGATAATTATGTTAGTAGCACCGAGTATTCTTTCAGCCGATTTTGGAAAACTTTCCCTGGAGATCGACGCGATCTGCAAAGCGGGTTGCGATTATATCCACGTAGACGTGATGGACGGACACTTCGTCCCCAATATGACCATCGGACCGGTCGTGGTCGAAGCGGTCGCCAAAGCGGCGACAAAACCCATGGATATCCACCTCATGGTGGAAAACAACACCTTTTTCGTGGATCTTTTCGCACCGCTTAAGCCCGAGTTCATCTCCTTTCACATCGAGGAGGAGAAACACCCCCACCGGTTGATCCAAAAGATCCGCTCTTTAGGGATCCGCCCCGCGATTGTACTCAATCCCCATACACCTCCCGAAAGTATCGAATACCTGCTAGAATCGCTGGATATGGTGCTGCTTATGAGCGTCAATCCCGGTTTCGGGGGACAGAAGTTTATCCCAAGCGTCGTGGAGAAAGCGCAAAAGCTTAAAGCCCTGATCGAAAAACGCAACCCCGAGTGCCTCATCCAGGTCGACGGCGGCGTCAGCGACGCCAATATCCACACCCTCAAAGACGCCGGCGTGGATGTGGTCGTGGCCGGAAGCTACGTTTTCAAAAACGATTACGCCAAAGCGATCGAGAGTTTAAAAGTTTAGTATGCCCTCCGTCAAAATCTGCGGCATCACCAACCTTGAGGACGCCCTGTTTGCCGCCAGCTGCGGTGCGGACGCGCTGGGGTTCGTTTTTTACGAAAATTCCCCCCGCTTTATCACGCCCGAGGAGACGGCGAGGATCATTTCGCAGCTGCCCCCCTTTGTCACCACCGTGGGCCTGTTTGTCAACGAAACTGCCGATCGCATCAACCAGACGATGCGTCTGTGCCGCCTGGACCGGGCCCAGCTGCACTTTGAGATCGATGAAGCCTTTCTGGGCAAAATAGCCTTCCCCGCCCTTCCCGTGATACGTGCGCGCAAACCCGAAGATTTGGAGCGCTTCGCCTCACGCTACCGTATCGTGGACAGTTACTGCGAATGCTACGGGGGCAGCGGAAAGCGGCTGAACCTGGAGTGGTTTGCAGATCGCGACAACTCCAAAACGATCCTTGCGGGGGGACTTGACCCCGATAACCTTCCGCAGGTTTTATCCCACGGATTTTACGGGGTGGACGTCAGCAGCGGCGTGGAAGCGTACAAGGGAAAAAAAGACCTGCAACGGGTACAAAAGTTTATCGATAATGCAAAAAACCGCTGAAATTCTCGAACACGCCCTGGAACGGGGAGAGTTGACCCAGGAAAAGTTCAACTCCATCGTCAAAAAACACAGCAGCGTACAGGAAAGCAGCGACGCGATCTGCATGCTGCTGCAGGCTTCGGGCTTCCCCATCGAAAAAAATGAAAAGGAAAACCGCTACTTTCTGACCACCCAGTACCAGCGGATCGAGGACGCCACCTTCTGTATCGTGGATCTAGAAACCAACGGTGGCAAGCCCGACAGTTCGCAAATCATCGAAATCGGTGCGGTCAAGATGCAAGACGGCGAAGTGATCGATACCTTCGAAAGCTTGATCCACTGCAGCTACATCCCCAAATATATCACCAAAATCACCGGCATCGAAGCGCTGCAGCTGCTCGATGCCCCGAAACTCAAAACCGTGCTTCACGAGTTTAAACAGTTTTTGGGGGATGCGGTCTTTGTCGCCCACAACGTGGATTTTGATTATAAGTTTCTCTCCAAGTCACTCAAGCGCTACGGGCTGGGAGAGCTTGCCAACCGCAAAGTCTGTACCATCGATCTGGCTAAAAAGACGATCGAAAGCGCCAAATACGGATTGAGTTACCTCAATGAGCAGCTCAACCTAGAAAACGATGCCCACCACCGCGCGCTCAGCGATGCCAAAGCCACGGCGAAACTGCTGCAGATTATTCTGTCAAAGCTGCCTAAAGATGTGGAAACGGTGGAGGAGCTTATCCTCTTTAGCAAGCGCAACAAGAAAAAAAGAAAGCGTAAAAAGAAACGCTAATTTAAATCATCTTGACGTGCCAGGGTTCGTACCGGACTCCGTCGCGGTTGTTTTGCCGGTAGCGGATATCGATATAGTTTAACCGGATCAACTTTTTAAACTCCTCCGTTTGCGCAAAACGGCTGGTAAAGTTTGCCCAGCCAAAGCCACTTTGCCCACGTCGAAATCGCCTATGGAGTGGTAGGAGTACCCCGGAGGGGCGATGGAGTGTGCCGCCAGGGCGATACTGCCGTCACATTTGCGCACCTTGCTCAAAAAGAGGCTTAGCTGCTTGACGACGCTGCGCACCCCGGAGGTAAGGATCAAACTCTTTCCCACGTCGCGGCAAATCTTTTCATAGGTGGCGTGAAAATCCTTGTAGACGTAGTGCCCCGTATAGGGAACTTTGGTCACCTCTTTCATGGGGATCTGCTGGGTCAGGGAGTTGCAGGTGCGCTTTCCGTAAAAGCCGAACTGTCCCGGATCGGCGTAAAAAAGAATTTCGATAAACTGCAACTCCTCTTTTGTAAACGCCCCGATGCTGGAGTAGGTACGGGCATACTGCAAAGCCCGGTCAAACCCGATAACGTTGAAATTGCCAAAGCCCACCACCGACCGCAACCGCTTCAGGCGGTTGTCGATATCGGCGATAAGCTGCATACCGCTGTCTCTGGGTTCCGTAGATGCCCATGCGGGACCGGAAAGTGCTGCTAAGGAAACTGTTGCATTGCGTAAAAAGTGTCGTCTATCCATATCCATTACTATTAGATAAAATTTTTCCTTACTATAGCAAAATTTTATGTAAAAAAAATTTAACGGTTACAACTACCTGATCTTAAAGGGTTGCGCAGTATAATTTGCAAAACCGATCAAAGGGAGATCATGCAGATACGAATCTATTACGAAGATACCGATTGCGGCGGGATCGTTTACCATTCGCAGTATATCAACTTTTGCGAACGGGCCCGCAGCGAGCGCTTCTTTTCCAGGGGTCTGATGCCAGGCGGAGAGAGGGAGGGGTTTGTGGTCAAAAAGCTCAATGCCGATTTTAAAGCCAGTGCAAAACTGGGAGACCTGCTTGAGGTGAAGAGCAAGCTGCTTTGGATGAAAAACAGCTCCTTTGCCATCAAGCAGGAGATCTTTAGAAAGCAGCAGCTGCTCTTTAGCGCCGAGGTCACCCTGGCATACCTCAAAGACGCCGGGCTCGCCCGCATCGACGAGGGGTTGAAAGCGCGCATCCGCGACCTGTTTTAAGTTAACTCTGCTGCAGCTTTTTCTGATTGATTTTATATACGTACGCCAAGACTTCCGCAACCGCCTGGTAGAGTTCGTCGGGAATACTCTCACCCACTTCGGTTACGCGGTACAGCTCCCTGGCAAGGGGCGGGTTCTCCACGATCTGCACCTGATTCTCAATGGCGACTTCACGGATTTTAAACGCCAGGTGGTCCGCACCCTTTGCCAACACCTTGGGGGCACTGTCGGCACCCTCTTTGTAGCGCAGGGCTACCGCGTAGTGGGTGGGGTTGGTGACGACCACATCCGCATCCGCTACGTCAGCGAGCATCCGCCCCCGCGCCATCTTCATCTGCGTTTCGCGAATCTTGGCTTTGATCTGGGGATCCCCCTCCATATTTTTATGCTCATCTTTGACCTCTTTTTGGCTCATGCGCAACTGTTTGAAATAGTTGTAGCGCACAAAGATCAGATCGATTACGGCCAGTACAAACAGCAGCGCCGCCATGATCAGTACGATGATCAGGATATTTTCGGCCAGCCATTTGAGCTGCTCGGGCAGATGAAACAGCGTTACGGTGGGCAACTCTTCGATCAACCCCCAGGCCACGTAAGTGGCGACGCCGAAAACCGACCCCACTTTCAAAATGATCTTCAACCCCTCCACCAGCTTTTTTAGCGAAATCAGATTTTTCAACCCCTTGATGGGATCGATCTTTTTTAAATCCGGTACCAGGGGTTTGGTGGTGTAGACAAAACCAAACTGCAGCCAGCCGCCCACAAGGCCGGCAAAAGCGATGGGCAGGGCTACGGGCAGAATGATCAGGGTCAACTCCTTGATCGTGAAAAGGATAAAGTTTTGGAGGGTATCGAGGGTCATATCCTGGCCGATGAAGGAGAAATAGTATTTGATCATCTTGCCCATTTCACGCATCATATCGTCTAAAAACAGATACATCATCCCGATCGCCATCAAAAGCGTCACCACCCCGCTGGTATCCTGGCTTTTGGGAACGTTTCCCTCTTTTTTGGCGTCCTCGAGTTTCTTTGGGGTGGGTTCTTCGGTCTTTTCCTCTTCGTCTGCCATCTATCTGCCTCTCTATGTGCGTAGGCCCCGGGCGGTTGACTTCCCCCCTCGGGCTCCTGAAAATTAGCGGTTTACTCCACCTTCATGGAAAGGTCGATCCAGTTTGCCTGATGCACCGTCGCCCCTGTACTGATGGCGTCGATCCCCGTTTGCGCAATCTCCTCAAGGCGATCCAGGGTGACGTTGCCGCTGGCTTCGAGCAAAACTTTGGGATAGTGCTCGTTGCGCAGTGCTACCGCCGCTTGCATCTGTTCTATACTCATATTGTCACACATCACCACATCCGCTCCCGCGGCAAAAGCGTTTTGTACCTGAGCCAAATCCTCACACTCCACCTCGATCTTTGCGGTAAAGGGGATCTGTTTGCGGGCCTGCTTGATAAAAGCTTCCAAATCGTGGATCGTTTTGAGATGGGTATCTTTAAGCATCAGCGAATCATCCAGGCCCATCCGGTGGTTCACCCCGCCCCCCATGCGGGTGGCGTACTTTTCAAACTCCCTCAACCCCGGACGGGTTTTGCGCGTATCCAGCAGCAGGGTATCGTACTCGGCAAGTTTCTGGACATATTTATGCGTTAGCGTAGCGATAGAACTGGCGTGCAGCAGTATGTTGAGCAAAGTCCGCTCTACGGCCATGAGGGTGTGGGAGTCGCTTTGCAGCTCCAGCAGTTTTTCCCCCTTTTGAAAACTTTCGCCGTCTGTTTTGTTCCACTGCAGCTGAAGCTCATACAGTGTGGCCAACGCCTGCACATACTCCCTGCCCGCCAGTACGCCGTCGCTTTTAGCGAGAATATACGCTTTGGCGGGGGAGGAGGGCATCACTCTGGCAAAAAGATCGCCCCTGCCCAGATCCTCCCGCAGCACGGCTTTGACAAACTCCAATTTTTGCATTACACGACCTCGAGCATACGCTCTAGGGCGAGGTTGGCGTATTTGGCCGTTTCCTCGTCCACAAAGATTTCATTGATCGGTTTTTCCGCCTTGATCGCCGCCAGACACTCATAAAGATCCTGCAGCGTCGTTTCGTTCATCGTCGGGCACTCCGGTTTCGTCGCCGAAAGAACGTACGTGTTGCTTTCCCGCATCCGATTGACAAGGTTATACTCCGTACCCACGGCGACCTTTTGCTCCTTTGGCAGCGCCTGGACATATTTGATCAACTGGCTCGTCGATCCCACGAAATCCGCCAGTTTGCATACCTCAGGATCGCATTCGGGGTGAACGGCGATCCTGATCTCTGGGTATTTGTTACGGTAGAACGCCACGTCATCGGGGGTAAAAAGCTGGTGCACCGAACAGAAGCCGTCGAAACAGATCACGTCACACTCTTTGGGGTCCTGCCCGTCGCCGATAACGCAGGAGCGAAGCCCCATCTCATTGGCAAAATTCTGCCCCAGACAGCGATCGGGCATAAAAAAGATCTTCTTCCCGCTTTTCAATCCCCGTTCGATAATCTTGTACGCGTTGGAACTGGTACAGACCAGCCCGCCCATCTTGCCCACTTCGCTTTTGACCGAAGCGTCGGAATTGATGTAGGTAATGGGCAGAATACCCTCTTTTTCGATTCCGTGCTTTTGCATAAAATCCATGCTGGCGTCAAAATAGGTTTTATCGATCATCTTCGCCATGGAACAGCACGCCACGCGCGGCATAAAAACCCGCTTTTCAGGGGCGATGATCTTAACGCTTTGTCCCATAAACCCGACACCGCAAAACACCACGTTTTGCGCTTTGTCCGCTTTGCACTTTTTGGCAAGTTCCAAAGAGTCACCGGTGATATCGGCCATGGCAAACACTTCGTCCTTTTGGTAAAAGTGGCCTACGACGGTGACATCGAGCTCTTTTTTTAATTTTTCAATCTCTTTAACGTAATCCATACTCTTTCCTGCTTTTTCAATAGATATCTTACAAAAACTTTAATACCTGCAATTTAGTTGTTTTGTGCTTTGTACAATCTCTAATTTTAACATAAAATTAGATAAAATGGTACACTCTGATAAACCCGACGTTACACAATGAAACACAAGAAAGGATCTATGTGGAGCTTCATATCAATATCGTTTTCTATCTTGTCGGCTACCTGGTAGGGGCTATCCCCTTCGGGCTGCTGCTTGCACGCACCTTCGCCAAAACAGACATCTCCAAAAGCGGGAGTAAAAGCATCGGTGCCACCAACGTTTTACGCGTGGTCAAGGAACAAAACCCCGATCTGGCCAAAAAGCTTGCCATCGCTACCGTGGTTCTTGACGCCCTGAAAGGGGTTTCGGTTATGGTCGTTGCGATGCTTATGGGATTGGGCGCTCACGAATTGTGGATGATCGGCTTTCTCGCCGTCGTCGGCCACTGCTTCAGCCCCTATTTGAAATTCGAAGGGGGCAAAGGGGTCGCCACGGGACTGGGCGTTTTTGCCCTGATGTTACCGATCGAAGCAGTGATCGCCCTTATAGCCTGGGTCGTCGCGGGGAAAACCCTGCGCATCTCTTCGCTTTCCTCCCTGATCGGACTGGCGGCGTTTATCGCGGCAAGTTACATCATCCATCCCCAAGTGCCCGAGATCAACTCCCATGCCCCGATCTGGCTGATCAGCTTTATCGTCTTTTATAAACATATCCCCAATCTCGTCCGGGTGATAAAAGGTGAGGAGAAACGGGTCGTTTAACCCCTCCTCTCCTTTGGGACCCTCCTTTACAAGCCTACTCTTACCAAAATATATTATAATAATTAATAAAAAGTTAACGGGGATGAACTCATGTATAAAAAACTACTGCTAACGGGCCTGCTTGCACTGAGCCACACACCGCTTTTTGCTTCCGATATCTCTTCGGTCGTGATCGACGGGGGTCAAAGTAACGACGATATCAAAATCCTTCGCGTGGGGCTGAGAAAAGATTTTCAAACCCCTTTGTACCAAAACGGCATTTTTGACATCTCCGGATACCATGAGCTTTCTCTCAACTACTGGGACGGAGATCACGACGACATCACCGGGATCGCCTACTCTCCGGTCTTTACCATGAACTTTCACACCGATGTCGCTTACAAACCCTACCTTGAGGCGGGGATCGGGGCCGCTTTGATTTCGGATACGATGATCGACGGGCGCAATATGTCCTCGGCATTTCAATTTGAAGATAGATTCGGTATCGGGGTAAAACGGGGGGATTTTGATCTGCACCTGCGCTATATGCACTACTCCAATGCAGGCTTAAAAGAGCCCAATGACGGTATCGACATCGGGATGATGGGGGTCAGCTACAGCTTTTAGCGGCTTACCCCACAGAGTTTATTTTTCTACGCATACGGGAAGGAAGCTTGAACGCTCCCTCCTCTTCCTACGCATCTTTTTCGCTGACTTTGACCTTTTCGCTGTCCAGCAGTCCCGTACCGACGGGGATCGTTCTACCGATAACAACGTTTTCTTTCAAGTCTTCAAGGTAGTCAACCTTACCGGCGATGGACGCTTCGGTAAGCACCTTCGTCGTATCCTGGAAGGATGCCGCGGAGATGATACTGTCGCTGGCAACCGCACTTCTGGTCACACCCACAAGGATCGGTTCCGCGATGGCGGGCTCGCCGCCGAGGTTTACCATCCGTTCGTTTTCCACTTTAAACGCCTTCTTGCTCACAAGGTCACCCGCGATAAATCGGCTGTCGCCGCTATCGACGATCTTGACCTGACGCAGCATCTGGGAGATGATAACTTCGATATGCTTATCGGTTACATTAACCCCCTGGCGTCTATAAACCTGCTGTACTTCGGAGACGATATACTCCTGCAGCGCTTTGCCGCCGAGGATTTTCAAAATATCGTGACTGGAGACGGTACCGTCGGTCAACTTTTCACCGGCGTGGACAAACTCGCCCTCTTTGACAAGAATCTGCCGGTTCTTGTCAACGATCAACTCGCTGGAGTGGCCGCTATCGCCGGTGATGATGATGCGTTCCTTGCCTCTGAGCGGTTTACCGAAGCTGATCACCCCGTCGGTATCTGCGATAAGCGCTTTATCTTTGGGACGTCTGGCTTCAAAGAGTTCACTTACCCGTGGAAGACCGCCGGTAATATCTTTTGATTTCGCGGCCGCTTTCGGTGTTTTAGCCAGGATATCCGCAACTTCGATCTCCTGTCCGTCTTTCACATAGATCGCGGATTTTGGTTCAAGGGCGTAGCGCAATACCTGCCCCGCTTCGCTTGCTACCAAAATCGTAGGTTTATACGCGCTTGGAATATGCTCGTTGACTTCCAACCGGCTCTCGCCCGTCAACTCGTCCACCTGCTCGCTAACCGTCGTTCCGACAACGACGTCTTCAAAGGCGATCGTACCTTTCGCTTCGGCGATGATCGGATCGGAGTAGGGATCCCACTCGGCCACGATCACCTGCTCTTTGGATTTGGGCTCGGCGATGACGCTTGTTTTCTCCACACTTGCGTTATCGTCAAGCTTGATAATGGAGCCTCTGGCGATATAGTGACGGATCGCTTCGCGGTCCTCTCCGTCTGCGATCACGGCAAACAGGCCTTTTTCCTTGACCTCATGCCCCTGTTTAAGATCATGTACCCGCTCCAGGAAATCGCTTTTGAGCTGGTAATACTTCACCGTACCCTTTTCCTTGGCTTCGATGGTTTGCGTAATGGGCTCCCCGTCTTTTACCTTGAGTTCACTCGCGTAAGGGATCCGATTGGGAATGTTCCAGCCGCCTTTGATCACCTCTACGATCGACTCGCCTTCGTTGACCTTGTCTCCGCTTTGGTAGGGGATATAGGTTTTCCCCTCGATCTTCCCGCTCACCCCGGCAAGCTCGTTGGGTCGTGCCACATCGCTTCTTCGAAGGACGTATTTGTGCGCGTCGTCACCGTTTTTGACCATAACGTAAATCTCGTCGTGGATGATCTGGATATCGATCTCGCCGTCATAGGGCGCTTTGATCTTGGGTTCAACCAGCAATACCGCAGAGTTTCTTCGGTTTGCAACGATCGGCTTACCGTCTCTGTTTTCATAGGTTTTGAGGTTATAGTAGCGGATAAAGCCCTCTTTGTCCGCCGTAACCTGGCGCTCCTCTTTGGAACTTGACGCCGTACCGCCGGTGTGGAAGGTCCGGAGCGTCAACTGCGTACCGGGTTCCCCGATCGATTGCGCGGCGATGATGCCCACGGCTTCGCCCTTTTTCACCACTTTGGCTTCAGCCATGTTCAAGCCGTAGCACTTGGCGCACAGACCGCCCTTTTCCTTACATGTTACCGGAGTTCGGATGATCGCCTGGCGGATTCCCGCGTCGCTGATCTTTTCCACCTCCGCGTCACCCATGAGCGTGCCTTCGCTCACGAGCACTTCGTTGGTCACCGGATCGATGATATCCTCGGCAAGCACACGGCCGTGTACCCGGTCTCCGAGGGGTTCGATCTGCTCGTTCCCCACGGTGATTTCGGTGATCTCCACCCCTTCGTGGGTCCCGCAATCGTCGCTGAGGATCTTCACATTTTGCGCAACGTCGACGAGCTTTCTGGTCAAGTACCCCGCATTCGCCGTTTTCAAGGCGGTATCGGCAAGACCCTTTCTCGCACCGTGGGTGGAGATAAAGTACTCAAGTACGTTCAGCCCCTCACGGAAGTTTGAGGTAATGGGCGTTTCGATAATCGAACCGTCCGATTTTGCCATCAAACCACGCATACCCGAAAGCTGCCTGATCTGCGCGGCACTACCTCTCGCCCCCGAATCAGCCATCATGTGGATGGAGTTGAAGCCCTCTTTATCATCCTTGATCATCGAAAGCAGATCGCTGGCGATGGAGTTGTTCGTATCGGTCCATACGTCGATAATCTTGTTGTAGCGCTCCTGCTCGGTCAATAGACCCGCGCCGAACTGCTTCTGGATCTCTTCGATCTTGCTTTTGGCACTATCAACTTTCTCCACCTTCTGCTGCGGTACCCGGATATCGTCCACCGATACCGAAACACCCGTCATAGTCGCGTATTTGAACCCGAGGTCTTTGAGGTTGTCCAGGAATTCGGCAGTCACTTTGATACCGCCCTCTTTAAAGATGTAGTCAACCAGCGCCCCGATATCTTTTTTCTTCATTACGCGGTTCCAAAGGTTCACCGGAACGAAATCGGGAATGATGGAGCTGAGGATCACGCGCCCGGCCGTCGTCTGGATCGTTCGACCCTCTTTGACGGTTCTGATCTTGGCGTTGAGATCAAGTTTGCCGCTGTCGATAGCGATCATCACTTCATCCACGTTGCCGAAGAGTTTGTGCTCCCCTGCGACATCCTCTTTCTCAAGGCTCAGGTAGTAAAGACCCAAAACCATATCCTGTGAAGGAATGGCGATCGATTTCCCCGAAGCGGGAAGCAAAATGTTCATGGAACTGAGCATCAACAGCTTCACTTCCGCAATCGCTTCGTCGCTCAAAGGTACGTGCACGGCCATCTGGTCCCCGTCGAAGTCGGCGTTGAATGCCGAACATACGAGCGGGTGCAGCTGGATCGCTTTGCCCTCGATCAATTTGGGGTGAAACGCCTGGATCGAGAGTTTGTGCAGCGTCGGCGCACGGTTTAGCATCACCGGATACCCCTCGACGATCTCCTGGAGCGATTCCCACACTTCGTTGGTCTGCTTCTCAATCATCTTCTTCGCCTGCTTCAGCGTCGTGGCGTAACCCTTTTCCTCAAGCTTTGCCATCAAGTGCGGCTTAAACAGCTCCAGCGCCATCTTCTTAGGCAGCCCGCACTGATCCATGCGCAGCGTCGGACCGGAAACGATAACGGAACGTCCGGAGAAGTCCACACGCTTCCCGAGCAGGTTTTGTCTAAATCGCCCCTGCTTCCCTTTGATGATTTCGCTCAAAGATTTCAAAGGACGCTTGTTCGCACCCTTGACGGCGTTGCCGCGGCGGCCGTTGTCAAACAGCGCGTCCACGGATTCTTGCAGCATTCTCTTTTCATTGCGGACAATGATCTCCGGCGCTTCCAACTCCACAAGACGCTTAAGTCTTTGGTTTCTGTTGATTACGCGGCGGTAGAGATCGTTGACGTCACTGACGGCAAACTTTCCGCCGTCAAGGGAAACGAGCGGACGAAGATCGGGCGGCATAACCGGCAGCTTCGTCAGCATCATCCACTCGGGTTTGTTCCCCGAATTCAGGAAGCTTTCGATCACTTTCAACCGCTTGACGAGGGTTTTGCGCTTCGCTTCGCTTTTGGTTGCGGCAACCTCCTCTTTGAGTGTCTGGAAAAGTTCAACCAGGTCCAGCTCTCCCAGCAGGTGGCGGATCACTTCCCCGCCCATATGCGCTTCAAAACCGGTTTCGCCGAATCTTTGGTAAATCTCTTGAAACTGCTCCTCGTTGAGCACGTCAAACTTCGCTACGGGGGTTTTCCCCTCGCTGTCGTAGCTGGCTTCACCCGGTTCGACGACGATATACGCTTCATAGTAAAGTACACGCTCAAGATCTTTCATCTTGATCCCCATAAGCGTACCGATACGGCTTGGAAGGGAACTGACGTACCAGATGTGGGCTACGGGCGTTACAAGGTCGATATGCCCCATTCTGTGGCGGCGCACTTTCGACGAAGCGATCTCAACCCCGCACTTTTCACAGACGGTACCTTTAAAGCGCATCTTTTTATATTTGCCGCAGATACACTCGTAATCCCTTACCGGTCCGAAAATTTTGGCACAGAAAAGCCCGTCACGTTCGGGTTTTTGCGTTCTGTAATTGATCGTTTCGGGCTTTTTGACCTCCCCGAAACTCCAGGAAAGGATCTTTTCGGGACTTGCCAAGCCAAACTTTAACGCTTTAATATCTTTCGGTTTTACGCTGTCGCTAACCTCAACAGGTGCTAAATCTTCCAATCTATTCATTGCTTCCCTCTTCCTCTTTATCATCATATAGGTCCACATCGATACCTAGTGCTTGCAACTCTTTTCTCAAAACAAACATCGTTTCAGGGATACCCGGTTTCGGTACCGGTTCACCTTTGGTGATCGCTTTATACGCAGCTACACGGCCCTCCACGTCATCGGATTTTGTCGTAAGCATCTCTTTAAGCGTATTGGCCGCCCCGTATGCTTCAAGGGCCCAAACCTCCATCTCACCGAATCTCTGGCCGCCGAAGAGCGCTTTACCGCCCACGGGCTGCTGTGTAACGAGTGAGTAGGGTCCGGTCGCTCTGGCGTGCACCTTCTCATCAACCAGGTGGTGCAGCTTGAGCATATACATATATCCGACGTTGACGCGCTCTTTAATCTTTTCCCCGGTTTTCCCGTCAAAGAGCGTGGTTTTTCCGTCGCTGTCGATCCCGGCAAGTTCAAACAACTCTTTGAACTCTTCGGCGGTAACACCCTCAAATACGGGAGAGGCGAACTTCACGCCCTTGCTCCAATCTTTTGCGTATTTAACCAGCGTATCGTCATCCATCTTCGAAATCACCTCTTTGGCATTCATCAGCTTCGCCGTGTCGGCAACAGCCGTCATCTTGCCTCTGAGTTCTTCGAAGAAGTTCTCTTTTTTCTGCTCAAACATCTGCTGGATCTGATCGCCGAGGTTTTTACCAACAAGTCCCAGGTGCACCTCAAGAATCTGTCCGATATTCATCCGCGAAGGTACCCCCAGCGGGTTCAGGATAAGATCCACCGGCGTTCCATCCTCTTTGTAGGGCATATCCACTTCGGGAACGATCGTAGAAACGATACCTTTGTTCCCGTGGCGACCCGCCATCTTGTCCCCGACCTTGAGCTTACGCTTGGTCGCGACGTAGACTTTGACAAGTTTGGTAATCCCGCTTGGAAGGATGTCGTCTTTTTCAAGGATGTTGAGCTTCTCGTCATGGGCCTCTTTGAGCTTTCTTTTCTCGCTTTGGAAGTGGTTTTTCAAAGAATCGTACTCCCCCTGGATCTGCTCGTCGTACTTTTTGACCAAAGAGTTCAGCGCGAAACGGTTGACGCTGCCGATCACCTCTTTTTCCACCTGATCGCCCGCTGCGTATGCTTTGCCCTCAAGTTCCACTTCCTCTTGCAATTTTGCGTTGGAAAGCAGCGAAGTGATGCGCAGCATCTCCTCACGGTCGATCATAAGCAGTTGATCGTGGTGTTCCAGATCAAGCAGCTCCTTTTCCTGTTCATAGGATTGCAGCGCTCTGGAATCCTTGTCGTAGCCTTTTTTGGTAAAGACTTTGACATCAACCACTTCCCCCTCCATCGTAGCGGAGCAGTAGAGGGATTTGTTGACCACGTGTCCCGCTTTTTCACCAAAGATCGCTCGAAGCAGCCGCTCTTCGGGAGTGGGTTTGACTTCACCCTTGGGCGAAACCTTCCCGACCAGGATCATACCGGGTTTGACGTAGGTACCCACTTTGACGATCCCGCTCTCATCCAGGTGCAGCAGATCATCTTCACGGACATTTGGAATATCTCTGGTGATCTCTTCGTTACCGTGCTTCAACTCTCTGGCTTCACACTCTTTTTCATAGGTGTGCACGGAGGTGAAGCTGTCGTCTTTGATCAATCTTTCACTGATGACGACCGCATCCTCGAAGTTGTACCCGTTCCACGGCATAAACGCTACGAGGATATTTTTCCCCAGTGCCAATTCACCCTGATCCATGTTGGGACCGTCCGCGATCACCTGTCCCGATTCTATACGGTCACCCTGCTTGACGATGGGTGCCTGGGTAAAGGTGGTATTTTGGTTGGTACGCATATTCTTTTGCATGGAGTAGTGGTCGATAAAGACGCCCTCTTCATCCTCACCCATGATATAGATATTTTTCGCGTCAACCTTTTCAACCACGCCGGCGCGTTTTGCTTTGATATTTTCCCACGCGTCGCGGCCGGTTACTTTCTCCATACCGGTACCCACGACAGGAGCTTCCGTTTTCAAAAGCGGCACCGCCTGACGCTGCATGTTTGAACCCATAAGCGCACGGTTGGCATCATCGTGTTCAAGGAAGGGGATCAAACTCGCCGCACCGCCGACAACCATAAGGGGGTTGATATCGATCAGATCCACACGGTTTTTATCGATCAGCGTAATCTCCCCGTCGATTCTGGCTTCGATAAGATCTTCGGCGATGGTTTTATCCTCGTTAACGACCGTACTTGCCGGAGCGATCACTTTGTTCTCCTCCTGCGTCGCGGTCATATAGACGATATCGTTGGTCACGACCCCGTCTTTTACCTTTTTATAGGGTGCTTCGATGAAACCGAGGTCATTTACCTTGGAGTATGTCGAAAGGGTGTTGATCAAACCGATGTTTTGCCCCTCCGGCGTCTCGATAGGACAGATACGGCCGTAGTGCGTGGGGTGCACGTCCCGCACTTCAAACCCGGCACGCTCCTTGACCAGGCCGCCCTCACCCAGCGCACTCAATCGCCGCTTGTGGGTGATTTCGCTCAGGGGGTTGGTCTGATCCATAAACTGGCTCAGCTGCCCGCTGGAGAAAAATTCCAAAATCGTGTTGGTGATCATCTTCGAATTGATCAGATCGTAAGGCATCAATTCGTCGATGTTCGTGGTCACTACCGTCATCTTGTCCTTGATCGCCTTTTGCATCTTGACAAGACCGTTGTGCAGCTCGTTGCCAAGCAGTTCACCGATGGCACGGATACGTCTGTTGCCCAGGTGGTCACGGTCGTCGATATGGCCGATCCCGTTTTTGACTTTCACGAGATACTCGACGGTTTTGATGATATCCTGCGCGGTAAGAACCGTAACGTAATCGGAAACGTTGAGTCCCAACTTATGGTTCATCTTCATACGCCCCACTTTTGTCAAGTCGTATCGCTCCGGATCAAAAAACAGCTGCTTGACAAACTCTTTGGCCGCTTCGACCGTCACCGGCTCGCCGGGTCGCATCACTTTGTAGATACGGATCGCGCTCAGATCGTTCTCATCTTCGATCTCTTCGGTCTGCTTGAGCAGCTTGAGGTTTTCAAAATCCGCCTGGAAGGAGTTGAGGATACCCTGGTCGCGTCCCTCTGCCAAGTCGTCGGCGATGTCGAAGGATCCGATCCCCTGGTCGATAATCTTTTTAAGCTTTTGCTCATCGAGCGCGCTTGCCGTGTCATAAAGCACCTCTCCGCTCTCGCCGTCTACGACGGGTGCGGCAAGGTAGCGCTCAAGCAGGTAATCGATGGGATACTCCACCCACTCTACCCCGCTTTCGAGCAGCTTTTGCGCTTTTTTCTTGGTCAATCTTTTCCCCGATGCGACGATCAGGTTCCCGTCGATATCGCGCACGTCAAACTCCGCGCGCCCGACGAAATCCGCTTCGTTGAAAGGAACGATAAACCTGTTGTTATCCACTTTTACCGATTTGACGGGATAGAAAAGTTTGATAATGTCGTCTTTATTGTACCCCAGCGCTCTGAAAAGAATCGTTACGGGGATTTTACGGCGCTTGTTGATGCGCGCGTAAAGGATATCTTTCTGATCATACTCGAAATAGAGCCACGAACCTCTGTCGGGAATGATTTGTGAGGAGTACACAAGCTTGTTGTTCGCGCTTGTGGATTCATCCTCTTTGAAAATTACCCCGGGACTTCTGTGAAGCTGGTTGACGATAACCCGCTCGACACCGTTGACGATAAAGGAGGTTCTATCGGTCATCATCGGGATATCGCGCACGTAGATATCTTGCTCTTTGATATCTTTGACGCCCAGTTTTTCACCGGTTTTCTCATTTCGCTCCCAAGTCACGAGGCGGATTTTGAGCTTTAGCGATACGGAGTAGGTCAAGCCCCGTTCCATACACTCACGTACCGTGTACTTGGGTTTGATTACCTCTATACTGTCATATTCCAGGGTGATTCTGTTTTGCTGGTCGTTGATGGGGAATACGGATTTGAACACCCGCTCAATCCCGCTCTCACTCTTATCATTTTTACCTATCATCAAAAAGTCGTCATAACTTTTTTGCTGCAGTTGCAACAGATTAGGTACATCGATCTCTTGAGCCGTTTTTGAAAAATCTACTCGAAGTCTGTTTCCTGAATAAAGTGAATTTAACATAAGTTTATAACCTTATTTTGGGGTAAATGGTAAAACCATTGCACGATACAATCGAAGCGATTGCAATGCAATGGTTTCAAATTATTTTGGTAAATAAATGTGTAGGGATAGCCCGGGGGTGAATCCCCCGGACAAAAACTAAATTACTTAAGTTCGCACTTTGCGCCAGCTTCTTCGATCTGCTTTTTGATCTCTTCAGCTTCTTCTTTTTCAGCACCCTCTTTAAGTGTGTGGGGAAGTTCTTCAACTGCAGCTTTCGCTTCTTTAAGTCCAAGACCGGTTACGGCTCTTACGACTTTAATCGTGTTGATCTTTTTCGCGCCGGCGTCTGTAAGAACAACATCGAATTCAGTTTGCTCTTCAGCAGCTCCACCAGCTTCACCGCCGGCAGCAGCACCGCCAGCTACAACTGTAGGCTGCGCAGATACACCGAATTTTTCTTCAAATTCTTTTACTAGCTCAGAAAGCTCCAATACGGACATGTTTGAGATATATTCAATTACATCTTCTTTTGTGATTGCCATTTTATTTCCTTTTTCAAATATTTTCTGTTTTTGTTATACGTATTTAAAAAAGAGCACTGATGTGCTCAACTCTACTCAATACTTGACGCTAATTACGCAGACTCTTTGCTTTGTCTGATATTCTCAAGCACTGTTACGAAATTGTTCGGTACCGCGTTAAGCACACCAGCCATATCTCTCGCAGGTGCAGTCCATGTAGAAAGCAGCATTCCCAAAAGCTCTTCTCTGCCAGGCAGTTTGGAGTAAGCCACGATCTCTTTGACATCAACCGCTTCACCTTCGATGTGTCCGGCTTTAAGCGTTAACTTGTCATCACTCTCTTCAGCAGCTTTTACCGCAGCCTTGGCGACGCTTACGAGATCTTCACCCCAAAGGGCGATGTTGGTCCCCGTAAGTTCAAGACCGGGTTTTTCTGCATTTTCAAGAGCAATTTTGGTCAATCTGTTGTTTAAAACCCGAACCTTCACGTCGGCTTCTCTGGCCAACTTTCTCATCGCTTCCATCTCGGCAACGGTCATGCCTTTATAATCGGCAACGACGATACCGTTTGACGCGCTGAACTCTTCGGTCAGGGTTTCAACTAATTGAACCTTTTCGCTTCTTGTCATCAGTTTCTCCTTTCCGACTTCAAACAGGGCAGTCCCAAAGGGCACACGGCTTCGGAAAAAAACCGATCTGATTAAGCGCTTGCCCCCGTTTTCTTAAGTCTAAGATGAAGTCCTTTACGGGACTAGTTTACGTCGAGTAGCTCCACTGCGTCAAGTTGCAAAGAGGGGCTCATCGTCAAAGACAATGCGGCGTTTGTGATATATCTTCCCTTTGCGGCAGCGGGTTTTTTCTTGTTGACTTCCGCCAAAAGCGTCGTCAAGTTTTCTTTGATAGCGTCTGCGCTGAAGCTCGCTTTGCCCACACCGGCGTGGATGTTGCCTTTTTTGTCGACTCTAAAGTTCACTTTCCCCGCTTTTGCTTCTTTAACCGCTTTTTCAACGTCGGGGGTTACCGTACCGTTTTTAGGGTTAGGCATCAAACCTTTCGGCCCGAGAACACGCGCTACTTTCCCCGCTACGCCCATCATGTCAGGGGTTGCGATAAGCGTGTCGAAGTTGATGTTGCCCGCCTGGATATCCTCTACCAGGTCGTCGCTTCCTACGATATCCGCACCGGCTGCTTTTGCCGCGTCCGCTTTATCGTCTTTTGCCAAAACCGCTACTTTTACGCTTTTGCCCGTACCGTTTGGCAAAACGATAGCGCCGCGTACCATCTGGTCGGCGTGTCTGGGGTCGACGTTGAGGTTCAGCGCCAACTCTACCGTTTCATCAAATTTAGCCGTTTTCAAATCAGCTACCATCTTGGCAGCGTCATCGAGGCTGTATGTTTTTTCAAAGTCGATTTTTTCTCTTAATTGTTTAATTCTTTTACTCATCTATATATCTCCGCAATAAAAATTTTGCTCCCACCTTCAGTGGTAGTTGTATTAGTCTACGATCTCCACACCCATGCTTCGGCAGCTACCCGCGATAATGCGTCCGGCCATCTCTTTGTCGTCGGTGTTTAGATCCGCGATCTTTTGCTCTACGATCTCGTCAAGCTGTGCCTGCGTGATCTTCCCTACTTTGTTCTGGATAGGATTGTCCGTACCTTTTTTGATCCCGGCAGCCTTTTTGATAAGGTCCGTCGCCGGAGGCTGTTTTGTGATAAAGCTAAAGCTTCTGTCACTGTATGCCGTGATCTCAACGGGAATATTGAAGCCCATCTTGTCTTTTGTCTTTTCGTTGAAGGCTTTACAAAATTCCATAATGTTGATACCTCTTTGACCCAAAGCGGGACCAACGGGAGGTGATGGATTTGCTTGGCCTGCAGGAATCATCAATTTAAATTTATCTGCAATTTTCTTTGCCATCTTCTTTCCTTTGTATGTGATTTATTTATATAATTTTTTCTACTTGCGTATATTGAATCTCCACCGGCGTGTTTCTGCCGAAGATAGAGACGTTCAATTTCAACTTGCCGTGTTCTAAATCATACTCTTCAACCATACCGTTGAAGTTGGCAAAGGGACCGTCGATGATACGCACCATCTCCCCTTTGTCATACTCAACTTTCGGTTTAGGCGCAGATTTTTTGCTCACCTTTTCCAAGATCAGGTCGATATCGGCTTTTGTCAACGGGGTGGGCTTTTTCTGCTCCCCGATAAATCTCGATACTCTGGGCAGAGATTGGATCTTGTGCCAAAGTGCCGTATCAAGATCGATATTGACAAAAACGTATCCGGGGTATAAAGAGCGTTCGCTGATTCTCTTTTTTCCCTCTTTGATATCGATAACATCCTCCGTTGGAACAATAATGTCACCGAGCTTCTCTTCGATCCCGTTATCTACGACAAGCTGCTGTATCGCTTTTTTAACGGCTTGTTCGCTTCCGGCATAAGCCTGGATCGCATACCACTGTAACGCCATAAAAATCCTTTTATACTGCTGATGATACAACTAATGACATAATAAAGTCGACTAAAGCCAAGAATAGTGAAATTATTGTAACAACGACAAAAACTGCAATAAACGCTTGTCTGATCTGCTCTTTCGTTGGAAAAATTACTTTATCTAATTCTAGTTTTGAAAGTTTAAAATAGTTAATTAACTTTTGCATACTTACCCTTTAATGGCAGGCCAAGAGGGACTCGAACCCCCGGCACTCGGTTTTGGAGACCGATGCTCTACCAACTGAGCTATTGGCCTTTGCTTAAACAAAAAAAGTTTTGAGACCCGAAAGCCCCAAAACTTTCATGCAGTGAGCTTACAGTTTTGCTTCTTTGTGTACCGTGTGCTCTTTACAGAACTTGCAGTACTTTTTCAAACTTAACTTTTCAGTTGTATTTTTCTTATTCTTAGAGGTGTGATAGTTGCGTCTTTTACACTTTTCACACGCTAAGTGAATTGTTTCTCTCATGTCTTTCCTTATCTAGACAGAGGGGAAGCCCTCTATCTACTACTCGATAATTTTAGAGATAACACCAGAACCTACTGTTCTACCACCTTCTCTAATTGCGAATCTCGTACCGTCTTCAAGTGCGATCGGGTTGATCAGTGTAACGGTCATTTTAACGTTATCACCGGGCATTACCATCTCTACGTCTGCAGGTAGCTCAACGTCACCTGTTACGTCAGTGGTTCTTACGTAGAACTGAGGTCTATATCCAGCGAAGAAAGGCGTGTGTCTACCACCCTCGTCTTTGCTTAGTACGTAAACTTCCGCTTCGAACTTGGTGTGAGGAGTAATAGAACCTGGTTTACAAAGTACCATACCTCTTTCAACGTCCTCTTTCTTCGTACCTCTAAGCAAGATACCAACGTTGTCACCGGCTTCACCGGATTCCATCTCTTTTCTAAACATTTCAACACCGGTAACTTTTGTCGCCTGTGTATCTTTAATACCAACGATTTCGATGTCGTCACCAACAGTAACGGTACCTTTTTCAACTCTACCTGTTACAACCGTACCACGTCCGGGAATGGAGAAGATATCTTCGATAGGCATCAAGAAATCTTTATCAGTGTCTCTTTGAGGCTCGGGGATGTAGCTATCTACGGCTTCCATGAGCTCAAGAATCTTTTCGCCCCACTCGCCGACTTTACCTTCTTTTGCTTCGTTAAGCGCTTGAAGTGCTGAACCTGCTACGATAGGAGTATCGTCACCTGGGAAGTCATACTCTTCAAGAAGTTCTCTAACTTCCATCTCAACTAGCTCTACAAGCTCTTCGTCGTCTACCATATCCATCTTGTTTAGGAAAACAACGATGTAAGGTACACCAACCTGTCTTGAAAGAAGGATGTGCTCTCTTGTTTGTGGCATTGGACCATCAGCCGCAGAACAAACGAGGATCGCACCGTCCATTTGCGCAGCACCTGTAATCATGTTTTTAACGTAGTCGGCGTGACCCGGGCAGTCTACGTGAGCATAGTGTCTTGTTTCAGTTTCATACTCAACGTGAGAAGTTGCGATCGTGATCCCTCTTTCTCTCTCTTCGGGAGCGTTGTCAATCGCGTCATAATCCATAAGCTCAGCGCTTTGTTTTGTAGCAAGTACGGCTGTAATTGCAGCAGTCAATGTAGTTTTACCGTGGTCAACGTGACCAATAGTACCAATGTTTACGTGTGGCTTACTTCTGTCGAATTTTTCTTTAGCCATTTTATTCCTCCATCGAAAATTTATCGGGTGATTATATCATAATTTACTCAATTTTTTCTTAGACTCCAAAAGTTTAAGTTTACTTTACGAAACTTAATCCACATGGAGCCCAGAAGCGGACTTGAACCGCCGACCTCTTCCCTACCAAGGAAGTGCTCTACCACTGAGCTATCTGGGCGTATGTACCTATCGTGTGCCTAATATCAGGGTTACTTAAGAAATGTATACTGTATGGAGACTATTGAGAATCATACATTTAAGGAGTAATCTCTTCAGCTCCCAGATCAAATGGAGCGGGAAACCGGACTCGAACCGGCGACCCTCAGCTTGGAAGGCTGACGCTCTAGCCAACTGAGCTATTCCCGCGTCGTGGTGGTGAGAGAAGGATTCGAACCTTCGAAGGCATAGCCAGCAGATTTACAGTCTGCCCTCGTTGACCGCTTGAGTATCTCACCACGATAACTGGTATTAACACTGATATTATAAAGATACTAAAAATGGAGCTGGCAAAGGGACTCGAACCCCCGACCTGCTGATTACAAATCAGCTGCTCTACCAACTGAGCTACGCCAGCAATCAAATTTAGTGGTGGAATTGTATCTATTTTTTTCTGTGGTGTCAAGAGTTTTATGAAAAAATTGTTAAAATTTCCCCAAATTGCAGAAAACACCCCTGCCCACCCCCGCAAAAGGAGATACCCATGAAGATACTTTTCGCCCCCAGCGAAGCCAAACATCCCGCAGGAGAGGGGGCGCCTTTTGGCAAGGAGAGCTTTCTTTTCCCCGAGCTTTTCGACAAGCGCAAAGAGTTTATCCGCCACTACCAGCACTATATAGATGGCGCCGATAATGAACAGCTGCAAAAGCTTTTTGGCACCAAAAAACCCGAACTGGTAGCGCGCTACACGCACGATCTGTTTGCCGCGCCCACGAAAAAAGCGATCAACCGCTACGACGGCGTGGCTTTTGACCACCTGGACTACCCCTCGCTGGCAAGCGACGCCCAAGCCTACGTCGATACCAACCTCGTGATCTTTTCCAACCTCTTCGGCCCGATCCTCGCAGGCGACGAAGGCTTGCCCGAATACAAACTCAAACAGGGCGAAAAGGTCGGCGATCTCGCGCCGGAGAAGTTTTACAAGGAGCACTTTACCAAAGCGCTGGATGCCTACTTGGCAAAGGAGGAGGTGCTGGATCTGCGCGCGGGGTTTTACGATAAATTCTACAAGATTTCCAAGCCCTATACCACCATGAAGTTTCTCAAAAACGGCAAAAGCGTCAGCCACTGGGCCAAAGCGTACCGGGGAACGGTACTGCGGCGCATGGCTCAGGAGGGTATAGAGAGCATCCGGCAGCTTGAGGCGATGGAGATCGAGGGGCTGATGATCGAAGAGATCAAAACGATCAAAAACAAAACGGAGCTGGTATACAAAATCGTAGACTGGTCCCCGCACGCTCTGCGGGCTACACAAGCCCCCTGAGCCGGGCCGCTATATAGGGCGCCGCGGCCGTCACCGCCAGCACGAGGGGCCAGAGATTGCCGCCTTTGAAGGTATACGCTTGCATCAGTACGGCCCATGACTTGCCCTGCCAAAGCCCAAAGCCAAACTCAAAAACCAGCGTCAACATCAGCCAAAACAGTCCCACAAGCCACAGCCGGAAGGGGGAGTCAACCCGCAGCCACGGAAGCCACACGTACGCCGCAGCGATGACAACGGCACACAGCAGCAGGCCGCTTAGCACGTAAGCAGCGCTCTGCGCAAGATGCGGCATGAGTACGGCTTCACGCAAGATACCGTTACCCACGGCCAACGCCAGAATGCACAGCCAGATAACAAATGCTTTGATCATCACACTCACCGGCACCGCTTCTCCTTTGCCTGCTTTTTATACCTCTGGCGTTAAATCATTATCTCCAAAAGCTGTGGCATCTCATCATACATTTTCCGTTTTTCAGTTTGTTAGATTGGAGTACAGATTGTAAAATCACCGATAATGTGCATTTGCTCTATACTAAACAGAAAACGGGAATAAACCCGTTTTCTCAAAGCTGGTATTTTACAACCCCTGCACTTTCTGCGCTACGGCTTGGGCGGTGAAGCCGAACTTTTCAAAGACGTCCGCCGCTGGGCCGCTGGCGCCGAAGCTATCCATCCCGATCACCGTATCGGCGAAGCGGTACCATTCGTTGGCGCTGCCCGCTTCGATGGCGACGGTTGCGGTGTTTGGATCGATGATACTCTCCACGGTCGCTTTGTCCTGCTCGACCAGCAGGTCGTAGCACGGCGCGCTGACGACGTTGACCTTTTTGCCGCTTTGGCGCAGCAGCTTCGCACTCTCTAGCGCCAGGTCCACTTCGCTGCCGCTGGCGATCAGCGTGATCTGTGCGTTTTCGTCACGCTCGAGCAGATACGCCCCCTGCGCCACGCTGCCGGCAAGCGGCGCGTACTCGCGTACGGTCAAGCCCTGACGGCTCAGTACGAAGCCCGTGGGCGCGTTTTTGATCCGCAGCGCCGTTTTCCACGCTTCGACGTTTTCATTGGCGTCCGCCGGACGGAAAACGTAGAAGTTGGGCAGCGCACGGAACTGACTGAGGTGCTCGATGGGCTGGTGCGTAGGGCCGTCCTCACCCACGCCGATACTGTCGTGCGTCCAGATGAAGTGGTGCTCTATGCCCGAAAGCGCGGCGATCCGCACGGCGGGTTTGAGGTAGTCGCTAAAGACGAAAAAGGTCGCGCTAAACGCCCGCAGCGGTCCGTAGAGATTGATGGCGTTGGTGACCGCCGCCATGGCGTGCTCGCGGATACCGAAGCGGATATTTTTGCCGTTTGGAAAATCGCCCATACCGCTTAGCTCCGTTTTGTTTGAAGGCGCCAGGTCGGCACTGCCGCCGATAAACCCGGGGATCGCTTTGGAGATGGCGTTGAGAATTTTGCCGTTGCTGCCTCTGGTGGCTTCCTTCGCTCCCGCTTCAAAGCCCGGCCACTCGATCTTGGCATAATCCGGCTCCATCAGCGCCTTAAGCGCTTCGTTTTGCTCCAGCAGGGGCGCTTGCTTGATGGCGTGGTTCCACTCTTTTTGCGCCAAATCGCCCTTCTCTACCGCACAGCGGAAACGTTCAAGCACGTCCTCGGGGACGTAGAAGCGTTTCTCGGGGTCAAAGCCCGCTTTCTTTTTCGCAGTGGCGATCTCCTCCTCACCCAAAGGCGCGCCGTGGCTTTTGTGGCTGCCCTCCATCTTGTCCGCGCCCTTGGCGATGGTGGTATCGGCGATGATGAGCACGGGTTTGTCCGCGGCCTTGGCTTTGGTAAACGCTTCATCGATCTGTTCGAAATCGTGCCCGTCGATTTGGATCACTTCCCACTTCTGCGCTTCAAAGCGCCCCTTGACGTCTTCGCTCCACGCCAGGTCGGTTTTGCCCTCGATGGTGATGGCGTTGCTATCGTAGATAACGACGAGATTATCCAGCCGCTGGTGCCCCGCCAAGGCGCACGCTTCGTAGCTGATCCCCTCTTGCAGGTCCCCGTCGCCGCAAAGACAGTACACTTTGTGATCGATCAGTTTGGAAGTGTCGCTGTTAACTTTGCTCGCGGTATATTTCGCGCCCATGGCAAAGCCCACGGCGTTGGCGATCCCCTGCCCCAACGGTCCGGTGGTGATCTCTACGCCCTGCGTATGGCCGTACTCGGGGTGGCCGGGAGTTTTGGAATCAAGCTGGCGGAAGTTTTTGAGATCCTCCATGCTCACGTCATAGCCCCACAGGTGCAAAAGCGAGTACACGAGCCCCGTAGCGTGTCCGCCGCTAAAAACCAAACGGTCGCGGTTGAGCCAGTTGGGGTCTTTAGGGTTGTGTCTGAGGTGTTCGCTCAGCACCGTCGCGATATCCGCCAAGCCCATGGGTGCGCCCGGGTGGCCGCTGTTTGCCTTCTGGATCATATCCGCGCTTAAAAATCGTATGGTATCTGCCATCTTTTGTCTCATTGAACTTTTCCTTTGTGTCTGTATAAGTATTTTTGCATCAGAGGCTGCAACGCCGATTGCAACTTCTCATCCAACTCTTTGAAATTTTGCTCGATCGCGCCTGCGAGCGTGTCCGCTTCCTCATAGGTACGCTCCAGACCCACGATGTTGACGAAACTGTTCTTATCCCCGTCGTTTTGCGTGGTTTTTCCCGCTTCTTCGCTGCTGCAGGTTTCGTCGATGATATCATCTTGTATCTGAAACAGCAGCCCCAGGTCGATGCCCAGATCGTACAGCTTTTGCTGCTGGGTTTGCTCCAGCCCCACGATGATCGCTCCCATCTGCAAAGACGCGGCGATGAGCTTGGCGGTTTTGTGGATATGCAGAAACTTCACCTGCTCCAGCTCCAGCGGCGTATTTTCAAAGTAGCAATCTATCGCCTGCCCGATGATCATCCCGTCGATCCCGCCGTTTTTTGCGAGGCTTTGTATCAGCTCCACCTTGACACCATCTGCAAAGGCCGCCCCGGCGATGAGGCCGAACGCTTCGGTATTGAGCGCATCGCCCACCAGCGTAGCCGTCACCTCATCGAAGGTGGTATGCAGGGTCGGATGCCCCCGGCGCAGCGCCGCGTCATCCATACTGGGCAGATCATCATGCACCAGCGAATAGGTGTGAAAAATCTCCAGCGCGTACGCCACCCGCATCGCCGAATCTTCCAAAAGCGGCGCGTACTCGTGTACGATGCTTAAGAGCAGCTGCGGACGAAACCGCTTGCCGCCGGCGAGTACCATCTCATTTAACGCTGTGTTAAACGTGGGGTGGAAACTTTCGATATGAAGGGGATTGTCCTGTATATAGCGTTCAAATCTGTCCATTGCGATCCGGTTCGTTGAATTTAAATGAAATGACATTATAACAAAAAGTTTTTCCCTGCGGAAAATATACAACCCAAACCGAAAATGGTATAATCCCCGTAAAAAACGGAGCACCATGCAAAAGATCGCCATCATCGGAGCGGGCGCGGGCGGTATGATCGCCGCGATCACCGCGGCGCGCGCCGGAGCACACGTCCAACTGTTCGAGCAAAACGACGCCCCGGGCAAAAAACTGCGCATCGCGGGCAACGGCAAGTGCAACATCTCCAACGCCAAACTGGATGCGAAGCACTACCACTGTGAGGACAAAAAGTTTATCAACTACCTCATCAACGAGTTTAACTTTCCCCGCTTTGAAAAGTTCTGTTTCGGGCTGGGCTTGCCGCTGCTGCAAAGAGACGGGGGCAAAGCATACCCCGCAAGCCTGGAGGGCAAAGCGGTTGTGAGTGCTTTTGTGCGCAAGCTCGGGGATCTGGGCGTAACCCTGCGCACGGGGTGTAAAATCACCGCCATAGATAAAGACCGAACCTTTACCCTGCACGGCGAAAAGCAAAGTTTTGAAGGCTTTGACAAAGTCCTGCTTGCGGCGGGTTCCCAAGCCGCGCCGGGGCTGGGCGGGAGCGCGGGAGGCTACGCGCTGGCCCAAAGCTTCGGCCACGAGTGCCGCCCCACCTTCCCCGCATTGGTGCAGTATGAGCTCCAAAGCGGGCCCTTCGCCATAGCCGCCGGGGTCAAGACGGAGGCCGGGCTGACGCTGCTGGTGGAGGGGCGGAAACATTACGAAACCCGTAACGACCTGCTTTTTACCAAATACGGTCTCTCAGGCTTGGCGGTGCTTGATAGCAGCTATCTCGGAGCCAAAGCCCTGCAGCAGGGCAAAAAGGTTTCGCTTGGACTGGATCTGTTTCCCGAACACTCCGTAGAGGAGTTGGAAAACCTGCTGCTTAAACTCTACAAAGCCAATAAACACTACGACGCTTTGGCCCTGCTTAATGCCCTGCTGCACTCCAAGGTCGCCAAAGCGCTGCTGCGCCACTGCGGCATAGAGGGAACACTGGATCGCAAAAAGATCAAAAAGCTCTGCTTCAGCGCGAAAAACTGGGAGTTTGCCGTAGCCGATACCCACGGCTTCGCCCACGCCGAAATCAGCGGCGGGGGCATCGACGTAACGGAGGTGGAAAAAACCACCATGGAGTCAAAAAAGCAAAAGGGGCTTTACCTGTGCGGGGAGATGCTTGACGTGGCGGGCAAAAGAGGCGGGTACAATCTGCACTTTGCCTGGGCCGGCGGCTTTATCGCCGGGCGGGCGATGGGCACTTAGGCAAACAGGCGCTCCAACGCCTCCTTGGGAGCGGGTCTGTGGTAGTAAAAGCCCTGGATCATATCAACGCCCTGCTCGCGTAAAAACTCCAACTCCTCTTTGGTCTCCACCCCTTCTGCCAGGGTCACGATCCCAAGCTCCTTTGCCATATAGAGCATGGTCCGAACGATTGACTGGTTTTTGGGTTCGGTGTGGATGTTTTGGATAAAGGAGCGATCGATCTTGAGCTTGTCGATGGGCAGATCCTTGAGATAGGAGAGGGAGGAGTACCCCGTCCCGAAATCATCCATCGCTATACTGTAGCCGTTTTGGCGCAATCTGTGCAGTATCTCCGTCGTGACCCTTGGATTATTTAAAATGGAGGTTTCCGTAATTTCAAGCTCGATATGGGCAGGGTCGCACTTCGTATTGTCCGCGATACGCTCCATGGTTTTGACAAACTCCCTGTGCCCCAGCTGCCGCGCGGAAACGTTCAGGGCGATCTTGCCTCTCAAGCGCCCCCGCTGCGCCAGCGTCGCCGCCGTGCTAAACCCTTCGTACAGCGTGAAAATTCCCAATTCATGGATCAGACCGCTCTCCTCGGCAACGGGGATGAACACCCCCGGAGAGACCGTCTCTCCCTCCCGGTTCCAGCGCATCAAAGCTTCCGCTCCCACAGGCTGCCGTGTTTGCGTATCGTACTGCCCCTGGTAGTGCAGTTGCAACTCGCCGTTTTGCAAAGCCATTTTCAAACGGCTGGCGATTTGCGCGTGCTGCTGCGCGCTTTCGGTGAAACTGTAGCGGTAAAAACTGAAGGTATTTTTCCCTATCTTTTTGGCGTTGCTCAGCGCCGCGTCGCTGTTTTGCAGCAACCCGTCCACGTCCTTGGCATCCTCGTCATACAGCGCGACCCCGATACTTGCGGTGATATACACATCCACCTCTTCGATCTGCACGGGCTGATCCATCCGCTGCGTAAAGCGGTCGATGAGCTCTTGCAGCAGCACCCGGTCACTGCTGTTGACGATCATCGCAAACTCATCCCCGCCCATGCGAAAAACGTTTTCTTCGGTACCGAACACCTGCTGCAGCAGATCCCCTACCTGTACCAGCAACAGATCCCCAAAGCGGTGCCCGTAGGAGTCGTTGATCACTTTAAAAGCATCCAGATCCAGTAAAAACAGAGCAAAGGGATCTCCCGCATCGCACTTTTTTCGCAGCACTTCAAGCACATCCAGCCGGTTTGGCAACTTTGTCAACGTGTCGTAGTGCGCCAGGTTGTAGTAGCGCTCTTTCGCCTTGGCAAGTGTCTGTTCATACATCTTTTGCCGCGTCATCTCCCTCGCGATCCCAAAGAGTCCAAAGGGTTCGCCCTGCTCATCGTATACGGGCCCTTTGGTCAACCAAAAAAACCGCCTCTTGCCCTCGATGAAGAGTTCCTCCTCCTCATTGACCACTTTGCCCTCTTTCAAAATCCCGCGATCCCTGGCCCGGATCTTTTGCGCATTTTCCGGGCTGAAGACCTCATTGTCCGTTTTTCCGATCACCTCGGAGCGCTTTTTACCCGTGACCCGCTCCGCACCGCCGTTAAACAGCAGATAACGTCCCTGCATATCTTTGATATACACCGCATCGGGGGAAGCGCTAATAATCCTATCAAGCAGTGCCGTATTGCGCCGCAGCTTTTGGGTCGTTTTGCGGTGGGCTTGCACCTCATCATCGGCGCTTTGAAAAAGCCGTTTACTCAGCAAATAGAGCAGCATGGTGGTGACAAAGATAAAAAACCACCCCTTGTAGGTTTGCAGCACTGTGAGCTGGTGTGTACTCTGAGCGAGCGTTTCTACCGCATAATCAGATAAAAAGATCCACAAAACACCAAATACGCAATAGCTTGCCGCAATCAATATGGCACTTTTATTACTGCTTGATATTTTGTCCATCTTCTCCCCTGCCCAAAGCTGCCGTAGATTATATTTCTTAATTGTACCACACTTCAATGTCACTATGCTATACTGTTGCTATAAAGGAGTTGCATGGAAGTGACGGGAAGCACAAAACGGCTGCACAATCTTATCAGCAGTGCATTTGAACTTTTTTACCGGGAGTTGCGAAATGACCCCTACCTGCTTCGCTTTTTTGAAAAAGTGGATATGAAAGAGTTGCAGCAAAAGCAGTGTGACAACTTTACTGCGGCACTGCAGGAAAGCAAAGAGGAGATTTTACAGCGCTTTGCCAAGCTGGGAAAGATGCATTATGAGATGGGACTGCCCTACAGCCGCTATATCAAAAGTTTTCAAACCCTGCTTAAAAGTATCTACTCCCAGGTGACCGTTCAAGAGGATACCCTCTGGCTGGTCGAGAAGATCCAGCAGTTCTTTGACCACGCTATCGAAGGGTCCGCATTGGGTTATCTGCAGCAGATGCTGGAGTATGATACGCAGGTTATCCAAAAACTGCTCAAAGATTCCATCGCCGAAGAGTTTGTCAATGAACACCTGCTCTGGATCGAACAAGATCCACAGCACCGCCCATAGCGTGTATGATGCGCTTGCAAAGGAGGATTACCACTCCCTGCTGCTGGATTATATCTTTTTGGTGCGCCACTCCCAGCATATCAACTTCGAACTCAACCAGCTCGTAACCCAAAAGGATTTGATCCACGCCAGTGAAACCGATTCGCTTACCGGGCTTCCCAACCGCAAGCGCCTGAAGAAAATTCTGCAAAAGCTCAAATACTACGCCGATGGATACGATATGCCCTTTTGCATAGCCATGATCGATCTGGATTATTTTAAAAAGATAAACGATACGCACGGTCACCTTGCGGGTGATATGGTGCTTGAACAAACCGCTTCAATCCTGCAATCACATCTGCGAAAAAGTGATTCGGTCATCCGCTACGGGGGAGAGGAGTTTTTACTCTCCCTCAACGGCGCTACGCTCAGGGAGGGTTTAAATCTCCTTGAAAAGCTTAGAACCGCTATCAGTGAACATATCTTTTTTTACAAAGACACCCCTATTCGCCTGAGTGTCAGCATAGGTACCGTCCAGTATGACACCGCTTCTTGCCCCTCTTTGCAAGAGCTTATAGCGCAAGCCGACAAAGCCCTGTATGAAGCCAAAGAACAGGGGCGCAACCGCGTTGTCGCCTACCGCAGCGGGTCATAGCGCAGGGCGCATACTCAGTAGCATCCGCGGCAGCAGCAGCAGTGCCGAGCTTAGCAGCAGCGCCATCACCAGCACGGTCAGCAACCCGAAGTAGATGGTGGGGATGAAATTCGAAAACAGCAGGATCGAAAAGCCCACCATCACCGTCAACGTCGTATAGTACATGGCGTAGCCCACACTTTCGTGGGAGCGATACATCGCCCCCAGATAGTCGCCGTCTTTTTTGTACTCGATGCGGTAGCGGTCGATATAGTGGATCGTATCATCCACGCCGATGCCGATACTGATCGCGGCGATGGTGATGGTCATGATATCCAGCGGTATCCCCGCCCAGCCCATGATCCCAAACACCACGGTGATGGGTACGATGTTGATCGAAAGGGCGATGAAGGAAAGGGTGAAGGAGCGAAACAGCACCATAAACATGGTAAACAGCACCAGCGCCACCAACCCCAGCGTCAAAATCTGAGAATGAAACAGCGACTGGAGCATATTGTTATACAGCACCATCAAATTGGAAAGCCGCACGCTTTGCACCGCTTCAAGCTCCATCTGCTCCAGGTCGGTTTTGATGCGCTTTAGCAGCGCGTTTCTACGCAGCCCCTCCGTGGAATCGATCACCCGGATCGCAAAGCGCACCTCGTTGTGTTCGATACTGATATAGGGATCGAGAATCGTTTTTTTATACTCTTTGGGCAACTCCTTATACATCAAAGCCAACTGAAAACTGTCCAGATCCTTTCCGCCGTTGAGCTTTCGCCCCACCTTCAAAAGTGTACCCAGCGACTGCACGTCGCCAAGGGCGTCTATGCTTGTCAAGTAGTCGTGGATCTTTTCGATCGCTTTCATCCGCTGCTGCGTAAACCAGTACTCTTCGCTCTGGCTTTCCCGGGCAAACTCCGATTCAAAGCTGGCAAAGAAGTCATCCTGCGCGGGTTTTGGCTCGGGCTTTGGCGCCTCTTTGAAGCGCACGATCACGTCCAGCGGCGTGGTACCGCCGAGCTTCTCGTCGATGATCTCCATCCCTTGGTAGATTTCGGTGCTTTCTTTGAAATACCCGATAAAACTGTTCTCCACGATCAATCGGCTCGCCCCGCTGGCGCTGAACACAAGGGCTGCGATGCTCACGGCAAAGATCATATGCTTTCGTTTTTGCGCCTGGGCGGCGACTTTGGTCATCACTTCACGTTTTGCCGCCGCGGCATGGGGAGGGGGGATTTTGCGCCCCAGCACCAACAGCGCGGGAAAGAGTAGAAATACCAGAATCAGTGAGAGCGTAATCGCCACGCTCATCATCAGCCCCAAACCGATCACGGGTTGGATCTTGGAAAAGATCAGCGACCCAAAGCCCGCGACGGTGGTGATGATGGCGAAAAAGGAGGGTTTGATCTTTGAAAGGGTCGCTACGAGGATCAGTTTATGTTTATCGGCTCCTGGATAGCGGCGCTGCAGTTCGCGGTAGCGTACGATCAGGTGCAGCACCAGGGAGATGGTGATGATCAGCTGCAAGGAGATGAAATTTGATGAGATCACCGTCACTTCCCAGCCGAAAAAGCCCAGACTCCCCGTTGCGGCGATCACTGCGGCGATACAGATGACCACGGGCATCGCCACCCACTGCCACTGCCTGAACACGAGCCACAGGATCGTCACTAAAAGCAGCGCCAGAATGGAGCCGTAGATGCGCAGATCATCTTTGATAAAGCCGATGATATCATTGGCGATCATATTCACGCCCCCGAGAAACAGCTGCCCCTCATCTTCGTAAGCGCTTAGAATCGCCCGTACCTGCTCGATGTTGCGGCTGTCGATTTCGCGCCGCTTATCCCGGTGGATCTTTAGCTCCTGTTCTACCTTCGCAAGCTCCTCGCTCACTTCGCCGTTCGCTCCGTTTTCCAACCGCTCCTGCAACCCGTTTCTGCGCTCCACCAGTTCGCGGTGTCTGGGATCATCTTTGAGGTGCACCATGATCGCCGTGGTTTGAAAATCTTTGCTGACCAAACCGTCTTTATAGAGGGGATTGGTCAAAAACTCCTCTTTGATCTTCTCTTTATCGGGGTTTTTCACCGTCGCCAGGGTATCGATCCCCTCACTCAAGCCGCTCAGCCCTCCGCCTGAACTCAACAGCAGCGGAACGGTTCGGATGGAGGTGATACTTGTAACTTCGGGAAGTTTGCGCAGCTCGTCGCTGAGGGATTTAATCGTTTGCAGCGTTTTCGTATCCAGCAAGCTTTGCTTGGGGGTAAAAGCAACCAGCAGGAAGTTTGAACCGCCGTAGCGCTTACTTATCTGCCTAGTAAACGCCAAATCTTTATCTCCCTCCAGCAGCAGCGTATTGGAGGAAGCGTCGATCTCAAGCTTGGTGGAGTAGTATCCCGCAAAAGCCAAAAACAGCACCAGCATAGCCAGCAGCCATTTGGGATAGCGGAAAAGAAAACGGGTATAAAAGCGCAGTAGCATCGGTTAGATGGAGTGTTTTTCCAAAAGCGCAAGCAGTTTGTCAAAGGAATCCTCTTCGAGCAAACCGGAAAACTGGTTGCGATACGTTTGCACGATGCTTACGCCCAGGATATCGATATCGTAGATATACCAGTCATTTTCACCCGCGCGGTAAAATTTGTACGTAATCTCATAAACGTCGTTTTCGGCGACGATATGCGTCAGCAGGTGGAGCCGGCTTTTATTTTGCTCCATATCTTTCAACTCGATCTTCTCTCCGCTGTAGGAGCTAAGTTCATCCATATAGGATTTTTTCAACTTGGCCACGAACTTTTCGGTAAATATTTCCTGCTGTTCGGGGGTTAAACGGCTCCAGTGCTTGCCCAGGCTCAGCCGCGCCATCAGGGAGTAATCAAACATCCCGTCAAACATCGCATAAATCTTTGTCGCCTGCTGTTTGGTATCGAGCTGCTCCTTTTTCAAAAGTTCCAACGCCCGGTCGATATTTTCCCGCATGGTTGGTTTGATCTTCTCCGCTTCAATGGCAAAAAGCCCCACCGCCGCCGCAACCGTCAAAACCGCTACTCGTACAATGCCCGTCATCTTCTCCCCTTACTCGGCGATCAGCCGCTCTCTTCTTTGTTCATAAACGTTTTTATAAAAATGGTACAGGTCTATCGCTTCTTTTTTCATCTTTTCATAATCATCCACGTAGTAGGAGTAATCACTCAACGCCTTCGCACCCTGCCACGCCCCGGAAGCCCTGTCGCTTTCGGGGATACGGTAGTTCAAATCGTCGTTGGTGCCGATCGGCGATAGGACGCCGTCGACAAAGGAGGCGCTGAAATCGCGCAGATTACTCGGCCCCAGTACGGGCAAAACGATGTGGAAACCGCTTCCCACGCCGTAATATCCCAGCGTCTGCCCGAAATCCTCGTCGTGGCGTATAAGCCCCTCGTTGGAAGCGGGATCAAACAAACCGCCCAGACCGAGGGTGGTATTGAGGAAAAAACGCCCCGTTTCCTCCACGCAGTTTTGCGCTTTGCCCTGAAAAGCGTTGTTGGTAAAACGGATGGGGAAATAGATATTGTGAAAAAAGTTGTTCACAAAACCGCGCACCCTTTTGGGCATCACCTTTTTATACGTCCGTGCGAGGGGGTTGAACGCATACACGTAGATCCTGTCGTTAATCTGCGTCATCACTTCGTTGTAGCCTTGCAGCGGATCAAAGTCCTCCTCGGGTTCGGAGAACTCCGCGTCGAAGCTTTGCATCAAAGCATCCCCGTTGTGCAGCTCCGATTTTTTCGTCCCGTCAAGCACGAAAGCGTCCAAATCGGAGCTTGCGGCAAACAGACAGTTGCAAAGCAGTAAAGATACCCAGATACAACGCACACGCTCCCCCGTATTACATAAATTTTTTAAATTGTACCTAATTTTGCATTACAAACCGTTTTGTCCTAGGATTTTGACGCCACGTACTCTTCGTAGTTGCCCTCAAAATCGATAATCTGCCCGTCGGGTTTGATATCGATGATACGGTTGGCAAAGGCGTCGATAAGCTCCCGGTCGTGGGAAACGCAGATCACGTTGCCCGGATAGTTATACAGCGCTTCGCCCAGGGCGATGATCGCTTCAAGGTCCAGGTGGTTGTCCGGCTCGTCCAGCATGAGGAAGTTCGCGCTTTCCATCATCATCTTCGAAAGCATCATCCTATGCTTTTCGCCCCCGCTGATATCTTTGACGCTTTTCTCCTGCTCTTCGCCGCTGAACAGCATCCGTCCCAGGCATTTGCGGATCTCGTCGATATGCCACTTGGCGTCGATGCTTTGCAGCCAATCATACAGCTTCATATCGCCGGTGATGATATCGGTGGTATTTTGAGGAAAGTAGCTTGGATGTACCGTCTGTCCCCACTTTACCGTACCGCCGTCTGGCTGCAGATTTTCCATCATCAGCTCAAGCAGCGTGGTTTTACCCACCCCGTTGGTCCCGATCAGCGCGATCTTGTCGCCGGGTTTGATCTTGAGATCGAGATTTTCAAACACGGTATGTTCGCCGTAGCTTTTGGAAACACCCTCCAGATCCAGCACCTCCGAACCGATCTCGCGGTTGGGTTTAAACACGATGCTCGGGTCACGGCGGCTGGAGGTTTCGATCTCTCCCACGTCCAGCTGCTCAAGCTGCTTTTGGCGGCTGGTCGCCTGTTTGGCTTTGCTTGCGTTGGCGCTGAAGCGTTCGATAAAGCGCTGCAGATCCTTTTTCTTGTCTTCGGCTTTGGCTTTATCCGCCTCCTTTTGCCGCTGGATCACCGTCGCGGCGATATACCAATCGTCGTAATTGCCCGTGAATTCACGGATATTTTGAAAATCCAGATCCAGAATATGCGTAACGACGTTGTTGAGGAAGTGTCTATCGTGCGAAATCACCACCAGTGTCCCCTCGTGGCGCTTAAGCTCCTCCTCCAGCCACGCGATGGTGTCCATATCCAGGTTGTTCGTGGGCTCGTCCAGCAGCAAAATATCGGGTTTTGGGAAAAGCACCTGTGCCAGCAGAACCTTAAACTTGTCGCCGCCGGTAAGCGAACTCATGAGGTTGTTGTGGACACCGACGTCAAAGCCCAGAGCACTGAGCAGCTTTTCGATCTTGACCTCCGCTTCGTAGGTGGGATCCTCTTCGGCGCACACCATCTCCAACTCCGCCAAGCGGTTGTTGACCTCATCGCTTTCAAAGTCGCCCTCCATATAGAGCTTTTGCTTTTCGCTGTAAGCGTCGTAAAAGCGCTTGTTGCCCATCATAACCGTTTCGATAAGGGTGTTTTGCTCAAATTCAAACTGGTTTTGTCCCAGGACGCCGAGCTTCACCCCGGGCTGGAGCTGTACTTCGCCCTCGCTGGGTTCAAGCTGACCCGACAAAATCTTTAAAAAGGTACTCTTCCCCGCACCGTTGGCACCGATAAGTCCGTAGCGCTTGCCCGGATCGAGCGTAATATTGATCTTGTCAAACAGTACACGTTTTCCGTAACGTTGCGTAATATTAACCGTTGATAAAATAGTATCTCCTTTTGTTTTTCAGGTTTTACAGGGCGACAAAGAAATAAAACCCTTTGCGCTCCCACATATAGTTGTATCGATCTTTGGGCGTATCCGTTAAAAAGGTTTTTACCTCCTCCGGGGTAGATACCTCGTGCAGATCGATATTTTTCAAAAGATCCCCCACTTTCAACCCCGCTTTGCGTGCCTTTGATTCGGGATTGATCCAAACGATGCGCAGATCGTCGGAAAAAAGGATCCCGAAACGCTCCAAAAAGCTGTCGCTGACCATCCCTCCACCAAAGCGCTGCTTCACACTGAAATGCGTGGTACGGATTTTACCGCTGCTGTCTTCATAGCGCAGCTTCACGCTGCTGCCGGGTTTGGCAAAAAGGATCCTGTCCTCCAGATCCCGCAGGGTTTCAAAACCTTGAATCTTCGCTCCCTTTTCGATTTGCGGCGCGATATAGGGATCGATATACTCCACGCGCATCTTATCGTCAAAGCGCAACCCGATATCGCCGTACAGTGCATCCTGCCGTTTGAGAAAATCCTTGATATACTCCGAATCGATCACTTTGCCGTTGGTGGAAACCAGGCCGAAGCTTTTGCAGCACATCCCGCTGAGGATAGAGAAATCCTTCACCTTTTGATCGATCTCGCCGAAACTGCGCAAACCGCACTGGCGTTTGATCAGCTCGACATCCTTAAACCCCTTTTCGTTAAACAGCGTCATCTGCTTTTCCGTAAAGGGGTATTTGAACTCCACCAGGTTTTTGCGGTCTTTGCTTTGGATCAGATAAAGGTTTAAAAACCGGTTGTATGCGATCACCGAAAGGTTTTCGGGCTTATTGATCATCAAAGCGCGATCGCCGCCCACCGAGATCGCCCGGTCCTTGCCGATCATAAACGCCGCGTTATCGTATTTACGATCACAGTGGGAGCAATCGTTCTGCGCCCACAGCACCGCTACAGCCAGCAAGAAACCCGCAACCCCTCGCACCATGGTTGATCCTTTTGTATTATAAACTTTTCAGTATCGTTTTGACCGCTTCCTCCGGCGAGCTGTTTTCCACGTCGATAACCGTTTTAGCCGCTTTTTTATACGCCTTTTGGCGCGAATCGTACAGCGCTTTGGCCTGGTCATACGAATTGAAAAGCGGACGTTTCTTCAACTTCTTTTGTGCATTTTCCGCATTGACGATCCGATTGTAGATCCAATCAAAGGACGCGTCTAAAAGTATAATTGTACCGATTTTTTCCAGATTTTCCACCTTGTAAAATCCGCCGCCGGTGGAGATGATGGAGGAGGAGACGTTTTTACACAGCCAGTTTGCGCACTTTTGTTCCAGTTTTCGGAAATACTCCTCCCCCTCCTCCTTGAAAATCTTTTTGATCTTTCTGTTTTCCATACTCTCGATCAGATCGTCCGTATCCAGTGCGAACAGATCGGTCTGTCTGACCAGCTCTCTGGCGATGGCGCCCTTGCCCACCCCCATAAATCCGATCAGTACGATATTTTCAGCCATGCTTTTGCTCTCCTTTTTTCGATAGGGCCTCGTAGATGCGGCGCATCTGTCTCGCTTCGGGGTTTTGCTTTGCCACATACCCGCACAGCGCTTCGAGCTCCGTTTTATCTCCCTGCTCAAAATCTCGCTGCATCGATGTTTTTGCCCCCGAAGGAAGCTTTTTCGCCTGCGCTACCGTTTTATCAATCTGCTCCTGCCCGCACCCTTGATGCAGCGCGCAGATTTCGGCCAACACTTCCCGCAGCAGCTTTTCATGCTCGGTCGCCACCGTCGGCATATCGCAACCGTAAAAGCTGGTCAACGAAGCAAAGGCGGCAATAAAAAGATACTTTTTAAAGATGGAAAACTCCACACCCGCACCGTTTTTATTTTTCAACCCCGCCCGGTCAAAAACGGCTTTGATCCGTTCATCGCCCGTATGCAGCAGGTAAAACGTATCGTTTTGCTTCTCGATCACCCCCGGGGCCTGTTTGTGTGCCACGATATAAACCGCCCCCTCTTCGCAGGGTACGCCCAGCAGCTTTGCAAGTTTTTTTCCGTTATCCAAACCGTTGCTTACGGGCAAAATCGTAGTCTCTGGACCGATTCCTTTTGCTATACCCGGGATTATAGCTTCGTAATCGTAACTTTTGACCGCTACGATGATCAGATCGTAAGGCCGGGTCAAAACTGTGGCGATGTTTGGGGTGAGCGTTGTTGTTTCTGCGGGTGTTACGAGGGTAAGTCCATCCTTTTGCAGGATATCACAACTCTTCGGCGTTGCCAGCAGCGTTACCTCCATGCCCGCCTTATGCAGGGCAAAGTAGATATATCCGCCCACTCCGCCGGAACCGACTACGGCGATCTTCACCGTTTATACTCTGTTGTAGCGGTTGATGATCTTTTTCACGCGCTTTTTTAAACTGCGAAGCGCATCTTCGGCACTCTCGCCCTCTTCGATCAGGCTGTCGTAATTGTCAAACTGGATCTTTGCGACCCAACCGATCTTGTCGTGGAACTTGATCCCCACGAACCGTACCTCGCCGAAGTGGGCTTTGGCCATTTCGTAAATCTTTTCTATTCGCTGTGCGTTAGTCTTTTTTGCCATTGAAACTCCTTTTTTGAAACCGTTGTCTTTCTGCGGTTCATGGCATATATTCATACCTTATTATATCAAAATATCAACTCTTCCCCAACACTCTCTTTTTCCACCGGGAGCTTGGAAATGTTGGTAAAAAACACCTCCTTGCCGTCCACTTTGCCCGTATACACCCCTTTGGGCTTCTCAAACGTCCGCTGGATCTCGGGGTGCTCTTTTAAATAGTGTTTGTAAAAATACGCAAATGCCGGTCCCGCCGTACGCCCGCCGGTCTCACGCTTGCCCATGGGCTTGTTGTCGTCGCGGCCGAACCACACCACGCTTTGCATCGTCGGCGAAAAGCCGCAGAACCACGCATCGACGTTGTCGTTGGTCGTTCCCGTTTTGCCCGCCAATTCGATCCCGGGAGTGCGCACCCGACGGCCCGTTCCCCGTTTGACCACGTCCCGCAGGATATCCACCATCAAAAAAGCTTGCTCGGGGGAGGTAAAGTTGCGCTTTTGCACCCCGTTGGCGTATACGGTTTCCCCCCGCTTGGTCACCTGTGTCACCAGCCGCGGTTCGATCATCTGCCCGTAGTTGGTAAAGATGGAGTAAAATTTCACCATCTGCATGGGCGAAGCCCCCACGTTCCCCAGCGCCAGAGAGAGGTTTTTGGGCAGTTTGATATCAAATACCCCCAACTTTTTGTAAATATTGTTAAAGCCGATACTTTGCACCAGATTGATCGTCGCCAGATTGCGCGAATGCACCATCGCCTCTTTAAGCGGGATCAGCCCCAGAAAATCCTCCTCGTAGTTTTGCGGCTGCCACGTGAGGTTCTCATCCTCGTTTTTGTACTCATAGGTCCTGGCCACGTCGTGGAGCTTGGTCGCCGGGTTATATCCCAGATCAAGGGCCGTTTGGTAGATAAAGGGTTTAAAGCTCGACCCGGGCTGGCGCAGCGACTGGGTTGCGCGGTTGAAATTGCTCTTTTTATAATCGATGCCGCCGACCATCGCCAAAATATCCCCGGTACCCTTTTGCGTCACCACCATCGCCCCGTTGAGCTGCGAAGCGTTCACGTCGCGCTGCAAAATCTTCTTGTACGCGTGATCCAGCGACTCTCTCGCCAGATCCTGCGCATAGAGATCCACCGTAGTCTGGATGCGGTACCCGGCGGTTTTGATATCTTTCAAATCCAGCCTGCGCAGCACTTCATCCACCACGTAGGGGGCTTTATTCTGCGTAAGCGTATCATCGTAGACCTTGGGAGATTCCTGAATGCTTGCCATATATTGGCGCTCATCGATCCAGCCAAGCTCCTTCATCCGCGAAACGACGCGGTTGGCCCGCTTTAAATTGGTATCGTAGCGTTTGGTGGGATCGTAGTAGCTCGGTGCCCGGGGCAAACCGACAAGCATGGCGATCTCTTTGAGGGTGAGTTCGTCAAGCGCTTTACGGAAATATCCCCGTGCCGCCGTTTTGATCCCGTAGTAGCCGTGCCCGAAATAGACTTCGTTGAGGTAGCGCTCCAAAATCTCGTCTTTGCTCAGCAGGGTTTCGAGCCGCAAAGCCAGCAATACCTCTTTGATCTTGCGCATAATCTTCTTTTCGCGGCTGAGCACCTTGGTTTTGACCAGCTGCTGGGTCAGGGTGCTGGCTCCCTCCACAAACGCGCCTGCCTGGATATCTTTGATGATAGCCCGGATAATCGCGTCAAGGTTGATGCCGGAGTGTTCGTAAAATTTGGTATCCTCGATCGCTACGAGTGCTTCGACTACGCGTCCGGGGATCTCTTCGATAGGTGCGTAGAGACGGTGCTCTTTAAACAGGTTCGCGATCAGGTCGCCGTGGCGGTCGTAGATGGTGGTGGTGAGTTTAGGGTCGTAATGCACAATTTTATCCACTTCAAAACGGATCTGATCATACAGATGCACCAGATAGCCGCCAAGTCCCAAAAACAGGACAAGCGCTATCCCCATCAATATTTTTATCATTTTCTATCTCTCCTTTTTGCGGGGGGTCGCCCCGCAAAGGTGCTCATCGCTTTGTTCTATGATCCCGACCGCTTTTTTGACGATCTTCATCTTAACGCCCAGCTTCGGAATCAGACGGATCATGGGGTGTTTTACCGTAGGCTTGCGTATGGCGCCTACGATGATCCCCTCGCTTTTGAGTTTTTCCTGCAGCGCGAGCAGGGTTTGGTTGTCACGGCAGGGAATCGGGACGATCAAACTTTGGGAACCGAAAAACGCCATCCTCTTATCCAGTTTTTTCCGCAGTTTTTTGCTGTTTTTTTGGATATAGTGGAAATTATAGTACCCCTGTGCCGTATCAAACAGGGAGGGGGCGGTGGTATAGATGACCGATTTCGCCCTGTTTTCCAGATAGGCGATCAACTGCTTCGAAGCCAGGATATACGCCCCGTAGCTGCCGTAGGCTTTGCCCAGCGTCCCCATCTTGACATGGTTGGCTTCGGGCCGGATACCGTAGTGGTCGAACACCCCGTTTAAATTTCTGCCCAAGACCCCGCTGCTGTGGGCTTCATCCACGATCAAAAGCGCATCGTAGCGCGCTGCCAAAGCAAAGATAGCCTTCTCCATCACGTCGCCGTCCATGGAGTACACCCCCTCCACGGCGATAATTCTACGCCCCTTTTGTACCGCTTTGAGTCGCTTCTCTAAATCGGCACAATCGTTGTGTTTGAAAAACTCCACCCGCCCCTGTGCCAGACGGCTTGCCATGACGCCACTGGCATGGTATTTTTCATCCAAAAGCAGTGTATCCTCTTTGCGCACCAAACTCTCCAGCAGCGCCAGATTCGCCAGATAGCCGCTGCCTACGATCATCCCCTTTTCAAAGCCGTTTTTAAAGCAAAGTGCCCTTTCAAACTCCTCATGGATCGGGTGGTAACCGTTGACCAGCTGGGAAGCTTTGGGGGCGTGGTAAGTTAAAGAGTGCAGCAGTTCGCAGGTTTGGGCCAGCGTCTTCTTATTTGCCGCCAAATCCAGGTAATCGTTGGATGCCAGATCGGTGTAGCTGGTATTGAAGATATCGCGTTTTCGCAAACGTCCGGCACGCTTGAGCGCTTGCAGCTGTTTTTCATACACGGATCGCTCCTACTGTTTTATAAACGGGATCAGCTTCTCGACGGGAAGGCCCATGGCGTTGCTTTGCAGCCCCCGGACCGATCGGATATATTTTTTGCAAAAGCCTTCGACCATGCACGCCCCCGCTTTGCCCCGCCAAAGGCCGCTTTGCAGATAGCGCTCCACATCCTGAGGGTCAAAGGTGTCAAAGCGGTAATAGGTCGCGGAGATGTCGCTGAGAAACAGCGCTTTGCTTTGTAAAAGGGTGGCGGTGATGATAGCGATTTCGCCGCCACTTTGCAGCTGCAAAATATGTCGCGCATCCTCTTCATCTTTGGCTTTGCGCAGCAGATGGCCGCCTGCGGTAACCACCGTATCCGCCGCAAGTAGCGGCAGCTCCAACCCGTATTTGCGCTTGCAGCACGTGAATTTACCCTGCGCCGCGTCGTAAACGAACTGCTTGGGCGTAATGTGCGGCAACCGCTCCTCATCGAAATCACACCCTGCCTGCTCAAACGCTACCCCGAAATCCTTGAGGAGGTTTGCCCTGGTCTCAGAGCCCGAGCACAGCCGTATCATCTACAGGTCGATGGTCGCTTTTGCGAAGGTTTTCGCTTCTTTGATCGCGACGTCTAGTTTGGAAGGATCCTTGCCCCCCGCTTGGGCGAAATCGTCGCGACCGCCGCCTCCGCCGCCGAGCACCGGCGCGATCTCCTTGACCCACGCGCCCGCTTTAACCGCGCAGTTTTTCGCCCCTGCGGCGATGAGTACCTTGTCGCCCTTTTTCATAAACAGCATCACCGCGACGCTTTCATGGCGATTTTTGATCTCATCGACCACCTCTTTGATATTGCCGCCTTCGATTGTATCCACGACAACCGTCGTTCCTTTGATCTCTTCGCTGGAAAGCTCCTGCTTCGCGCTGAATTGCAACTGCTTGATCTGCTCTTTAAGCTCCGCTATCTGCGCTTTGAGCTTGCCGATACCCTGCATGGGATCGCTGTTTTTCACCTCTTTTTCGATCTGCGTCAGCGTGGAACGCTGCTGTTTGACAAAGTGCAGCGCCGCTTTGGAACAGATCGCTTCGATCCGCCGTACTCCCGCGCTGACGCCGCTTTCTTTGGTGATAAGAAACAAGCCGATCTCGCTGGTGTTGTGGACGTGGGTTCCGCCGCACAACTCGATACTTGCCCCCTCAAAATCCACTACACGCACCTGCTCGTCGTACTTTTCGCCAAAAAGCGCCATGGCGCCCCTGGCTTTCGCCTGCTCGATCCCCATCAACTCCGTTTTACGCTCGATCGCCCGGGCGACCTGGTCGTTGACGCGGTTTTCAAGCTGTTCGAGCTGCTTAGCGCTCAATGCTTTTGGATGGGAAAAGTCAAAGCGCAGCCGGTCGTGCTCGACCAAACTCCCCGCCTGCGTGACGTGTTCGCCCAAAATATCGCGAAGTGCCGCGTGGAGCAGGTGGGTAGCCGAGTGGTGCCGCGTAATCTCGTCGCGGTAGGCCGAAACCGCGGCGTTGACCGCCATACCCTCTTGCAGTGTTGCGTCCAGCTTGACCTGCGACAGGTTCAGATCAAAAAACTTTTTCGTATCAAGTACGCTGCCGAAGCCTTCGATTTCGCCGCTGTCCCCGGCTTGTCCGCCGCTCTGGGCGTAAAAGGGCGTTTGTTCCAGCATCACCCAGCCCTCACCGGCCAAGGTCTCCACCCGTTGAAACGCCGTATCAAACAGCGCCGCTACTTTGGTCTCGACGCGCAGGGTGTCGTAACCGATAAAATCGTTCACGCCCAGCTCCTCCTTGACCGCTTTGAAATCTCCGCTGGCTTCGGCGTCGCCGCTGCCTTTCCACGCCGCTTTGGCGCGCTCGCGCTGCTGCTTCATAAAAGCGTCGAAGGTATCGGTATCAAGCCCCAGCCCCTTCTCTCTGAGCATATCCTGGGTCAAGTCCAGAGGAAAGCCGTAGGTATCGTAGAGTTTAAACGCCACTTCGCCGCTAAAGACGCCGTCGGTACCCGCAAGCTCCTTGTTAAACAGGTCGATCCCCGCTTCGATGGTGGTAAAAAAGCGCTCCTCCTCAAGCAGAATCATCTCTTCGATATGGGCTTTTTTCTGCCCCAGGTAGCTATAGTGGTCTCCCATCAGCTTCACTACGATATCCACAAGCTTGTGCATAAAGGGTTTGCGCAACCCGAGCAAAAAGCCGTGGCGCACCGCGCGGCGCAGGATGCGGCGCAGAACGTAACCTCTGCCCTCTTTGTCAAAGTTCACCCCCTGTGCCAGCAGAAAGCTCACCGCGCGGATATGATCGGCGATCACGCGGTAGCTTGCGCCCTGGTCATACACGTAGGCTTTGCCCGTGAGTTTTTCTACTTCGTTGATGATGGGCATGAAAAGCGAAGAGTCGTAGTTGCTGCTTTTGCCCTCGATGATCGACTGCACGCGCTCTAGCCCCATCCCGGTATCGATGGAGGGTTTGGGAAGGGGGTTGAGGTTGCCTTCGCCGTCACGGTCGTACTGCATAAAAACCAGGTTCCAAATCTCTAAGTAGCGGTCCCCCTCGCCGCCCATAACGTCCTCTTCGCTATCAAAGCTTTCACCCTGATCGTAAAAGATTTCGCTGCACGGTCCGCAGGGGCCCGTATCGCCCATCTGCCAAAAGTTGTCCTTGTCGCCGAATTTGTAGATGCGCTCTTTGTCCACGTGCTTTTGCCACATCGCGTACGCTTCGTCGTCGCTTTCATGCACCGTAACGTAAAGTTTTTCCACCTCGAGTTTGAGGCGCTTTGTGACAAACTCCCACGCGTAATCGATCGCTTCGGCTTTGAAGTAATCGCCGAAGGAGAAGTTGCCCAGCATCTCAAAAAAAGTATGGTGGCGGCTGGTATAGCCCACGTTGTCCAGATCGTTGTGCTTGCCGCCGGCACGGATACAGGTTTGGCAACTTGCCGCCCTGGGAGGTTCGGGGATACTCTCCTGACCCGCAAAGATCGATTTGAACTGCACCATTCCCGCGTTGGTAAACAGCAGCGTCGCATCATCGGGAACCAGCGGGGAGCTTTCCACGATCCCGTGCCCTTTGCTTTCAAAAAATTCCAAAAACTCTTTTCGTATATCCATTTAAATCGTCCTGTAACATAATTAACTTTTTGCAAAAACATAGCAAGATTATGGTCTTGCAAAAAGTTGAAAGGGTATTTTATCAAAAATCGAAGGGATTTTGCTAATGGAAGCGGTTATTAAACATACTCTACGGCGTTGATATGTCCGGCTCCCTGCATCTTTTTAAATATGCGCCGATAAACCGCCTCCTTGGAATCCCTTTTTTCCAGCTTGGTCAATACGAAACTCGCCGTTACGCTCAATCCCGCGAAAGTTACTTTGCGCAGCGCTTCTTGCAGCTGGGAAATAAGGATCTTTGCCGTTTGCGAAGAGACCTTGGGGCAGATGATCAGATAATTCCCCCCGGTGATGCGCCCCACAAGATCGCCCCGGTGCGCTTTTTTCTGCAGTAAGCGGCCAAAGTCCCGGATCACCTTCTGTTCCACCTCCAAAGAGTGGTTCAAAGCGATATGTTCCATGCGATCGATCTTGACGTAGATCACCGAAACGTTGAGGTGGCCCTTTTGCATCTTTTCAATCTGCAGGTTTAAAAAGTTGTCCAGATACATCCTGTTATAGAGGTTGGTGACGCTGTCTTTGGTGGCGATCCGCAGCAGCCGCTGCTCCTTGCTTTCGTGATCTTTGATCAGCTGGGTAACCTGCACCTCCTTCTGAACGCGGAAAAGCAGCTCCTCCTTGACAAGGGGGAGAATCATAAAATCGTCAAAACCCAGTGAAAGAAACTTCTTGATACCGCTTTCATCCTCCAAAATCAGGATAACGGGGATGGAAAAATCGCTCTTTATCTTTCCTATCATCCGCTCCACTTTGGGAATGCGCGTATCGATCAGGGCGACGAAAGTGGATTCGTCCAACCCCTCTTCGGGCATGGTAGAGGCGATATCTTCGGTAAAAATCAGGTGGTAAAATTCACTCAAATACTCTTTGATTATATTTTTCACTACGCTGTCGTGGGTAGCGGCGATAACAATATTCATCTTCACACCTCTTTGGGATTGATAAAACGCTCTTTCGCCACTATTTTATCAAAGAGTTTGGGATCGCTCCACTCCCGCTGTACCTGCGGCGAAAAAACGATCTTTTCTATCTCGATCCCACCCATCAGCTCACTGTGCGCATCCGCTTGAAAGCACTGGGCGTACCCCGTCTCCGTTTCATGGACGATCACGCTGTGCAGGATCACCTCTTTTTCGTTATTTCGCATCTCCGTCTGGGCGATAATGCGCTCGATCAAAAGGAAGAACACCCTGCTAAACTGCTCCGCGGAGGGGCTAACAGGAAGTTCTATCCAGCGTTTTGAGTGCTTTTTCATATCATGCAGATAACTCTTTTCATCGCCGCTGCACAGGGTGATTGCGTGGTCGAAACTATCGATCACGTCTTTGATATGCAGTTTCATCAATCCAAAATCATACACCATATCCCCGTCATCGAGAAAGTTTGATTGCAAAATGACTTCGACTTTGTAACTGTGTCCGTGAAGATTCTGGCTGCAACGCTTTGTGGAACACCCGCGAACGATATGGGCGTTTTCAAATTTGAAGAGTTTTCGTATAAGCAAATATATCCTTTGACAAGGAACTACACCGGAGGGCCCGGTGTAGCGGGAAAGATCTTAGTGTAGATCTCTCCACATGGATTTCTTCCAGAAGTATGCAAGGATTGTGAATAGAACGAAGAATCCGATCACCCACGGCCCTACCGCTTCTCTTTTCTCTTTACTTGGATCACCGATCTCGGTCATATACGCAAGTACTTTATCTTTTCCTTCCTCCGTCAAACCGACTCTAGGCATGGAAGTGCCGGGCAGTTGTGACTGGGGATCTTCGATAAAGGTTGAGAGGAAGTGCTCGCTTCTTGATCGGATCATCATAGAAAGATCAGGAGGCGTTTTCCCCATATAGTCCTTGAGTTTGTCTTGATAGTTTGCTACTTTGAGCTGGTGTTTCAAACTCTCCTGTTTGGAATCAAACTTGGGTGTTTCCCCGATCTGCGTCCAGTCGGCGTACCGCATTTCGTGACATCTGCCGCACGCGTCCTGGAACGCTTGCTTGGGCTCGACTTCCGCGGGAGCGATAGATTTGAGGTACGCTACGATATCCGCAACTTCCTGATCTCTATCCCCGCCAAGGCCGTAAAAACCGGGCATTGGGTGAACTTTACCCTTTGCAGGGTCGAACTTGTGCTCAACGTTAAGTGCGTGCGCAGGGTTCTTGATCAGTTCGGCAAGGAACTTTTCGTCATAGAGCGCACCCGCCGTACTCAAATCAGGTGGGTTTACCCCGTATGCTCCCGCTGCCATCACGGGGTCCATAGGCGCTGCCATCCCCTGTGATTCTACGCTGTGACACCCGATACAACCCGCTGACATAAACGTGTTGGCACCTCTTTGTGCGTCACCGACTTTTCCGCTATCTTCCAGATCGCTGTATTGAAAGTTGTCCCCTTCCACATGCTTGTGCATCTGTGAGTGGGCAAAGGGCTCAACTCCCCAGTATGTTACCAGTGAAAAGAATACAACTACTGCTAAAATTTTAAATTCTCTCATCATGTACTCCTTACACCGCTTTTTCTTTTTTCGTGATTATCGGTAACGCTACAAACAGACCGATAAATACCAATGCCGCTACAAGACCGATCTCGTTGAACGGACTTACCGGGGGAACTTTACCCATAACGGTAAGCACGATCATATCTACGATCATGATCCAAAACCAAGCAACAAACGCTTTTCCTCTTTTGTGGGCAGGCTTCGTGTTGGGGCTCTTGTCTAAAAACGGAAGCAAGAAGAACGCAACCTGCGCAAAACCAAACGCCACTAAACCGATATCTTTAGAGAACGGTCTGAGGATCTCGTAACTCCAGAGGAAGTACCACTCGGGATAGATGTGCGCAGGTGTTTTCAACCCGTCCGCCGGATCAAAGTTCACCGGATCGAGCGCAAACTGATAGTGGTAGAAAACCAGATAGAAGTAAAAGATCATAAATACGCCCATTACGAAAACGTCTTTACTCAAGAAAACAGGTTGGAAAGGGATCACTTTGGATTCTTTCTTTTTCCCCGCTTTGTATTTTTCCGCTTCCTCGTCAAAATCGAAATCTTCACCCTCTTGGTTGTTTACGTGGGGGATTCTCAAAGATGCGAAGTGCAATCCGATAACACCCATAATAACCAATGGAAGAAGCAGTACGTGAAGCATGAAAAATCTGGTTAGGAACGCATCGCCGGGAACGTAATCCCCTCTGATCCACTCGACAAGTCCGTTAAGCTCCAAAGACCCGGCACTGAAAAGGTTGGTAATTACCATCCCCGCCCAGTAACTCATCTGTCCCCAGGGCAGCATATAACCGCTGAACGCTTCGGCACTGAACGTCACGAACAGCAGCATCCCCGAAAGCCAGATCATTTCACGACCTTTTTTATAAGAGCCGTAGTAGATACCGGTAAACATGTGGATATAGATGATCAAAAAGACCAAAGACGCCGCAACACCGTGCATATGTCTCCAAAGCCATCCGTATCCCACTTCGCTCATAATCGTGTAGTTTACACTGTCAAACGCCAGGTTCACATCGGGCTTGTAATACATTAACAAGAAGATCCCCGAGATCGTCAACACACCGAAAGTCATCGCCAGGATCATCCCCATCGCCCACAAGAAGTTGATATCTTTCGGGATCCAGTATTCGTAAGCCATCACTTTTTTGACTTTGTTGATCGCAAGCCGCTGGTCCAACCACTCCTCTACAGAGTTAGCTTTTTCAAATTTCGCCATCCGCTACTCCTTATGCCGTAATTCCGGCAGATTTCATCTGCTCATATTCGGGTCCCGCTTCACCGAGAACGACTTTTGTTCCGTCGATCTTAAAAGGAGGGACTACGAGCGGGCTTGGCGGAGGACCGAAAGTCTGCTGACCGCTGGTGTCGAATTCGCCACCGTGACATGCACATTTAAACTTTTCCTCGCCCGGCAGGTAGGCAGGGATACATCCAAGGTGTGTACACAATCCGATGGAAACATGGAATCTATCTTCCCCGATGACGATATCTCTATCGTTAGGTTCCATATCTGCACTTTTTTTCAATACGAAAATGGGTTTACCTCTCCATTTATCTACGTGTAATACGTTTTCCTCGGCAGCACTGAGGTCGATGGTCGTAAAACCGGCTGCTTTAACGCTGGGGAGGGGATCCCACGAACGCTTGGCAGCATAAAGCGCGGCGATACCGCCGATACCGGCAACGCCACCCAGTGCTTTACCAAGAAAGTCTCTTCTTTCTTCGTTCATGAAGCTGTCCTTTCAAGAATATTTTGAATCTAGCAATGATACAATAACTTTAATTAAACCTAAATTGACCTAAATCAAGTTTGTTAAAAACTTGTTCATAATCGATATCAACGCTCAATTCCCGCAATCTTTCACGGTTGATAAACCCGGGCAAAACCCCTTCATTTCCCATTTCCGACATTTTTTCTACAGGCAATCCCAACTCTTTGCAAACTGTTACCAAACTTAACATTTCACAATCAAAGCAGAGTACCTGCGCTCCGCTTGCACCCGCTTCCAATGCACTTTGAAAGGATTTTGAATAAACTATTTCATAATCTTTTATGTAATCATAATCTTCTCTTATATGTTTAAAGTGCGGTTCCAGCTGCCGCTCATACTGTAAAAAGAAGTAGTGCCCCAGCAGCAGATCATCCACTCCCTTGAAGCGATCCAGGTGGTGCAATAGATTCTTTTCATAATCCTCATCCCCGTAAAACAGCAGACTTGCCGCTTTTTTCTTCCCGCTTTCAAAATAGTTTGCATCCACCGGAAGCAACTGTACCGTGTCGCTATCCTCTCTGATCTGCGAAACGATCTTTTCGCTAAAGCGCCGCTTTTCGTTGCTGAAATTCACCACCACGCGAAAATATGCGCACATCTGCTGCAGCAGCGCTTCGGTCAGCTCGGGCGTGTCGATAATCAAACCGTCTCCGGCCTCTGCCATGGTCGCGATATTGTACATGGAATCGATCGCCGTACTTGCTTCTATGCCCAACTCCTTTGCCACCATCGTCGCCCGGTAATCGTTGAGCAGTACCTCCGGTTCGAAACCGTGTTTTTGAAGCTGTTTGTAAAACGCCGCTCCCCGGCGCAGGCGGTCCAGGCCGAACCGGTGTCCCGTATGTATATAGTAATACAGTTTCATCTACTTACATTCTCCCTGTTAAAGATATCGCTCTTTGTTGCGCTAAAACTTTCCCCCTGCAAAGGGATGATTTTGATCTTCTCGCCGCAATCCAGCTTTTCTATCTGCGCTTCCATGACCGCAAGCGCCTGGGCTTTTTGCAGCGGACCGACCATCCCGGGAAGCTGCTTGTCAAGGGGGGTGAAGGCTCTGCCGTCAAAGGTTCCGAAAACCAGCGTATCGCGCCCGGGTTTCTTTTGATACCCCGTAGCCAACTTCGTATACAGCGGTTGGAAATAGCGCTTCGTGCGATGCTGCAGGCGCTTGACCAGCGCTTTGCCCACCACTTCAAAATTCACCATCGCCGCCAAAGGGTTGCCCGGAAGTACCAAAACATAGCTTTGTCCCAGCATATAGAGTGTTGTGGGTTTTCCCGGCTTGATCGCGATCTTTTCAAACACGGGCTTTGCCCCCAGATCAAGCAGCACCTCCTTGGTGTAATCCCGATCCCCTACGCTCGCACCTCCGGTCGTGACGATCAACTGCGCATCGAGGCAGTTTTGCACCATCGCCCGGAGTGCTTCTTTGTTATCCTTTGCGGAGTTCAGATAAGTCACGTCGCACCCGAGCTTTTCCAGCATCGCCGCTATAGTCGGAGAGTTGGAGTTATACAGCTGATGGCCGGCAACGTTTTCATAGTGGGGTTTGAGCTCTTCGCCCGAAGCGAATACCGCGGTTTTTAACCGTTTGTATACCGTAATGTGCGAAATCCCTTGGGAGGTCAGCATCGCGATATCATACGCTCCGCATTCCGCTCCCCGTTTCAAAACCACGCTGCCCTTTGCCACATCCTCGCCCCGAAAGCGCATGTTAGCCTGCGGCTTTAGCCCTTCGGGCAGTGTGATCGACTCGCCCCCGGCGGTAACGTGCTCCTCCGGGACGACCGCTTCACACCCCGCAGGCAGCACCGCCCCGGTCATGATCTTCACCGCGCAGCCGGATTGGACGGCTCCGTCTTTATCCTCCCCGGCGTATACCACTTCGCTCACGCGCACCGTTTTTCCCGCATCGGCCGTTTTAACCGCATAGCCGTCCATCGCCGAATTATCAAAACGCGGCAGATCAAACTGCGCGGTATACTCCCGTGCGGCGACTCGATCCAAAGCCCGTTCTACGGGAATGACCTCTTTATATTCCTGCGCTTCTAGGGAGTCGATCTTCTCCAGCGCTTCTAGCAGCGATACCATCCTTGCTCCTGTGTGGGATTTATCTGCGTAATTGTACCATTCAATGGCAAATAAGAGATTATATCGTATAATTACAACCCAGGAATTAATTTCGATCAAAGAGGTTTTATGACGACAATATCACTATCTGTGGATATCCATATCTACTTAATTATTTTAATCGCTCTGACAAGCAGCGCCAATCTGCTTTTTCTGCGTTTTGAAAATCCCTACAAGGTGCGCCGCTGGGTACGCTACTTCCTGCCCATCTTTCACGTTTTCGTCGCGGCCAATATCTTTACGGGTTTGATCGTCATGGCATTGAACAATCTGGCCGTGAACTTCAAATACGCTTTGATGATCATCGCCACGGTCGCGCTGATCGGACTGCATATCGCGATCAACAAGGCGCTGAAGTGGGCCAACCCGAAAAAGGACGATATCTTTACGCAGTTTAAAAACCGCGTCCCAAAGATCATCCTTATCGAACTGATCCTGCTGCTTTCGACCACGCTGGTGACGATGAACCTCTGATGCAGTACCTCTACGACCCCGACGCGAAAACCCCGCAACTGCAGATCGAGGGGGAGAACTTCAAATACCTCTCCAAAGTCCGCCACGTCAAACCCGGCGAAAAGATCGCCCTGCGCAACCTCGAAGACGGCGTGCTTTATACCTACGAAGTGGCCAAGATCGAAAAACGGCGCTTGCACCTGCAGCTGCTTGGGAGTGAGAAAAGCGAACAGTCGCGTCCGCGGCTGCACCTTGGCTGGTGCGTCGTGGACGCCAAATCGGTGGAGAAATCCCTGCCCTTTTTAAACGAGCTGGGCGTGGCTAAAATCACCTTCATCTACTGCGACAAAAGCCAGCGCAACTTCAAACTCAACTTTGATCGCCTCAAACGCATCAATATCGGCTCTTCACAGCAGTGCGGCAGAGACGGCTTGATCGAACTGGACAGCTGTGAAAGCATCGAAGCTTTTATCAAAACCTATCCGCACAGTTACCTATGCGATTTTTGCGACACGCCTTTGGAAAAATCGCTGGGGATAGAGACCCTCATCATCGGTCCCGAGGGGGGTCTTAGCCGGTGTGAGCGGGACTTAAAACTGCCAAGGGCGGGCTTTGCCACACCCAGCATCCTGCGCAGCGAAACGGCGGCGGTTGCCGCCGCGGCGAAACTGCTTAGCTAAACTCCCGATCAAGCAGCGGCGCGGCGGCGGGGTTGCGCCGCTTTTTTAACTCCATATCCACTGCCGGCAGCTCCAGAGCGAAGTTGGACGCGATCGTACCCGTGCGCACCCCTTCGCCCCTGGCCTCATAGATAAAAAACCCGTTTTCATACAGCCCCATGCGCACCCCCGTCGCCACGGAGTAGGTGGTCAGCACCATCTTGTTTGAAACGGCTTTTTTGATATCGGCGAAATACTCCTTTGTCCACAGCAGCGGGTTTTTTTTGGGGCTGAAGGCGTCTTGGTACACGATATCGATGCCCCGCAGGTTTTTTACGACCTCCCTGGCATCACCCACGGCGATGCGCAGATCGAAGCGCTCATCCTTGTAGCGGTGGTTTCGCAGCAGTTCATCGATGATGTGGCTAAAGGGGGCAAACTCCTCCGGATATGTAAATCCCCGCAGGCTTTCAAGCAACTTTTCGTCAAACTCCGGAGCGATGATGCGCACTTTAATATCCAACCCGTTGCGCAGTATATGGTAGATGGTAGCAAAGGTGTTGTAGCCAAGGCCGAAGCAGATATCCAAGATGGTCAACTCCGCCTGTGTATTGTGGGTAAACGCGGGGATTACGTGCTTTTGCAGCGATTCTTGCAACGCACCGTCTTTGGTGGAGTGGTAGCACTCGTCAAAACGCTTTGAGTGCAGGGTATAGGTGCCGTCACCCGTGGCTACCTTTTTATAATCCATTGCACCACATATGCATCTTTTTTGCCACCACCAGTTCATAGCCTTCGATGATATCGATACCGTTGGCCGCTTGAAAATCCACGCTATCAAGCAACTCTTTGATGCGCTCTGTCTCCATAGTTCCCTTTTTTTGCAGCACCAAAATCAGCGCGGAGTTTTCCAAGCAGGTGTAGCAGTGTTTTAAAAACTTGTGGGGATGGGGCGTTTGGTGCAGCATATCGACGACGAGCATACTCTCATAATCGCGCGCCGCGGCTTTGAAGGGCTTTTGTACGCTTGCCACCGTGCGTAGCTTCACGTGCTCGGGAAAAAAGTGCTCCCGCTGCCCGTACTGGATGATATCAAGCTGCCCTTCGCACTCCTTCAAAGGATTTAGAAAGGGGGTCGCCGCTTTGGCAGCGTCATCGGTGATATGCAGCAAGCGGTACCCGGGGGTGAACTCAAACAGTTCGAGCAGGCGCTCCATGCTAAAAGCTCACTTCCCGCAACTCTTTGAAGATAAACGCTTCCATCACCTCATCGACGGTGCGCTGCGTCGGGGCGGTGAGTACCATCATATTCTCTTCGATAAAGGGCCAGTAGTACTCGCTCTCATCGATCAGTACCACCGCGTCGATCCATTCGTCTATGGAGTCTCTGTCCCCGTGGTAACTGACTTTACGCTCGCCGTTTTCAAACTCGATCAGCGCCCATTGTTGCGCCTCTTCCTGCTTGCACAGGCACTCATCTTTGACCGGCAGCAAAATCAGCATGACACCTTTGCCTCATCCAGTGCCAAATCCTCGTTTTTCATCACACCGACGCCGCGGTCCAAGACGCTTTTTGCGATCTTTTGCGCATTTTTAAGCGAGTGCATGGTGTAGGTACCGCACTGGTACTCGTTGAGTTCGGGGATGTCGCTTTCGCTTTTGACGTTCAGGACGTCGTGCATGGACGCTTCCCACGCTTTGGCCACCGTCTCCTCCGCCGGCGTACCCAGCAGACTCATATAAAAGCCCGTACGGCAGCCCATGGGGGAGATATCGATGATCTCCACCTTCTCCCCGTTGAGATGATCACGCATAAAGCCCGCGAACAGGTGCTCCAGGGTATGCGTCCCCTTCTCATCCATGATCTCACGGTTGGGGCGGCAAAAGCGCAGATCGAAAACGGTGATGATATCCTTGCTCGGGGTATCCATCGTTTTGGCTACGCGCACCGCCGGTGCGGTCATCTTGGTATGGTCGACGCAAAAACTTTCCAATAACGGCATAAATTCTCCTTACTGCTCAATATTCAGCCCGCCCCCTTTGGGTACGGTGGGCTTTTTCTTTTTATCGGTCTTTTCCTCTTTGGGCTCTTCGGGGTTCAAACTTTTGATATACGCCGCGATCGATTCCATCTGGCTTTCGGTAACGGAAGCCGCGTGGGGTCGCATAATAAATGCCATCCCCCTGTCATAGGTATTGTTTGTATACCCGATGATGGCGTTAAGCATCTGCTCCTTGCTCAAATCTTTCAGCGGTCTGGATTTTCCGTATGCTCTTTTTTCGGCGTTTTCCCCGTGGCAACTTTTACACTTTCGCTCATACAGCGGTTTGCCCTCTGCGATCAAGTGTTTGTTCTGCATGGCTTCTTTTTCTTCGAGGGTGAACATGGAAAAATCCCCCTGCTGGGTTCTGCCGTAGCCGCGATCATAGCCGCCGCGTACGCTGCGGATCTTGGCTTCCGCGATCTCTCCGTGATACTTTTCGATCAGGGCTTTTAACTCTTTGCCCATCTCCCCTTTGAGTTCGAAGCAGATACAGTCTCCCTCCTGCGCGAATCCCAAAGTAGCACCCAGCACGCATGCCGCGATAATGTGTTTGATCTTCATAATAGCGATACCTTTACTAGAACCGCTGCTTGGGCGGTTTGATTTTGCTGCATTATATGAAAAATAGCCTTAACCTATATTTAACAACCTTTTGGATAAAATTTTTCAAAAAACCGTAACTATTAAGTAACATAAAGAGCTATTGATAGTTGCCAGGAGAATAGGTACATGAAAGAAGCAAAATATATCTGGATGGACGGGGAACTCGTCCCCTGGGCGGAAGCCAAAGTTCACGTTTTGACGCACACCCTGCATTACGGGAACGGGGTTTTCGAAGGTACCCGTGCATACCAGACGGAGGAGGGATTGGCTATTTTCAAACTCGGTGAACACACCAAACGGCTGCTCAATTCCGCGAAGATTACGGCGATTACGCCCAACTTTGACCAAAAAACCCTCGAAGAAGCACAGGTGGAACTGCTGCGCCAAAACAGTTTTGCGGGCAACGTTTACCTGCGGCCGCTGATCTATCTGGGATACGGCGTTATGGGGCTGCACCACGTCAACGCTCCGGTACACACCTCCATCGCCGCGTGGGAATGGGGCGCGTATCTGGGGGAAGAGGGTCTTGAAAAGGGGATCAAAGTGTGCACCTCCTCCATCGTACGCAACTCGGTAAAATCCAACTTCGGCAAAGCCAAGGCGGTGGCAAACTACCTCAATTCTCAGATGGCAAAATTTGAAGCGATCGAGGGCGGATATGAAGAGGCGCTGCTGCTTGATGACAGCGGTTTCGTCGCCGAGGGCAGCGGGGAGTGTCTCTTTATCGTCAGAGACGGCAAGCTGATTTCGCCGCCAAACGACAATTCTCTGGAATCGATTACCCAGGATACGGTATTGGAACTGGCCCGTGACATGGGATTGACCATCGAGCGAAGACGGGTCACCAGAGACGAAATTTTCATCTGTGACGAAGCGTTCTTTACAGGAACGGCCGCGGAAGTCACCCCGATAAACTCCCTGGATCGCCGCACCATCGGCGACGGCAAACGAGGCCCCGTAACCGAGAAACTGCAAAGTGCGTACTTTGACGTGGTTTACGGCAGAAATGAAAAATATAAGCACTATTTAACGTATATTTAGTACCATTGCACTAAAGTACGTATAAACGGTAAAGGAAACTATAATGCCAGCAGATATGAACGATTACTTTAAAAAGAAAGTAAACCAGAACAAAAACTCCGGCGGGTCCGGAGGCAGTGGCGGCGGCGGGCCGCGTATGCCCGAACCGCCCAATTTCGGCGATATGGGTAAAAAAGCGATCTGGATCTACGCGCTTATCATCATCGTCGCGATTATGGTGATCTCCAAACCCTACGTCGTGATCAACTCGGGGGAAGTGGGGATCAAAAAAACAGCGGGTAAATTCGACCCCATGCCGCTGCAACCGGGCTTTCACTTCTTTATCCCCGGGGTGCAGGACGTGATCGTGATGGATACGAAAGTACGTATCGTCAACTACAAATCCCAGGAGCAGATGACCAATCTGCAAGCAAACAAGGAGGGGGTGCAGAACAACCCCGCCATTACGGTCCTTGACTCCAGAGGGCTTCCCGTGGGCATCGAAATGACCGTCCAGTACCGGCTCAAAGCGCAAAGCGCGCCGCAAACCATCGCCAACTGGGGCTTGAACTGGGAGGATAAGATCATCAACCCCGTAGTCCGTGACGTGGTGCGAAGCGTCGTGGGCAGTATCGCGGCCGAGGAGCTGCCTACCAGACGGGGAGAGATCTCCAAACAGATCCGCGCGGAGCTTGTAAAAAATATCGACGCGCTGGATAACCAGCCCGTATCGCTGCTTTCGGTACAGTTGCGTGAAATCATCCTGCCGCCGAAGATCAAAGACCAGATCGAGCGGGTACAGATCGCCAGACAGGAAGCCGAACGTGCCAAGTACGAGGTAGAACGCGCCAAGCAGGAAGCGGAGAAAAAAGCCGCACTTGCCCAGGGTAACGCCGAAGCCAAAAAGATCGAAGCGCAGGGGCAGGCCGACGCGATCACCATCGAAGCAAGAGCCCAATCCGAAGCCAATAAGATCATCGCAAAGAGTTTGACCGACGATCTTTTACACTTGGAACAGGTCAAGGTTCAGGGCCGCTTCAACGACGCGCTTAAAGAGAACAAAGATGCCAAAATTTTCCTCACCCCCGGCGGTTCCACGCCAAATATCTGGGTGGATATGAAAAACGGCAAGCAAACCCGAAGCTCGGTAAACAATTAATTCTCCGGCGGCTCCTTGCCGCCGCAATCTCGTAATACGGAAATGATCATATGAGTCAACTACAACAGATCGATTGGAATAAAAATCCGCTGCTGCCCGTCATCGCCCAGGATGCACAGACAAAAGAGGTACTGATGCTTGCGTACCAAAACGAGCACGCTTACGAACTGACGATGGAGACGGGCTATGCCCACTACTTTTCGCGCAGTAAGCGCCGTATCTGGAAAAAGGGCGAATCCAGCGGCCACACGCAAAAGATCAAAGCGGTCAAGATCGACTGCGATCAGGATACGATCCTTTTGGAGGTGGAGCAAGAGGGCGTAGCGTGCCATACGGGACGCAAAAGCTGCTTCTTTACCGACGTATACAATGAGCAGGTTGAAAAGCAGCAGATCGATACCGCGCAGATCTACTCCGTAGTCGATACGCTTTATCACACGATCTTGGAGCGCAAAAGCGCCGATCCGCAAAGCTCCTACACCGCATCGCTGCTGCACAAGGGGGAAAACTCCATCCTTAAAAAGATCGTCGAGGAAGCGGGGGAGCTGTGCTTTGCCATCAAAGACGGCAACGAGGATGAAATCATCTACGAAGCTGCCGATTTAGTATATCACTGTCTCGTCGGACTGGGATATAAAGAGATCAATCCCGACCGTATCAAAAGTGAACTCAAGCGCCGATTCGGCATCAGCGGCATCGAGGAAAAGAACAGCAGAACCCAAAAATAAACAGATCAAGGAAACGCAACGGTGGATTTTCAAAAGCTCATTACCGACTACTTCAACGACTTTGTATCCGCCATGACGCTTTATGATTACCTGGGGATGGCCCTTTTGGTGCTGTTTTTTATCTTTTTTATCGTCCTGGCGGTTTCTTTGCGCCAAAAGACGGCAGCGGCGATCTTTTTTTCGCTCCTGGCTTTTGTCACGCTGCTGGCGGGTCCCTTCGGGGTTAAAGAGGGGTTTGACGAATTGATCAGAAAAACCGATACGACGATCAGCGAATACAAAAAGCTCAACTACTCCAACGCGCTGGTAGTCAAGGGAAAGCTCAAAAACAGCGGTAAAATCGACTTTTCCCGCTGCAAACTCCACGTCCGGGTACTCAAGGTCTCGGATAACAAGTATATGAACTACCTCAACCGGCTGCGCCCCGTGGCGACGAAAACCCAACCGCTCGATAAAGCTTTGGCAAAAGGGGACGATATATCCTTTGATGTCATTATAGATAACTTTACGTATCAAAACGATTTTAACGTCACTGCAAAAGGGGAGTGCTACCCATGATCTATTTTACCGTTTTACACTGGCTGACCATAGCTTTTTTCATCCTGCTTTATATCCTGCTGATCTATCTCGCGCGCAGAGAGCAGAAGCCAAAGATCTTCTGGTCGATGGTGTTTGCCTCCACGCTGGTCATCCTCGGCTCAACCGTTTTTGCCATGTTTGTGTTGGATAAATACACGAAAAAAGCCGCCCTCTACGGGGTGAAAACTTCCCGTCTGCTCAACAGCGAAGAGATGATCGTCAAGGGCCAGATCAAAAACACCGGAAAGTTCACCATCGGGCAGTGCAAAATCAAACTGCGCTTTGTAAACAACGCCCTGGGTACAGGCAGCAAGCTGTCCGGCAGCAACGTTTTTACCCCCCGAAGCGGTTTGGATCTGGGCAAGAGCGACAAGGATAAAAAATCCAACGTTTTGGAGATCAAAGAGGTGATTGCGAAAAGTTTAAAACCCAACGAGCTGCGCAACTTCTCCCTGCGCTTTGATTATCCGCCCCACTTTAGCAACGTGATGATGATCGATCCCAAACTCTATTGCCACTAGGATACTATGTATAAACAGGAATTTGACAAACAGTTAGCGCAGGGGACACGCTTTAAATCGGTCATGCTTTACGGCGAAAGCCCCTACTTCATCGACAGCTATACCCAACGCCTCGGTGCGGCGATCGACCCTTCGCAAACGGTGACGGCATACCAGGAGGAGTACCGCTTCGACACGGCCAAGGGGACCCTTTCGCAGGGTTCGCTTTTTGGGGATACCAACCTTTTTGTCTACAAAGGGGAGAAAAACCTGCCCAAAAACGAACTCAAAGAGTTGATCGAAATCTGTGCGAAAAATGAAAACAGTTACCTCATCTACGCCCTCTTCGGGAACAATTTCAAATCGATCGCTCCGCTGTTTACGCCCAAGCTGCACGCCGCGCACGTACGCTTTTTCGAACCCAACATGCAAACGGCGATGACCGAGCTGGGGCAGCGGGCGGCACAGCTGAAGCTGCAGATCGACCGCTACGCCCTGCACCACCTCTATATGGTGCTGAATATGAACCTGCAGCTGGCGATAAACGAGTTGGAGAAACTCTCTATCCTGGAGGGCCCCGTAACCCAAAAGGAGATCGACAACCTGGTATACGCCACCAACGCCATCAAGCTGGAAAACCTCTTTTTCGATATCATCGATAAAAAGCCGCTTGTCGATCATCTGCACCAACTCATCGAAATCGGAGACGACGAGTTTAAAATCACGCGGATGGCGCAGTACTTTTTCCACCAGCTTTTTCTCTTCCGCAGCTATATCAACCTCTACGGTCAGGTGGATTCAAAGGCGATTCTGGGTTATAAACTGCCCCGGTTTATCGAGGAGAAAAAGGCGGGGTACGCGGCAAAGCTTTCGCTGCCGAAATTTTTGGAAGTGTTTGAGTATATAAACTCCATGGAGCTGCAGCTTAAAAACGCTTCTGCGCTGCAGCGTGAAGCGATCCTGATCTCGGGGCTGATCAAGATACAATCGATCCTGTAGCTTAGACGCGCTGCAAAAACTCTTTGATCGACGTTTGCCCCAGCTTGGTCGCATAATCTACCGCGCGCATCCCGTAGTTGTCCGTGCACTCGGGATCCACATCTTCTAAAATAAGATATTTCGCGATTTCGACACTGTTGTAACACGCCGCGATCATCAACGGAGTCATGCCGCTGGTACGCTTGCTGGAGTTGAGGTCAAGCCCCTTTTCATGGAGATACTTTACCACGTCGAGACGTTTGGATTCGATGGCGATATCGATAGCGCCCACACCCTCTTCGTTAACGCTTAAGGGGTCTATGCCCTTTTGCACGAAAAGGTCGATAATCTCCATATCCATATGGTTTTTGATCGCGAGGATAAACGCGGAGCGGCCCTCCTCATCCTTTTCATCCAAAGAGGCGCCCCGTAAAAGAAGTTGTTTTGTTTCCAGGGGGTTTTGTGCGTTGATCGCGCCGATCAGACTCATTTACTGCTGTCCGAAGGGGTTCATGCCGCCCATCATACTCATAGCCTGGGACTTTTTATTGTCTTCGACCATCTTATTGATATCGTTGACGGCGCTGATGAGCAGGATTTGCAAGGATTCCTTATCCTCCAGCAGGGAATCGTCGATCTCGATATCGATGATTTCACCTTTGCCGTTGGCTTTGACCTCGACCATCCCGCCGCCGCTTTTGGCACTGAGTTCCACGCTTTCTTGCTTGGCTTCCATCTCACTCATCTGCGATTGCAGCTGTTCAAACATTTTGCCCATATCACCGAGGTTATCAAACATCGAATTCACCGCCTTCCAAGACATCCGTGATCTCGTCGATCTCGTTATCCTCTCCGATCAACACGATCGTGGGTTTATAGTTTTGCAGTTCCTGTTCGCTGTAGGTAGCGTAGGCGATAATGATGATCCGGTCTCCGGGCTGCACCTTTCTGGCCGCAGCGCCGTTGAGACAGATATCTTTATTGCCGCGGGGACCTTTGATCGTATAGGTACTAAAGCGCTCCCCGTTGTTGATATTTACAATCTCTACTTTCTGCCCGACTCGCAGCTTCGATGCTTCTAGCAGCTCTTCATCTACGGTAATAGAGCCGACGTAATTGAGATTCGCATCGGTTACGGTGGCTCTGTGGATCTTGCTGTATAGCATCTCGACTGTCATGATTGTATTTCCTTTATTCCTGCTTCATCTTTATTGCGTACCTTACCGAGCGACCTCTTTGGGATCGATGGGTTCGCCCCACATCTGCTCGGAAATCAGGTATTCGCTTACAGGCTCTCCGCCTATTAAATGTTGATCTATAATTTTATCAATTTTTTCTTTATCTAAATTTACATACATATGGTGACCCGGTTCTATAAGCATGACCGGTCCCTGCTGGCATCTGTTCAGACAGCTTGTCTGTACCGGCTGCACCGTTTGCACAATCCCTTTTTCCATCAGTTTGCCCGCCATATACTGGAAAAGGTCCTGGCTTTCAGGGGTCACACAGCTTGGTTTGGGCATCCCCGGAGGAGCCGACTGCTGGCACTTAAAAATGTAATATGCCGGTTGCGGCATCTGTTCCATCATCATGGTTTATCCTTTTATAATTGATCTTACCCGTTTGCTAAAACTTTAATAGGTCGCAGCGGCTCAATCTGGCCGTGCTTCGGAAAAATTGTAGCAGAAAAATATTTAAGATAAAATTAGTCCTAAATACTTCTTTATCTAACGTCAGTTTAAGTTTATACGGAGTATAATTTGGCATATCTAACAAAAAAAGGATTTCAAAGATGGGTAAATATATCGATTTAACTGCAGCAAATTTCGAAGATACCACAAAAGAGGGTGTCGCACTGGTAGATTTCTGGGCACCGTGGTGCGGACCTTGTAGAATGCTTTCACCGGTAATCGAAGAGTTGGCGGCCGATTACGAAGGAAAAGCGAAAATTTGTAAAGTCAACACCGACGAAGAGCAGGAATTGGCGGTCAAGTTCGGCGTCAGAAGTATCCCTACGATCATCTTCATGAAAGATGGCGAAGTTGCCGATCAGATGGTGGGAGCGTCCTCCAAACAGGCACTTGCCGAAAAAATCGACGCATTGCTAGGCTAAACAGCCGATGAGAAGGAGAAACGGCAGATTTTCTCTTTCTCTGGTTTTCTCCTCTTTTTTCGGGGCTGCGATGATCGCATCGGCCTTTGCTTACTATAATTTCAAATTTTCTCAATATAATTTTTTCGACTTTAAAAAAACCGTCCTGTACGGCAAAAATGATATCTTTATTCCGCATAAGCAGCGGTACGGAGTGATCATCTATAGTTCAAAAATGAAAAATTTTGATAAAATTCTGGAAAAAAGAGAGATCGGCGTCCCCGTGATCGCCATCGATATCTTTTTGCAAAAACGCGGCAAAGAGGGAGATGTCACTTTCTTGACGGCAGGCACTAATACGATGCTTAAACTTATCCATAGGTTTGCCGTCAGGGAAGTTCCAACTTTTTTTCTAATCAAAAAAATCAACGATCAGGGGCTGTATAAGCAGGACAGCCAGCTATACACCCTGAACTAGGAGAGACAGATGTTAGATTTAGCAATCGTAGGCGGCGGGCCGGCAGGCTTGACCGCGGGACTCTATGCCACGCGCGGCGGTTTAAAAAACGTAGTTATGTTTGAAAAGGGGATGCCCGGCGGCCAGATCACCCAAAGCAGCGAAATCGAAAACTACCCCGGCGTCAGCGACGTGGTCAGCGGGATCGAACTGATGGAAAAATGGCCCGAGCAGTGCCAGAGATTCGGCTTGAAGCATGAGATGGTCGAGATCCAGAAGATTTCCAAAGACGGCGATACCTTTTTGCTCGACACCGGCAGCGAAACGGTCGAAGCCAAAAGCGTGCTCGTATGCACCGGCAGCAACCCCAGAAAAGCGGGGCTCAAAGGTGAGGAGGAGTTTACGGGCAAGGGTGTGAGCTACTGCGCGACCTGCGACGGTTTCTTTTATAAAGAGAAAGAGGTCGTCGTCGTAGGCGGCGGCGATACGGCACTGGAGGAAGCTCTCTACCTGGCAAAAATCTGCTCCAAAGTCACCCTCGTACACAGAAGAGACGGTTTCCGCGCCAGCCCGGCGACGATCGAACGCGTCAAGGAAAACGACAAGATCGAACTGCTCCTTGAATCCACCGTCGAAGAGATCGTCGGCGACAAGATGGGCGTGACCGGAGTAAAAGTGGAAACTAAAGAGGGCAGTGTAGATGTAGATGCTATGGGGATTTTTATCTTCGTTGGGTATGATGTCAACAATAGTGTACTCAAGAACGAAGGCGGTTTCCTGTGTGACGTGAACAACTGGGGAGAAGTGAGAGTGGATCTGAAGATGCGCACCTCGGTAGACGGACTTTTCGCAGCCGGCGACGTTCGTGAGGACGCTGCAAAACAGGTAGTGTGCGCAGCCGGCGACGGCGCGACGGCGGCACTATCGGCAATCAGTTACGTAGAAGGACATTAAACGATGGTAAATGTAGGAGTATTCGGTGCGACGGGACGTGTGGGACGACGGATCGTCGACCTTTTAAAAGCAGATGAGCAAGCCGATATCGGATCGATCTTCGTGCGCGAGGAGCTGGATTTTTCCGTTCCCGGATCCGCGCTTGTGACCAATAAAATTGAAACGATGCTTGAAGGGTGTGACGTGGTGATCGACTTCTCCCTTCCCGAAGCGACGGAGAAGATGCTTGAAGAGGCGATCAACTCCCACCCCAGACCGCTTGTGATCGCGACGACGGGCTTGAACGAGCACCAGATGAATCTCATCGAAGAGGCTTCAAAAAAGATGCCCGTACTCTACGCCACCAACATGAGCCTGGGCATCGCCTTGCTGAAAAAGCTGGTACAGGACGTCTCGGGCAAACTTGACGAGTTTGATATCGAAATCGTTGAAATGCACCATAAGCACAAAGTGGATGCCCCCAGCGGCACTGCTTTGACCCTGGCAGAACACGCGGCCAAGGGGCGTGATCTCGATCTCGACGAGGTACGCGTCAGCGGCAGAAGCGGCCATATCGGCGAGCGCAGCAAGGATGAGATCGCGGTAATGAGCCTGCGCGGCGGAGATATCGTGGGTAAGCATACCGTCGGTTTTTATAACGACGGGGAGTTTATCGAACTCTCCCACACCGCGACCAGCCGCGACACCTTTGCCAAAGGTGCGATCAAGGTTGCCAAATGGCTGGTAAACCAGGACAACGGTTTATACAGTATGAACGACTGTTTAGGAATATAACATGTGTGCAGTAGTAGGCGTATTTGATTCCCCCCGCGCGTCGAAATTGGCGTATTACGGTCTGTTTGCCATGCAGCACCGGGGACAGGAAGCCACGGGAATTACGACAAGTGAAAACGAGAAGCTTCACACGATCAAAGGCAAAGGGCTCGTCACGGAAGTTTTTGACGAGGAGGCGTTTAACGTCCTCAGGGGCGATATGGCCGTAGGGCACAACCGCTACTCCACAGCGGGCGACGATTCTATCCTCGACGCGCAACCGGTATTTGCCAGATACAGCCTGGGAGAGATCTCCGTGGTCCACAACGGCAACCTGGTCAATAAAAACGAAGTACGCCAGGATTTGATCGATAAGGGTGCCATCTTTCAATCCTTTATGGATACGGAAAATATCATCCACCTGATCGCCAAGAGCAAAAAGGAGAGTTTGCAAGATCGCATCATGGAGACGATCGACCGGATCAAGGGGGCGTATAACCTGCTCATCCAAAGCCGCAGCAAAATGTTCGTCATCCGCGACCGCTACGGCGTACGCCCGCTGAGCATGGCGAAGCTCCCCGACGGCGGCTACATGATCGCCAGTGAAACCTGTGCCTTTGACCTTGTGGGAGCGGAGTTTATCCGCGACGTTCGCCCCGGAGAGATGCTGATCTTTGAAAAGGGGCAAGAACCCACCAGTATCCAGTTCGGCGAACCCGATTTCAGGCCCTGTGCGTTTGAATATATCTACTTTGCCAGACCCGACAGCGTCATCGACGGCAAAAACGTCTATGAAACCCGCTTGAAAATGGGTGAAATTCTGGCGAAAGAGCAACCCTGCGACGTGGATCTGGTCCTGCCCGTTCCCGACAGCGGCGTGGCTTCGGCCAAGGGATACGCGAAGGGGCTGGGCGTACCCTTTGAGATGGGGATCGTGCGCAACCACTACGTGGGCCGAACCTTCATCGAACCTACCCAGGAGATCCGGGATTTGAAGGTAAAGCTCAAACTTTCCCCCATCCAGAATTTGATCAAGGGCAAACGCATCGCCATCGTGGACGATTCGCTCGTGCGCGGTACCACGGCCAACCAGATCGTGAAGATGCTTAAAGATGCGGGAGCCAAAGAGGTGCATATGCGCCTGGCGTCCCCGCAGATCAAACACCCCTGCCGCTACGGAATCGACACCCCGAGCTACGAAGAGCTTATCAGCGCCAACATGAGCCTGGAGCAGATTTGTCAAAAAGTACAAGCCGACAGTCTGGGCTTTCTGTCCATAGACGGTTTGGTAGAGAGTTTAGGAAAGGATCAAAACTACTCGCTGGTTAGTTTTGATGGAAACTACTTTATCGATTAGTATATGAAAAAAGTTTTCACCTTTGGCAGGTACCTGCGCAGAAAGTTCCGTACGAAAGTGTACAAAGTACCGATCAGCATCTCGGGCTTTACCTGCCCCAACATCGACGGAACCGCGGCCAAGGGCGGCTGCAGTTTCTGCCTTAACGATTCGTTCAGTCCCAATATAGGCAAAAGCGATAAACGGTTTTATCTCCACCCCCAAAAGCAAAACCCCCACCTGGATCGACAGCTCGCCCAGCTTGAAGCGCAGTACTACCGAACCAAAGCGCACCTGCAGGAAAAGTACGGGGCAAAAAAATTTATCGTCTATTTCCAATCTTTTACCAACTCCTACGCTCCCTTTGAAACGCTCAAAGCGCTTTATGAAAGGGCTTTGGAGCTTGAGGACGCCGTAGGGCTCAGTATCGGTACGCGGACGGACAGCATCACCGAAGAGACGCTGGATTATCTGCAGGCGTTGGACAGGCAAACGGAGCTGTGGCTGGAGTACGGCATCCAATCGATCTACGATGAAACCCTGCAGCGCATCAACCGCGGCCACGACTTCACCAACGTCAAAGAGTGGATCGCAAAAACCAAAAAGCGCGGCTTGAAAGTGTGCGGACACCTGATCTACGGCCTGCCCGGCGAAACAAAGGAGATGATGCTTGAAAGCACACGCGTATCCTATGAACTGGGGATCGACTCCGTCAAGTACCATCCCCTCTATGTGGTGGACAACACGCTGCTTGCGCACCAGTATAAAAACGGTGAGTTTGCACCCATCGGCAAGCAGGATTACCTAAAGGTGCTGGTCGAAGCGATCAAGATGAAGCCCGAGCACATCAGCGTCCAGCGCGTCAGCGCGGGGTTTGACGATCCTTCACTCATCGCTCCGTTATGGTGCCGCGACAACTATACGCAGATGCGCGATATCCGCGCGGCTTTGAAAAAAGCGGGGTATATCTACTAAGCTTTACGCACCAGGTTGTGCGTAGGGAAAGGGATGGTGATCCCCCTGACCTTGAACGCTTCATAGATCGCCATATTGACCCTGTACTGCACTTCAAAGTAGGTTTTCGTCGCCGCCCAGTAACGGTACTCGATCTCCAGGGCAAAATCCCCGAAACCCTTGATTCCGATCTGGCTTTTAAGCTCCATGGAGATCTCTTTGGGGTCAAAGGCGGAAAGGACCTCCTCGATAGCCGCTACGGCTAGCTTTGGATCATCTTTGTAATCGATCCCCACCGTACTTTCGACGATCTTGTACTCAAAGGAGTTGACCAGTACTTCCCCGATGATATGTTTATTGGGGATAGTGATCAGTTCGCCGTCTTCGGTAGCCAGCAGCGTATACCCCAGCTGGATATCCTCTACCACGCCCGAAACCCCTTCGACGGTGATGGTATTGCCCACCGCAAAGGGGCGCGTCAGGATGATCGAAAGCCCCGCGCCGTAGTTGGCCAGCATCCCCTGCAGCGCGAGCCCCGCCCCCAGCGATGCCGCACCGATAGCGGCGACAAAGGGGGTGATGGAGATGCCCACCTTGCCCAGGGCGATGATCACCGCGGCGACGAAGATAAACAGCCGTACGATGTTGCCCAAATACTTCGTCAGGGTGACGTCAAGCTCATACTTGCGGCAAATACGCTCTACGTATTTGGCCAGCTTTTTGGAAACATACCAGCCCAGGGCGATGATAAGCAGCGCCCCCAGGATTTGAAAGCTGTAGGTGACGAAAAACTCTATCACCGTATCGTAGAGGCTTTGAAACTGCTCAATCTCTTGGCTCACCTGCTTTTCGATACCGATACCTTTAGCCACCGATATACCTTTGCAGCGGTGTCATCTCCTCCATGCTTCGGGGTTGGATCTTGACGATTTCACTCATGCTTTTAACCCCCATGGAAAGCAGATACTGCAGATTGTGATCAAAAGTCGCTTCCTCGATGACGTAGATGTCGTCTTTATGCACTTCAAACATATAACCGCCGTTGGGGATCGGGGTTTGTGAAAGCACGACGGTGTAGTGGTCTTTGATAATGCTTTCCTTTTGCGAATACATCAAGCCGATATTGTACCCCTGCGACGCAAAGCCTTTGATCGCTACGACAAGTACCTTTTTCTCTCCTGCTTTGGAGGAGTTAAAGATCCCTACCAGATCCTTGATCGTTTTAAAACCCGGAATTTTGGAAAAAAGCTTTTCCGTCAAATATCCAAAACGCGTCTCCATGAAGTGGCCTACGGCGTAAGCGATAAGTGCCAGCAGCGCGACGCCCAGCAGCGTCCAGAGAAAGATGTTGTTTTGCGGATTTAGCCCCACGGCGTGAAACAAAAAAGCGACTAAAGCATCGATCTTGCCGTAGAGCCAAAACACCACCGCCAAGATGGCGACGATGGGTGCCAGCCAAAAGATCCCCTCGAGACTTACTTTGAGAAAATGTTTCCAGCCGCCTTTGAAGTATTGCCGTAAAAGATCGATCATCGCTGCCCCTTTTTATAAACGCTGCCTTGAAACAGTGCCACCGTTTCCCCGCTGCCGTTTGTCACATCCACGCGGTAACTGCCCAGTTTACCACTTTCACTCTGCTTGGAAGCCTTTGCGATAAGCGTATCGCCCTCTTTACCAGCTTTGGTAAAGTTGATGCTGCAATTGATCGCCAGCGACAGGGTTCCTTCGCTGTTTGACGCCGCCGCAAAAGCAAAATCCGCCAAGGAGAAGATAGCACCGCCGTGCACCACGTCCGCACCGTTGAGATGATGGCTGTTTACGGCCATGCGCGCCTCTGCCCTGCCGCCTTCTGCCGCTACCAGCTCCATCCCCAGGTAGTTGGCCAAACGGTCCTTTTGCTGAAACTGCTCTTTGAACATAGAAGCCCTTTTGGGAAAATAAAATAGTTGTTAAGAAAAATTATATCAGGTTTTTATAAAGAGGGAATTGAGTAGATAAAGCAAAGGGAAAATCCCCCTGCTTCAAAAGGAGCTTATACGAGCTCGATAATCGCCATAGGAGAGGCGTCGCCTCTTCTTTGTCGGGTTTTGATCACTCTCGTGTAGCCGCCGTTACGCTCTTTGTACTCGGGGGCCACTTCGTTTACAAGTTTATTTGTGATCTCTTTGTCCTGCAGTACGGCAAATACCGCTCTGTGTGCGTTGAAATCACCCTTTCCGGCTTTCGTGATAAGTTTTTCAGCAAAACCTCTGAGCTCTTTCGCCTTAGCCAGAGTAGTTTCGATTCTACCGTGCTCAATCAGCGAAATAGTAAGGTTTTTAAGCAGTGCCGCTCTATGCTGAGACTTACGATTTAATTTTCTGTATCCGTGCTTATGTCTCACTGTATATCCTTTACGCGTTTAATTGTTCTAGCTTTTTAACCAAGCTTTTTCTTACATTCTCATCCAGGCGCTCTTCCACCGGATAGCCTACCTCTTCCAATCTTGACTTGATCTCGTCCAGGGATTTCTTCCCGAGGTTTTTCACGTCTTTAAGCTCCGCTTCGTTCATCATCACCAATTGACCGATATATTTGATATCGGCTTTGTCCAGACAGTTGAAGCTTCGAACGGTAAGATCCAGCTCATCCAAAGATTTGGTCAAGAATTCAAGCACTTTCTCATCCACTTCAGCTTCCGATTTTGCCTTGGAGATATCGATATCGAGTACGTTACCGAAAACCGACATCTGCTTATGCAGCACTTCCAAAGCGTTGGCGATGGATGCGGAGGGCTCGATCTGGCCGTCCGTTTCCACTTCGAAAACCACTTTTTCGTAGTTGGGATTATCCTCCACAAGAACGTTTTCGATCTTGTAGTTCGCTTTTTTAACCGGTGTAAAGAAAGCGTCTACGGGGATGTAGTCTTTGGGTGTTTCCTCACGAAGCTCTTCACTGGGAACGTATCCCATCCCTTTGCTGACGATGACGCTGAAGTTCAGCTGCGCATCCTCGTTCAAGCTTGCCAAAAACGCTTCGGGGTTCACCACTTCGACGTGCTCGTTTTCAAGATCGTTACCGCAAACCTCTCTTTGTCCGCTGAAGCTATACTCTAAGGTCATGGTATCAAGATCCCCCTTGATCTTGAATCTGATATTTTTCAAATTCAGGATAAAGACGGCCACGTCTTCGTGCATACCTCTGATGGTATCGAATTCGTGTGTCGCACCCTCGATCTTCACAGCCACCGGAGCGTATCCGACGCTGCTTCCCAGGATAAGTCTTCTTAAGGGGTGAGCGACGGTAATTCCGTATCCCGACTCGAAGGGATACGCTTGGACAATCGCTCTGTTTTTTCCATCTTCTTTAATTTCAACTTCCGTTGGAATATATGGTGATGTTTTAATAGCTTTCATATGGGTTCACCTTTTATCTTAGAGATTATTTAGAGTATAGCTCGACGATCAATCTTTCCTCAACCGGAATAGAGATTTCCTCTCTTTCTGGAATTCTCGTGAAGATACCGAACACTTTGTCCTTATCCACGTCAACCCACTCGGCCAAACCTGTTTGAGCAGTCAATTCAAGTGCTCTAACAACCTGCGGGTTGCTTTTGCTTTTCTCTTTGACTTCCACTTTCTGTCCGGGCTTTACTCTGAAGGAGGGAACGTTTACACGCTTGCCGTCTACCATGATGTGCCCGTGCGTCGTCAACTGTCTCGCGAAGTTTCTCGTACTTGCAAACCCCATTCTGTATACGACGTTGTCAAGTCTTTGCTCAAGAAGCTGGATCATGATGTTACCGGTGTTTCCGTCTTTTGAATCCGCTTCTTTATACGCACGTACCATCTGCTTTTCGCTGATCCCGTACATATATTTCGCTTTTTGCTTCTCTCTTAGCTGAAGTCCGTAATCACTGATCTTTGTACGTCTTTGACCGTGTTGTCCGGGAGCATAAGGTCTTTTTTCAAATGCGCTTTTACCCGCAAGTCTTCGCTCTCCCTTTAAACCTAGATCAACACCAAGTCTTCTTTCAATTTTTTCTACTGGTCCTCTATATCTAGCCATTAAAAATCCTTATACTCTTCTTCTTTTAGGAGGTCTACAACCGTTGTGCGGTAATGGGGTGATATCTTTCAAAGATGTTACTCTGATCCCCTCGATCGCGCCTACTGCTTTAACCGCAGTCTCTCTACCGGATCCCGGTCCCTGTACCTTGATACCGACCTCTTTGATCCCGTGCTCCATCGCTTTTGCCATGCAGTCCTCTACAGCTTCCTGCGCAGCAAACGGAGTTGATTTCTTGCTCCCTTTGAAGCCAAGTGCGCCCGCACTGCTCCACGCAAGTACGTTTCCGGCGTTGTCGGTTACGGTGATAACCGTGTTGTTAAAAGTTGCTGCAACATAAACAACACCCTGAGCTATATTCTTTTTAACTCTTTTTTTTGTTTTTCTTGCTTTTGCCATCAATTACCTTTCGTTTACGCAGAACCTACTGTTTTCTTTTTACCTTTACGAGTTCTCGCATTGGTTTTTGTTTTTTGACCTCTTACGGGTAACCCTCTTCTGTGTCTCAATCCTCTGTAGTTTCCAAGGCTCATCAGCGCTTTGATATCAAGAGCGACTTTCTTTCTCAAATCACCCTCTACCATGTGGCTTGCCTGAATCTCGTTACGGATCGCTGCTACTTCAGACTCGCTAAGCTCGTGAACTCTCTTGTTGTAATCGATACTTGTCGCATCCAAAATCTTTCTGGACGTGGTCAAACCGATTCCGTAGATATACGTAAGCGCGTACTCTACTCTTTTTTTCTTTGGTAAATCAACACCTGCAATCCTAGCCATGATTATCCTTGTCTCTGTTTATGTTTCGGGTTTTTACAAATTACTCTTACGATACCCTTACGCTTGATAACTTTACAGTCATCACACATCTTCTTTACTGAAGCTCTTACTTTCATAATATCTCCTATATGGGCAGGGCCCTGTTACTTCTGCTGCTGCCGTAGGGCAGAACATTATACGTCACATATACATAAGCACTTAGCACAATATATTATTGGGGAAATGTATGTATTGCGACCGATACACCGTGTACCCGAAGGTTTTTTGAGATTGTTAAAACCAAATTTCTAATAATCGGTGTCCATTATTAAAAACTTCTTCTCATAGTTTATCGGGAGATCGAATTATATAAAATTTTTACTTAATTCTTAATTAAAAGATACAAGTAGAAGCTAGTGCCGCTTTCTACTTGTATCTAAAGGTGATTCGTCCCTTATCCAAACTGTATGGAGTCAGTTCAATCTTCACTTTGTCTCCGGGAAGGATTTTGATATAGTTCATCCGCATCTTTCCCGAAAGGTGCGCCAAAATAGTATGCCCGTTGTCAAGCTTTACCTTAAACATCGCATTGGGCAACGCTTCCGTTACTTCACCGTCAATCTCAATTACATCATCTTTTGCCATTATTCAACCTTAGATAAAACCTTTGCTTTATTATCCACTACTGCTACGGTATGCTCGTAATGACTGGTTCTTAACCCGTCCTCACTCACTACCGACCACTCATCTTCCAAGATCTTGGGAGTTCCCAACTTTTGACAGATCATCGGCTCGAGGCAGAATACCATGCCGTTTTTGATCTTGGGGCCGCTTTTGGGGCTGCCGTGCTCCAAATAGTTGGGGATCTCGGGCTCCTCGTGGGGAGACTTGCCGATCCCGTGTCCGCAAAACCCGGTCAGGGGTACGAAGCCTTTGGAGTGAATATAGCTTTCGATCTCGTGGCTGAGCTCTTTAAAGCGCAAGCCGGGCTTGATGATCTCGATAGCATGTTCCAACGCCCCCTTCGCACAATCGATCAGGGTTTGATCTGTAGTGCCGATCTCGCCTACCCCGTACGTCACCGCCGCATCGCCGCACCAGCCCTCGAGCTTCGTGCCGATATCGAGGCTGAGCAGGTCACCCTCTTGAACAGCGTAATCTGTGGGGATGCCGTGGATCACGACTTCGTTGACGGAGGTGCAAACCGAGCCCGTAAAGCCGTACAATCCCTTAAAAGAGGGCGTTGCCCCCTTGGATCGTATGAACTCCTCGCCCATGGCGTCGAGCTCTTTGAGCGTGATGCCGGGCTTGGTTTGCTCTTGTAAGTACTGGAGTGTCTGGGCGACGATAACGTTGGCTCGGTGCAGTTTCTCTATCTCATCTTTGCTTTTTAACGAAATAGCCATTACAGACCAACCGATCCCATATTATCGTATTTGTTCATATACATCTGCGCTTCAACCTTTCGCATGGTATCCAAAGCAACCTGTACTACGATCAGTACGGCGGTGCCGCCGAAATAAAACGGTACGCCCATTCCCTTGACCAGTACCCAGGGCAGTGTAGAGATGAGACCCAGGTAGATAGAACCGAAAAGGGTCAACTTACTTGCAGTGTCATTGATAAACTCTTTTGTATGCACACCCGCACGAACACCGGGGATGAAACCGCCCTGTTTTTTCAGGTTATCGGCGATATCTTTTGCACTGAAAACGATCGATGCATAAAAGTACGCAAAGAAGATTACGAAGATAAACATCAAAAAGTTAAAGAAATACCCGTTGGGGTTCAAAAGATCCGCGATAAACTGGACGGTCGGGTTGTCGCTTGCCTGCAAAACGGTAGAGGGGAACATCAATACCGCACTGGCGAAAATGGGAGGGATAACCCCCGCCAGGTTCACCTTGATGGGAACATAGTTCATCACTCTTTTGTTCTGGTTTTGCATCATCACCTTCTTTTGGTAACTGATTGGGATTCGTCGCTCCCCCAGTTCCACGTAGATGATAAAGCCGATGGTAAGCAAAATGATCGCCAGGATCGCCAGCATGGTCGGGAAGCTGAGTTCGCCGCTGTTAAGCAGGTCTACACTGCCGCCGATCGCGCTTGGAATCCCCGAAACGATACCCGCAAAAATGATCAAACTGATCCCGTTACCGATACCCTTTTGCGTAATCTGTTCGCCGATCCACATGAGCAGCATCGTACCCGCAAGCATGGAGATCACGGCCAGCAGAATAAACATATTGGGATCGATCATCACCGCGCTTTGGCCGGATTTACCGGTAAGGCTCTGCAGCCCCACGGATACACCGATCGCTTGAATAACGGTGATAACAATGGTGGTGTAACGGATGATCTGCATATATTTTTGCATACCGTCGCGCTCTTTTTTCATTTGACCGAGCGCCGGGAAGGTTGCGGCAAGCAGCTCCATAATAATGGAGGCCGTAATGTAGGGCATAATCCCCAAAGAGATAATACTGAGTCTCTCTACGGCATTACCGCTGAACATATTTGCCAGTCCCAGTGCATTACTGGCGTTGCTGTCAAAAAAGTCTTTGATGACACTTACATCTACTCCAGGTACGGGCACGTAGGCCAGTACTCTGTAAGCAAAAATAAATCCTAATGTAATTAAGATCTTCGTTGTAAGTGCTTTATTCATTATTTTTGTCCGCTTGTAACGATGTTGCTATCTTTGATTTTAGAAGCCAAATCTTTAGCTCCCTTACCGATTAGCTTGATCTTGCTGAAGCTTCCTTTGATATTGTGTACGCTTTTGATGGATTCTACCGTGATCTCATCAAGCTCGCATACCGCTGTTACTTTTTCTACGTTGATGACGTAGGGTTTTACTCTTTTGGAGGTAAAACCGATTTTAGGCAATCGCTTCTGAAGCGGCTGTTGGCCACCCTCGAAACCGAACTTCACTTTGTAGCCCGTTCGCGACTTTTGCCCTTTTTGTCCTCTGGTTGAGGTTTTTCCCCATCCGCTGCCGGCACCTCTACCAACTCTTTTTCTGTTGGAGATGGATCCGGGTGCAGGCTGTAAATTATGTAATGCCATCACTTACCCCTTTAATCGTGTTAGCGCTTCAAACGTCGCTCGAACCAAGTTGTTCGGATTGTTTGAACCCAATGACTTTGTCAAGATATCTTTGATCCCGGCAAGTTCGATTACGGGTCTTGCGGAACCGCCCGCGATAACCCCCGTACCCTCACTGGCAGGTTTCAAAAGGATCTTGCTTGAGCAGAACTTGTGCTCGATGTCGTGAGCGATCGTCGTTCCTTTCAAGTTTACGTTTACCAAGTTTTTGTACGCTTCGTCCGTCGCTTTTCTCATCGCGTCGGGAACCTCTTTGGCTTTACCGGTACCGAAACCGACCATGCCGTTTTTATTCCCAACAACAACCAAAGCCGTAAAACGGAAGTTTCTACCGCCTTTTACAACTTTTACAACACGACCGATATCAACTACAACTTCTTCAAAATCTTCTCTATTGATACTTTCCATCAACTTCCCTTTATAGCTTAATGCCGTTGTCTCTGAGTGCATCTGCAAAAGCTTTCACCACGCCGTGGTAAAGGTATCCGTTACGGTCATATACCACTTCCGTGATCTCTTTTGCCTTGAGTGCTTCCGCGAACGCTTTTGCCGTTTCGGTTACACCCTCTACGCTGTTTTTATTCCCAAGCTTTGCACCGTCGACCGCAGCTAGAGTGTGCCCTTTTACATCATCGATAGCCTGCGCGGTAAAGTTCTTGTTGGACTTATACACGCTTACTCTGGGTTTTGCTTCCGTTCCCGTGATGTTTTTTCGCACTCTAGCTTTTCGCTGTGCTCTTTTAATGCTTCTGTTTTTTTGAATAGCTCTATTCATTCCCTACTCCTAACTGCTTGCTGCTGCTTTACCGGCTTTTCTGACGATAACTTCGTCAGAGTACTTAATACCTTTGCCTTTGTACGGCTCAGGCGGTCTCATCTCTCTAATCTCAGCAGCAACCTGTCCGACTTGTTGCTTGTTATGTCCCTTGATAGTGATCGTGTTTTTCTCAACAGCGATCTCGATCCCCTCGGGGATATCATAGTTAATATCGTGAGAATACCCAAGCTGCAGGTTCAAAACTTTGCCCTTTACCTGTGCTCTGTAACCGACACCGTTGAACTCCAAAGATTTTGAGAAACCTTTGTCAAGCCCTTCGATGATGTTTGCAAACAGTGCTCTGTACGTTCCCCAGTAGGATCTTGACTGCTTGTCGTCACCGACGAGTTCGAAATTCACTACGCCCTCTTCGGCTTTGATGCCGACTCTGCCGTGCGTTTCAAGCTCTTCGGTGATCTTTCCTTTTGTTACGATCAGTTTCGTTCCCTCAACTTTGCAATCGATTCCCTTTGCAATCGTTACAGGTCTTTTACCAATTCTAGACATTATCTTTATCCTTTACCAGATACTACAAAGTACTTCGCCGCCTACATTGTTTTTGTACGCGTCGTCATTGGCCATAACACCTTTGGAGGTAGAAACGATATACGAACCGTATCCGTTTTTGAAACTTTTGATCTCTTTTGCACCCTTGTAAACTCTTCTACCGGGTTTTGAAATCTTCTTAAGTTCTGTAATAAGGCTTCTACCGTTATCATCATACTTAAGTGTTGTAGCAATCGTTTTAATGTTCCCTTTTTCGTTAATCTTGTAACTTTCAAGGTACCCTTTGTCGATCAAAATCTTAACAATAGACTCAACCGTGTTTGAAAACATCAACTCGGTGGTGTCGAGTCTTCTGTTCGCCGCATTTTTAATTCTAGCTAGTGAATCAGCTACTACATCTGTCATCATTTCCTAAACTCCTTACCAGCTAGCTTTACGCATACCGGGGATCTTCCCCTCGTTAGCCATTTTTCTCAAGCAAACTCTGCAAAGTCCAAAATCTCTGTACACCGAGTGAGGTCTGCCACAAATGCTACATCTGGTGTATGCTCTTGTGGAGAATTTTGCTTTTCTCTTTGCTTTTGCAATCATAGATTTTTTTGCCATCTATCTTCCTTTTGCAAATGGTAGTCCAAGCATCTCAAGAAGGGTATAAGCTTCTTTGTCGTCCTCAGTGCTTGTAACTATCGTGATATTCATACCGTGTGTAACCAAGATGTCGTCGTACACAACTTCGGGGAACATAAGCTGCTCGTCAAGACCAAAGTTATAGTTCCCTCTACCGTCAAAACCTTTCGCAGACACGCCTCTGAAGTCTTTTACCCGGGGAAGCGCGATGGAGATAAGCTTTTCTAAGAAGTTGTACATATTCGCACCTCTTAGCGTTACTTTTACACCGCTTGGCATACCCTCTCTGGCTTTAAAGCCCGCGATACTTTTCCGAGCGTCGGTTACGAGCGCTTTTTGCCCCGCGATGAGGCTGATGGTGTCCACAACGCTTTGGAGGATCTTTTTATCCTTGCCAAGCTCACCGACGCCCACGCTGATAACCACTTTTTCAACTCTTGGAGTCTGCATTACGTTTTTTACGCCGCACTTTTCGTTCAATGCGGGAACAAGTTCATTATATTTTTGCTTCAAACTCATCACTACGCCTCTACTTTCTTCACATTTGATATATGAATAGGCATCTCTTTATCCTGATATCCGCCTTCGGGGTTTTTCTCAGTGGGTTTAACACTCTTTTTTACCGTTTTGCATCCGGATACGACAACCGCATCCTTCTTCGGTAAAACCTGGAGTACTTCCCCCTCTTTACCCTTATCGTCACCGGCGATAACAACTACCTTATCACCTTTTTTGATCTTAAGTGCCATTACAATACCTCCGGAGCAAGGGATACGATCTTCATGAAGTTCGCGTAACGAACCTCTCTGGCAACCGGACCGAAGATTCTCGTCCCGATCGGATCTTTTTTACCATCAAGGATCACGGCCGCGTTATCATCGAATCTAATGATAGAACCGTTCTCTCTTTGCACCTCTTTGTGTGTCCGTACGATCACCGCTTTGACAACCTGTCCCTTTTTGACTTTTCCGTCCGGGAGGGCTTTTTTCACGGAAGCCGTGATCACGTCACCAACTGATGCGTATCGTCTTTTAGAACCGCCTAAAACTTTGATACACATAATCTCTTTTGCACCGCTGTTGTCAGCTACGTTTAATCTCGTAAAACCCTGGATCATTTGCCCTCTCCTGTTTCAACTACTTCAACAAGTCTAAAGGACTTTCTCTTTGATAGCGGTCTGCACTCGATAGCAGTAACCACGTCGCCTACGTTTGTCGTAGACTCCTCATCATGCACAAGATACTTTTTAAATCGTTTAACGGTTTTATGGTATCTTGGATGCAAAACCTTTCTTTCAACCAAAACTGTAGCGGTTTTTTCACCTGCTTTTTTTACAACAGTTCCCTGAATTTGTCTTTTTGGCATCGTTATACCCTTTTTAGTTTGCGTTTGCAGCACTGATCGCCGTGCTGATTCTCGCAATATCTTTTCTTGTTTTTCGAATTTCACTGCTGTCTTGAAGCTGCATGGTTTTGAGCTTCGCCTTGAGCGTGAAAAGTTCCAGTTTTTTCTCTTTGAGTAACTTATTCAGTTCGTCTACACTTTTCTCTGTAATCTCAGTATATTTCATGACTATCCTCGTTACTTACGATTTTCACCTTAAAAGGTAATTTATGCATAGCCAAAGTCAGCGCTTCTCTCGCTACCGCGTGATCCACACCGGCTACCTCATAAATAATTCTTCCGGGTTTGATATTCATAACCCACTCTTCTACAGAACCTTTACCTTTACCCATTCTTGTTTCCAAAGGCTTTTTAGTAAGAGGCTTGTCGGGAAATACTCTCAGCCAGGATTTCCCCTCTCTGTTTAACTTTCTTGTCATAGCAATTCTGGCAGCTTCGATTTGGCGGGAGTTGATTCTTCCGCGCGTTACGGCTTTGATACCGATCGTACCGAACTCCAGTTGGTTCGCTCTAAAGGATTTCCCTTTATTCCGCCCCTTCTGCTGCTTTCTGTATTTTGTTCTCTTTGGCATCATCATGATTACTTACCTCTTCTTCTTGTAGGTTTTCTTCTTTTCTTTTCTGCTGGTTCTTGCTGGATACCCTTTTGCAGTACTTCACCTTTGAAGATCCATACTTTGACACCGATGATCCCGTATGTGGTATGAGCTTCCGCGTACCCGTAGTCAAGCTTCGCTCTTAGCGTTTGTAGAGGAACGCGTCCCTCTCTGTACCACTCGGTTCTTGCCATGTCGGCACCACCAAGTCTTCCCGCAACAGAAACCTTGATCCCTTTGGCACCGCTTTTCATCGCGCCCTGGATCACCTTCTTCATCGCACGTCTGAACGCCACACGTCTCTCAAGCGAGATCGCAACGTTTTCCGCTGCAAGTTGTGCTGAAGCCTGAGGTTTTTTCTCCTCTTTGATGTTGAGTGAAACATCTTTGTTTACAAGTTTTTGCAAACGTGTTTTCAGCTTCTCGATATCCGCACCTTTTTTCCCGATAATGATCCCGGGTCTTGCGGAAACGATAGATACGCGCAACTTCTTCGCCGTTCTTTCGATGATGATGTTGCTCACACCCGCATAGTACAACTCTTTTTTCAAGAACTTTCTGATCTTGTCGTCTTCAGCCAAAAACTCGGGCGTTCTTTCCTTCTTTGGAAACCATCTTGACTCCCAGTTTCTGTTGATTCCTAGTCTTATACCTATTGGATTAACTTTTTGTCCCATTAAGTTTCCTTAAATCTTTGCAACTTGCACGTTTACGTGCGAAGTCGGTTTTAGTATTCTACTAGCTCTACCTCTTGCTCGTGGTCTGAATCTTTTCAAAGATGGACCCTTATCGATTGTACAAGAAGTCACTGTCACCTCTTCAGGCTCAAAATCACCGTTTGCAATCGCGGAAGCCAGTACTTTTGAGATGATCTTTGCCGCTTTGTTGGGCATAAACTCCAACGTAGCAAGGGCAAGCTCACCGTTCATTCCCTGGATCTCTCTTGCAACGAGTCTTGCTTTGGTAGGTGATAGTCTTGTAAATTTCAATGTTGCTTTACTCATTTAGATTACCCCCTAACCTTTCTTTTGTACGGAACCCTTGTGGCCCTTGAACGTTCTGCTTGGAGCGAACTCTCCGAACTTATAGCCAACGTGGTTCTCCGATACGTGTACGGGGACGAAATCTCTCCCGTTGTGTACGTTAAAAGTCAACCCGATCATGTCAGGAAGGATCACGGATCTTCTTGACCATGTTTTAATGGGCTTTCTTGACTTTTCCTCTTTCGCTTTTGTCACTTTTTTTATCAAATGGTCATCAACGAATGGACCCTTTTTTACTGATCTAGCCATCGTTTACCTCTTTCTATTTTTTCTTCTAGAGATGATTAGTTTATCACTCGCTTTTTTCTTACGAGTTTTGAAACCTTTCGTAGGCATACCCCAAGGTGTAACAGGGTGGCGACCCGAGTTCTTCTTCCCTTCACCACCACCGTGCGGGTGATCGATCGGGTTCATCGCACTACCTCTGGTTTGAGGGCGCTTCCCTTGGTGTCTGCTTCGTCCCGCTTTACCGCCGACGATGTTAGCAAATTCCGCATTTCCTACGGTTCCGACAGTCGCCATACACTCACCGAGTACGTATCTCATCTCTCCGCTGGGGAGTCTTACGGAAACGTATTTCTTTTCACGACCCGCGATCTGCGCGTATCCGCCTGCACTTCGCACAAGCTGTCCGCCTTTACCGGGTTTCATCTCGATGTTGTGGATGATCGTACCTACGGGGATGTTTTTGATCTTCATCGCATTGCCCGGAACGATATCAAGACCGCTTTCCGCAGCTTCTACGCTGTCGCCTACGTTTACACCCTCGGGTTTGATGATATATCTTTTCTCGCCGTCGGCATAGTTGACAAGGCAGATTCTGCAGTTTCTGTACGGATCGTACTCAACGGTAGCTACTTTACCCGGAACACCGAACTTGTCTCTTTTGAAATCGATGATTCTGTAAAGCTTCTTCGCACCGCCCTCTTTGTGTCTGGAGGTGATTCTACCGTTATTGTTTCTCCCCGAGGTTACGGGAAGCTTTTTCAATAACTTTCTCACCGTGGGTTTGGAAGTGATATCGCCGCTGTCTACGTTGGTGATATATCTTCTACCCGGTGACGTTGGTTTATAGTGTTTAATCGCCATTATCTATCCTTATACCGCTAAGCTTTCAATGTTCGCATCTTCAGGCAAGGTTACGTAGAACTTTTTGAAATCAGCTCTTTTGCCCTCTCGTCCTCTAAATCTCTTTACTTTACCGTTTTGTCTTAAAGAGTTGACTTTCAATGGTTTAATATCGAAATACTCTTTGAAAACCTGCTTAAGACTGTTTTTCGTCATCTTAGGACTAGTTTGTACGACAATCACACCGTCCTCTTGAAGGTTCAGTGTTTTTTCTGTGTAAAGAATTGCTTTAATATCTGTTATATCTGCCATCTTAGCCCTCGTTTGTTAATTTTTCCCAAACAGCTTTTTCCATTACGATGGAAGTGTATGCTGCCGCTAGATAAGCATTCAGTTCATTTGCTTCAACAACGTACGCGTTTTTCAAATTTCTAAATGCCAAGTATGTTTTATCGTCAATTAACTCTTTTACGATTAGAGCGTCTTTTGCGCCTGTCGCTTTTACCACTGCAGCCGCATCTTTGGTCTTCCCGCTCTCAACGACACAACTGTCGGTGATAAAGAGTTTCCCGTTTGCCGCTTTTTCCGCAAGTGCGTGTTTAAGCGCAAGTTTCTTCTGCTTCTTGTTGACCTTCTGGTCATAGTTTCTGTTTGGTTTTGGACCGAATACTACGCCACCGCCTACGAAGATAGGTGATCTTGTACTACCGGCTCTTGCTCTACCGCCGCCCTTTTGCTGCCACGGTTTTTTACCGCCGCCGCTCACTTCACTTCGTGTTTTCGTGCTGGCAGTATTTGCTCTTACGCCTGCGGCGTAGGACTTTACGTAAAGATACAAGTTGTGCGGGTGGATGTTTGCAAAGCTCTCGGGCAATGCTACGTCACCGCTTTTTTCCAATTTTTCGTTTAATACTACTGCATTCATTTAACAACCTTTATTACACCCATAGCACCGTTTGCTCCTGGGATTGAACCTTTCACTGCGATAACACCGTTTTCTCCGTCGTAGGAAACAACCGTGTTTTTAACCGTTACCGTTGCGTTTCCGTACTGACCGGGCATTTTTTGACCTGGTTGTACACGACCGGGGAATTCGGCCATACCGATTGAACCCACTCTTCTGTGGAAACGTGAACCGTGGCTTTTTGGACCGCCGCCGAAGTTGTGGCGCTTCATAACACCGGTGTAACCTCTACCTTTGGAAGTAAAAGTCGTTTTCAACTCTTTCGCTTCCTCCAAAGAGCTCGTGTCGATATCTCCGGCTTCAGTGTTTGCAACTTTGATCGTTTTAAACTTGTTAAAACTCTTATCAAGGTTGTACTTCTTCTGCTGGCCTTCGATAGCCTTGTTGCTCTTCTTACCGCTTTGGTAAGCAACGATCGCCGTACCGTCCTCAGAGACTTCGCACACCTTCACGTCTTTAAGTTTAAGAAGTGTTACAGGAACGCTTGGTACGTCAACAGTTCTGCTCATACCGATTTTTTCTACTAAAAATTCCATCAACTACTCCTTACTTGTCTAACGATCTAACTTCTACGTCTACTTCCGGTGCTAAATCCAGTTTCATCAATGAATCAACTGTCTCCGGAGTTGCAGAAACTATATCGATAAGTCTTCCGTGAACTCTGATCTCGAACTGCTCACGCGCATCTTTGTTTACGTGTGGGCCTTTGAGAACCGTGTATCTCTTTTTCTTTGTAGGCATAGGGATCGGACCCTTGATCTCAGCGCCTGTTCTCTTCGCAGCATCGATGATTGAAGAGACAGATCTGTCTAAGACACGATGATCATAAGCTTTAAGCTTAAGTCGAATTTTTTCCATTGTGTTTTTCCTTATAAAGAACTCGTCAGATTGCCTGACATATAATCAGGAACCGCAATTATACATAAACGGATGTTGCTTTTCAATACTTTTTTAGCTAAAATTGAAAATATGTTTCCTTCTAAAAAGGACAAGAATGGATATTTTGGAACATTTTTACGAAAATCCGCCCCGGATCAAGGGGTTCGTCCCCCGAAAATGCTCTCTGGGTTCGGAGAACACCCTGCTCTACGGCCCCAAGGGCTGCGGCAAAAGCTATCTGCTTATCGATCATCTGCTCCAAAGCGAAGCAAACTTTCTCTATCTGGATCTGGAGGATCTGCGGGTGGATCATATCGAAACAATCCCGCTGCAAACCTTCCTCAAAGAGGAAAATATCACCCTGCTGGCGATAGAAAATTACGATTTCTCCTTTGCTCTGCCCGACTTTTCGGGGCAGTGTATCCTCACTTCGCGCCAAAGGTTCAGCCTCCCCGGCTTCACCCCCCAAAGGATCCTGCATTTTGATTTTGAAGAGTATCTGGCCACGACGCAAAAAAGCCCCACGCAAAGCTTCAACACCTACCTCAAACGCGGTACCGGCGGATATAATTACCAGCTGGTAGCCAGGGCGAGTTTTGATAGCAACACCCTGCAGCTGTTTTGCCATCTATGCTCCTTGGCCGGCCGTGCGGTCAGCGTCAATCAGATCTATCTGGCGATGAAGCAGCACTGCAGAATCTCCAAAGATTGGCTCTATAAAACGATGGAGCGGCTGCAAGAAGAGCACTACATCTTTTTTATCCCCAAAAAGGATGCCCCCAAAGCGCAAAAGAAACTTTTTATCTACAACCACGGTTTTATCAACGCCCTGAGTCTGCATACAAGCTTTATCGGTATCTTTCAAAACCTCATCGTCAACGAGATGATCAAAAAAAGTTTGCAGCCCTTTTACGGGGAGTTGAACAAGTATACGGTGGGAAATACCCTTTACAGCATCGAACCCTTCGCCAGCGAAGAAGCCAGCTGGGTGCGGGTACAAAAGTTTTTTTCCCAGTATAAAAAGCAAGGGATCGAAGCGGTGCGCATCATCACCGTCAGCAGTCACTTTAGCTTTACGGTGGGCGGTCTGCGGTGTGAAGCGCTGCCCTTTTACGAGTGGGCGATCGTGGAGGATTAGGTTTTGAACTGGTCGAGTTTGCTGTTGAGGCTCTCGGTCAGGTTGCCCAGGTGATCCGCCGCCCCGGCGATCTCTTCGACGCTTCGGGCGTTTGTGGCGGAGATTTTGTTGATCTGTTCCACCTGCTCGACGATCTGTTCGATACTTTTTCCGGTGTTGATAAAGTTATTGACCGTTTTATCGCTGTCGTGAACCGCATCCATCACTTTCCCCACCGCTTCGCCGATGCGCTGTTCTACGCCTCCGGCCACATCGGAAAGCTCCTGGACCTGCTGCGAATTACCGCTCATCTGCTCGCTTGCGTCGTTGATTGATTGCACGATGACGCTGATGGTGGAGTTGATCTCGACCAGGGATTTCTGGGTGCGTTCGGCCAGTTTTCGTACCTCGTCGGCCACGACGGCGAAACCTCTGCCGTGTTCTCCGGCGCGGGCGGCTTCGATGGCGGCGTTGAGGGCGAGCAGGTTGGTTTGATCGGCGATATCGCTGATCACTTCAAGGACGCTTTTTACCTGCTCCGCTTCACTGGAAAGCGATTGCATACGATCGGCCAACTCCGTTTCCACGTGCGCGCTGTCTTGAACCTTCGAGGTAAGCGAAACGATCTCGTTTTTGGCGATATCCAGATCCCGGCTTGCCTGTAAAATCCCCTCTTTGCTGCTTTTTGCCTCCTCTACGGCATTTTTGATCTCGGCGGTGATGCTTTCGGCCTTGTGCGTCGCGCTGTCGATAACGGAGGTGGATTTCTCCACGCTTTTACCCACGTTGTTGGAAGTGACGGAGAGTTCGTGAGAGATGGAAGCGTTTTCCGAGGAAAGTTTTTTGGACTCGCTTACGAGGGTTTGGATCTTTTCGATAAAGGTATTGATATTGCCGCAGCTTTGCCCGATCTCGTCGCCGCTGTGGATACGCAGCCGTTTGGTCAAGTCCCCCTCTCCCGTCGCGAGGTCGGAAGCCACCCGGTTAACCCCGTTGATCGGAGTGACAATACTTCGGATAATAAAAAAGACGAAAGCGGAAAAGACCAGCAATCCGACCAGGGAAAAGATCCCGATAAACGCTTCGGAACTGTTTAGCAGCGCGTTGAAGTTTTCCTTCTCCGCAGCCGCCTGTTTTTTCACCTTTTTGGCTTCATCCATCACGGCAAACTTCAAATCCCGCCACAGCTGCAGCGATTTCGCCCCCTCCTTGGCTTCGGGAACGGTATTTTTCTCCACAGTCGCGTGCAGCGTCTTGGCGTGGGCGCTAAACGCCGCTATTTTGGGTGCAAGCTTTGCGTGGGTGGAGGGGTTGAGAGCCTGCAACTCTTTGGAAAAGCTTTCAAGCTGCTTGATCGCCGACGCCATCGTATCCTTGGCCTTTTGCTTCGTAATATGGCTGCTGGCCACCTGCCGGGAGGAGTTAAAAAGCAGCCCCCCTACCATAAGCGATTTGAGCACGCTCTCCTGGTTCAAAACCGATTCGAGCTTTTGGTACTCCTGCTTTGCGGAACTAAACGTATTGTATACGATCAGAAAGTTTGCGATAAACCCGACGATAACGAATGCCGTAAGCAGATTTCCCTTGCCCCGGATAGATAACGATGACATCTCTTTCCTTCTTATTAAGTTGTGACTTCCTTAGATTATACAGTAACTTTACTTTTTTTTATAAAAGTTATAAATAAGACTTCTTTTTTCGGAGTTTTTTTGTGTGAATACGTAACAGTGGCAACACAAAAACCTTACCGCGGTTATGGTACAATAGCGAAAAAAAGTGATGAGGATTTTTAATGGACTTTACCACTCCTTTGGGGAAAAACAGCACAAAGATCATGCTGCTTGGAAGCGGCGAACTGGGCAAAGAGGTCGCTTTGGAAGCGCAGCGTCTGGGCATCGAGGTGATCGCGGTAGATAAATATGAAAACGCGCCGGCGCACCTGGTCGCCAACGAAGCGGTCGTTATCGATATGCAAAACTACGATGCGCTTTTGGCGCTGATCGAGCAAAAACGGCCCGATTACATCCTCCCCGAGATCGAGGCGCTCAACATCGACGCGCTGCTGGCCACGGAACAAAAAGGTTTCAACGTCATCCCCAACGCCAAAGCGGTCAATAAAACCATGAACCGCAAAAACATCCGCCGCTTCGCCGCGGAGGAGTTGGGATTGCTCACAAGCAAATACCGCTTTGTGGACAGTTTTGAAGCGCTCAAAATCGCCGCCGAAGAGATCGGCTTTCCCTGCGTGATCAAACCGGTGATGAGCAGCTCGGGACACGGCCAAAGCATCGCCAAAAGCGCGCAGGAGCTGCAAAGCTCTTGGGAGCTCGCCAAAGAGGCCAGAGGAGACGCCAGCGAATTGATCGTCGAAGAGTTTGTGCAATTTGATTATGAAATCACGCTGCTGACCGCGCGGCACGAAAGCCAAACCGTCTTCTGCGACCCCATCGGCCACAAACAGCAAGACGGGGATTATATCCTCTCCTGGCAACCCATGCCCATGAGCGATACCGCACTGGAAAAAGCAAAAGCGATGGCCAAAACCGTCACCGACGGCTTGGGCGGTCGGGGAATCTTCGGAGTGGAGCTGTTTATCAAAGATGATGAAGTCTACTTCAGCGAAGTCAGTCCCCGCCCCCATGATACGGGAATGGTTACGCTCATCACCCAGGGACAGAGCGAATTTGCCCTGCACCTGCGCGCCGTTTTGGGGCTGCCGCTGGATTTCACCACCCACGGTCCCGGCGCCAGCGGGGCGTACAAAGCCAAAAACGAAAGCAAAAACCCCGTTATCGTCGTCCCCGACGATGCCTTCGCTGCCGACAGCTTCGTCCGCATCTTCGGCAAACCCGAAAGCCACGTCGGACGCCGTATGGCCGTAACGCTGGTGCAGGACGAGGTGGAAAAAGCCAAAGCCAGAGCCCTTGCAATCGTTGAAAAGATGGATGATAAATAATGTTTGAGATGGGAGCCAACCTCGACGAGGAGGAGCTGGAGCTGCAGGGGGCGAAAAAAAGTGCCAAAAAGAAGCAGCAAAAGCAACAGGAGCAAAGCGGCGGCGAAACTCTGCCAAAAGAGCGGCACCGGCTGGTCTTTACCTTTGAGCGCAGAAACGGCAAGCCCGTCACCCGCGTCGGGCGCTTCTACCTGGCGGACAAGGAGAAAAAAGCGCTGCTGAAAAAGCTCAAAAGTACGCTGGGGTGCGGCGGCGCGATAAACGGCGAATGGCTGGAGCTGCAGGGCGAACTCAAAGAGCGTATCAAAGGGACGCTGCAAAAGCGGGGTTGGAAGTTCAAGTAGCGCTTAGCGCGAAAGCTGCAACCCGATGCCGATGCGCTCCACTTTGCGGTTATAATCGATCAAACTCTCCCCGTAGCCGTTAAAATAGTTCACAACCCCGTACACCTTATCCGAACTCAGCAGAAAATCCACGGGAAAACTCCACTGCAACTCATAGGCCCCGCGATCAAGCCCGTCTAAAGCGTAGCGCCATGTGGCGCTGAAGATATGGGACCCGTACAGATACTGCAGCTCCACCTCCCCGTCGCCGTAGTAATCGATCAGATCCGGATTATCGTCATCGGTAGGATCGTTGGGGTCGCTGCCGCTTTCGGGAAAGCGGTACCAGCCGCTTAAGCGTAAAAAGATATTTTCAAACTGGAAGTACCCGCTGGTATAAAAGCTGTTCCAGGAGCGCGATTCCAACCCGCTGCGGCCGTTGGAGCTGTGCTTGAGTCCAAACTTCGCAACCTGCAGGGGAGAAAAAGCGGGGGTAGGCAGCGTCATAAAAAGTTCCGGGGAGTGGTTGGTTTCGCGAAAAGGCTTGGAACCCGCATAGGTTTGCCACCACGACTTTTGGGTATACCCCGCCGAAATCACTTCGTCAAATCCGAAATAATTATCCACCAGAGGCATCTGCACACTGATTTGCAGTACCGTCTCTTTCTGTCGGCGATCACTCTTTTGTTTAAAGTCGTAACTGTAGGGTAGGATATAGTTTTGCTTATAGGGGTACAGCCCGAAATCCGCCGTGATCATTTGAAGTAGCGATTTTGAAGATTCCGGGTCTTTGACTTCGCGCAGCATGTGGGTGGTTTTTTCCACTACGCGCTGCTGGTAGGGTTTGTCGCTGTGCATCGGGGCGGGGGCAGGTTCCGGTTTTTTCCCGTTCAGCGCGGCCTGCTTATACCAATACATCGCTTTTTCGATCCTGCCCTCGCGCTCATACCCTTTGGCCAAATCGATCTGGGCCTGCTTGTCACCGCCGGCCGCGCGGCTTTGCAACTCCTGCGGTATCGGTTGCGCCCATGCAAAAACAATCGCTATGCCCGGTAGCCATAAAAGTTTCACCTTTGTATCCTCTCTATGCTATAATGGATTATGGCCACCTCTAAAAACCCTGTGCGGATCATAGAGTTTTTAAAGGTGGCCTTATAATCTTACGAACACGGGTGTGCCATGAAAACAGTTCTTCCCTATCTGCGCTTAAAACGTACCTGGCTGATGCTGATCGTCATCCTCTATACCGCCCTGGGGTTTTTCGCCCTGCCCTATCTGCTCAAAACCCAGGGGGCCAAGCAGCTGCATGAGCGCTTCGGGGTGAGGATGCAGATACAGAAAGTGTACTTTAATCCCTATACGTTTTTCCTTAGTTTTCAACAGCTTTCGTTAAAAGACGCCGGAGGCAAAGAGTTGCTTACACTCCCCTACCTCCATGCCGACCTGGAGCTTGATTCGATCTTTAAAGGCTACCTCCACCTTCAAAGCGTCACGGTTGAGAGGTTGCACCTCTACCCGGCTCTGGATGCAGAGGCACAGCTTAACTACAGCCGGATTTTCGCCCCCGAAACGGAGAAAGCTCCCCCTCAACAGGAGGCGGGAAACGGCATCTTTGGCTTGGTGATAGACAAACTCTCCATCACGAAACTGCGCACCACCTTCAGCGACAGTTCCCAACAGACACCATACCGTAAAACCTTCGGTCCCATCAGCTACGAAGGGGAAAACTTTTCAACGCTGCAAAACGACAACAGCAGCACCCTCGCGCGTTTTAACCTCGGGGAGTTGGGGGTGCTGGAGCTGCGGGGCAGGTTGTCGCTTAACCCTTTTAATCTCGAAACCCGGATCAACCACCGCAAGGTCGATCTTTCCAATGTGCACACCTATATACAGCGGCAGCTGCCCGCTACTTTGACAAGCGGTACGCTGGAGTACAAAACCGATCTGCGGATGCGCCACAACGGGGGGCTGGAAGTGTCGCTTTCAAAACTCCGGGGAAAGCTTGACGCACTGGGGCTGGAGCAAAACGGTTCGGCCCTGCTTAGGGCGCAAAAGATCGGTTTTGATCTGGACACTTTCCATATGAAGCTGCAAAACAAAGCGCTTGCTCTGAAAACGGGTACTATGCATACCCGGTTTGAACAAACGGCATTTTTTGACCGGACTTTGCAGCCCGCTTTCATCCACCGCATGGACAAAGCGGCGCTGCGGGTGGAGGGCTTTGGGCTCAACGATCCGTTCGGGCTTGAGGGAAACGCGACGCTAAACTCCGGAGGAAGCGTCGCGTTTAACGGCGAGTTTGCCCTGCCCCCAAAACGGTTTGAGGGCGACTTCCTTCTCCAAAGCGTAGCCCTGGCTCCCTATACGCCCTACCTGCAACCTGCGACAAACCTCGAGATCGCCTCGGGAAAAGTGTGGGCGGAGGGGAGTCTCGCCCTGGAGAGCAAGGAGTCTTTGGACCTGCGCGGCGATACCCTGATCACGCTCAGGGATTTTGCCCTGCGAAACGGCGCGGCGCGGCAAAAGCTGCTCACCCTCGAAGAACTCCGTATCGACCGGTTGCGCTACGAACACAAAAAGCGATTGCTCAATCCCCAAAAGATCACCTTGAAACAACCGCGCTTTTATATCTATAAAGATAAAAACGGCGCGACCAATCTTTCACGACTCACCAAACCTCCCAAACAAAACGCCCCCAAGGCGAAAGAAACAAAAGGCCGATCCGCAGATATCGCTATCGATGATATCCGTGTTGCCGACGGGGAGATACATTTCCAAGATCTTTCCACGGCCCCGCCCTCGCGGCTTGACGTAACCGAAATCGTACTCCACAGCGGTGCTCTGGGCAAAGGAAAGCTCAGCGCCATGGAGTTGCAAGCGCTGATCAACTCCTTTGCAAAGCTTGATGCCCGCATCTCAACCGAAGCGTTCGCCCCTTTGAAAAACACCACCGTAGAAGCAAAACTTGACCGTTTCAACCTGCAAAACCTTTCAGGCTACAGCTACAAAGGGATCGGCCAAAAGATCGAGAAGGGAAAGCTCACCGTGGATATGCGCTATACCCTGAAAGATTCCCTGCTTCAAGCCAAGAACGAGTTGCTTATCGACGAACTGGTCCTTTCGCCCTATGAAAATGAATCGGGAGCAGATTCTCTCCCCACGGGGCTGGCTATCGCCCTTTTGCAAGATCTCAATAAACAAATTTCGCTGGATCTGAGCCTAAGCAACCGTGTCGACGATCCCGATTTCAGTGTCAGCGGCGTCGTTGTTCAGGCACTGATGAATATCGTCACCAAAGCCGCCGCGTCCCCCTTTACCCTCCTTGGCTCCGTTTTGGGAATGGATGCGCAGGAGCTGCGCTATCTTGAGTTCGCCGCCGGAGAGGCGGCCTTAACGCGTAAACAGCAAGAAAAGCTCGATCTGCTGCTTGAAGCGCTGAAAAAGCGGAAACAGCTGCATCTGAGTATCTGCGGTGCGCTCCACAAGCAGGCGGATACCGCCGCTTTACAAGCGGCTATGCTGCAGCAAACACTGCCCGAGAAGCCGGTTTTGATCGATCTTGAAGCCCTGGCCCAGGGAGAAAAGATAGCGCTTGAAGCGTTGCGAAAAGAGGCACAGGAGCAAAACGCAACGATCAATGAAGAGCGCTACAAAGCCCTGCTGCAAGAGGCTTTGCAAAAAACTTTCCCCGTTTCCAAAGCCCGCATCGAAAAGCTTGCCCGGCAGCGGGCGGAGAATATCAAAGCCTATCTTCTTGAGATGGGAGCCGCCCCCGAGCGCGTAGCTATCTGCGATACGCCCCGGGAAAACAGCCTGAAGGCCACCTTTGAACTAAGCGCCCCTTAGTTCAAAGCGCTTCTGTTTAAACAAAATCGCAAAGGCCGCAAAGGCCACCAGCGATTCAAACAAGAACAGATACTCCCCATACATCGCCCCGGCGGTGATAGAACCCACAAAGGCCCCCAGCCCGAAAGCGATGCCCAGGAAAAACTGCTGGGCAAGCTTTTTGTCGCTATAGAGCATAAAGACGTAACTGATCGCCGCGGTATGGTACAGTGCGAAACTGAAAGCGTGGATGCTTTGGGACGCAAACACCACCCACAGCTGCTCGGGGAAAAGAAACAGAATCATCCAGCGAATCGCCGTCAGCAGCACCGTCAGCTGCAAAAGCGTCAACAGGTTTTTGCGCAGCAGCGGACCCTGAAAATACAGCATCACGATTTCACACAATACGCCAAAACTCCACATCCAGCTGATCACCTCCAAACTCACCCCCATATCGCTTTCGTAGATGGTAAAAAACTGGTAAAATCCGCCGAAACTCAGCTGCATCAAAAACGCGCTGACCCAAAAGGGCCAGAAGCGCAGCAGGGAAAACTCCCCCTCCTCTGACTTTGAAGCGATGCTGTGCTTTTTTTGCAGGTGGATGATCGCCATGCCAAAGACCATGGTAAAAAAGGTGGTCCCCGCCAGATACCCGATCGCCTGGGTGGGGCTTGAGAGAAACTTGCCCAGTAGCAGCGCGATGATCATAAACCCCACGGAACCAAAAAGGCGCACCTTGCCGTAGCGCTGTTTTGAAACGATCTCAAGGCTTGCCGCCTCCACATAGGGCAGCGAAAGCGAAAGCGTAGCGCCAAAAAGCAGATTGGAGAGTAGAAAAAGATAAAAATTTTCGATAGTGATAAAAAAAGACGACACCGCCAAAAACGCGGTCAGCAGCGACAGGTTGAACACCCGGTGGGTCAGTTCGAAGTGCCTGCGGAAAAAAAAGGGAACGATAAAGCGCATCAGGGGCGCCGATGCAAACAGTACCCCCACCTCAAAGGGGCTGTAGCCCACCGATTTACTGATCTGGGGCATAAAGATCACATACACGCCGATAACGGCAAAGTAGAAAAAGTAAAACGCCCCCAGCGAAAAGATCACTGCACGACGCTCCACTCCAGGGTCTGCCCCGCAAACATCGGCACCACGCCGCCGTAGGTTTGGGCCACTTCAAAGGGTTTTTTCTCCAGCGTGACCGTTTTTTCCGGTGCCTGTACGCCGTAGATACGCCGGGCGTTGTCGCCGATAAAGGCTTGCAGCTTATCCAGCGCGCCGTTTTGCTCAAAGATCTGCGCCAGTGCGGGAAGCGCTACGGGTGCGGTAAAAACCCCCGCCGCACAACCGCAGCTCTCTTTTTTATCTCTGGGATGGGGCGCGGAATCGCTGCCGAACATCACCTTTTCATGCCCGCTGAAAGCGACGCTTTGCAGTGCCGCCTTGTCCTCGGGGCGCTTGGCGATGGGTTTGCAAAACAGGTGCGGCTGCAGCATCCCGCCCGCTACGTCGTCCAGGGTGATATAGAGGTGGTGCAGCGTAATGGTCGCAAAAAGGTTGTCATACTTTTGCAGCGTCTCCACCGCCGCTTTGGTGGTGATATGTTCCATGATGATCGTCAGGTCGGGAAAGTTTTTCGCGATCGATTCGTAGATGGGCATGAACTCCGCCTCGCGGTCCATCACGAAGCCGTCGCTCTCGCCGTGGATGCACAGGGGTATCCCCAGCTCGCTCATCGCCTGCAGCGTGGGTTCAAGCTCTTCGATTCCAAACCCGCTGACCCCGCCTTCGCTGTTGGTGGTGATCCCGGCGGGGTAGAGTTTGATCGCGGTAAGTTCGTCGCGCACGCTTTGCAAAAAGGTTTTATCGTAATCGTTTTTGAAAAATAGCGTCATATAGGGGGTAAACCCGCTCGTGTTGTTCAAAATCTCCCGCTTATACCCAAGCAGCTGCTCTTTGGTGGTGACCGGCGGTACCGTATTTGGCATGATGATCGCGCCGCTGAAAAAATCGCTGCTGCATTTTGCGATGTTTTGAAGCATCTCGCCCTGGCGCAGGTGCAGGTGCATATCCAGAGGAGTGTGGAGTTGTAGCTGCATAAACTATCCTTTCGCCGCGGGGGCGTAATTTTTATGCAATTTTACCACAATTTTCAGCGTACGCGTACCACCCGGTCCCTGCCCGCTTCCTTGGCTTCGTAAAGCGCGCCGTCAAGCTGTTTGAAAAAATCCTCCAAACTGCGATCTGCTTTGTACTGCGCCACCCCGAAACTGCAAGTAATCCGCCCCACCTCCTCGTAGCGCTGGATCTTGATCAGATTTTTCAAATTCTGCGCCACCGTTTCCGCGTTGTAAGCGTCGGTCTCGGGCAGCAGCAAAACAAACTCCTCTCCCCCCCAACGGGCGAAAACGTCGGTGGTACGGATACTTGTCTGCACCGTCTGGGTCAACTGCTTCAGCACGCTGTCGCCCACGGCGTGGCCGAAGGTGTCGTTGATGCGCTTAAAGTGGTCGATATCAAACAAAATAACCGAAAACTTGATGTTGTAGCGAAGCAAAGATTCTCTAAAATAGATCAGGGAGCGGTCGAATTTTTTGCGGTTGTAAATCCCCGTCAGCGCGTCGGTGAGGGATTCGCGCTCCAACTCGTCGGTACGCTGTACCATCTCGGTGACGTCATTCATAATAAGCAGCAGCGTCTGCTCGTCGATACGGCTGGGATTGACCCTGTAACTTCGGCCGTTGACCCCTTTGATAAGGCGGTCGTTTTCAGGCAGCGCTTCCACCTGGGCAACGATATCCTCGGTATTGAAAAACAGTGAAAACTCTTTAAACGTGGGTTTTCGCCCCAGATCAAACACTTCCAGACAGTGCCTGTTGGCAAACTCGATCCCATCGGCCACGATCTCGACCACCAACCCCTCATACACGTCGATGGCACTTTGCATCACTTTGCGGTTGCGCTCCAGGCGCTTTTCCAAAAACACCGAGTGGGCTACCTGCTCGATCTTTTTACGCAGCAGGTCGTAACTGATGGGTTTGAGCATATAGCTGGTCACGTCGCGGTCGATCGCTTCAAGCAGGTACTTGCTTTCGCTGTAGGAGGAGGTGACGATAATGGGGATATTGGGGTCGCTTTTGCGGATATGTTCAGCCATCTCCAGGCCGTTCATCTCGGGCATACTGATATCGGTGATAATGATATCGATCCCGCCTTGTTCAAAGATTTTTAAACCCTCTTTGCCGTCTTTGGCCAGATAGATGACTTCGACCACTTTTTTCAATACCTGCTCAAACATTTTCCGCATGGTAGCGTCGTCTTCGACATAGAGGATTTTTAAATCTTTGACCTGATCCATCATTAATGCAACCTGAATTTAAAAAAATAGTATCATTTTGTTACCATTTTACCATAATAATATAAAAAATGTATATCACGGCTCAAAAAGGTCTCATATTTACCGTTTTACGTTGCAATTTTTTTGGGGGAAGGTTGCGGAATCGGGAGCGGAAAGTACTGTGCGGCCGCCCAAAGGCGACCGCAAGGTTTGAAGAGACTACAGTCTTGATTCGTATCTTCGCATCATGTAGAGCTTTTTCAGCATCTTTTTACGCGCTGCAATCTTTTGCTTCTTGCGAATCTCAGTTGCAGGCTCATAGAATCTTCTTTGTCTCTTCTCAGTGACAATCAAGTTCCTATCGGTTTGTTTTTTAAACTTTCGATACGCTTGTTCGAAAGATTCGTTGGAACCAACTTTAACACCGGGCACTTGACATCACCCCCTTTCTCATCAAATTTAAACGAAACTATACCATAACTTGGGTAAAATAACTTGAAAAATTGCAACTAATTCTAAAAACGGCCGTTTTGCAAGGCTATCAAATCTACAACAGGAATGACAATGAGTGAATATGGCGCTGGAAATATTAAGGTACTAAAAGGGTTGGAAGCTGTTCGTAAACGTCCGGGTATGTATATCGGCGATACGTCCACAAAAGGTCTGCACCACTTGATCTACGAAGTCGTGGACAACTCCATCGACGAAGCGATGGCGGGCCATTGTGACACCATCAAGATCACGCTGGGCAAAGACGGCAGTGCTTCGATCGAGGATAACGGGCGGGGAATTCCCGTCGACCCGCACCCTACCGAAAAGATTCCTGCGGCGACGGTGGTACTGACCGTACTGCACGCCGGCGGTAAATTCGACAAGGACACGTACAAAGTCAGCGGCGGGCTGCACGGCGTGGGGGTCAGTGTCGTAAATGCACTGAGCAGCAACCTGGATATGACCATCTATAAAAACGGCAACGTCTATGAGCAAAACTTCCAAAAGGGTATCCCCCAGGGGGAGTTGGAGATTACGGGGCAGATGCGCAAAAAGGGAACCTGCATCAAGTTCTGGCCCGACGCTTCGATCTTTACCGAAGGCACCGAGTTTGATTACGAAATCCTGGCAAAGCGGTTCAAAGAGTTGGCGTACCTCAACCCCTCCATCACCATCAAGCTCATCGACGAGCGTGACGACCGGAAGGAGGAGTACCACTTTGAGGGCGGACTTGTGCAGTTTGTAGAGGATATGAACCGTAAAGAACCCATCTCCGACGTGATGTATTTCAGCGAAGGCGCGGACGATATCGAGATGGATATCGCGATGATGTACTCCACCTCCGAAAGCGACCGGGTACTGAGCTTTGTCAACAATATCCGCACCCCCGACGGCGGGACGCACGAAGCGGGCTTCCGCGCCGCGGTGACCAGAGCGATTTCGCAATATATCGCCAAAAACGCCAAAGCCAACGAAAAAAACACCAAGATCAGCGGGGATGATTCCAAAGAGGGGCTTGTGGCCGTGGTCAGCGTCCGCGTACCCGAACCCCAGTTTGAGGGTCAGACCAAAGGCAAGCTGGGAAGCTCCTACGTGCGTCCTTTGGTACAAAAGGGCACTTACGAGCGCTTGACGAAGTTTTTGGAAGAGACGCCAAACTCCGCAAAAGCGATCATGGAAAAAGCGATCCTCGCGGCCAAGGGTCGGGAAGCGGCCAAGCGCGCCAAAGACCTGGTCAAGCGTAAAGACGCCATGAGCGTGGGGACGCTGCCGGGGAAACTGGCCGATTGCCAGAGCAAAGATCCCTCCATCAGCGAACTCTACCTCGTGGAGGGCGACAGTGCGGGCGGTAGTGCCAAGCAGGGCCGTGACCGGGTTTTCCAGGCGATCATGCCCCTTAAAGGGAAGATCCTCAACGTGGAAAAAAGCCGGCTGGATAAGATTTTAAAATCCGAAGAGATCGCCAATATGATCACCGCGCTGGGCTGCGGGATCGGCGAAGAGTTTGATGAGAGTAAACTGCGCTATAACAAGATCATCATCATGACCGACGCCGACGTGGACGGCAGCCACATCCAGACGCTGCTGATGACCTTTTTCTTCCGCTTTTTGCGCCCGGTTATCGAAAAGGGGTATCTCTACCTCGCACAGCCGCCGCTATACAGATATAAAAAGGGCAAAACCGATATCTACCTCAAAGATGACAAATCCCTGGGGGATTTTTTGATCAAAACGGGGATCGACGTGATCGAGTGCGAAACCATGGGCACCAACGACCTGATCGAACTGTTTAAGCTGGTTTCATATTACAAGATGACGCTCAAAGAACTTGAAAAGCGCTATTCGCTCATCGAAGTGATCCAGTTTCTGATCGAAAACGCCGATTACCTCTCTTACGACAACGAGAAGCTTTTCGAAGAGATCAAAAAGCACTTTGACAGCCTGGGCTTTAACATTTTAAACCATGAGATCACCGAAGAGGATATCCACCTCTACGTCCAGACCAACGACGGACTCGAGGAGCTGCTTATCAATGACGAACTTTTTGCCAACCCCCACTACAACGAAGCGGTCTATATCTATAAAAAGATTTGCGAACGCGATACCAGCGAATTTGATTCGCCGCTGATCGAACTGCTTGAGAAGGTGGAGGGCAACGCGAAAAAAGGTGCGTATATCCAGCGCTATAAAGGTTTGGGGGAGATGAACCCCGACCAGCTGTGGGAAACGACCATGGATCCGGAAAACCGGGTTTTACTCCAGGTCAACATCGAAGATTTCGACGACGCCAGCGACACCTTCGTGCTGTTTATGGGCGATGAAGTGGAACCCAGACGCCAATATATCGAAAACCACGCCAAGGATGTAAAACACCTGGATGTGTAATCCGGGTTTTACACACCTGCTTTCAGAAAGGCCGCCATGTCATACGCGATGAAAAAAGATAGGACAAGGAGATTTCTTCTTGCCCTGCGGATGGGTGTGCCTATCTTTTTACTGCTGATTACTACGGTCGTACTTTTTACTCTGCCCGCGGCTTTAAACGATCTGGTCTTTAAAGCCACCTTTTTAAGCGTGAGTATCATCACGATCGTATACTATATCTTTTATCTGATCAACCAAAGCGACAGCAGTTCCATCATCGATCCACTGACCAAGACGTTCAACCGTGAAAGTATCCACGGGGAGCTGCGGCAGTACCAAAAGAAGCAGCTGTTAAACTCCATCTCGCTGATCCAGATAAAAAACGTGTACGAAATCAACAACCACTACGGTTACGAGCGGGGGGATTATATCCTCCAGCGCTTCGCGGATACGCTGGATTCCTTTTTGCAAAGCCGTGGGGATCGGCCGCTGATCGGGCGCTTTCAGGGGGCGGATTTTATCATCGGCTCCACCCTGACCCCCGAGCAGATGCAAAAACTGCTGACGGAGTTCCAGCACAAAACCACCAGTCTGTGTGAACTGGATATCGAACTGCACAGCGCGGTGAGTCTGAGTATAGACGATATCGCCAAAACCATCGAACACCTCTACGATACGGTGCACCAAAAAGCATCCAAAGATACCCGCCGCTCGGTCAGTATCCAGGATATCAAAAACCTTTCGGCTTTTGAACAGGAGATCATCGACGCGGCGAAACGGAAAGATTTTGATTTTCGCTTCAAACCCATCAAAACCATTCAAAACGGGGAGGTCGCCCTCTATGAAGCGATCATCAAACTGCGCACGGATAGCTTTGGCAAGCTGCCCGCGAAAAAGTATATCCCCGTTATCAACCGGCTGGATATGGAACAAACCTTTGATCTGGGGATCACCGACGCCCTTGCAAAAATCATGCGACAAAAGGAGGGCTTTGCGCTGAGTTTTAACATATCGCCTTTCTCCCTGCGCAACGAGGAGTTCGCCAACGAACTGTTTGAAACCATCGAACGCCGCGGCGCGGCTGCGGAGCGCTTCGTGATCGAACTGTACGAAAACAAGGTGTATCACGATATCGCCAAATACAAAAAGACGCTTACGCGCCTCAAAGGCTTTGGGCTGCGGCTGTGTCTGGACAACTTCGGGGCGATGAACGCTTCGCTGGAGTATATTAAGCAGCTGCCCATCGATATCGTGCAGTTTGACAAGGAGTTTAGCAGCCACCTCAAAGACCCCTCCTACCGCACGACTCTTAAAGCCTTTGTCAAGATGTGCAAAGAGATGGAGGTTGAAACCGTGCTCAAATGGATCGACAAACCCTGGCAGGCCGAAGAGGCCAGGGAGTTGGACGTGGATCACATCCAGGGTTTTATCATCGGCAAACTCTACAGTCAAAACGATTTATTAAAGGAATAATATGAAATACGGCGAACAAGAGATCAACGACTTTGACATCACGCAAGATGAACACTACTGGCCCAACGACAATAAGAAAGATTACCTCATCAAAATCGAGCTGCCAGAGTTCATGTCCAAGTGCCCCAGAAGCGGCTATCCGGATTTCGCGACGATCAGGTTGGAGTATATCCCCAACGACCTTGTCGTGGAACTCAAAGCGATCAAACTCTACATCAACACCTTCGCAAACCGCTACATCTCCCACGAGAACGCGGCCAATGAGATCTACGATACGCTCTATGAAAAGCTGCGCCCGCGCTGGATGAAGATCACGGCGGATTTCGAACCCCGCGGCAACGTGCACACCGTCGTCGAAATCGACAGCGACAAAGTGTCCCTGCGAAGCGACGGTGCGTAAGGTCGCTTTTGCCCTACCAACTTCTGCTTATCCAAGTCCTGCTGGGCTTTTTGGGACTGTTTCTGTTTTATCAAACCCTGCTTTATACCAAGCATATCCTGCTGGTAAAAAGGTTGCAAAAGCAGCCTTTGCCAAAGCGCTACGAAGAGATCCTGCGCTCACTACCTTATTACCGCAGCCTGCCTGAGAAGCTGCTGCCCAAACTGCATTTTGAAATGATGCTTTTTATCAACGAAAAGGAGTGGATCGGAGCCCATACGGAGGTGACGGAGCGTATGAAGGTCACCGTCGCTTTTTTCGCCTGCTTGCTGACCCTGGGCAACGGCCGCCGCTACGACAACCTGCAAACGATCTATATCTACCCCTATGAGTATATTATCGATGAAATTAAATCCTACGGGGGCGTCCACACCCTGCAAAAGCAGGTTCTGCAGGGACAAAGCGACGGCAGCGCGGTGATCGTCTCGTGGCACAGCGGTAAGAAACAGGCGCTGCAGCTTCGCGATCACAACGTTATCATCCACGAATTTGCCCACGAGCTGGATTTTGCCAGCGGCGCGGCGGACGGGGTCCCTCCTATGGAGCACTCCCTTTACGACGCGTGGGCAAAGGATATGTTCAGCGTCTACGACAAGGTGCGCAAAAAAAGATTTGCAAACCGTTTCTGGGGACGCTACAAACTCTTCGGCGCCTACGCGGGCGTAAGCGAGGCGGAGTTCTTCGCCGTGGCGACGGAGCTGTTTTTCCAAAACCCCCGGGCGCTGCACCGGAAATTTCCCAAAATATACAAAGAGTTGCGGCGTTTTTACAAACTCGATCCCGACAAGCTGCTGCAAGGAGCCTCCCGTGAGTGAAAAACGGCAGCTGCTGCGGGAATATTTCGGTTTCGACACCTTCCGTCCGCTGCAGGAAGAAGCCGTCGATGCACTGCTGCAAGGGCGCGATCTGCTCATGATCCTGCCCACGGGCGGGGGCAAATCGCTCTGTTTTCAACTGCCCGGCCTGATGCTAGAGGGGGTGACGGTGGTAATTTCGCCGCTTATCGCGCTGATGCACGATCAGGTCCAAGCCCTGCGGGCAAACGGTATCGCCGCGGCGATGGTCAGTTCCCAGCAAAACGCCGAAGAGATAAAAACCGTCTACAGCGATATCTATAACGGGAAGCTCAAGTTTCTCTATGTCGCTCCGGAGCGGCTGGGTTCGGAAAGTTTTGTGCAGATGCTTGCGCAGATCAAGCGCAACTTCTTCGTTATCGACGAAGCCCACTGCCTGAGCGAATGGGGGCATGAGTTCCGCGGCGATTACCGCAGGCTGGATCTGCTCAAGCAGCGCTTCCCCGACACCCCCGTCGCGGCTTTTACCGCCACGGCGACGCGCAAGGTACAAAGGGATATCCTCAATCTGCTGGGCATAGAAGAAGCGGTGCAGCTGCGCGCCAAAGCCCGGCGGGAGAATCTGCACCTCAACGTCCGGCTACGTACGGGCAACGGCAGGATGCAGGTCAAGGAGTTCGTGCGCCGCTTTGAAAAGGAGCGGGGCATCATCTACGCCCATACCCGAAAGGAGACGGAGGAACTCGCAACCTATCTACAAGACGCGGGTTTTAACGCCCTGGCGTACCATGCGGGTCTGGAGCGCCAGGAGCGATTAAAGATCCAAAGGGCGTTTATCTACGATGACGTGGATATCGTCGTCGCTACGGTGGCTTTTGGAATGGGGATCGATAAAAGCAATATCCGCTACGTCGTACACACCTCTTTGCCCCGGACGTTAGAGGGGTATTACCAAGAGATCGGGCGCGCGGGGCGTGACGGAGCGGATGCGCATACGCTGCTGCTGTATAAAAAGGGCGATGAGATCAACCGCCGCTCCCGCATTCTGGAAGATCGGCAAAGCACATACCAAAATACCCAGCTGGAAAAACTCAAAAAAGCGGCGCTTTTTGCCGCATGCGGCGAATGCCGCCACCGCCGGCTCGCCGCTTATTTCGACGATGCCATTGACCCGTGCGAAACCCTGTGCGACAACTGCCTGCGCGGCGAAATCGAGTATGAAGAGGTCACGACAAAAGCGCAGATGCTGCTCTCGGCGATCTATCGCAGCGGCCAGCGCTTCGGGCAAAACCATATCATCGATATTCTGCGCGGCTCGCAAAACAAACGGCTTTTGGAGTTGGGACACGACAGACTCAGCGTCTATTCCATCGGCAAAGAGGTGCCCAAAAAGGTTTGGGAAGCGGTGATCGACAGACTTTTTGAAAAGGAGCTTTTGGAACTGGGCGAATTCGCCGCGCTAAAGCTTACCTTCAAAAGCGCAGCGCTTTTGAAGGGGGAGCGATCCCTGCACATCGACAAAGAGCGGTTGCAAAGTACAAAAGAGTTTCAAATCCAAAAAAGCGACAACCCCGCCTTTGAAGCGCTTAAAACCCTGCGCAAGGAGCTCGCCGACGAGCAGAACGTCCCCGCTTTTGTGGTGTTTAACGATAAGAGCCTGCTGGAGATGAGTGAATTTCTCCCCCAGAACAAGCTGCAGATGCTCTCTATCACGGGGGTGGGAGAAGTGAAGTTCAAACGCTACGGCAAAAAATTTTTACAGCTGTGCCAGGAGTTGGCCAAAAAAGATCTATCCCCGGACGGTTAAGATCCCGTCTTTATTTATTTCGAGCTTTTTCACCGCGGCAAGCAGCAACTCCTGCAACCCCTCCTCATAGGTAGGGTGGTAAAAGGGAAACTCCAGCAAACGGTAGATCGTAAGTCTTTGCTCCATCGACCAGGCAAGCAGATGGCCCAAATGCTCGGCACCCGGCCCCACAAGCTCCGCCCCCAAGACCCCGCCGTCGCTTTTTCGCACGTGCAGGCAGCTTACCCCGTACGCCTTTTCCGTCATAATCGCGCGCCCCTGCTTGGAAAAGTCGTAATGCACCGTTACGAAGGGTTCTTTGATCTGCGATGCCCTCTGCCCTATCAAAGCGATACCCGGCTCGCAAAACACGATCGCAAAGGGATGCTTTCTGACAAAGGTACGCGGGGTTCCGGCGGCGTTGTATCCCGCGATGCGCCCCTCGTCCCCCGCTTCGTGCAAAAGGGGGACGTCGGCGTTGACGTCGCCGGCAAGATAGATATTCGTCCCTTCGATGCGCATGGTTTGGCAGTCATAGCGGGGGATACCCCTTCTATCCAAAGGTACGCCGATCTCTTCAAGCCCCAGCCCCTCCAGATTGGGTTTGCGTCCGATCGCGGCGACCACCCCGTCGACGACGACGCTCTTTTCCCCCGCCGATACCGCAACGCCTTTTTCATGCTTTTTAAGGCGGGCATGCTCTCCCCGCCACAACAGCATCTCCTTTTCCAGTCGCTTCACCAACGCTTCGTTGACCCGTTCATCCTCTATCCCGCCAAGGGCGTTTTTTGAATGGATAAGCGTCACCTCCGTACCCAGCCGCGCCATCGCCTGTCCCAGCTCCAGACCGATCGCGCCGCCGCCTAAAACGGCCGCTTTTTCCGGCAGGGTGCGCTGCTCGAAAAAGCGGTCGCTGGTGAGCACCCGCTCCCCCAGTTCACTCCACTCTTGATGCATAACGGGGGTCGAACCCGTGGCGATAACGATCCTTTCCGCCCTGATCGTTTCCCTGCCCGCACGCAGGGTTTTTTCATCGATAAATCTGACCTTCGCATCTATTACCCGCTCCCCCAACGCTTTTACGCCGCCTTCTATATTGGCTTTGACGAACATATCCCGGTAACTGCGCACCTGCTTCAGTACCTCTTCGCGGGAAAAACCGCCCGGAGAATCGAAAAAATTTTTACTCCCGTGCACCATGCCGGCAAAGTGCAGCAGCGCTTTGGAGGGCATGCACCCCACTCTCGCGCAGGTGGTACCGTAGGGACCGTCGTTGATCAACACGAAGTCCTCCGTTTGCTTCTTTATCTCCGAAACGGCATACAACCCCGCCGAACCGGCACCGATAACCGCCACTTTGACCGATCTCATTCCCGCTCCTTTTACTCTTTCGTCGTGGAAACATTGTAGCACAACCGGGGTTTAGCCCCCTACCCTCAGCCGCTAAAGGCTCGATTTTTGTTACCTACGGTAATCTCTCGCCGCATTTGTATGATTTCACCGATAGCGGGATCATTTTTTATTATAGTTTTATTTTAAACCTGATAAAATGAAAAAAATTTACACTTAGGAGATACGATGAAAACAGTTTCAAAACTAGCTATCGCAGCACTACTCGGTCTAGGCGTAGCAGCTACTACGGCTACGGCGGACGCAGATCTTGGTAAAACGATCTACTCTAAAAAATATAAAAAAGCATGCGGTATGACAGGTGCGAAATTTGCGGCGAAGCACTCTCAAGACGAGTGGGAAACACTCATGGACGACGGTGAATTCGCAAACGAAATGGCAAAAATCTGCCCCGGCGTACCCAGCGGTGATGCCGTACCTGCAAAATTCCTTGAGCACCTTTACGATTTCAGCTACAAGTTTGCTAACGACAGCGGGAACGTTCCCTCTTGCTAATCGCTTCGGCGATACTATCTATGTAAACAGAGATAATTCTCTGTTTACATCATTATAACTTCTACTTATATCACTTTTTTTCTTTAATTTACGTCCGGAAATAGGCTTTTCTTATATGTTTTTTTGCTATTATTTATAGTGAGATTTTCTATAAAAAGGATAAGGTATGAAGAAAATTGTAGCACTTTCTGCTGCTGTTGCCATGTCCGTATCTGCTTCCGCCGTAACGACGGAAGAGTTGGTACAACAGATCAACAGCCTCAAACAGGAGCTTCAAACCCTGAAAAAAGCTCAGGAAAAAAGTGACAAAAAACAGAAGCGTTTGAAAAAAAGCTTCAATGAAGTCAAGGCACACGATGCCGCGGATAACATCAAGTTCGGTGTGGATCTGCGATCAAGCTATGACTCCATCAACTACAAAACCGCCAGCGGTTTAGAACCAACCAGCGGCCTTCTTTCAAACAGACTGCTTTTGACAATGGCGCAACAACCCATGGATGATTTGATCTTTAAGGGAAAACTTGCCGTAAACAAAGTGTTTGGACACAACAACATGACCGCGACCAACGGCTTTAACAACTACGACTGGTTCGGTACGGTTACACCCGATGACAACGTGGTGCGGTTGCGTGAAGCGTACTTCGTATACTTCGGCGAAATGGGTGACGTGGGCTATACCGCGAGTATCGGCCGAAGACCATCACTCAACGGTACGGCGGGAAATCTCCGGGAAGATGATGAAGAAGCGTCGCCGCTGGCACACAATATCAATATGGAGTTTGACGGAGCGTCCTTTAACTTCAAACTCGATAAAGTCACCAGCATTCCCGGCTTTGCTTTCAAAATCTGTCTGGGAAGAGGCTACTCCAACGCCAACGGGAAGTATGTTTACACGCCTGTTGATTTCCAAACGGGAACACCTGCCGGAACCAACGATTCCTACGCATCCAATCTTGATACGCCCGATATGGATATGATCGGCTTTATCTCCAAGCTTTACGACGACGGTCAGTACAGCGCGACGCTTAACGGTTTTTACGCGAGTAACCTGCTGGGTGTACGCGATATGACCAACTTCCACGCCGGTTTCCAGGACGTGGGTGACATGACCGGCGGTGCGCTTACTTTCGTAGCAAACGGGATCGGGGACGATATCTTCGGTTTCTGGGGTCAAACCAAAGCATTTGCATCCGTTGCGATCAGTAAAACCGACCCAAGAGCTACCGCGGTAACCAATACGGCGATGGGTAACCAGAATCTGGGTATGCTCGGTACTACCGAAAAGAAAACCGGTAACTCCGTTTACCTCGGTGTACAGATGCCCTGCCTCCTTACCGACGACGGAAGATTGGGGGTTGAATACAACCACGGAACGAAATGGTGGAGAAGCTTTACCTACGGGGAAGATACGATGATCGGTTCCAAGCTTGCCGCGCGCGGCGATGCCTATGAGGTTTACTGGACCAAGCCCCTCGTAGGGAAAAACGTCGATATGCAGCTTCGCTATACCCGTATCAACTACGACTACACGGGCAGCGATATGTTCTTCGGCGGTTCCGGTACGCCTATGACACCTGAAAATATGTACGCTTCCGGGATGGGTGACCCCGTCAGCGAAGCAAGCAACTTCAGAGCATATATCAGATACAGATATTAACCTCTCCTCAAAGGCGGATCCTTCCGCCTTTGATCTCCTATGAAGATATATCTTTGCCTTCTCCTGCCCCTTTGGCTCTTTGCGCAGAGCTTCAGCGTCGCCAGCTACAACCTGTTCAACCTCTTTGACGGAACCGTTCAGGGGAGCGAATACCCGGACTTCCAAAGGAACTGGAGTGGGCACAGTTATAAACAGAAACTTGACAAAATCGTTCATGTTTTACAAAAACTCGATGCGGATATCGTCGCCTTGCAGGAGGTGGAGAACCGCGGCGTTGTTCACAAATTGGCACAGCGCTGCGGCTACCCGCACTTTGCGGTGACCTCCATGGAAGACTCCGCCATACAGCTTGGGTTCCTCTCCCGCTTTCCCATTACATACACACGCGAAATCAAAGTGCCTGAAGCCTCCCGCAATATTTTACAGATCAGGGTTTCCGTACAGGAGCATACCCTGGAGCTGTTTAACAACCACTGGAGATCGCGGCGCGGCCCCGAAAAGGAGCGGATCGCCTACGCCAAAGCCTTGAGAAAAGAACTGGATCCCTCCCGGGAGTATATCCTGCTGGGGGATTTTAACAGCAACTACGATACGGGTTTTGCCGATCGACCCTCCGGTATCGGCGATATTTTACGCACGCAGCAAAACAAGATCCCCCTGACCCAAAGCCAACTGCGGCTCTCCACGCACTACAACCTGTGGCTTGAACTGCCTTTGCGGCAGCGTTTCTCCTACTTTTACCGGGGTCGGCCCCAAACCCTTGATGCGATCCTCCTGCCGGCAACCCTCTTTGACCGGAAAGGGTTAAGCTACACGGATAACAGTTTTGCAGTCTTCAAACCGGAATTTTTGATCAAGGGTAAACGTATCAATAAAAGCTACTCCGACCATCTGCCCGTTTACGCCCGCTTCCACACCGGGGCCTTTGAGCAAAAAGCGCTTCCGGAGGGCTACGGTACCGTACCTATAGATGCGCTTTATAAAACCTCCACACGCTTGCCTAAACGCCTCGAAAAGGTGGTCGTTTTGCAAAGGGACCGCTACGGGGCTGTCATTAAAAAGCAGGGTTCAAAAGCGATCTACATCTATGAACCGGACAACGCTTTGAAAAAGGGGTACCGCTACGATCTGCTCGTTTACGAAACCGGCAATTATCACGGGGTACGCGAAATCAAAAGGTATACTCCGCTGCGCCGTCACGGCACCGCCCCGACCGCCCCGCTGTACCTTGACCCCCGAGGGAAGGATTTGAACGACCCCGAACTCATACATGAAGTGATCTTTTCGCTTCGGGGCAGATATGAAAGCGGTCGTTTTTACTATGAGGGCGGCTCCCTGCCCGTTTACTTCAGGGATAAAACGAAAAAACCCCGCCGCGCTACCGCAATCATATTAAAAGATGTTAGAATACACCGCTACAAGGGCACGGTGCAACTGCTCGTAACCCACTCATCGGAGGTAATAATCCCATGACACTGCTTTTAATCCCCCTTATCGGACTGGTGATCATCTTTTTCGAACGGCGCCATATGCGCAGCTATAAAAAGGTATTGAACGATTTTATCGCAGCTACCCTCAAAGACGGCAACCTTTCAAAACAGGAAAAGCGGGAGCGTATCGAGCGCCTGCTGCGGCAAAACGGATACTCGGTTACCAGGGAGGAAACGGCGATCACGGGAAAGCGTAAAATTTTCAGTCTGGGATTTTTACTTTTGAGCTTTTTTCTCTATATCCTGTACTATCTCTATCTGCAAAGACCCCACACCCTCCGGGTGCAGGTTTAATCACACGATCGTGTAAAAAAACTCAAATCCCTCGGGGGGCTGGAGGTTTTCAAGCTCCTGCGCGATCACGTAATCGCATCGGATATGCAGTTTGCCGCTTTTGAGCTCAAAGCTGCTGTTGCCGTTGAGCTTAACGCTCAAGCTGATGATAAAACTCAGCCAGCACAGCTGCTCATAGGGGGGATGAAGCTCATTATACTCCCTAGGCGGCAACTTGTTTTTACTGTAGCGGACCAAAGAGGCGATCGTGACGATCTCTTTATGGGTAAAGCCGTAGTTCAGCTCGTTTAAAATCATCGCTTCACCCAGTTTATTGAATTTGTATATATTGATGTAACGTCCTACGTGCGAGAGTTTTGCCGCCGTCTCCAAAATACGCTCATAGGCTCCGTCCACGTCGAAATAGACGCGCAGCAACGCATACAGCGCCCGGGCACGCTTTGTAATGGCCACGTGCTCTTTGTTTTCGTAGTACTTGTCGCACATGGTTTTAATGCTGGGATTGAAATTTGCGGGAAACCGGTGGTTGCTGCGGCGCAGCAGATCGGTCAGATAAACCCCTTCACGAACCCCCACCCCGCTGGTGATCACCTGGGAAGCGTCCAAATGTTCCAATACGCTCATAAAGATCGCCGAACCGGATTTGATCGTATCAACGCGGTCGGCTTTGACTTTGAGCTTTTTCAAACGCTTTTCGCCCGCGTCAAAGATCTCTTGGATAAAGGGCATCTGCTCCCGTACGCCGTAGGCAAAACCGTGGAGTTTATCCAGGGGGTACTCCTGGGTCTTCATCATCGATTTGGAGATCGCCCGCGCCGTCCCGCCTATGGCGACCACCTGCCGGGCATGGAAATCCAACCGCTCCAACTGTTTTTTGATATAGGCAAACCCCGCTTCAAACTGCCCCTTGTCAAAAAACAGCTCCTTGACCCGTACGGTCCCCACGTCCAAAGAGCGGCATTGGAGTACCTTCGCGTTTTCGATAAGTGCAAACTCGGTAGAACCGCCGCCGATATCCACCGTAACCGCACGCTTTTGCAGCGGCAGCAGGTTGGCCGCGGCAACACCTCCCAGATACGCTTCCCGCGCCCCGTCGATGACTTTGATCTTCAATCCCAGTTCCCGCTCTACGCTGCGTAGAAAATCTCCCGAGTTGGGAGCGTCCCTCAGCGCCGACGTAGCGACGCAAAGGGTCTTTCGCACCCCGTGGGTATGCGCTATTTGCAAAAAATCCCTCAGCGCCACGTATGCACGCCGCATGGGCTCTTTTTGCAAATAGCCTTCGTTTTCGTACGCCCCTTCACTGATGCGGACTTTGGATTTGATCTCTTGAAGCAGTCTGAAACCAAAACGGCTGGTCTTTTCAAACACCACCATTCGGCAGGAGTTCGAACCGATATCGATCACAGCCGTCTTTTTTGCCATCTACTCTTCTTCCATCAACTTTTGATACTTAAACTTCAACTCCGCGGGAGTTTCCGTATTGTCCGGGTCGATCGCGATACAATCCACCGGGCAAACGGCGATACATGAGGGTTCATCGTAAAATCCGTAACACTCCGTACAGCTATCGGGGTCTATGAAGTAGATCGGATCACCCTCCTCTATTGCTCCCGTGGGGCATTCGTCGATGCACGCGTCGCACGCGATGCACTCCTCGTTGATATATAGTGCCATTTTCCCATCCTAAATGATTGATTTGTATGAACTTCATCACAGTATCATTGCTCACGTTTTTTGTGACTGAAACGCATTTTTATCTAATATATACTTTAAGTAAGCTTACACGATGGGGATTTGTCAATTTCGATAGTCGCTTTCGCACCGCCTTTGGCACCGTTTTTGATATCGATATGGGCACCTATGGCGTTTGCGGCACTTTTTGCGAGATAGAGTCCAAGGCCTATTCCCTGGGAGCTGCTGGAGCGCTTGAAGGGGGCGAAGATACCGATCCCCTCCTCGATCCCTTCGCCGTCATCCACGATTTCGACGATCACCCGCTCCGGATGGACGATGATTGAAACGGTGATCGTTTCTTTGGCAAACTTGATCGCGTTTTGCATCAGGTTTTGAAAGATTTGATTGAGCAGGGTGGGTTGGATCTCCAGATAAAGACTCTGTTCGGGAACCTTTTCAATGATCGTCTTGTCGTGGGTGATCACTTTGAAATTGTCGATCTTTTTTCGGAAAAAATCCATCAGGTCGATCTCCTGCGCGGCTTCAAACTGCGCCGATTCCTGCCGGCCGAACTCCAAGACGGTGGTGACCATGCTGTTGACTTCGTCGATAATTTTATTGTTTTCTTTCAGTGTCTGCTTATACTTCTCCCTGTCGCGATCTTTGATCAGCACCACCTGGTTTTTCGTCTTGAGTACCGCAAGGGGGGTTTTCAGCTCGTGCGAAACACCGGTAAAAAGCTCTTTTTGGTATTTGATATAGTTTTGGATACGGTTTACCAGCGAATTGATCGATTTCCCCAGCGACTTGAACTCTTCGGGCAGATTGTCGATATCGATCGCTTTCATATAGTTTTCATTCATATCGGAGAGTTTATTGGAGAGTTGGAAGATGGGTTGTAAAAAGGTGTTGGTCAAATAGCCCACGTAGGTCAGGATCGCTACGGTAGTCAAAATCACCAGCAGCATAATCGCATTGAGCATATCGGCTTCGAGTTTTTTGGTATTGGTCACATCCATGACCACCGTCATAAAAACCCCCTGATATTTGTAACTTTTGCGCAGATAGTAGCGCTCCTGCTTTTCAAACAGCCCGTCATCCTCACAGTGCGCTACGATGCTCACCCGAACGCCGAAAGACTCGGCCAGGTGAAACAATCTGTCGTCGCTTTCTTTGATCAACTGCTGCGCAACGTTATCAAGGCGGTTATTGAGGTTTTGTGTAATCCGGTTGTTGGTGTGGATATAAAAAATCGCGAAAGACAGCAGCAGCAGCAGCAGTAAAACGATCGCTGCCGTCAGCCACAGGAGAAACTTGTGTCTTAAGCTTTCTTTTTGGGAAAGCAAAACCGGTAGCCTCGTCTTCTGACGGTTTCGATAGTCGCGATATTGAGCGGTTTATCCATCTTTTGGCGAATCTGATTGATCGCAACCTCGATCACGTTTGGCGTTACCAGCTCCGGTTCTTCCCAGATAGCATCAAGAAGCTGCTCTTTGGAAACGATCTGATCTCTGTGCTTGGCCAGGTGCGTCAACACTTCAAAGGGTTTGCCCTTGAGCTCCACGTCTTTGTTTTTATACGTAATCTTCTCCTCTTCGGGATTGATCACGAGATCGCCGATTTCGATAATGTTGCTGCCGCCGAGACGAAGCCTGGCTTCCAATCTTGCGATCAAAACTTCAAAATCGAAAGGTTTGCGGATATAATCGTCCGCACCGGCTTGCAGTGCCTGGATTTCGCTCTCTTTATCATCTTTTGCAGAGATGACAACGATGGCCGTTTTCGGAGCGCTTTGGCGAATTTTGGGGATGATATCCACCCCGTTACCGTCGGGCAGCATCCAATCCATCAATACAAGATCATAATTTCTCACATCCAGATAGTACTCTCCGTCACTCAGACTTTCGGCAACGTCGCTTTGGTAGCCGAACTCTTTAAGCCCCTCGACCAAAGTTCTATTGAGTGTGATTTCATCCTCTATTAAAAGTATTCTCATAAAACACCTCTGCTTTTATATTTGCGTAAAATTTATTTGCATTATATCATAATTTCAGCAAAAATTAAACTTTTTTGAAACTCCCACTTCACAATCTTCCATGATATCGGGTTTCATGATCTTTAACTCCAGCCGCGATACGTCCTCATAACGGCTTTTAATCTCCCGTGCCAACGTTTCAAGAGCTTCCTCGATCAATTCAAAACGGTTTTTATCCATCTCCCGTTTGATGAGTTGGACCACCTGCGCGTAATCCACAAAACCCCGTTCATACTCCAAAGCGCAATCGATCTCTACCCGTTGGGGGGTGATACGCTCAAAGTCCAAAATCCCGATGATCGTTTCAAAGCGCAGCTTTTGGATATGGATCGTCACAGTGCCGCCTCTATCTCATCCAAAATCTCCTCAATCCCCTTCTCATCGGCATCGATTATGATATCGGCGGCGTCTTTGTAGAGCCGGTAGCGGCTTTGGAACAGCTGTTTCAAGTCTTCGCTTTTAGCCAAAGGGCGCTTATCGGTCTCTTTGATATCCAGGCGCTTTTTCACCTCCTCCAGACTCAGGTCGATAAACACCACTTTCCCCAGCGGACTCAGCTCGGAAACACTTTTAACAAACCCGCCGCCGGTGGCCACGACGCTGTTGAGCAAAGAACCCTTCATCCAGGTAAAGGTAAGCCGCTCCAAATCCCGGAAGTACCCCTCCCCGTGTTTGGCAAAAATTTTAACGATCTCCTTGCCCTCATAGTTTTCGATCAGCACGTCCGTATCGATAAAATAGTACCCCAAACGCTTGGAAAGCGCACGGGCGATGGAGGTTTTACCGCACCCCATAAAGCCGATGAGGATAATATTATTCAAATTCAAGAACAACTCCTTGCGCCGTTTGTCTGAGCTCATACTCATAGACCGCATCAAGTTCGAATACGACGCGATAATACTCCCGGTGATCGCCGATCACCGCCTTTTTGAAAGGCGGCTTCATAGAAACGCTCTTGGTATAAAAACTTTTGCCGCTTTTAAAATCGAGAATCACCTTAAACGGATCGGCCAGATGGAAGTTGCGCAGCAGTTTGTCGGCGGTTTCGATAATTACGGAACTTCCCTTTTGCACAATCGCCGTCCCCGCGATCGGTTCATACCGCTTTTGCACGCTTTCTTGCTTTTTCTGGTGGGAAAGGCGCAGGGGGAGATGCCAGTCGATCTTTTGGTCGATGGTCACCGTTTTTTTGCGCACCTCCCCCGTACTGTCCTGGTAGTACAGATCGATAAATTTCAATATCTTTGCCCCGTTTGGCAGTTGAATCTCCCGGCTTTGAAAATCTTTTTTTACGGTGGGGGTGTTGTCGGTTACGGGCATCTGCTGGGTTTCAACCATCGGTTTGAAAGGGTTTTCCCGGGCTTCAAGCAACCCTATGCAAAGCAGTGCTAGTAGTACGATTCTCATCTTCATTCCTCTTTTCCGCGGCGGCGGTTTGATTTACTCTTGCGGCTGCACCTCTTTTAGTTCGAAATACTCTTTTTGCAACTTCGCATTTTCCTTTTGCAAAGACAGCACCTGCTGGCGGTACTGCTGCTTTTGTTCCTGCAGCTTAAAGTACTGCGTCACGGAGTTTTCCCCAAAAAGCAAAATCCCGATATAGATGCCTATACATACGACGATCGCGATAATCGCGACCAGTTTCTTATAGGAAATTCCAAAAAAAGATTTCGGGCCCCGGCCCGTTTCAAAGGCGATCTCATGCTCTTGCATAACTACTCTCCCCACGCCCGGAAAGCTCCGGGCTTATCTTGCAAGGATGCTTTTTAAAACAGCTCTTTGCCCAGATACTCATAGGTTCCCAACTCTCCCATGATCTCCAGAAGCCTGTTGTACTTGGCGTTTCTCTCCCCGCGCGCGGTGGCACCGGTTTTGATTTCGCCGGTATTGAGCGCTACCGCGAAGTCCGCGATAAAAGCATCTTCGCTTTCGCCGCTTCTGTGACTCATAACGCAGGTGTAGCCGTTTCTTTGCGCCAACCGTACCGTTTCCATCGTTTCGCTGACGCTTCCGATCTGGTTGGGCTTGATCAAAATGGAGTTGGCGATCCCCTTTTCGATCCCCTCGGCCAGGATCTTTTTATTGGTTACGAACAGATCGTCCCCCACAAGCTGCACACTGTCACCGACGAGTTCTGTAAGCTTCTTCCAACCCTCCCAGTCGTTTTCGTCCAAACCGTCTTCGATGGAAACGATGGGATGCTTGTCGCACAACTCTTTGAGATACTGCGCCATCTCTTCGCTGCTGAGGCTTCTACCCTCTCCGGCAAGTTCATAACGACCGTCGTCGTAAAACTCGCTGCTTGCCACGTCCATGGCGATCTTGATCCGATCGGTGTCGTATCCCGCGCTTTGGATCGCTTCGATGATCACTTTGATCGGTTCCTCGTTGTCTTTCAAATTCGGTGCAAAACCGCCCTCGTCGCCCAATGCGGTGCTTTCACCCATCCCGGCGATGATCTTTTTGAGGTGGTGGTACACCTCCGCAGCGGCTTGGAGCGCTTCGTCGAAATTGTCAAAGCCCACGGGCATAATCATATACTCTTGAAAATCCACGGAGTTGTTGGCGTGGCTCCCGCCGTTGATGATATTAAACATCGGTACCGGAAGCGCTCTGGCGTTGGCACCGCCCAGGTAGCGGTACAGCGGCAGCCCCAAAGAGGAGGCCGCGGCTCTGGCAACGGCCATGGAAACCCCAAGAACCGCATTGGCACCGAGGTTGGAGTAGTTTTCCGTCCCGTCAAGCTCTTTCATGATTCCGTCGATCTCCGCCTGATTGAAAGGACTGATCCCGATTAACTCGTCGGCGATGGAAACGTTGACGTTTTCGATCGCTTGGAGTACCCCTTTGCCCATCATCCGGTCTCCGCCGTCTCGAAGCTCCAGCGCCTCCTTGCTTCCCGTGCTCGCTCCGCTGGGAACGATCGCGTTTTCAACGGTGCCGTCACTCAGTGTTACCGTCGCTCGAACCGTGGGGTTACCCCGGCTGTCAAGTACCTCATCCGCTCTTACATCATCGATAAAAACCATTTGATTCCTTTACTGTTTTTTTCATACTTCAGCTCCACTCCGAAAACGGCAAAGCCGTTTCTTCGTTTCGTTTATTAATTATCGTCGCTGGTGTTGATTTCGTCTTGATCCATCTCCAGCATCTTGTTGATCCCCATCTCGTTTTTCACTTTCTCCTCGATCTCCTGAGCGACTTCGGGGTTTTCTTTGAGATGCGCCTTGGCTTTCTCTTTCCCCTGTCCGAGCTTTTTATCCTCGTAGCTGAACCACGCGCCGCTTTTATCCACGATATCGAGATTTACGCCGTAATCGATCAGCTCGCCCTCTTTGCTGATCCCTTCACCGAACATGATGTCAAACTCCGCCTGTCGAAAAGGAGGCGCGACCTTGTTTTTAATCACCTTGGCCCGCACACGGTTACCGATCTGCTCATCGCTTTGTTTCAAAGAAGCGATCCGCCGCACGTCGATCCGCACGGAGCAGTAAAACTTCAGCGCATTTCCGCCGGTAGTGGTTTCGGGACTGCCGTAGCCCATGGAACCGATCTTCATACGGATCTGGTTGATAAAGATCACGGTGGTGTTCATCTTGCTCATGATTCCGGTGAGTTTTCGCAGCGCTTGACTCATCAGTCTGGCTTGAAGGCCCACGTGGGTATCACCCATCTCCCCTTCGATCTCACTTTTTGGCGTCAGTGCCGCTACGGAATCCACGACGATCAGATCCACCGCCCCGCTTCGAGCGAGTGTTTCGAGGATATCCAGCGCCTGCTCCCCGTAATCGGGCTGGGAAACCAAAAGGTTTTCCACATCCACTCCGAGGTTTTTCGCGTAATAGACGTCCAGGGCGTGTTCCGCGTCGATAAAGGCGCAGGTGTCACCCTTTTTCTGCGCTTCGGCGATCACCTGCAGCGCCAACGTGGTTTTCCCCGAGCTTTCCGGTCCGTATACCTCCACGACACGGCCTTTGGGTACGCCGCCAACGCCCAAAGCCATATCCAATCCGATGGAACCGGTGCTGATCGACGCGATCGGTTCGATCTTTTTGTCGCCCAATCGCTGCAGCGTTCCCTTGCCAAACGCTTTGTCGATCTGCTTCATTGCCATATCGAGGGCTTTTTGCTTATTGCTATCCATTTTGCATGACCTTTTTTGAATTTGAGTTTATAGAGTTAATATCATATTTTATCCAATAGAAGATAAATTTTAGATTGATATCTTCCCGGCTGCAAATGCTGCGGACAGCGCCGCTATTATCTTCTTTTACGGTTACACCGCAATTACACTCCATAATCGGAAAAGAAAATTTAAGTACGTTGTGTTACCATGCTTCATAGCAGTCCTACTTTCAGAATTAAAAGGAGTATAGCGATGCAAAAGGTACTTATTATCAACGCCCACCAAAAGTATCCCGGTTTTGCCGAGGGCAACTTGACGCAGTCTCTCATCGACGGTGCCGAACGCTTCTTTACCCAAAACGGTTTCTCCGTCACCCATACGGTGATCGAAAACGGTTACGACATCGACGAAGAAGCGCAAAAGATTCTCGATGCGGATCATATCTTTTTCCAATACCCCGTTTACTGGATGAGCGTCCCCTGGATCGCGAAAAAGTATTTTGACGAAGTGCTTACCTCCAACCAGGGAAAACTCTACGCGGGCGACGGGCGCAGCCGGGAAGACGCTTCCAAAAAATACGGCAGCGGCGGCTTGCTGCAAGGGCGCGATTATATGCTTTCGCTGACGTACAACTGCCCCAAAAGCGAATTCTCCAATCCCGAGGGGTTTTTTGAGGGGCTGAGCCTGGATCAGGCCAACTTCTCGGTGCATAAGATTTTTCAATTCTGCGGGGCGAAACAGCTTCAAAGCCATGCGGTGTTTGACGTTTACAAAGGGGATATGGACCTGCAAAGTGAACTCGACGCTTTAGAACGGACCCTGCGGAACAACTTCCTGTAACCTCCGGGTCTCCCCCCGGCTACGGGCTTCGGGCGGGATCTTGCAATCTTGTGTTATAATTACACCAGTTAAGATTGGAAATTTTTATAACAGACAAGGTTTATCCCGATGCGAAAAAAACTCACCATTGCCCACTCCCCCGATGCGGACGATATCTTCATGTACTACGCCATCAAATTCGGCTGGGTACAGCCCCAAAGTGTAGAGTTTGACAACATCGGACTGGATATCGAAACCCTGAATCAAAAAGCGCTGGAGGGGGAATACGATATCAGCGCGATCAGCTTTGGACTCTACCCCTATATCAAAGACGATTACGCCCTGCTGAGCACGGCGGTTAGCTTTGGAGAGGGGTACGGTCCCAAACTGATCAAGCAAAAGGGAAAAAAGCTCAAACGTAACTTCAAAGTCGCCCTCAGCGGCGAGTACACCACCAACGCCCTGCTTTTTCGTATCGCTTATCCCGAAGCGCGCCCGGTATATAAAAACTTCCTCGAAATCGAACAAGCGGTCCTTGACGGCGAAGTGGACGCGGGCGTGCTGATCCACGAAAGTATCCTCAACTTCGATGAGCGCCTGGAAGTGGAAAGGGAGCTGTGGGAGATCTGGACCGAGCTTTCCGGCGACGAGCAGCTCCCGCTGCCCCTTGGGGGGATGGCGATCCGCCGCTCCCTGCCCCTAAACAGAGCGATCGAATATGAAGACGTATTGACCAAGGCCGTGGACGTGGCAAACCGCAACCGCCGCACCTTGGCGAAGATGCTGCTAGAACGCGGCCTGGTACGTATCGATGAACAGGAGTTGGACAAGTATCTGGATCTTTACGCCAACGACAACTCCGTCACCCTCAACGAAAAGCAGTATGAAGCCCTGAACAAACTTTTTGCCCTGGGGTATGAGAACGGCTTGTACGATATGCCCATCAGTGCCGAGGATTATACCCTCCCGCGCGAATATAAAGAGTTGCGGTTTAGTTAGGAGCAACATATGGAAAAATATATTGAAATCGGTCTGGAAACCATGCACCTGACCCTGCTGCTGGCACTGCCGATGCTCATGGCGGGGCTTATCGCCGGACTTTCGATCAGTATCTTCCAAGCCACCACGCAGATCAATGAGATGACGCTGAGCTTTATCCCGAAAATTCTGATCGTAGGAGTGGTTTTGATCGTACTGATGCCCTGGATGCTCGGACACGTGATGGATTTTACCACGACGCTGTGGAGCCAGATAAAAACGATCACGGGCTAAATGAAAAAAACTATCGATTTTTCCAAATACTCCAGCATCAAGTGCGGCCCCGTGCTGGAGGTTTTTCACATCACCGACGAAACCGATATCCCCGAAGACCATACCATCATCGGAGCGGCAAACAATCTCCTTGTCGCCCCCGAAGCCAAAAACCTGATGAAGCTTTCCAAAAATTTCGACTATATCAAAGAAGATGATCGTACCCTCACGATCGGCGCGGCAACGCCCTCCGGAAAGATCGTGAGCTACTGCAAAAAACACGATCTCGGCGGTTTTGAATTTTTAGCCTCTTTGCCGGGGTGTTTGGGAGGCTTGCTCAAGATGAACGCCGGATTGAAAGGGTGGGAAATCTTTGACCGGCTGCTTTGGCTGCGCACCCGGCACGGCTGCGTTGAGAAAGAGAAGATTCCCCATACCTACCGCAATGCGGAACTGGGCGGTATCGTCTTTGAAGCGGTATTTCGCAAAGAAAAAGGTTTTGATACGACTATCGTGGAAAAACTGCGGCGGCTGCGATCAAATCAGCCTAAAGAACCCAGTGCGGGCAGCTGTTTTAAAAATCCCGCAGGAGACTATGCCGGACGCTTGATCGAAGCGGTGGGATTAAAGGGGTACAGAAGAGGCGGGTTTGCCTTCAGCGACAAACACGCGAACTTTCTCATCAACGCGGGAGAAGGCAGCTTCGCAGATGCCCTCTGGTTGATAGAAGAAGCAAAACGGCGGGTCGCCGAACGCTTCGGTATTGAACTTGTAGAGGAGATCCGGATTATTCGATAACAACCGTTTCCAGGTTGACGATAATCCGCACCTCATCGCCTACGGCTACGCCGCCAAACTCAAGAACCTTATTCCAGTTCAAACCAAAATCTTTTCTGTTGATCGTACCGCGCAGTTCGATCCCCACTCTGGTATTTCCCTGGAGGTCTTTAATGATCCCCGTTACCTTGGTATCAAGGGTCACTTTTTTTGTGACACCGTGGATCATAAGATCGCCGGTCATCTTTCCGATATTGCCCTTATGGCTGTAATCGGTCATTTTAAACGTGAGGTTGGGATACTTCTCCACATGGAAAAAATCCGCACTGCGCAAGTGTTTGTCCCGTTTTTCAATTCCCGTATTTACGGTGGCGGGATTCACCGTCGCATCAAACTTGCTAAAATTTCTTGAATCAAGATCAAAAACGATATCTCCGTCATACTCACCGAACTGTCCCGTTACGGTACTGATCATCAAGTGTGTGACTTCAAACTTTACTTCCGAGTGGGAATCATCTACCATCAACTCCGCCGAAAATAGTGAACCGGCAAAAAGTGCCATGCCCAAAAGGCCTGCTTGTAATTTTTTTAACATCTGTTACTCCTTACTCGAAGATTGATGCAATTGATACGCATCATCATTAAGTGTAACCGAAAATTATTAAGATTTTTATGAAATGGGGATAATTTAGTATTTTTTTAAGGGAAAGTTACCGAGTGATATACAGTGTATTTTGTTAAGAATAATTTAAATATGCACCGGGGAAGCCCCGGTTGCGGATAAAGATAACGATTATCTTTTTGAGAATTGAGGGCTTCTTCTCGCTTTTTTCTTCCCGGGTTTCTTTCTTTCCACTTTTCTGGGGTCACGGGTAAGAAGACCGAGGGGTTTGACCACTTTTCTGAACTCTTCGTCGTACGCTACGAGCGCTTTGGTGATCGCAAGCTTTGTCGCGTCAGCCTGTGCGGAGTATCCGCCGCCGAGCGTTTTTGCCGTAATATTCACGCTTTCTAACTGCTTGGTAACTTTCAACGGAAGTTTTACCAAGGTTTTCAAAGACTCGTGTCCGCCGAGCCACTGATCAAGGCTCATGCCGTTTACCGTAATCTCTCCGCTTCCGGGAGTCAGCCATACTTTTGCGATGGCTCTTTTTCTTCTGCCTGTTGCGTATGTTTTACTCATCTTAGTTTCCTTTTACCTGTGCAGTGTGGGGATGTTCGCTACCTGGGTATACTTTCAGCTTTTTCAGCATAGATTTTCCAAGTTTTGTCTTTGGGAGCATACCGCGTGCACCGAGCATGAAAAGCTTTTGAGGATTATCTTCAAGCAGCTCCTCCATCTTTTCGCTTTTAAGACCACCGAGGTAACCGGTGTGTCTGTGGTACTGTTTTGTTCCAAGCTTTGTCCCCGAAAACTCCACCTCTTTTGCGTTGATAACGACGACGTAGTCACCGCAGTCAACGTGGGGAGTGAAGGAGGGTTTGTGCTTACCTCGTAAATATGTTGCGATCTCGGTCAAAACTCTACCGAAGATTTTGCCTTTGGCATCTACAACAATCCAATCTCGTTTAACCTCTGAGGGTTTTACTGATTTTGTAAATTTCATGTGAAATCACCCTTTTTGAATTATTTAAGCGCAATTGTACTCACATATACTTAAAAACAACTGAAATTCAGTTAAATATAAGATTTTAGAGGCTTCTTACTGCAGATTCCGCAGCCGCTGCTTAATTTCGCGTGTCAACTCCCCTTTTCTGTCGATAATAAAAGTGTTTTCTCCGGCTCCCCATAGATTGATGATATAAAAACCTTCCCGCTTGCCCTCTATCTTCGCGCTGTAGCGTATAAATTTATATTGCCCTATCTCTTCGCCGCCTATCTTTTTTATCTCCGTAGCTTTCAAGCCTTTCTTCGCAGCATTGATAAAATATCCCTCAAGCAGGCCTTTCCACTGGCACCCTCCTTTTAGGGAGATATGCGTGGCAAAAAGGTATCCGTAACGGGGATGATTACTGTCGGTAATCATATAACTGGATTTTAAACACTGCCCTCTCAGGGGTTGGTAAACGGGTTTATCCAGCGCCACGTTATATCTTTGTTTTTTATCCATCTTCAAAGATAATACTTCGCTTTTCTTTTCATACTGTACCAAAGGTACCGCGCATCCTCCAAGCAAAAAAATCGCCGTTATCAACACCATCTGCTTCAAGCGCACCGTCATTTTTTCTCCTTTTATACCCAACTGATAATTTAGTATAGCATAACCTAAACCGCTCCTATGGTACAATTACCCATACTCAAAACCCTACGGAGCTGCCATGTCCTTTGAACCCTTTGTCGCTTATGAAGCCAGTGCGGGCAGCGGGAAAACCTTCCGGCTGACCGTCCGCTACCTCTCCTTGCTTTTTCTGGATCAGGCCCCCGAGAGCATCCTCACCGTCACCTTTACCAAAAAAGCCGCGGCGGAGATGCGCGAACGGATCGTTTCGGCACTGACGGAACTTGACCCGACGATGCTCGAACTCGTCGCCAAGGAGACGGGACTGCCCCAAAGCCGGATCGAGGCGGATAAGCAGCGGGTCAAACAGCGCTTTTTGCAAAGCCGCTCCCACATTGTCAATATCGATAAATTCTTTACGCAGGTGCTGCACAGTTTCGCCTTTGAAGCGGGACTTGACCCCAACTTCGGCGTCATCTCCAAAGTGGATGAAAAAAAGCTGCTGGAGCGCTACTTCGCCAAAATCGAAAATATGGATGACTTTATTAAACTTTTCGAGATGGAAAATGCCAAACTCAACAATATCCTGGAGATTTTCAACACCCTTTATGAAAACGATTCCATCCTGCCCCCGCTTGATAACGATCTTTCCTACCGCGACCGCTCAAAGGCGGTACTTGCACCCATGGAGCGCATCAAAAAGCAGATCGAATCCTGCAAGGACGCCAGCAACACGGTTCTGAAGATGGTGCGCTTTGACAGCATTGAAGAGATCGCGCAAAAAACCTGGCTGGCCAAAGACTCCCTGGGTGAACACCGCAACTTCAAAAAGTGTCACCGTCCCGAACTTGACGGGGAGTTTTTCGAGCTTAAAGAGGCGTTGAAAGCCTATACCCGGGAAAAGGAGCGCTTCCTGCTCGCGACGATCATGCATTTTTACTCCCTTTACAAAACCGCGCGCTTCAACCCCACAAGACTGCAGTTCACCGACGTGACGCTGCGGGTGTATGAGCTGCTGCACAGCATCGACAAAGAGTTTCTGTACTTTCGCTTAGACAGCAGGTACCGCCACATCCTCATCGACGAGTTCCAAGATACTTCGCTTATCCAGTTTCAAATCTTTAAACCCCTTATCGACGAGATCACAAGCGGTACAGGTCAGGGGGAGTTCCGCTCCTTTTTCTACGTAGGCGACGTAAAACAATCGATCTACCGCTTCCGGGGCGGACAGAAAAACCTCTTTTACGACGTGGCCGAACACTATCCCATAGTCAAAAAGCAGATGGAGTACAACTTCCGCAGCTGCGCCAACGTCGTGGAGTTTGTCAATGAACACTTCGGCTTTATGCAGGGGTTTATCCCCCAAAAACCCATAAGGAAGGGGGGCTTTGTGTGTGTGGAGCGCCACGGGGAGGAGGGTATCTTTGAAGGCGTCATCGCCAAGGTCGAGGAGCTGCTCGACCTTGGCTGCGACCCCGATGAGATCGCCGTGCTGGTTTTTCAAAACAAAGATGCCCAGCAGGTGGAGGCACAGCTGTACCGCAAAGGGATCGACGCGGTGACGGAGAGCTCCTCAAAGCTGATCCACAACCCCAAAGTCGCGGCGCTGTTGAGCGCGCTGCGCTACCTTGTGGGTAAAGAAGATATCCACAAAGCGGAGTTTTTCCACCACAGGGGCGAGCGAAACGGCAAGCTGGAGCTGGAGTTTGACATCACTATGGCGCCTTTTGACGTGCTGCGGCGATTGATACAAAAATACGGCTACTTCGACGGGGACGTGAACATTTTGCGGCTGCTTGAGATCGCAAGCGGTTACGGCGACATCATCGAATTTCTGGAGGAGGATATCGATGAAAGCGCGGTGGTACAATCGATGCACGGCGTCAAAATCATGACGGTGCACAAATCCAAAGGTTTGGAGTTTGCCAACACCATCGTCGCCGACTCTTTTTCCAGCCGCGACAAGCCCGAAAACAGTACCCTCATCTTTGAAAACCACCGCCTGGGGATCGAAAATATTTGGTACCGCTTTAAAAACCGCGAACACTTCGACCCCGAATACCGAGAAGTGCGCGAACAGCAAAAGGCGCTGAAGCAGGAGGATTTGGAACACACCCTCTACGTCGCCCTTACCCGTGCGCGCGACAATCTCTTTGTCATGACAAAGGAGAAAAACTCCAAATTCTCCATCCTGGGGCTTGAACCCCTCACCAGAGGCAGCCTGGAATTTACCGACGAAAAACCCGCGACCAAACCCGAACCGATGCAACTGCGGCTGCGGGATCTGGGACTACAGGAAAAAGGTGCGGAAAAGGAGAAAGAAAGCGCGAAAGATCTGCGCGCAATCCGCTTCGGGACGGCGTTTCACCACTGCATGGAGCAGCTCCAAGACTTTGATCCCAAGGCCCTGCCCGCGGCCCTGAGCTGCGTACAAAACCGCTTTGGCGAAAGCGTGGATCTGACCGATATAGAAAAACGCGCTGCAAAACTGCTGGAAAATGCGCAGTTTCAAAAGCTGCTTCGGGGCGCGACGGTCTATAAGGAAAAACCGATCATCTACAAGGGCGCGCTCAAACAGATCGATATGCTTCTGGAAACGCGGGAGCGCTACGTTATTATCGATTATAAAACTTCAACAAAAGACAAAGCCCACCACAAAAACCAGGTGGGGGAGTATATGCAGATCATAACCGACCTGGGAGAGAAGCCCTGCGAAGGCTACATCTGCTACGTTACCGCCCGGGAGAGCTTTTTAGAAAGGGTTTCCACGGCGATCTCCACGACATAGCAGTAGCTGCGGATATGTTTGGGGATTCTTGCCCTGCGGCAGCGCTCTTTGAACCGTTTTGGCATAGGGGTTTGCCTATAGGGAGCGATAAAAAGCAGATTTTTATAAAACCCCAGCGCGTAGTCGCCGATCACCAGCGAATCGTGCGCGGCGATCTCCCGGCGCTGTGCCGCACTTGGGACGTACCCCCTTGCTTTGAGCGCCTTTGCCGCCGCCAAAGACTTGACGGAAGTGTCAAAGGTGTAAACCTCCAACTGTTTTTCTTGGTAAAGCCGTGTAAAGCTTTCTGCTAAAACCCTCCTGTCTGCGTCAAGATAGGAAAAACTCTTTTGGACACCTGCTGTAAACTCCCGTAAAAACGCTTCACTGTAGCGGCTTCGAAAATAGTTTCGCTCATACTTGGGATCGCCGTTGCTGCTGTCAAGAAAGTAGCGCTTCTCACCGGCGTCGAGGTACGCTCGCAACCGGCTTTTGGGATAATGCAGAAGCGGTCGGACGAGGCGGTAGCCCTTGCGCTTTTGCACCGGCTCCATCCCCAGCAGTTCGTCCAGCCCCGCCCCCTTGGCAAAACGCATCAGGAACCACTCCAGCCTGTCATCGAGCTGGTGGGCGGTCAAAAGGTTTTCATACCCGTGTTCCTTCACCAAAGAGTCGAAAAACCCGTAGCGGTAGCTCCTCGCTTCATGTTCAAAGTTCTTTGCAAATCCGGGGGCCTCGGCGACAAAGCAGGTTTTGCCGTACTCTCCGGCAAGCTGTCTGGCGTAGGCGACCTCCTCTTTACTCTGGGGCCGTATGCCGTAATCCACAATCGCCAGATCAAAAGCGATCCGGTTTTCGCAAAGCAGAAAAAACAGGGCGGTGGAGTCCACGCCGGCGGAAAACGCCAGCAGGTTCTTCGCCCCTTTGAGCAGGGAGGTGTCTAACTCCATACCACTTTTGCGACGGGGTACTCCCCGACGACTTCGGTAATATGGATCTTGTAAATCTGGCCAAATTCGATATCGCGATCGTCGGTGTCGTTGATCAACACCTCCCCGTCGATTTCAAAGGCCCAGTGCAGTGGACGTGCAGTGAGAAGCAGATCGTGTTCGCTGCTATACCCCTCGATCACCGCATCAAAACTTTGCCCCACCAGCTTTTCCAAATCCGTTTGCAGCGTCTCCTCCAGGCGTGACGTCATCATTTCGATCTGTTCCGGCGAAAGGGTTTTTTCCATCTCATACGCTGCGGTATCCTCCTCGTCGGAATAGGCAAAAATACTTACGCGGTCAAATCCGAACTCCCGAAGGTAGCGCTGCAGCTTTTCAAAGCTGCGCTCATCCTCTCCGGGGTGCCCCACGATCACTCCCGTGCGGACAAAGGCGCCGGGTTTGCTTTTCATATAGCTTAAAAGCTCCATGGTGCGCTCCTCGCCCAAACCGCGCCTCATCGTTTTTAACATTGCGTCGTCGACATGCTGGATCGGCATATCGTAGTAGGTTTGGAAGGTGTCGGATTCGGCGATCGCATCGATCATCGCTTTGGTCGTCGTCGCTGGATAGAGGTAAAGAATATGCGCACTTTTGACCCCCTCGATCTTTTCCACCTCATGGATCAGCTCGATAAGCGCTTCTTTGTTACCGAGGTCGCGGCCAAAGGAGCTGCTATCCTGGGAGACGAAACTGAAATCATAAATACCCTGTTGCACAAGGCGTTTGACCTCCTCAACCACCGATTGTACGCTTCGTGATTGCAGCCTGCCTTTAAAGCCGGGAATGGCGCAGAAGCTACACTTTTGGTTGCAGCCTTCGCTGAGCTTGATATAGGCGTGATAGCTTGAACCCGTCAGTACCCGATCCTCAATTCCATCCGCCAGGTAGACTTTCTCACTGAATCGGTTCTGCTTTTGCTTGACCAGCTCATCGATACGGTCGTAATCCCCAACCCCGGTAAAGATATCTACTTCACTCAGCTCCTCCTGGAGCTGCTGCTTATAGCGTTCGCTCAAACAGCCGCTGACGGCAAGAATGGAATCCTCTTTGCGAAGATCGTGCAGTTCCAAAATGGTTTCGATGCTTTCCTGTTTCGCGCTTTCGATGAAGCCGCAGGTATTGACCAGCAAAAGATCAGCATTTTCGGGACTTTGGGTAACGGTGTAATCTTTAAGTTTGCCCAGCATCACTTCCGAATCGATCAGATTCTTCGTACAGCCCAGGCTTGCTAAATAGAGTTGTTTCATCAATATCCTAAAGTTTTTTTGCAATTATATCAAAAGTTATCGTCGTGAAGTGGTTTGGAAAGTGGTGGCGCGGGACGGAATCGAACCGTCGACACAAGGATTTTCAGTCCTTTGCTCTACCAACTGAGCTACCGAGCCAACCGTGTAATTGTATCATAATTTGGAGGATAAATCTCAACGCGGCGTCGACCTACTTTTCCGACCCTGAGGAGGGTGAGTATCATCGGCGACGGGGAGCTTGACTACCGGGTTCGGGATGGGACCGGGTATGGCCTCCGCTCTAGAGACACCGCGAGAGAGGAAAGGGTTATGTGGGTATAACGCTTTGCTCTCTGCTGCGAGCAGCTTGAGTGGTGTATGTGTTTGTTAACACATAGTTGTTAGATATAGGTTTGGTAATAGCGAGAATGCGTGATA
>LLYS01000017.1 GCA_002049495.1 Epsilonproteobacteria bacterium tcs-49 | reverse complement strand
CTGCACCTGCAAAAGAAAGCCTCGCTGAGTGAACAAATCCACAAAGCTATGTTCAATCTATGGTTTCGCAAGAAGTCTATTAGCTTTTTTTAGGGGGAGACCCCCTAAAAAGGTTATTTTGAGTAGTTTTCGATCGCTTGTTGCAGCAGCTCGGTCGCAGCGGCTTTGTTTTTATACTCTTTGACTTTGACCCATTTGTTGGGCTCAAGCATTTTGTAGGTTTCAAAGAAGTTTTTGATCTTGTCCAGCGTGTGCTTGGGGAAGTCGTCCACGTCCTGGATATGGTCAAAGGTGGGGTCGAGTTTGCTGACGGGAACGGCAAGGAGCTTTTCATCCATACCCGCTTCATCTTCCATCACGAGTACGCCCACGAGACGGCATTTGATAAAGCTGCCCGCTTGCAAAGGGTACTCCGTAACGATCATGATGTCAGCCGGGTCACCGTCGTCGGCGAGGGTGTTTGCCACAAACCCGTAGTTTGCGGGGTAGTACATAGCGGAATACATCACTCTGTCCACCTCAACGGCACCGCTTTCTTTGTCAACCTCATATTTGATGTTGGAGCCAAAGGGGATCTCGATGATCGCTTTTACTTTGTCGGGGTTCTCTCCGCAACCGATTTTTTCAATGTTCATAACTGTCCTTTAACGTTGATATTGTAGGCCCACGCCTATTAATTTTCGGGATTATAACATAACCTGTCTAAAAAGCATTTCAAATCGCTGTAGAGCTCATTGTTTGCTATTTTCGCGCTATGTTTTTCATAGGTTTGCCACACTTTTTTATGGTTGGAACGCCCTTTTTTGCGCAGTTCCAGACTCACCGCGGCGTTGATGAAACCTTTGATGATGTCCTGATCGGGGTCGCCTTTGCGCTTCATTTCGCGCCAGGGTTTTTCCAGCACTTCGTGGGCGCGGTAATACTCTCCTCGGCTGACCAACAGTTTAAAGCAGCTTAACTGTTCCTCAATACTTTCAAGTTTTTCCATGGTAGATCGAATTTTTCAAAGTGACCGTAAACTCCGCACCTTCGGGTCCATTGGCCACGCTTAACCTTTCTTGCATATTTTGTTCAATAATCATCTTGGACATATACAGTCCCATGCCCGTACCTTTTCCCTCCTCTTTGGTGGTAAAGTAGGGTTCGAAGATACGGTTGATGATCTCCTCGGGGATTCCCCCAGCGTTGTCTTTGACGACAAGCTTCTCCCCGTCGGCGCTGATGGAGATTTTCCCCCTTTCGATGCCGTTTTCGATGATGGCGTCTTTTGCGTTGTTGACAAGATTGAGCACCACCTGCTGGAATTCGCTTTTAAAACCGTATATCTCCACCGCATCACAATCGATATCGACGGTGATGTTGTAGTTTTCCAGCTGCGGCAGCAGCAGTTCGAGCATGTGTTCGATGGTTTCGTTGAGTTTGAAAACGCTTTTGTGTTTATCGATACGGAAAAAGTTTCTGAAATCATCGATGGTTTTACTCATAAATTTGATCGTTCGGATCTGCTTGATGATAAACTGGTCGATGAAATCTTTGTCGATGAGGTTATCGTCATAATCATCTTCGAGGTTTTCGATATTGATACTCAGTGAATTCAGCGGTTGGCGCCACTGGTGGGCGATAGCTCCGATCATCTCCCCCATGGCGGCGAGCTTGGCCTGCTGGGTAATCATCTGATCCTTTTGGCGGTTTTTGGCCACTTCGCTTTCAACCTTGTACTCCAGCAGCTCGTTGATATGTTCAAGCTTATGCTTGGCGACAAACTCCCTGTAGATAAAGGTAAGTAAAAAGAGCATAAACGGCGATAAAACCGTGTATACGGTTTTGAAATTGAGCTGTTTGTTGGGGATGTAGGTCGCTTTCGTAGCGATGATGAAAGCCGCGACCACTTTGTTGGTGACGGGATTTTTCAAGGGGATGAAGGTGAGGTTTTTGTTGAGCGAATCGATATAGGTACTAAAGGAGCTCCCCTCCAGTATTTTATCGTTGATGCGCTGCAGCGTCTGCTGAGGGATACCGCTGCCGTCCAATCGCTTGTTGCGGTTTTTGAGCTTTTTAATGATGCTTTCTTCATATCCAAAATCCGGAAGCGGACTTTGGATATAGTTGGCGATCTCGTTTTTCATCACCTTCGCATCGGAGACCGATTTGCGCATCAGCAAATTCGCGTTGCCGTTATAGGTCGTGATAAACTCGTCAATCATGGAGTAGGCGGAAAAGGAGACTTCGACGCTGCCTATGAAGCTGTCTCTGTGAAACAGGGGATATACGAAACGGTATCCGTTATAGATGCGCCCCTCCTCAAAGCCGTCTATGGGGCGCTGGTTCTGCGCGACCCACTCGACGGTCGGGCGGATGCCGGTCAAGTCGTCACCATGTTTCGTGGGGCGGTGGAAGCGCAGGAAACTCTCATTGCCCGGCAGGTGGAAATGCAACTGCTTGATATTGTATTTTTTCCAGCGGGTGTAGTGGTCTCCGAGCGCTTTGAGCAAGCTTTGTCTGGCTGTTTGCTTATCCTCCGCAGCCGAGGCGAGGATCGCCGTGATTTCTCGGGTATCGATAAAGGATTCGTAGATATTGGCGGAAAGGTCTTTGTATTTACGGTACGCCTGGTTATAATCGCGGACCACATGGCTGGTTTTGTTTTTCAAATACTGCTCGATCTTGCTTTCTTTTTCAAGGTAAAGCAGGGTGTAAAGCACCCCCTCGTAAAGGAGAAAAAACAGAGCCAGTGCGGCGATCAGCTTGGTTTTGTAGCGTTTATCGCTGATCTTGTCGCTCAGGCGCGATTTGTCAAGCAGGGCGTAAAAGATAATGGTTAAAAAGACAAAAAGGATAAAGCTGTAAAGGTTGATGGTGGATTCGATATTGCTTACGGCTTCCATATCCACAGAAAGCATCGGCGCAAAGACAAAGTAGTAGCCCATATCGTTGCCGAAGCTGTCGGGGATATGGTGGACGATGATCAGGTATTTGTCTTTGTAGTGGTGGTAGGACTTTTTCGAGCCCAGAAAGCTTTCCACTCCGCGATCTCGCAATATGTCCATAAGCGTCGGATCCGCGTCGAGGTTCGCCACGTAGTAATCCCCCACGAACTTTTTGGTAAAGGGGAATTTCAACTGTTTTTTATATTTTTCGTCAACCAGGATCACCGAACGGTACCCTTTGGATTGCAAGCGTCTGTCGATGGAGTTGAAGTGCGTGATCACTTCAAACATACCGATAAACTCCTTATCGTCAAAGATCGGCACCATCGATTTGAAAGTCATATCAAATTTGCCCGTACTGCCCGTACTGATTGTAGACATCACGTGGGGGTTTGCGATCATTTCCCGAACGTCCGAGCGCAGGTCGTACAGCGAATCCCCGCGCTTATCGGTCCAACTCCTTGTAAAGCTTACCCCGTCCTTGTCGCTGACTTGGAACCAGACGTTTTTAAACTTGGTGTTTCTGCGCAGATCCGCGGAAAACTTTTTCAAATCGATCAGGGAGGGATCGTTTTGGCGCAGGGCTTCTTTGAGGGCTTTATCCTGCGCCAGGGACATGGCGATGGCCAGCGTCGCATTTTGCTTTTCAAACATCAAGATCTTCAAATCGTTGTGGATCGATTCGGACAGCTGGTTGTAACTCTCCTTTTTGTAGTTTTCGACCTTGTTTTCTTTGATGGTGTACACGCTAAAAAGCGATGCGCACAGCAATCCTATATAAAGAAGTGACAAAAAGATGTTGTAACGGTTTTTTAAAAAGAGGGTGTGCCGGTTCATTGCAGCGCCTCCACCCGGTCTCTGCCGTTTTGTTTCGCCCGGTACAGCGCTTCGTCCGCGCGGGAAAAGAGCGATTTCAAATCATCACCCTTTTTAAAGCAGCTCAGACCAAAGCTTGCGGTGATACCGCCCGCTTTTTCGTGGTTGATCGTCTTGATGGCGTTTCGCAGGTGTTCGCACGCTTGCAGCGCTTCTTGCAAGGAGGTGTCTTGCAGCAGTAAAACAAACTCTTCACCGCCCCATCTGGCGATAAAGTCGGATTTTCTGACCTTGGCGTGCAGCAGCGAGGAGAGTTCACATAGCACTTCATCTCCGATCAGATGGCCGAAGGTGTCGTTTAAGTGCTTGAAATGGTCTATATCGATAATGGCCAGGGTAAAGGCGCGGCCGCTTTTTTGCAGCGTGTTGAAGTGATCTTCGAAACTGTTGCGGTTGGGTAAGCCGGTGAGTTTATCCGTATTGGCCCTGTGCTGCGCCATCTTCTTTTGGGTTTCCAAAGAGGTGATATCACTGAGGTTGATAAGATACAGCTCCCTGTCCCTGTGGCGCATCAGCGAAATCTCCAGCTGAAAGATCCGATCGTTGATCGAGACGACACGGTCGTTTTCATCGGTTTGGAGGTACTGCTCGTATATCTGCCTGGGGGAGTTTCCGCGGGGGTAGAGGTAGCCTTTTTTCTGTTGGAAAAACTCTTTAAAATGGGTGTACTTTTTATGAAAAGCGTCGGTGGATTCCAGGTTGAGCAGTTTTAAAAAAGCTTTATTGGTAAAAGTCACGGTGTCCAGATCGGTGACCACTAGGGCGTTTTGCTCCGTATCGATGATATTTTGCAAAATCTCTTTTTGCTCCTGGATATAGCGCTGCTGCTGCTTGGTCAGCTTATCCAGCGCCACCACTTTGGAAAGTTTCTCTACCGTCTGTTTAAGCAGCCGTTTGGCGACGGGTTTAGCCAGATACGCATCCACCTGCAGGTCGATCGCTTCTTGCAGGTATTCGCTGTTGGTATAGGCGGTGGTGAAAACCACGGAGGTGTAGGGGGAGCGTTCGCGGATCTTTCGGACCATTTCGATACCGGTCATTTTGGGCATAGCGATATCGCTGATAATAATATCGGGGGCGTATTGTTCAAACAGTTTCAGCCCCTCCTCCCCATTGGAAGCGATATAAAGATTTTTCGCGTATTTGCGCAGCGGGCGCTCATACCCCACGCGGATCTCTTCATTGTCCTCTACATACAGTACATCCGCCGTTTGCAGATAGTTTTGTTCGTTTTCCATACCCCTAACCTTTGCCATCTTTCCTATTATACAGCGTTTACGCTTTCCTATACTCAATCGGATCGATTAATCCCGCTTTTTCAAATCCCCTTAATCTCAATCGGCAGCTGTCGCAGACGCCGCAGGCTTGATCGCTGTCTTGATAGCAGCTCCACGTATGCTGCAGGGGGACACCGTACCGTGTTGCTTCGGTGACGATCTGGGCTTTGCTCATAGCCACAAGGGGCATGTTGATCGTGAGTTTCGTCTCGTCCTTTGTGCCCAGGTTTGAGGCTTGCTGCTGGGCGCGGATATACTCGGCGGTGCAATCGGGGTAGCCGCTGCTGTCTTCGGCGACCACGCCGATGAAAAGATCGGTCGCTCCCTCCTTTTCGGCGATAGCGGTAGCGATGGAGAGAAAGATACCGTTGCGAAAGGGCACATAGGTCGAAGGAACCCCCTCCTCAAGACCGCCGGTGGGTACCTCCATGCTGTGATCGACCAAAGAGGAAGCGCCGATCCGTTTGAAAAAATCCAGATCGATTTCGTAACTCTCTACCGCGTCTAGCGATTTTTGCAATTTACGGTACGCCTCCAGCTCCTTTTGCTGCGTGCGCTGGCCGTAGTTGAAATGCAGCGCCACGATCTCAAACCCTTTGGCTTTGGCGATATAACTGCTCAGGGCACTGTCCATGCCGCCGCTGAGGATACACACGGCCTTTTGCTTCATCTTTTGTCTCCTTTTTTGGTAGAATGTCACAAATAAAATAACAACAACCAAGGTTAAAACGTTGATAGATTTGGATAACCGGACCTCCGGTGAAATAGAGCTTGCGCTTTTGGAAAAAATTACCGAAAGTGTAACACAAAAAGATATAGAAGTAGTTGTTTGCGATGATGCGACCATCCGCGAAATCAATCGGCAATACAGGCAAAAAGACAGCGCCACGGACGTACTGAGCTTCCCCTTTGAACCGATGGAGCACGCGCCGCTTGGTACCGTGGTGATCTCCTTTGACAAAGTCGCGGCCAAAGCGGCAGAGCTGGGACATACGCAAAACCAGGAGTTTGCGCTACTTTATATCCACGGCTTGCTGCACCTGCTGGGCTTTGACCATGAGAAAGATGGGGGGCAGATGCGCCAAAAGGAGCGTGAACTCATCGAGCGCTTCGGGTTGCCGCAAAGCCTGATCGTACGTACGGAAACAAAGTAGGGGAGAGTATGGATTTTATCATCTTTATAGCGGCGATGGCCGTTTTGATCTACGGGGCGGATCTGATCATCCGTGAAAGTGAGCGGATCGCCTTTCACTACAACATCTCCGAATTTGTTATCGGGGCGACGCTGGTGGCTTTGGGGACGAGTCTGCCCGAGATGGCTGCGAGTATGGCCGCGAGTTATCAGGATAAAGCCGATATCGCCGTTTCCAACGTTATCGGCAGTAATATTTTCAACATTACGCTGGTACTGGGAACGGTCTTTTTGGTGGCAAAGTCGATCAAACCCGACCGCGATCTGTTTGCCAAGGACAGCGCGTGGGCGATGTTTCCCATGCTGATTTTTTTGGCGACGCTCTATGACGGAGAGGTGTCGCGCTTTGAGGGGTTGATGCTGGCGTTTATCATGGTGGGTTATATCCTCTTTTTAGCCAAAAACGCCAAAGATTTCAAGAACGAAGAGTTGGACGAGGAGTTAAAAGATGCACCCTTTAGCTGGGGCAGGACGCTGCTGTTTCTCATCGGCGGCTTTATCGCCGTGGTGGGCGGGGCGCACTTCGCCGTAGACAGCGGCAGCAATATCGCCCTGAGCTTTGGTGTCAGCGAATGGATCGTAGGGCTTATTTTGATCTCTTTTGGAACCAGCCTGCCCGAGCTTGTGGTCAGCATCGTTGCGGCAAAAAAGGGCAAAGCCGACATGAGTATCGGCAACATTATCGGCTCCAACATGGCCAACATCTCCGTGGTTATCGGCAGCGCGTCGATGATCAACGCGCTGAACGTGGATTTGAAAACGGGGATGTTTGATATCATGATCATGGCGATCGCGACGCTGATGCTGGTGTTTATCACCGCCAACAAACTCTACGGCAAAGCCGCGGGGATAGTACTTTTGGTGACACTTGCCATCTTTTTGGAAAATACCGTGAAAACTTTGTGATAATTAATTAAAAATTAGTTATGATAAATAATGAACGGATATAAGGGGAACTTTGATGCAAAAGATGCGCTATCTCATCATCTTTTTTTTAACCCTGCTGATCCTGTGGTCGGGGTACTACGTGGATCAAGCCACGCACGAAAAAGCTTCCCAGCGGGCAAAGGTGATCAAAAACCTCTCTACGATCACTTCCAACTTCCACCGGTTGAAATTTGAACTGATCTACTCCAACAGCTTCTCCAGCTACGATTCGCAAAAGCTTTACGCCATTTTACAGCAGATGCAAAACTCCAACGAACGTTTGCAGCGCATCAATATCTCCTATATGGATCTCTCCAGCGTCGATAATGAGATTTTGCAGCTGGCCAAGGCGGTGGATAACTTTCTACTCTACGGGGCGAGTATAGAGGACGCTTCCTTGACGCTTCCTTCGATCCACGAGCAGGTGGACGCGACGTTTGATCCGTTGAAAAACCGCGGCTTTATCACTCTGGTAACGCGTATCGTCAACAAATTGCTGGTGCTTAAATCCTCCCTGCTGCACGAGGATGATATGCGGGTTTTGGAGAAATACTACAAACAGTTGCAGCAGTTTGAATTCAGCGATCCCCGAAAGGAGCGTATCAAAAGGCGGCTGGAAAACTACGTGGATATCTTTTTAAACTTTTACGTTCTTTTCGGTAACTCCCTGCAAACGGTTTTACAAAGCGATATCGTCACCATCGCCGAAACGGTGGAGTTTAACTACGATCTGGCCACCAAGCGCCACCGGGAAAACGTGTTTGCTTATCAGAAGCTGATGCTGGGGGTCTTGCTGCTGGCGATCGGTTTTATCGTTTATTTTATCTACAGTACCGACCGGGAAAAGTTGAAGCTTTCGCGTTTGAAGCGGCGGCTGGAAAAAAACCTCGTCACCGACGGTTTGACGGGACTCGGTAACCGAACCGCGCTGGTGGAGCGCATCCGCATGCACCGGCACGAGAAGCTGCTTTTTGTGATGTTTAATATCACAAAGTTTAAAAATATCAACGATTTTTACGGTATCGCGGCGGGGGATCACGTGCTCAAAGCTTTTGCCGGCGAATTGAAGCGTTTGACGTCGCGCTGCGAAGGTGCGGAGCTTTTTCGCGCCGGCGGGGATGATTTTATCGTTATGATCCGCGGCAACGATGTCCAGCGCGCTTTGCAAATGTCGCGAAACGCCATCGAGCATTTTGAACGCGAAGGCATCAAGTATAAAGATACCCTTATCGATATCCGCCTTTCGGTGGGGGTGAGCAATACAAAACCCTATCTGGAAACGGCGGATCTGGCACTCAAGGAGGCAAAGCGCAACCTCAACGAATCGATCGTGATGTATGGAAAGGAGTTGGATAAATCCCACATCGTTGAGAAAAACATCATGGCGGTCAAGATGCTCAAAGAGGGGATCGCCAACGACCGCTTTTATCCGCAGTTTCAACCCATCGTCGATCTTGCCACCAACGCGGTGACTAAGTATGAAGCGTTGATACGGTTGAAAAAACCCGACGGCAATATTGCGTATCCGGCCAGCTTTATCGAGGAAGCCAAAGAGAGCAAGCTGCTGAACAAGCTGACGAAGATTATGCTGGTTAAAAGCTTTGAAGTGTTCAAACATACCGATTTCAACTTTTCGATCAACCTCTCCTTTAGCGAAATCAAAGATGAAAAGAACCAGGATGAAATCATCAAAATCATCGACGATTACGGCCGCCACGCAAAAAAGCTGACCCTGGAGATTTTGGAGGATGAATCGATCGATGAGTATAAACTGCTGGACCGCTTTTTACAAAAGGTGACGGCGATGGGCGTTGATATCGCCATAGACGACTTTGGCAGCGGTTATTCCAATTTCCAGCATATCATCAGTATGAATACCCACTTTCTTAAGATCGACGGCTCCTTGATCAAGATTATCGATTACGATATCCAGGCGCGGGTGCTGGTCAAATCGATCGTGGATTTCGCTAAGTCGATGCGTATCAAAACCGTCGCGGAATTCGTGCATAATCAGGACGTACTGGATATGGTCAAGCGCCTGGGCGTCGATTACGCCCAGGGGTTTTATCTGGGCAAACCGGCCAACGGCTTGGACGTGGAGGTCAGCCAGTAGCGCTACCGGCGGGGCTTTTTCTTGACGCCTACCTTTTGGGGTTCGATGGTGATTTCGCTGGCAACCATCTGCCGGGGCGTTTCTATGAGATGGCGCAGCATGGCTGCGACCTCCGCCGCTTGTAAAAAGCAGTGCGTATCGTCGCTACACTCAAAGTTCAAATGTTCAAAAAACTGCGTCTGCGTCATCCCCAGGTGCACCGTCGTCACCTTGACGCCGCTTTTGCGCACCTCTTGAAAAAGTGAATTGGAAAAAGCCAGCAGCCCCGCTTTTGTGGCACTGTACACGGCGCTGAAACGGGAGCTTTGTTTGGCTTCGACGGAGGAGATGTTGACAATGTGCCCCCGCCTCTCCCTAAGCGTGCGCAGCAGCCTGTGGCACAGCAGGGCGGGGGCTTTGAGATTGAGATCGAGCATATGCTCGATATCTTCGGGCCGCATCGTTTCCAGGGGTTGAAAATACCCCACCCCCGCGCAGTTAAACACCACGTCGCAAGCCAGCGCTTGCGGTTCCAGCGCTTCTATCTGCGTGCCGTCGGTCAAATCGCAGCGGATATGGGTGTATTCCCCCTCCAGCTTTGCTTCGCTGCGTGCGATGCCGATGACGCGGTATCCGCTTTGCAGCAGCGTCTGCGCCAACTCCTTGCCGATACCCTTGCTCGTGCCCGTAATGAGTACGGTTTTTTTTGCCATTGTTTCCACCTCAGGATGTTTTACAAACCGCTGCCGGAGGCTTGTCCTCTGAGATAGCGGTTTGTAAAACATCGGTTAACGTCTGCATCCACCGTTGCACCTGCTCTTTGGAGGGGATTCGATCGCTTAAGTGGTCCGAGACCACCTTATATACGCCGCACTGCGACAGCGGCAGGTACTCTTTGGCCGCTTCAAGCAGAAAATAACTCTCCATATCGCACAAAAACCCTTCAAAATCCCGCGTAACGGGTGCGGTGAAGCTGCGGCAAGAAACCCCCTCTTTGTCCAGTGTGATAGCATCGTTTGCGTATAAACACCGCGCGACGGTAAAAACGCTGCCGATCGTAACGCCGCCGTCTGTACACCCCGCCACGCCCGCGTTGATCAGCCGGTCGTTTTGCCTGGGAGGGTAGCGTTTGAACGTATCGTGCAGCGCCTTTTGCGCAGTTTTTCCCATCCCCGTTATACACAAAATCATCGTATCGTTACTGTAAAGGGGGTAGGGGGATTTGTGCTGCAGGTGTAGGCCGAAGCGCTCGATTAGTGCCCGCGCTTCGGCTTTGTGGGCGATGAAGAGGTAGATCAAAGCGCTACTGCGTCGAGCACGCACTCTGCCCCGGAGGGGTGTTTGGCTGGATCGCCGCGTTGTCCACGCCCCCTTCGGCGTTGATCTTTTCGATCTGGGCCCAGAGGTTGTTTGCCGCTTCGTAGTAGCGTTTAGCCGTGACGCTTTCGGGTTTGATATGCACCACGGGCGTACCGTCGTCGCCGCAATCGCGCACCATCGGCTCCAGCGGGATCTGCGCCAATACGGTAGTGTCGTACTCCTTTGCCACCTCTTCGCACGTTCCCTTGCCGAAGATTTCGCTTTCATTTTCACATTCGGGGCAGATAAAGCCGCTCATATTTTCGATGATGCCCGCCTGGGGGATATGGAACTTATTGAACATATCCAGACTTCTTCGCGAATCATCCAAAGAGACTTTTTGGGGCGTCGTCACCGTCACGCCGGCGGTCACGGGTACGTTTTGCGCCAGCGTCAACTGCGCGTCACCGGTTCCCGGGGGCATATCGATCACAAGTACGTCCAGTTCGCCCCACTGGATATCCTGAAGCAGTTGCACGATCACTTTCATCACCATCGCGCCTCTCCAGATGAGGGATTCTCCCTCTTTCATGAGGCTGCCCATGCTCATCACCTTCACGCCGTAAGCGTCGATGGGTTTGACCGTATTGCCGTCCACTTCGGGCTGCATCTGCTGTATGCCCATCATCCGCGGTACGTTGGGGCCGTAGATGTCGGCGTCAAGCAAGCCCACCTTTTTCCCCTGCTGGGCAAGGGCTACGGCGAGGTTGACCGACGTGGTGGATTTGCCCACGCCCCCTTTGCCGCTGCTGACCATAACGAAGTTTTTGATCCCCGGAGCTATGTTTTTGCCCTTGGAACTGCTCTCTTTTGGCATCTGCGGCGTAGCGATATCGATTTTTGCATCCTTGACGCCCGCAAGCTGGAGCTGCTTGTTGATATCTTCAAGCAGCTGCTCTTTGACTTCCGGCGCGCTGGAAGTGATATCTACGCTGATAAACGCCTTGTCGTTTTCAACGGTGATATCTTTGACAAAGCCGAAGGTGACGATATCTTTTTTAAAGCCCGGATAGATGACTTTGGAAAGGGCTTCTTTGATAACTGTTTCATTCATTAGTGTATCCTTATTCATTAGACTTCTTGCGAAACCATAGATTGAACATAGCTTTGTGGATTTGTTCACTCAGCGAGGCTTTCTTTTGCAGGTGCAG
>LLYS01000016.1 GCA_002049495.1 Epsilonproteobacteria bacterium tcs-49 | reverse complement strand
CTGCACCTGCAAAAGAAAGCCTCGCTGAGTGAACAAATCCACAAAGCTATGTTCAATCTATGGTTTCGCAAGAAGTCTTTTATTTTAAAGTATATAAGTGTCAAATAATGACGTAAAGTAAATAGACTTCTTGCGAAGCTGAGGGTAGTTTTATGAGGAACTGTTCAGATAGTCCAAAAGCTGCCGTCGCAACTTTTGCGCAAGCCACTGCGGCTGCTCGATACGCAGATGGGGGATCCACTTCTTCACCAGCGGCAGCAGCTCCATCTCATTGTTGATCTCCACCTCCATCTGCAGTGAACCGTCCCCGTTCTTAGAGACGATACGCTGGCTGCGCAGGTGCTTTTTGACCTCAAAGTAGCGCGCCGCTTCCACGCTGACATAGAGCGTGACCGTAAAAGCGGGCTTTTTGTAGTTGCTAAACAGTGTTTGAAAGCTTTCCGTAAAACGCAGGGCGTCGGGGTCTTTGACAAAGGTACGCTTGTGCAGCGCCACCTCCTCTATGGCCCGGAGGCGCAGCCAGCGAAAACCGCTATTTTCTTCAAAATGCTCATCAAGCACCGCCAGGTACCAGTTGCCCTCGTGAAAAACGATGCGCAGGGGTTTAACCCCTTCAAAGAAAAAGCGCTCATGGGGCGCGTAGGTGATATCGCAGTACTGCCGGGAGCGGATCGCCTGTCTCAAGCGCTTGTGCAGCGGCGTTTCGACGATCTGTTCAAAGGGAAGCTGTTTAAGAAAGTAGCACTTCTTGCTTTGATCGTGCATCCGCTTGATCAGCGATTGCTCCTGCGCGTCAAAGCGCTCAAACACCCGGGGATTGACCATATAGTACAGATCGATCAGGGATTTGTACTCGTTTATATCCGCTACGCTGCGGCGCAGCTTTTCACTATCGGCGATAAGATAGCAGTCGCTGCCGACCTTGACCAGTGATTCCCCGTAAAAGGTTTTGATCTCTTTGATGTCGCGCTGCAAAGAGCGCAGACTGCGCCCCTGCTGTGCGGCATAGCTTTTAAGACACACCTTTTCCCCCCGCAGCAGCCGCTGCAGTATGTTGAGTACGTGCCACGATTTCATAGATACTCCCTGAAGCGGATATGGGTAAATACTGAGCGTTTGATGCAGCTATCGCCCTCGCAATACTCCCGCACCTCCCGCTTCGTGGTGGCGTATACCGCACGAAGTCCCAGGGATTTTGCCGCATTGACCGCCGCATACACCGCGCCGAAATCCCCCTGTATCAGCGCTACATCCCCCGCTTTGGCCTCTTTTCGCAGCCACTGCAACACAGGGTCGATATGCTCTGCTATACTCGCAACCTGCGCGGGGATATCCATCCACAATCCGCGCAACGGTTCAGGCATGGAGACAAACTCCTCCACACCCAGATGCCCTTTTGCATCCTCTTTTTGCGCTGCTGTCAATTCGTGGGAGAACAGCAGATACATCCGCTTCATCACACTACCTTTTTGACGGCATTCTATCACGCCTTCGCGACACAGGATGCCGTTTTTATAAAATTATACTATCATACCGCTTGATCTTTTGCCTGTTCCCGTGAACACAGCAGACTTTTATGCACCCCCATAAACATTTCAAAGCTTTTCTCTATCCCTTTGGCTCGCATCTTTTCATAGCCCGCTTTACCGTACCGCCGCCGCAGCGCCTCATCTTCATACAACCTTTTGATCGCTTCTTTCCACAGCTCTTTTTCCGTGCTTACGGCCAGGCCGCTTTGGGGGTCGCCGCCGACGATGCTTTGAGGTCCACCCTCCGTGGAGACGATCGCGGGCAGCGCGGAGCTTTGCGCCTCCATCACCACCTGCCCCAGCGTATCGGTATCGGAAGCAAAGACAAACACGTCGCTGCTGGCATACAGCGGCGCGAGCTCCTTTTTGTTTTTGTGCCCCAAAAAGTAGGTTTTCTCCTGCTTGGTTTTGCTTAAAAACCCCTCTCCCACAAGCACCAGCGCCGCGTCCATCTCCTGTGAAATCTCTTTCCACGCCTCCAGCAAAAAGTGGACGTTTTTCTCCCGGGTCATGCGCCCCACGTAGAGAAACTTCACCTTTTCTTTGACCCCGTAGCTGTTCCAGATCGATTCGCAGCGGTATTTGGGATCGAAAAACTCCAGGTTGATCCCCGCGGGGATCGGTTCGATATCGCACGCTTTGACGCCGATATCGCAGGTGAGGATATCGATATACTCCTGCGAGCGGGTCAGCACCTTGGCAAAATCTTTGTAAAAGCGCTTCATCACCTTGTTGGTAATGTTTTCTACCAGGCGGGATTTGGTGTTGGAGTACATATACGCCGGGAAGTTGGTATGGTAGGTTCCCACGATGGGGACGTTTAACTCCTTTGCCACCTGCAGCCCCACATAACCCACGGGTCCGGGGGTGGAGATGTGGATCACCTGCGGATCGATCTGTTTTGCCAGGGCTTTGAGCTTGGCTTTTGGGGGGACGACGAGATTGAGCTCGGGGTAAAAGGGCATGGGAAAAGCCAGCGTGGGTTTGAGGTTGTGGATATTGTCGATCCTGTCGCAGTAATCCTTCTTCGTCGACGTCAAAACGTGAAACTCTTGGCCGCTTTCTACGGCTTTGTGGGCCATATCCTGGATAAAGCGCGAAACGCCGTTGGCGTCGCAGAGGGTATCGGTAAACAAACAGATGCGCATGGAGCAGCCTTTGTATAGAAGATGCGGTTATTGTACAGCCAAAAAGTTACGACCGCGTTGCAGGGGTGTAAGCAAATTGTAAACTTCAGAGGGTAAGATAAACGGAGTTTTTTTTTAAAGGGGCAGCGTGCGCATACTTTCGATCAACAAAGAGCTCGAACTCCAGGGCTTTGACATCACAAACATCAAAGAGCGCGACCTGCGCTATCTGGATTCTTTGGAGTATGACTACTGCTTCATTAGCGGCGGCGACGGCACCATCCGCCGTACCATCTCCTTTTTTTACAAGCATGACAAAACCCTGCCCTTTATCATCGATACCGCGGGCAGCTTCAACGTTTTGCACAAAGCACTGCGCTGCGATAGAAGCGACAAGATTTTACAAAAGCTGCAGGAGGGCAAAACCCCGCACCTGATCAAAAAGGATCTCTTTGCCATCAACGAGGAAGATATCTTTCTGTTTTCCGCGGGCAGCAGCCTGGATGTGATCTATATCACCCTGGCGGAGATGCTGCGCTTCTCTTTTATGAAAAGTTCCAAGCTGCGCTACTTCATCTCCATCGTGACGCTGCTTCCGGCGATCCTTTTGCTGCTGCCGCTGTTTCTCTTTTCAAAGCGGGATTTTTTCATCTTTCAAACGGGGATCGATCTACAGATCGGCAGTATCTATCTCAGCTGCAAAGAGATGAAAAGGGAGCTCAAGAGCGGACACAATCTGATCCAGCTTGACGGGGATCTGGAGATTATCAGCGACAGCGTTTTGGAGTTTTCAAAGGTGGGGAAGGTCCCGATCGTAAAAAGCTGACCCTTGCCGGGCCAGCGTGCGTGCAAAGCCTCTTTGCAGCGGCTTAGTGCAGGAAGTGGCGTACGGTGGTAAAGTACAGCGAAATGCCGTGCTCATTCGCCGCTTCGATCACTTCGTCGTCGCGGATGCTGCCGCCGGGTTCGATGATCGCTTTGACCCCCGCTTCCGCCGCGGCGTCGATACTGTCGCGGAAGGGGAAGAACGCTTCGCTCGCCATCGCGGCACCCTCCACGTCCAGCTTCATCTCCCTGGCTTTTTTCAGGGCGCACTGCGCGGCGTCGACGCGGCTGGTCATTCCCATACCCACGGCGACCATGGCGCTGTTTTTGACATACACGACGCAGTTGCTTTTGGTCAGCCCCGCCACTTTGTACGCGATCTCAAGGTCTTTCATCTCCTGTTCGTCTGCGGCTTTGGTGCTTTTTTGGATAGCGTTTTTAACCTCGTTGTCGCAGATGCAGTCGCTGTCCTGGAAAACAAACCCGCCGTCGATATGTTTGAAATCCACGGGGTCTTTCGCCGTTACAAGGTGCTTGGCGTTTTGTTTAAAGAGTTTGATACGCTTTTTCTTTTCAAACTCCTCCACCGCTTCTGCGTCAAAGTCCCCGGCGATCACCACTTCCAAAAAGATCTCATTCATCTTTTGCGCAAGCTCCCCGGTCACGACGCCGTTGACCGCTACCACACCGCCAAACGCGGAGACGGGGTCGCACTTAAGCGCCTCTTCGTAGCTGGCTTTGACATCCTCTTTGATGGCGAAGCCGCAGGGGTTGCCGTGCTTGACGATACACACTGCGGGTTCCTTGCCAAAGCTCGCCGCGATCTTGAGCGCGCCGTTGATATCTGTCATGTTGTTAAAGCTCGCTTCCCCCTTGACCGCGGTGAAGTTTTGATCAAAATGCTTGTCAAACTGGTACAGCGCACCCTTTTGGTGGGGGTTTTCACCGTATCTGGTATCCTGGACCTTTTCGCCGACGATAAACTGCTTTTGCCCGAAGCCGCCGTTGAAGCGCCCGTTCATATAGTTTGCGATCATAGAGTCATACGCCGCGGTGTGTTCATAGGCTTTGATCATCAGTGAGCGTCTGAAATCCATATCGTTGGCGCCGTTTTTGAGCCGCGCGATCACCTCTTCGTAATCCTCCACATCCGTTACGATCGTCACATCCGCGAAGTTTTTCGCCGCGCTTCGCACCATCGCCGGACCGCCGATGTCGATGTTTTCGATGATCTCGTCAAAGTTGTCGGTTTGAGCAATCGTCTCTTTAAAGGGGTAGAGGTTCACACATACCAGGTCGATCCGCTCGATGCCGTGCTCTTTTACCGTGGCTTTGTGCGTATCCAGGTCGCTTCTGTACAGGATTCCGCCGTGAACCATGGGGTTGAGTGTCTTGACGCGCCCGTCAAGCATCTCGGGGAACTTCGTCACCTCGCTGATATCCAGGGCGTTCACACCCGCTTCCTTGATCACTTTGAGCGTTCCGCCGGTACTGACTATCTCATAGCCCAGGGCGTCGAGCTCCTTTGCAAAATCCACAATTCCTGTCTTGTCGCTTACGGAGATTAATGCTCGCATCCATTGCCTTTGTCGTTAATGTATTTTCAATGTACGGGGTGCGCAGGGGCACCCCGTCGTTATAACGGCGTAATTTTATCGAAAGTTTTTTAACGAAGCCCTTTAAGGGCCAATTTTTTAATTTCGGAGATGATCTCTTTTTGCCGTTTGTAGATATATTCAAGCAGATAGCTTTCGTCGGGTTCGTCGATATTGAACAGGATGATCGCTTTTGTATTCTTCTCATCCTCTTCCATGGGGGCAAATTTGACCAGTTCCCCCTCGATCTGGGTTTGGAAAAAACCGTCGTCGGCACTTTCGACGGGGATTTTAAAGCTGACCCACACCTGTCCGCTTTCAAAGTTTTTCTCCACCGCTTTGGGCATTTTGATCGCGACGGATTTGATGGAGAGGTCCATGATTTCGCCGGAGTTGACCGTTTTACCCTGCTTCATCTTGATGGGCAGGCGGTAATCGCTCTGTACCCGGGTGGTTTCTCGGTTGTTGGCCGAAAACTCCAAAAAGACGGGGTTTTTGATCACCGCCAGATTCTTTTCCAGGTTGATCTGGGCGACGTCCACTTCGATATCTTTGGGCAGGTTGATCGACTGGATTACCACTTTGCGCTCCAACTGCATGGCGTAAAGCTGGATATTTTTCACCTTGATATGGATCTCCTCCCCGTCAAGCTTTTCATCGATCTTTTCGATATGGGCGCTGGTACTGATATGGACGCCCTTATAGATATTGAGCAGTTTCAGCGGAATCTTGTTGTACATGATGTTGTCAAAGTAGTACGCGATCTTATCATCGTTGTTCATCTTCTCGTCGATCTGGGTGTGCTCTTTGTACTCAAACTTCTCCGCATCCTGCAGTTCGATCTTTTTATTGAAAAAAGTATCGATAATACCCACCACGTCGTTGATCTGCTTATCGGCGATATTGATCGTCGCCGTTTTGATAAAGGGAACGATCTTGTTGGAGAAGGTTTTGTACGTCAACTCCTGATGCAGCTTTTCGATGATCGCTTCCAACTCTTCATAGCGGTGATTTTCCAGCAGCATCGTATAGCAGTTTGAGCTCCAGTTTGCGATCAGCGCGTGGTGGCCCATCTGGTTGGAAAGAAAATCGATGAACTCTTTGGAAAGTTCGTAAAACGCGTAGTTGCCGTACTCTCTGACGATACTGTCGTAGTTGGTTATCGTGATCATCACCACCGCCAGTTCGGTTTGTTCCGAAACCTCTTCGTGGGTAAGTTTGTTTTTGACATCCTCGATAAAGCCGATACGATTGAGCGCCTTGTCCTTGCTGGTCAAACGCTGCATCACCGTTTCGCTCAGGGGGGTAAAGGTGATAAGCGTCTGCTGAGCCAGCGACGATTCCGACAGTACCAGAAAGTTTTTCTTTTCACCGCTGAAGCTTTCCAAAACCACCACGTCTTCGATATTTTGCGCGCACAGCAGCGAGGAGAGGGTTTCGCTCTCGGCGTATTTTTGCTCGAACTCTTTGATATTGGCCACGCCGAGAAACTTTTTCATCGGTTCGGAGATGTAGGTGACATTGGCGTTTTCCACGATGCAAAACCAGTGCGTATGCATATGCGCCAGCGCTTCGGCACGCTTGGTACGCTTTTGCTCCTCATAGGTGGCGATGATCTCTTTGAGCAGCACTTGAAACAGTTTGACCCATTTCTGGGTTTCCTCAATCGGAGGATAGATCGATTCGATCTTGTATTTCAAAGCCAGCTTCAAAAAGCCCGCGTTGTTGCCGTACGGCGTCAGGATCACCTTCTTGCCCCCCAGGGCGCTCAAGCGGCTAAAAAGCGTCTTCGCGTCTTTTCCGCTGAACTCCACGAAGATGATGTCGGCATTGATCGCAGGCTGCTTGGTGATAAACTCCTCATATCCGTACTTTTGCACGGAGTTGAAGGATTGCTCAAAGACCGGGTCCAAAGTACCCTCCTGCTCTTGAACGTAACACACCCGAAGTACCTGACTGTAACGTAAAAACTCTTTACTCAACATACCCGCTCTTTGATTTTTTTCTCATTCGTAGCTCTATTATAGCAAGAGATTGTTAGATAGCCGTAACATTTACAGGTATTTTTTGGGATATTCAAACATTGTGATACTTCCCTGCGCCTTTTCCACACACTCCCAGTCGTTGCACTTAAACTCCAAAGCAAGCACGGCGCTTGTGGGGATATTTTCGATGTAGCGTCCGCTGAGATACTCCGCGAGCATATTCAGCCCCGGATTGTGCCCCACAAGCAGTACGCTGTGAACGCCGTCGTCCAAGCCGTGCAAAATCTTCAAAAGATCCCCGTACCCCGCTTCGTAGATGCGCTGTTCATACTGTAAAAGCTCCTTGCGCTCAAGCTCCGAAGCGACCTTTTTCGCCGTCTTTTTCGCGCGCTTCGCCGGAGAGGAGAGGATCAGATCCGGTTCGATCGATTTGGATTTGAGTACCTTTGCCATAAAGGGCAGATCCCGCTTGCCCCGCTTATTGAGCCCCCGGTCGAAATCCTCCACCGGTTTGGACCAGCTTGACTTTGCGTGCCGCATCAGATAAAGTGTCTTCATAGCCTGTTTCCTTTTTTAAAATTGTTTCGATTATACTCTTTTTTCGCATCAAACCTGCGTGTGTATAGTATACTATATAAAAATTAAGTTAAATTCCAACTTTTTTTAGCTAGCCATATGGCCGCTATGATCGAGGTTTCACACTTTTACTTAACTACACCTTAATTTTACTCTTTTTTTTCGAATGAGTTTATAGTATAATTTCACAAAAAATTTAGTTTGGATACACTGGATGAGAGTTTTAGCAGTAGGTTTAAGTGAAGACTTCGTAGATGAAGTCGAAAAAAGTTTTGATGACGATTTTTTCTGTATCATCGACTGTGCAGAGGATACGTACGACGCGACCAATTTTACCGATTTTCGATATTATGAGTTAGTGATTATCGACCAGGCGGAGATTACCCTGTCGTTCAAGCGCTTTTTAAGCGAGATCCGTCAAAAGAACAATGAAACCAAGATCATCGTTTTAAACGAGGACGAGATCATGCAGATCGAGTTTTTCAAATTCGGCGTTAGCGACGTAATCTATACCCATATCAACTCTCCCCGTCTGCTTGCGGTACGTATCCAGTCCAATATGCGCGATCTTTTTGAAAAGCGCATCGAGATCAAAAACCTTTCGATCAATATCCCGGCAAAAGAGGTGACGGGCAACAGCAAATTGATTTCGCTTAACGGAAAAACCTTTGATATTCTGGCGTATCTGGCGCTGCGCAAACACCGGGTCTTTTCCAAAGACGAAATCATCAACGCCCTGTGGGATGAACCCGAGTATGTCTCGGACAACACCGTCGAAGTGGCGATCAACCAGATTCGAAAGCGCCTTAAAAGCGCCGTGGGATCCCAAGTGATCCACACCGTCCGCCGCCGCGGATACAAATTCTCTTTTTAGATCTCAAACGTTAGGACAGTTCCATGGAAGAAATGCTCGATCTCAAGTCAAACGAGGAGAAGGGGCTTCGCACCCACCTTAAAATCAATCCCGGCCTCTGCGGTAATCTGCTCAAGGTCGAAGACAACTATGCGGAGGTGGAGCTTATCACCACTTCGGAGATGTCCGTTGACAACCATGAACTGGTCCACGGCGGCTTTACCTTCGGCGCTGCGGATTTTTGCGCCATGGCGGCGGTCAACGACCCCAACGTCGTTTTGGTTAACAGCAACTGCAAATTCCTCTCCCCCGTCAAGGTGGGTGACCGTATCGTTTTTAAAGGCAAACAGCTGCACGAAGAGACCCGCAAACGTGAAATCAACGTCGAGGGTTACCTCAACGAGGTCAAAGTGTTAGAGGGAAAGTTTATGGCCGTGGTCCTGGAAAAGCACGTTTTGTCGCTGAAACTGGCAAAAAGTACCGACGATATCGAAAAGATGAATAAGCAAAAGGTCGAAGTCCCCTCCCCCGAAGGTGGAGAACCCAGCTCCGAAGGGAAGAAATAGCAGTTAAATCTGTGAAATGAAAAAGGGGATGACGCGCTTCTCGGCCTCCAGCGTCGTCGCCTCTCCGTGCCCCGGATAGACGGTGAAATTTTTCTCTACCTGCATGACGCGCTGCAGACTCTGCTTCATCTGCTGCGCGTCTGAAAGAGGGAAATCGTAGCGTCCGATCGACTGCTTAAAAAGAAAGTCCCCGCTAAACCATACGTCCCCGATCTCGATTACGCTGCATCCGGGGGTATGTCCCGCAAATTCGTGAAACGTCACCTCCACCCCCTCTATTTGAAGTGTTTGCGTTCCCTCGACCAACACATCGGGTTCTGAGGGCGGCGTCCCCAGCCCAAAAGGGTCGGTTTGTAAAAGCGGCGCGTCCTTTTCGTTGACGTAAATCTTCACGCCCAGCCGCTCCTTGAGCTCCGCGTTACTCCACACGTGATCAAAGTGCCCGTGGGTATTTAAAATAGCGACGGGGTTCCTGGCCTGCTCCATCACCCACTCGGTCGCCCCGACACCGGGATCGATGATCAGGTCCTTGCCCTCAACCGTTACGATGTAACAATTGGTCATATAATCGCCCATCGCTTTTGCCTGTATCTGCATGAAAAGCCTTTCATAACTCTGTAATTTTCGAATAATTGTACCAAATGTTCCCATTTTAGCAAAAAAGCGCCGCGCTATTAAGCTGGATTTCATAAAAACTAAATTAAAATAAAGCATTAATTGAACACAAAGGTGCAGATTATGATGGAAATTCCTTTTCACAGACCCCATATCGATGAAAAGCTACGCAAACGGATCGACAAAGCGCTGGAGCTGGATTCAAGCCAGGTTCAGGAGTTGGAGGAGAGTTTTTCAGCCTTTTGCGGAGCGAAATTTTCCGTCAGTACCAACAGCGGAACCTCTGCCCTGCACCTGAGTATGTGTACTCTGGACCTTAAACGCGGCGACAAGGTGATCTGTTCGGTCAACTCCTTTGTCAACGTTCCCGAAGTGGTGCGCCACTTCGACGCCGAACCGATCTTTGTGGACGTAGCCAAAGACAGCTACCTGATGGATCTGGAGCAGTTGGAAAAAGCGATTGCGGAAAATCAAAGCAAAAAGCTGCGCGCCGTGATCGTCAACCATATCGCGGGACAAACGGTGGAGCTGGATAAGCTCTACGCTATCGCCAAGGAGCACAAACTCAAAGTGATCGAAAACGCCAGCGACGCTTTTGGCGCCTCCTATAACGGCAAGAAGATCGGCAACAGCGGCGCGGATATGGTCGCGTTTAGTTTCGCCCCCCACAGACAGGGATCCATCGCCAACGGCGGGATGCTGACTACCAATGACGAAGCCCTGGCAAAACGCGCCGAACTGATCAAATCCCACGGGATCAAATCCAAAGGGTGGGACGAGTTTGGCAACCTCGATTACGTTTACGACGTGATCGAACCGGGCTGGGGGTACGATATCAGCGAACTCAACGCCGCTTTTGCTCTTTATAAACTCGAAACCATCGACACCGATATCCAAAAACTGCAAGCGATCGCCGACACTTATGAAAAAAGGCTTTCGGGGTTAAAGGGCGTCAAAACGCCCACGCAGGAGTTTAACCAACCCTTCTTGCAATATATCATCGAGATCAACACCAACCGCGACCACTTTGCGGGCGAGTTGAAAAAGCGCGGGATCGATATTTCACTACAGTATATTCCGCTGCATATGACCAGCTACTATAAAACCAAGTACGAGTTAAAAGTCTACTCCTTCCCCAACGCCCTTTCCAACTATTCAAAAGTGATGTCTCTGCCCTTCTTCCCCTCCATGACCAAAGAGGAGGTGAAGTATGTCTGCGATATGATCACCGAGGTGGCGAAGCAGCGAGGGTGAGCGCCTTAACCGCCTGGATCGAAGGGGTCTTTTTCCACCCCACCCTTTCGCAGCGGCTTTTTAGCATTTTGCTGCTGCCCCTGTCGCTGCTGTATGGCTCCATTATGCTGCTGCGGCGGCTGCTTACTCCCAAAAAACGTTTCAACATTCCCATCATCAGTATCGGTAACCTGCTTGTCGGCGGCAGCGGGAAAACCCCCTTTCTCATCACCCTTTCCCAACGCTACGAAAACAGAAAAGTTTACGTCATCTCCAGAGGCTACGGGCGCGCAAGCAGCGGGCTTGTCAAGGTCAGCGACGGTAAAGAGATCCTATGCAGCGTAGCCCAAAGCGGCGATGAGGCGATGCTTATCGCCAAGCAGACCCAAGCGAGTGTTCTTGTCAGCGAGGATCGCTCCGAAGCGATCGAAACCGCTCTTAAGGATGGAGCGGAGTTGATCCTGCTCGATGACGGCTTTAACCGCGTGGAGCTGCAAAAATTTGAAATCCTGCTCCAGCCGCCCCGCATCGCCAGTACGCTGCCCCTGCCCTCGGGACCCTTTCGCGAATTTGCCTTTACCAAGCGCTTTGCCGACCTGTGTTTAACGGAAGATCGGGAGTTTAGGCGCAAAGTCACTATCACCAATCCTACGCAAAAGATGCTGCTTGTAACCGCCATCGCCAACCCAAAGCGGCTGGAGCCCTACCTGCCCGAGGTCGTGGAAAAGATCTACTTTCCCGACCACGCCTATTTCGATGCGCGGCAACTTCGGGATCTCCTGCGCAAACATGAAGCGGAGTCGATCCTGTGCACCCAGAAGGATCTGGTCAAAATGGATGACTCCCTGCCCCTTTCCGTGCTGCAGCTGCAGCTGGAAATTGAAAAGGGCGTGTATGAAACTATCGATCGCTATATAGACTCTTACAAAGGCACGCGGGCGACAAATATGCTATAATACGCAAAAAATTTCAAGGTGACCCATGCAGTTTATTGAAACGCGCGGAAATGACGGACAAAAGCCCGCAGAAGTACCCTTTTCGCAGGCGATTCTCAGCCCCAGCGCAAGTTTTGGCGGCTTATATGTTCCCAAAGAGCTTCCCAAACTCGACGAAGCATTTATCCAAAAGCATAAAAACAGCTCCTACAAAGCGTTGGCTCTGGATTTTTTGGAAAATTTCAATATCGATATCGACAAAGCGGTACTCCAAAGTGCCCTGGACCGCTACGACGCTTTTGACGATGCCGATCACCCCGTGGAGCTTTCACAGATCGAAAACAGTGTTTTTGTCAGCGAACTCTACCACGGACCCACAAGAGCCTTTAAGGATATGGCGCTGCAACCCTTTGGCTATATCCTCAGCTCCCTTGCCAAGCAGCGGGGCGAAAACTACATCATCATGGCAGCGACCAGCGGCGATACGGGCCCGGCGACGCTGGAGACGTTTAAAAACCAGGATAACGTCAAAGTGGTTTGCCTCTACCCAGAGGGCGGCACCAGCGACGTCCAGCGCCTGCAGATGGTAACGGAGGATGCGAAAAACTTGAAGGTAGTGGGTATCCACGGCAACTTCGACGATGCGCAAAGCGCGCTGAAGGGTCTGCTCGCCTCAAACACCTTTAAAGAGGAACTGGCGAAAAAAGATACGCACCTCAGTGCGGCAAACTCCGTTAACTTCGGGCGGATCATCTTTCAAATCATTTACCATATCTACAGCTATATCCAGCTGATGCAAGATGATACGATCACCTACGGTGATGAAATCTACCTTGTCGTACCAAGCGGCAACTTCGGCAACGCCCTGGGTGCGTACTACGCCAAAAAAGCGGGCTTGCCCGTTAAAAAGATTTTGATCACGTCAAATGTGAACAATATCCTCACCGATCTGATCAACAAAGGTGAATACGATTTGACCTCCAGATCACTGCAAAAAACCGCAAGCCCGGCGATGGATATCTTAAAATCCTCCAACGTCGAGCGGATTTTGCACGATATGTTCGGCCCAAAGCGCACAAAGGAGCTGATGGATGATCTGGCGCAAAAGGATCGCTACAGCCTCACCCCCGAAGAGCTCGCACGCTTGCAGGAGGATTTCGGTGCGGTATACAGCGACGATGCGGAGGGCTTTGAAGTGATCAAAACCTACGCGCAAAAGGGTTACATCATGGATCCGCACACCGCTACGTGCGTCAAAGCCCTACAGCTTCGCGACGATGCAAAAACCCCGGCGGTGATCTACTCAACGGCCGAGTGGACGAAGTTTTCGCCAAACGTGCTCAAAGCGGTAAGCGGCGAAACGGTAAGCGGCGACAAAGAAGCGCTGGAAAAGATCAGCAAAAGTTACAACCTGCCCATCAATGAAAAGATCGCTTCACTTTTTGACATGGAGATAGCACAAAAAACCATCGTGGATAAGGAAGATATCCAGGATGAGATCATCAACTTCCTCTAAAGGCGATAGCCATTTTAACCATCGATATTATCAATACCGGCGGGACGTTTAACAAGCGTTACTGCCCCGTCGGCGGAGAATTGACCATAGACACGAGCAACCGCTCCATCCTCTCCATCTTGGAAAACACCTACGACAATATCCATTTTGAGATCCACAACATCATCCACAAGGATTCGTTGGATATGGACGGCCGCGACAGAAAGCAGCTTGTCCAAACCATAGAAGAGTGCACAAACCCCGTCATCGTCGTCCACGGTACCGATACCATGAAGCAAAGTTGCCGCTATGTGGATGAAGCGCTTCCGGCACTGGAAAATGTGGTGATCTTTACCGGGGCGATGTATCCCTACTACGTCAAAAACAGCGAATCGACCTTCAACCTCGCCACCGCCATCGGCGCGGTAAAATTCCTACAAAAAAACGGGGTTTATATCGCTATGCACGGTATTGTCGATCACTATAAGGATGTGGAAAAAGATTATGAAAGGGGGCGGTTCTACCGCCTTTGAAATTGCGCTTTGGTGCGTGGACACTCCCCTTTTACAGGGGTTTGTCCATCGCTTTGACGCTGTGCAGCAATACGGGGATAAAGATCAATGATACGATCACCCCGGCCGTAGTACCAAAGATCAGCGCCACACCCAAACCGCCGAAGATAGGATCCGTTGCCAAAAGCGTACTTGCCAGTACCACCGTCCCCGCGGTCAGAAAGATCGGTTTAGCCCGTGTCGCAGAAGCCACGGCGATGGCGCGCTGCTTCTCAAAGCCCTTTTGCTCCATCAGCAGCTTGGCAAAATCTATCAGCAGCATGGAGTTTCTGGAACTAATCCCCATAAGAACGATAAAGCCGATCAGCGACGTCGCGGTCAAAAAGAAGGTGTGCACGGTAAATATATCCATGATCCAGTGGCCCACGATCACCCCAAAGAGTGAGAGGAAGCTGCCCAGCAAAATAACGCCGCTGACGGCAAAGCTTTTATAATAAACCACCAAAAGCAAAAAGATCAGCACTAGCGCACTGATAAAGGCCATCCCCAGATCGTAAAAGGTATCAAGGGTAACCTTCATCTCGCCATCCCAAACCAGATCATACACTTCACCCGTTTGCTTGTGCGTCAAACGCAGGTTAAAGAGTTTCGTACTTTCGATCTCATACTCGTTTGCAAGTTTTTCTTGAATAGTTGAACGCGCCTCAAGCAGCGGATACACCTGCGAAACCATATCGGTTTCGGCGATCACGTTGATCATGCGGCGCAGGTTCTTTGAATAGATCATGGGGCTGGAACTGCCCTTGTGCACCTTCACCACTTCGCTTACGGGTACCATCATCCCCGCTTTGTTCATCAGCTTCAACGAGGAGAGTTTACGCTCAATCGCCTCTTTGGAAAGGGCGTCAAATTCTCTGGTCTGCTCATTGAGGATCAAAAACAGCGGGATCTGTTCCGGAGAGTCTTCACTGTTTTTTACCGCCACTTTGCGCCCCTCAAACGCCAAATACAAAATCTTGTTGACCTGTTCGATGGAGAGTTTGGAGCGCAGGATCTTCTCCTTATCCACATGCAACTCATACTTGGGATAGATCGTATCCATCATCGTATCGATATCGACCAACCCTTCGGTATCGCGCAGGATACCCGCCAGCTGCGTTGCCAGGCGGCGTGAACCGTCGATATCCTCTCCGTAGAGCTCGATCACGATCGATGCCAGCGTCGGCGGTCCGGCGGGCTGTTCGATCATCTTGATCACGCTGCCCTCCACCAAGCCTTCACAGCTGCTTTTGACGCCGGGTCGCAGGCGGTGTACCATCTCAAAAGAGCTTTCGTCGCGGCCGTGTTTGTCGGTAAGATTGACTACCAGCTCCGCTACGTTTTTCGCGTTTTTGTAACTGCTGCCTTTGACAAGCCCCGCATAATCCAGCGGCGCGCCTTGGCCTAAAAAGACTTCGATATCGGTAACTTCGGGTTCATCTTGCAAAACCTTGACCACGCAGCTTGTCACCTTTTTGGTTTGCTCAATGGAGCTGCCCTCGGGCGTATCCACGTAGACCGAGTAGGTATTGGCACTTTTTCCCGGCAACATCTTAGCAAGAACCATCTGCGAAGAGAGCATCAGCAGTGATCCGAAAAACGCTCCCAGCGTCAGCAAGATCACCAAAAGTTTTTTGCTTTTGGAACTTAAAAGGGAGTAGATAAAGTGTTCAAACCGTTTCATTTCGCACCCCCTTCGTTCGCTTCGGCGCTATGGCCGTGTTTATGCTTTGGCTTGCGCATCATCCGCTTTGCCATATAGGGCGCGAAGATATAGGCCACGATTAAAGAAGCAAACAGCGCCACGGGAACGTTGAGCGGAATCGGTTTCATAAACTGCCCCATCATCTGCCCCACGAACGCCATGGGGATCATGGTCAGGATGATCGCCACGGTCGCGACGTTGGTCGCCGGTCCGATCTCATCCGTTGCTTCCAGCACGATCTGATCGGAGCTTTTATCCGCCGCCCCGTGTTCATGCATATGCCTGTGGATATTTTCCACGACGATGATCGCCGCATCCACCAGCATCCCCAGACTCACCATAAACGCAAAGAGCGTAATCCGATTGACCGTCTGATCGGTCATATAGGCGATAAACAGCGTCACGGCAAAGATCGCGGGGACGGTAAAGGCGACGATAAGCGACTCCTTCCACCCAAGGACGAATACCAGCAGCCCCACCACGATAACGATGGAGATCAACAGATTGCTTACCAGCCGGTTGACCGAATCATCGGCCCTTTGGCCGTAGTTTCTGGTGATGACGTAGCCCACGCCCAGTTCGTCAAGGCGTGGTTTGAACTCATTGAGTTTTGCTTTGAAATTCTCCGCGATGAACACGGCGTTGGTGCCTTTGAGTTTGGAGACGGTCATGGTCACTTGCTGCTGCAGCGGCGTAAACTCGCCGCTTTGATCCTTGAACGAAATCTGCGTCTCTTTGAAGTTTTGAAAATTCTCCCCCATACTGACCGTCGCTACATCTTTGAGGTATACCGGCGAACCGTGGTATACGGCGATGATAACGTTTTCGATATCCTTTTTGCTCTCGATGGCGTTTTTCACGCCAAAGACCGCCAACCTGCCCGACTTGGTATCGGTATCGATGTCGGGGACGTTGATCGCCAGCGATTGCAGCGCCTGGGCGATTTGACCCAAAGAGAGGTGGTGTCCCGAGAGTTTATGCATATCCACTTCGATATTGAACTGGTGCTTTTTCTCCCCTTTGAGCTCCGTTCTGGCTACGTTATCGATGCGGTTGATCTCATGCTGCATCTTGCGGATTTCGTTAAACAGCTCCGGCTGCGTCAGCTTTGACCCCTCTTTGGTATAAAACGCGGCGGAGAGAATGGGAACGTCGATATCGATATCAAAGGGTTTGACCAGCGGCTGCATCGTCCCCTTTGGCAGCATATTCATATTCTGCATCACCTTGTCGTAGAGTTTGAGATTGGACTCCTCTCTATCTTCGCCGATATAGTATGAAACGTTTACCACGCCCATATCATTCATCGCCATGCCGTAGATATACTCTACGCCCTTGATCTCTCTGATCTTGCGCTCCAGCGGCTTGACGATCACGTTTTCGATCTCTTTTGGGGTGGCTCCGGGAAGGGCGACGATGATGCTACCGCCGCTGATCTCCATCTGCGGATCCTCCTCCCGCGGGGTGAACTCCAAAGCGAAATAGCCGATGACGAGTAGAAACACGCCAAGAAGCGGGGTGAGCGGATTGTGCAAAAACGCTTTCGCCAGTTTTCCCGCCAAATCTTTGGGTTGAAATTCCTGCTTACTCATACAGCCCCCTACTCGATAGTGATCGTGGCGTACATCCCGGGATAGACATCCATGCCTTTGGCATCAAAGGAGACTTTGATCTCAAAGCTGTGTGTCATGGGATTGGAGCTGGGGATGATCGCATCCACGTGTCCCTGCGTTTCAAGCCCCACGGAGGGGATTTCTACGGAAACGGGTTTGTTCAAAGCCGCCTCTTTGAGATTGCTTTCCGAAATCTCCGCGCGGATCTTTAGGCTGCTCAGATCGGTCAGGATGATCGCGGGCGTTCCGGGGATCGCCATCTCTCCGGCTTTGATATTTTTCTTTACGATCACCCCGTCGTTGGGCGCTTTGACCTGCAGGTACTTATACTGGTTTTGCACCTCCTGAAGCTGCGCTTTTGAAATGGCGATCATCGATTGGAGGTTTTTTGCCGCCAATTCGAGATTTTCCACTTCATACTTTGCTACCATATCCTTCTTATACAGCCGCTTGTGGCGCTCCAGGTTTCGCATGACGTTACTGTACTTGTCCTCATACATCTGCAAAGACATCTGCGCCTGGCGCTTTTTCGCATCGATCTCTTTGGAATCGATCGCATAGAGCAGCTGCCCCTTTTGCACCTGCTGCCCCTCAGCGACGTTAACCTCTTTAATAAAGCCCATATAGCGGCTGCTGATGATCTTTTGATTATCCGAAATCACGCTTCCTGACAACTGTATCTGCGCCAACAGCGCCACAGCCGTAACCATTAATACTACTACTGCTCTCATCTATCGTTCCCCCACTAATATTTTCTCTAAAGCGAATACTTTTTCATTTCTACTGTTTTTCTCTTTTTGCAGCTTCAAAACCGTCTCGATCAACTCCGATTGCTTGATCAACACGTCGTTGATCGCCACGAGCTTCTCCTGGTATCTGCCCAGATAGTTTTCATACACTTCGTTTTTCAGCTCTTTCTCCTTGCGCAGACTCTCGATGTCGAATTCACAACTTTGTATATTGGTTTTGATGCGATCCACCTTCAGTGCGATCCCCTTCTTTGCCAGATCGAGTTTTTGGCGCATCTGCGCGCGCTTGATCTTGGCGATTTGGAGTTTGTTATCGTCGATACCGCCGTTAAAGAGGTTCCACGTCAACTTTGCTCCGAACGTGTAGCTGTCCTTGTCGCGAAAATCGTTCAAAAATTCATTATCGGCACTGCCGTACTCGGCAAAGGCTCCCACTTTGGGCAAAAAGGAGGAGCGCTTTTGCTCCACGGCCATCTTGCGCATCTTTAACCCCAGCTGCGCTTTTTGCACGTCGATACTGTTTTGCACGTAGCTTTGCGTTTTGCGCGCGGGCAGCGGTGCCAGATCGAACACGTATTTGATGGAAGACACATCCCTGTTGAGAAGAAAGGAAAGGTACTCATACGCCAGACGTTCGTTGGCTTTGGCTTTGTTGATCATTCTCACCACGCTTGCCTTTTTGGTTTGCACCTCCAAAAGATCCACCTTTTTGGCATACCCCTCGGCGATCATCTCCACGACCATCTCCTCAAGGGTTTGGATATTGGCTTTGATCTGCTCTAAGTTTTCGATAAAGGTATCAAGTAAAGACAGATCGTAAAAACTTTTTTTGGTTTCAAAGAGTTTTTGCTGCTTTGCCTGAACGGCGTCGAGCTTGCTCAGCTTGTGCAGCGCTTTGCTGATGCGTCTGTACTGCTGCAGCTCGCCCCCGGTATAAAGCGGTACCTTATAAACAACCTTTGTCTGGTAGTGGTTGCGTGTTTCGGGATAGTTCAGATCCCGCGGCTGAACTGAGAGTACCGAAGTAGCCATCGGGCTCGGCGAGTGGGAGAGGAAATCGGAAAAACCGAAATCCGAGAAGGTCGCTTCACGGCTGGCGAGTTTGAATCCAAAAACATTCCCCGCGTCGTTTGAGCGCATCGCCGTGCTGACAAGGTCCAGACTTCCGTAGCTGTACCCAGCGGCTATACGCGCCTCAAAATCTTTGATTTTTTCTTCATAATTGGCAACTTGTATCTCGAGGTTTTCCTCCTGTACGATCTGCAGCGCTTCTTGCAGTGTCAGCTTGTGCATCGGCTGCTGCACGGTTGCCAACAAGGAAGTAAAAATCAGCATCAATATGACCCCATATTTCATGACTGACCCCTTGTTGTATTTTTTATGTACCATATTATTGTATCCTCAATAGATATATTTCACATTAAATACTACGTTTTTGCTACGCTTTTTCTCTACTTAAAAACCAATTTATCATAATTATAAATTCAAGTGATAAATAACAAATAATTATAAAACTTGAACTTATATCTTTAATAAGCGGTAAATATAAAATAAAATTAATACCCCGTTTGGTAACCGTTTAAAATTATTTTTATTTAAATGCAAATACACTAAAAGTACATTAAGGTCATTTCTAAAGTCCTTGAGAGGGTTATTAGAGGTGTTCTTAAAATTTATATGAAGAGGATAGAATATGGCAAGACTTGTGATTCTAGGTGCAGGTGTCTCCGGGCACACGGCTGCAACCTTTGCGAAAAAGTGGCTTGGATCAAGCCATGAAGTGGTTGTGGTCACCCCCAACAGTAAGTGGAACTGGATCCCTTCCAACATCTGGGTGGGCGTCGGTCAAATGTCTAAAAAAGACGTAACCTTTGAACTCAAACCGGTTTACGACAAGCTGGGTATCGATTACCGCCAGGCAAAAGCGGTCTCCATCCATCCCGAAGGCTCCGAGAACCAAGCCTCCCCTTTCGTGACGGTTGAACACACTTCCGATGCGCGTAAAGGCGAGAGTGAAGAGATCACGTACGATTATCTTATCAACGCTACCGGACCGAAACTCAACTTCGGCGCAACCGAGGGGCTCGGACCCGACGGCGGATACTCCTACTCCGTGTGTACGGCCGATCACGCCACCGAAGCAGCGGCGGTACTCAAAGAGAAGTTTGACCGCATAAAGCGCGGTGAGAAACAAAAGATTCTCGTCGGTACGGGACACGGTATGTGTACCTGCCAGGGGGCTGCTTTTGAGTATATCTTCAACATCGACACGGAGCTACGCCGTGCGGGTATCAGAGATATGGCGGACCTGCAATGGATCTCCAACGAATCCTTCCTCGGCGACTTCGGCGTCGGCGGCGTCCATATCAAAAGAGGCGGTTACGTGGCTTCGAGCAAACTCTTTGCCGAATCACTCTATACGGAAAAAGGGATCAACTGGACAACCGGCGCGCACGTCACAAAGGTTGAAGAGGGCGTTGCCCACTATGAAAAGCTCGACGGCAGTACCGGCAGCATCGATTTTGACTTTTCCATGCTGATCCCTCCTTTCGCGGGCGTGGGTCTTAAAGCGTTTGGCAAAGATGGACAGGATATCACCGATACGCTCTTTGCGCCCAACGGCTTTTTGAAAGTCGACGGCGATTACTCGGGCAAACCCTTTGAAGAGTGGGACGCAAGCGATTGGCCCAAAAACTACCAAAACCCAACCTACAAAAATATCTTCGCCGTAGGGATCGCTTTCGCACCGCCGCATCCGATCTCCAAACCGATGAAAAGCCCCAACGGCACGCCGATCTTCCCCACACCGCCGAGAACGGGTATGCCAAGCGGTATTATCGGTAAAGCGGTCGCAAACAGCATCGTAGATATGATCAACGGCGCACCGGAACCCACGCACGAAACCTCCATGGCGGAAATGGGCGCGGCGTGTATTGCGTCTGTGGGCAAAGGGATGTTCAGCGGCGAAGCGGTAGCCTTGACGGTTTACCCCGTAGTGCCCGATTATAAAAAATATCCCGGAACGGGCCGCGATCAAAACTATACGATGGGCGAGATCGGTTTGGCAGGTCACTGGATCAAACATACCCTGCACCACATGTTCCTCTGGAAAGCGCAACTCAAGCCCGGTTGGTCTTTGATCCCCGAGTAAGCAGAAGAAAAGAAACGATAAAGGAAAGAATATGCAGCATGATGTAGAAAAAAACGTAAAACCCTATGAGCAAACCTTTAATACAATGGTTCCAAGCCCCTTTGTCAAGTTTATGCGCAAGTGTGTGATTTGGCAATTCATCAGATTTGTGATCATCAACGTCAAGATGATCATCGTGGTTTCAAAAAGCCACTAAGGAAGAAAAAGAGGAGGATTGCCCTCCTCTTGCACCGCTAGAGAGCGAACTTCTTTTTCAGTCGGTAGAAATACTCTATCGTTTTATACTGGATAAACATAAACGGCAGCATCAATACAAAATAAGCGATGGAATACTTCTCCACCACGCCGTTATACATCAACCCGAAATTGATAAAGAACATCCCAAACACCATGAAAGCCACCCCCGGACAGATCAACGCGAAGGATACGGGAGATTTTTTCTCCGCATGGATAAACTCGTCGAAATAACCGATGCTTTTCATCACTTTGTACCCAAGCAGGCCAAAGATAATCTGCAGCGCCAAAATCGTACTGGTCAACGTAAAGATGGAGGATTTGGCCATGGGTTGGTCAAAGTGGTGCACAAGACCGAAGTTGATACGGATGAAGGTGATCCCAAGCAGCGTCAAAATCGGAATCAATATCCAGATACTGGGGCTCGCTTCCTTGCCCACACCGTGTTCAAACATATTTTTAAAGCCTAAAATCAGCTTGATCGCCAAAAGCATTACGGAGATGGAGACAAAAAACAGCGCACAGAAGATGCCGATAGCATTGATCACGATATTGTGACTCATCGCTCCCGGAGCGGCAAACCCGACACCGACCATCGCAAAAGCAAAGATCGAGATCATCTGGGAAAGGTTGTTGTTTTTCGTAAAATCAAACTCTCCGCTCACCAGCAGCCTGGAAAAGTACTCCAAAAAGATTTTCAGCGCGAAATACCCCGCAATCGCAAACCCGAGCAGCGCTCCGGGAAACAGATACTCCACGATACTCCATAGCCCCGGGACAAACACCGCCCCCAGAACAAAACAGACGTTAATCGTCATCGCAAAGGTCAAAGGCATCGCCATAAGCGTCACTTCTGCGTTGGAGTTGCGCAGCGTATCAAACGCATCGGTCTGTTTAAACGCCTTATACTCTTTGATATTCCAAAGCAGCAGCTTAAAGTGATAAAATGCGAACACAATGATAAAGATCAATGACAGTGCCGTCACCGCGGAGAGCCACGATCCTTCCATCAAGGTGGGGTAAACATAGTCAAATGTCGCCATCGGCGCTCCCTTGTGGGGAACGAGAAACATCAAATACATAAAAAATGAAACCGACAATCCGCCCGCACCGAGCGCGGCAAGAAAATACATCGGGGTATATTTTTCCTTGAGCAAATTATTCTCCTTAATAAAATATGGTAGTGATATTTTGAAAAGCCGCATGCTATCTTGATGCAACTTTTCAATGAGTGGAATATTAGCCGATAAGTTCTTAAACCTAACTAAGAGAGTGGGTTTTATACAGTTTCATTAAATTCAGATAGAAATCTTTGTCATCCTGCTTTTCCAGCAAGCCCGACTGGGGCATGATATCGTAGTAGAGCTTTTCCATATTTTTAAACCGCTTGGGAAAAAGTTTACTCAAAATGATCGCGGAGATTTCGCTTCGCACCAACACCGCCGGAGGCAGGATTCCCAGCTTGATCAGTTGCAAAATCGAATCGTAGTGGTAACTGATATGGTGGTGGTGACCGTGGGGACAGGTGTGCGCGCTGATCAGCGTTTTGCACACTTCGCAGTAGGAAAACTCATCCAGGGTCCGGATAGCGATATCGATTCCGCTGACGCGGTCAAAGATGGAGTGGAACTCGTTTTTATCGTAATACACCCCGAGTCCCGCGTGGTTGACCCCGGTGATGATTTCGTCGCAGCCGTAGTTTTTTGCCACGAGCGTATCAATAAGCATCTCGTTAAAACCCGCGAAGATGTAGGTATTTTCCAAAGGTACGATCACGACACGGTTTTTAGGCAGGTAGTTTTCTACGAAATAGTTCAGCGTTTCGTAACGCAGATCGTAATCCAGGCCGTTCCCGTCGGAATAGGGTTTGAGCAAAAACAGTACGAGCAGATCGTTTTGATCAAGACTTTGGCGGATCACCCGCTCCAGGGCACGGTGCAGCGGATTCGCGGCGATCATCATCGCTCCGACCTTTTTGGCGTTGATCTTCTCTTTGGCCTGGGCGATGAGGCGTTTGTTGTTGGCAATCATCCCGTCCTCGACGCTGTAGCTGCCGCTGACGGCGTAATCGCCCAAACGGTTCAAAGCGGCTTTGACCCCCGGGTGGGTGGGATCATTGGTACCGTAGATATTGGCCAACCGCTTATAGGGATCGATCTTAAACACCTCTTCGACCTTGATCTGACCCACTTTTTTCTTCTTGACGACGAGATCGGCGGTTTCATCCTTTCTCAGGCTTTGCAAAACCTTTGTATTGGTTTTACCTTTGGGAGCAAGCAGGAAAGAAAAGGGAAAAGAGACCCCCTTATACCGCTTCGTTTCATCGACGGTTTTGGCTTCCTTTTCATTCATCAGTTTATCGATGGGACTTAAAATCCCCTCTTGAACGAGTGCCAGGGTGGAGTGCGCCTCCTGGTCGATAAAGATCGCTTTATTTTTGCTTATAGATGTCATATTTCTTTCTTCTCTCCCACAGACTTTTTCTACTGATGCCCAGCTTTTTCGACAGTTCCGTATCGGGGAAGCGGTCTTGGTAGGTTGTCAGGATATATTTGACGTAATCATCCAAAGTCAAAATTTCGTCGGCATCAAAACTGTCTTTGGAGGAGCTGAGTTTGATCGTTTTGATATCGCTGTCAAGTTCGACGTTTGTGGAGATGATCACCTTTTTATCCTTTGCGGCTTTGATGATCGCTTCGGCGTCGCTTTTTTTGAGTTTTTGCAGATGGGTTGCGTAGATCAGAGTATCGGCACCGCTTTTTTTGATGGTTTGCAGGGCATCTTTGTCCTCAAGGGAGAGAAATTTGATCGGTTTTTTGGTTTGCTGGATATATTCAAATACGTACGCATCGGTCTGCTTTTGCGACCCCACGAGTACGAGCGGCGCTTCCAGCTTGGCATCGACCTCCACGTTACAGCTTTTAAAACGGTTCGCCAGGTAATCTTTATAAAAGTTATTGAGGTTGTTGATATCCTGAACATCTTTATAGTGATCAATCTTTCGGATCAACTCTTCGATCATGAAGGGTTTGATGATATAATCCGTCGCGCCCGACGCGATAGGCTTGGTTACCGTGTCGTCGCTGACGTAGGTCACCATCAAGATGATGATCTTTTCGCGGTTGTTTTCAAGGAAACTGTTGATATTGCCCGTGATGTTGGTTGAGAGCAAGATGACATCCGCACTCTCGTCCGCTTCGTTCAAAGTCCCTATCACGTTACATTCATGTCCGTAATCCGCAAGTTTCGCGGAAATACTCTGCACTAAATACACCTCATTGTCGATAATTGTAATATTCATAACTTTCTATCTCTCCCACCTGTAAAATCTAAGTGTCGCTACTGCTTGCACTGCTACTCCTTCTTTTCTACCGATAAATCCCATCTTTTCGGCAGTTGTTGCTTTAATATTAACAAATTTACACTTTGTTAATTCTTTTATGCTTTGCCCCATCGCCTCTTTATAGGGTTGCAGCTTGGGTACCTGTGCGATAATTGTCATATCCAGATTGTCTATGACAAAACCGCAGCCTTTGATGCGCCGCAATACGTCTTGCAACAGTACCTTTGAATCCGCTCCGGCAAAAGCGGGATCGGTATCGGGATACAGCTCACCGATATCACCCATGCCGGCCGCGCCCAAAAGCGCATCGATCAGCGCGTGTATCGCCACGTCCCCGTCGCTATGGGCTTTAAACCCCAGTTCACTAGCAACTTCCATACCGCACAGATACATCGGCTTGCCCTTTTCAAAGGCGTGGATATCAAAACCGGTACCGGTAAAGAGGCGCTCCGAGGGCGGTTGCAAACACTCCAGCTTTGCCAAATCCTCGACACGGGTCAGTTTGTGCGCTTTTTTTGACCCCTCCACGAAGCGGATGCTGCCCCCGTCTGCTTTGATCGCCCCGCTGTCGTCGGTAAAAAGCGTTTGGCTTTCCAGCGCTTTTTGCAAGCGTTTTGTTTTGCTCATCTGCGGCGTTTGGATCAGCTTGACCTGCTCCCTGTCCACGGGTTCCTCTCCCAGATAGACCGTATCGTTGACGCTTAGATAGGGAACGACGCAGTCATACCCCTTTGTCTCCGTTATACGCCCTATCACCGCTTCATCAATACAGCACCGCGCGATATCGCTGACAAGCACATACTCCGTCTCAACTTTCTCCAGGGCGTTTTTCAGCGACTCCTGGCGGCTCTCTCCCCCGGCTACCAGCGTCAGGTCAGTCAATTTGCGCATATAAGCGTAATCCTCCGGTGCGGCGACCAGGAGGATACGGGAAAAGCCCAGCGTCTCAAAGCGGTGTGCTACATATTCCCACAGCGGCTCATCGCCGATACGCAGCCACTGCTTTTTAACACTGTCGCAAAAACGGGAACCGCTTCCCGCACCAAGTAATACCACCGTTATTTCAGGCACCACACTCCCTTTATTATCCGTTTTGTTTATTTTACTCTATTATTCTTGTTTATCTACTCTAAAAAGTGTTATAAAATTATACACTTTAAAAGCTTGCTTTTATCTTTTTTATGTAAAATCTTGAAAAATTGGCTATATTTGCCATCATCAATTATATGGGCATTTTCCAAAGCCCATACGGGCGTTGAGTGATAATTCAATAATTTTTTGCCCTAAAAGGTTAGTAAATGAGAGAGCAATGGATAAAAACACGGCAAAACGATCGGGTGCGGACACAGATGCACTACGCGCGCCGGGGTATCATCACCCCCGAGATGGAGTATGTGGCCAAGGCCGAAGAGCTCAAACCCGAGCTGGTACGAAGCGAAGTGGCAAGGGGCCGGCTGATCATCCCGGCAAATATCAACCATACCCATTTAAACCCTATGGGGATCGGGATCGCCACCAAGTGTAAAGTCAACTCCAACATCGGTTCCTCCGCGCTGGCAAGCGATATCGACGGGGAGGTGGAAAAGGTGCACACCTCCGTCAAATACGGCGCCGATACGGTGATGGATCTCAGTACCGGAGGCGACCTGGACGCGATCCGCGCGGCGGTGATCGAAAACAGCACCATCCCCGTGGGTACGGTACCGATGTATCAAATCCTGCACGATTGCGGCGACCAGATCGAAAACCTTACCATCGAGCAGATGCTTGATACGCTGGAAAAGCAGGCGAAACAGGGGGTAAGCTACTTTACTATCCACGCGGGCTTTTTGCTGCGCTTTATGCCCGAAGTGGGCAAAAGAAAGATGGGGATCGTCAGCCGGGGCGGCAGCCTGATGGCAAGCTGGATGATGCACCACCACAGGGAAAACCCCTTCTACGAAGCCTACGACGATATCCTCGATATCTGCCAGCGCTACGACGTATCGCTGAGTCTGGGGGACTCTTTGCGCCCGGGCTGTCTGTATGACGCCAGCGACGAGTGCCAGCTGGGCGAGCTGAAAGTCCTGGGCGAACTCACCGAGCGTGCGTGGGAAAAGGATGTGCAGGTGATGATCGAAGGCCCCGGACACGTTCCGCTGAACCAGGTGGAGCGCAACATGAAGCTTGAGCGCGACTACTGCCACGAAGCGCCCTTTTACATTTTAGGACCGCTTGTCACCGACATCGCCGCGGGATATGATCATATCAGCAGCGCCATCGGCGCGGCCGTGGGCGGCTGGCACGGGGCGAGTATGCTGTGCTACGTGACCAAAAAGGAGCACCTGGGTCTGCCAAACGCCGACGACGTGCGTGAGGGGATTATCGCTTACAAGATTGCGGCCCACGCCGCGGACATCGCCCGGGGCAGAAAAGACGCCATGGCTCCCGACGACGCCATGAGCGACGCGCGCTACAACTTCGACTGGAACAAGCAGTTCGAACTGGCCCTCGATCCTGAAAAGGCGAAAGAGTACCACGACGAAACCCTGCCCCAGGACGTCTTTAAAGAAGCGGAGTTTTGCTCCATGTGCGGTCCGAAGTTTTGCAGCTATAAAATTACGCAAAATATCATGGAGACCTACGGCGACGGCAGCGAAAACGAACAACAGTAAAAAAGCGGAGAGAACTTTCACGTACTCATTCTCAAAATCCCTTCCCGGGATTTTTCCGCCAAACACAAATTTAATATGAATAGACTTCTTGCAAACCATAGGTTAGACATAGAGGGCAAAGAAAAGGTGAGATTTAAAAAATATAACTTGAAGGACTAGCCATAGCTAATTCGAAAGTTATACTTTTATAAAGATTGCCTTTTCCTTGCCCTCCCGTAGGGCTTTGTGTATTTGCCCATCAGCGTCGTTACTCTTTTTTGATGCAGCTATG
>LLYS01000015.1 GCA_002049495.1 Epsilonproteobacteria bacterium tcs-49 | reverse complement strand
GGTACTGTCCCGGTATACGAAGACGCGTTCGGGTTCGTCAACTGCGTACGCTTTGAGCTTGATGCCGGTAAAAAGAGCAAAGAGATCGTGATCCTTTCGACAAAGGAGGTGTTGGTAGAGGATGAGCGTAAAGATACGCCCGTGCCTATCAAGATCAAAGCGTACGCAGTTGACGAACCCGAACGCGTCTTCGTATACCGGGACAGTACCTTTATCTATCCCAGATACGATATCTATCAACAACAAACGAAAAAGGGAGAATAGTCATGGATAAGATTATTTCTATATTTTTAGTCGTATTGGCTGCTTTTACATTGTGGGCTGTTGTTACTCCTAACCACCTATATGTAGGATAAACAATAAATGAGTAATATTTTCAAGGGAGCGGTAATCTTGCTGCTCCCCGTATTGCTACAGGCAAGTTACGTGATCAAAAACGATCTTGGAATCGGCATTATGTCCGTTGAAAAGATCAATATGATCGGGGAAGAGCTGGAGAAAAAAACCGGTATAAAAGCAAAGGTTATCGCCACAAAAGATGCGATCAAACGTGGAGAAAGCCTTTATGACTACGCAAAACAATTTCAAACACAAACCAAACAGGAAATATTTTTTATTTTAGCACCCGTTGAAAAACGTATCGGTGTGATTTCATTTAACAAAACATTGGAACAAAACGTTGATAAAGATGAAGTATACGAATTTGCCCTGGGGGTGATCGCCGCCAAGGATAAGAACAGTATGCAGGATAAATATGATTTAGGCGCGGTGCAGGCGTATTCGGAGTTGGCGGACCAGTTGGCGAAAGCTCAAAACGTGCAGCTAAACAACACCATACCCGACACAACCAACAGTACGATCAACTTTTTACGGGTGATCGTTTATTCGGGAACGCTGTTGCTGTTTTACGGGATGTTTGTCAAACCCTACCTATTGCGCCGCCAAGAAAAGAGAAATGAACAGGATAAAAGTAATGGCTAAAGAGAGAAAAAACTACTGGCCCCAGGCGGTCGTGGGGATACTGATTGCGATCTTCGTGCTGATTGGCTGGACCATCGCAAAAACGGCGGAGATGCCGGTGCATGAAGAGAACAGTTACATGAGCAAGTACCAAAGCGTGGATCTGCAGTCGGACAGATTGGTCAATCAAAGCAAAGCGTTTTTAAAAGAGTACGATATCAGGATCGTTTCGGAGCATGAAAACGTCTTGATGCAAAAGGATATGTATAAAAAGCGCAATCGCTATACCAATATCATCGATCCGAATAAACCGATTAAATTGCAGGTGGTGACGACCGGGGGAGAAGTGGTCGAAGACGCGAAGCTGGAAGTACTGCTTTCAAGACCGACGACGCGGACGAGCGATATGATGGTTGAACATATTTCCAAAGAGGACGGCACGTTTACGCTGGGAAAACTCAACATCGACAAAAAAGGGCGCTGGCAGTTGATCTGCAAGGCGCAAGTGGGACAAAAAACGGGGTATAAAAACATCGATCTGACCGTGCAATGAACCACCTGATCATCCACCCCACGTCGCGAGCCCTGAGGGAGCATCAAGCCTCCCTCGACCCGCGTGAAAGTCTGCATACGACGCTTAGTACGATCGGGGAGTTTGAGAGTAAATCGATCTACGTCAAAAACAAAATCTTCATCGACAAGATCAAGCGCAACCTGTTTTTAAAGCAAAAGATCCAAGCCTCCCTTTTTACCCAAAACGAGATCGTATTTCGCTTCTTTGAGGAGTTGGCCCAGGAGTATATCGATATCGCACAGCTTTTTGAGGTGGATACCTACGCCCACTATGAAAGCCAGATCGAGCAGCTTTTGCAGCTTCGCCGGGCGTATAAAACCTATCTGGATAGCCAGGGGGCGACCGATCGGATGTTTATCCCCTATGAGTATGAGATCAACCGCGGATATATCCAAAACTTTACCCAAATCACCCTCTATCTTGACGGCTATATCACCAAATACGAACTGCAGCTTTTTGAAGCGATCGCCCGGGAGGTGCCCTTTTGCGTAAAGCTGGAGATCGACCGCTTCAGCCGGCGCAACATCGAGCGGTTTGCGGCTTATGATCTGTGCGAAGGCTACAGCTATACCCTCGATCTTTCAAAGCAGGAGATCAGGGAGAAAACACCCGCAAACGAAGAGATAAACTGCGAAGTTTTCAGCGTCAACCAGCGTATCGAGCAGGTGAATTTTATCTTTTACGCCGTTGAGGAGCTGACCGGTTCGGGCATCGCGCCTGAAGATATCGTCGTAATTTTGCCCGAAGAGGGTTTCAAGCAGATCCTTGACGGTTTTGACCGCTTGAATAACTTCAACTTCTCCATGGGCTTTGATTTCAGCGCCGAGCGTTACTACAAAACTCTCGAAGCGCTACACCGCTACCTGGAAAACCCCACGGAGGCGGAGCATCTGCGCCGTTTGGAGCACCTGGGGATCGAGGCGAAGGGTTTCAAAGATGAAAAGATCACCGACGCGGAGTTTTTGGAAAGGATCGTCCCCTTCGAGACTCAAAACGAGGAGGCGCTGGAGCAGAAAAAGTTTGATTTCTTACACAGTTACAAACGTGAAAAACTGTTTTTCAAAGAGTTCCTTTATCTCTATCTGCACAGCATCAAAGATATCCGCGTAGATGATGTGCGCGGCGGCAAGGTGACGGTAATGGGCGCACTGGAGAGCCGCGGGGTCAGCTTCGAGGGGGTCGTGATCGTGGATTTTAACGAAGCGTTTGTTCCCAAGGTCAACCAAAAAGATATCTATCTCAACTCCAAGATGAAACAACATTTGGGTCTGCCCACGACCAAAGATCGGGAAGCGTTGCAAAAACACCTCTACTACGCGCTGCTCAAAGAAGCCAAACAAAGCTTTATCGGCTACAGTGCGCAAGAACCAAAATCCAAATTCCTTTATGAGTTGGGGCTGGAGGACAGCCACCCCTTCCACGCGGCTTTGGATACGATCTTTGCGGTAAACCCCCTGACCGAGCGGGAGCTTGCGCAGATAGATTTCGATCCGCACGGATTTATCTGGTCAAACAGTATGCTCAAAATTTACCTGGAGTGCAGCCGACGCTTCTATTTTCAGTATATCCGCCGCTTGCAAGAACCCCCGAGCGAAGAGGTCAACGAGGGTTCGATCATCCACGAAGTTTTGGAACGGATGGAGCGTTTTGACGCGCAGGAGTTGCAAAAGCTTTTGGACGAGGTCGCGCCCAACGGGTTTTACCGCAAACTATGGTTTGCCAAGCTCCAACCCTTTTTGCAGTGGCAAAAGCAGCAAAACGGCGTCATCGTGGCTAAGGAGAAAAAGTTTACCGCGACGGTGGCGGGGCTGCGTTTTCAAGGCAAGGTAGACCGGCTGGAACAGCTTGAAGAGGGCGGTTATCGCATGATTGATTATAAAACGGGCAGGATCGAAAACCGCAAAAAAGATTTTGAAAAGATGACCGATTTCCAAATGCCGCTATATGCGCAGCTGCTGCGCGAATACACCCCCGAGCTTGCTTTTTTGCAACCCTTTGAGGCGAAGCTGGAGTATGTGACGCACCTGGAGGAAAAAACCGAACAACTGCTGTATACGTTGGAAAAACTGGGACAGACGAAAAGCCTGCTGCCGCAAAAGTGTGAAGATCTTTCCAAGTGCCGCTACTGCCCCTATACGCTGTTTTGCCGGCGCGGGGAGTATATGTGATGGCCCACGGTACCAATGAACAGCTGCGCAAATACCTACGGGAGCTGACCATCCTCTGCGTCGATGACGAGAGTACGATCCGCGAATCCTACCGCCATATCCTCTCCAGCTATTTTCAAAAGGTGATCCTCGCCAAAGACGGGGAGGAGGGGCTGCGTATCTTTGAAAAAGGCGGGATCGATCTGGTGCTGAGCGATTATATGATGCCAAAGAAAAACGGGATCGAGCTGATCCGCGCCATTAGAAAGCGCGATAAAAGTATCCCCGTTATTTTGGTAACGGCGATGAAGGAGAGCGAAATTTTAAAAGAAGCGCTCAATATCAACACTACCCATTTTCTCAATAAGCCGATCGAGAAGCAGACCCTGCTCAATGTTTTGATGAGCGCGGCGAAGAACTTTCTGGCCGAGGTCATGCTGCGCCGGGAGCAGGAGCGCAAGATCAAAACCCTGGAAGCCAGTCGGGAGTACAGCAGCGCCCAGGAGCGCATGGCGTTTGAAAAGGAGCTGCACATTATCAGAAACGACCGCTACTATGAGCTTGCGGCGGAACCCAAGGATGCGGAGTTTCTTTTTGTCGATATCTGTTACCGGCCCCTGGATGTTCTTAGCGGCGACAGCTTCTCCGTACGGGAAATCGACGAAGAGCGGGACCTGTACTTCATCGTCGACGCGATGGGGAAGGGGATATCGGCTTCGACGACGGCGATGCTTTCCACCTCCTTTTTAAACCACAATCTGGACCTGCAACTTTCGCGACAAAGCTATGAACTTGACGGCTTCGTGCGGGAGTATCTTGAATATATACAGAAATTTCTGCTTGATGATGAGATGCTTTCGCTCATCGTGGTGGAGTTTAACAGAGAGAGTGAAAAGATAAAGATCGCCAATTTTGCCATGCCCCCGACGCTGCTTATCGACCGCGACGGGATATTTCATCGCATCAACGGTGAAAACCTGCCCGTTTCCAAATATGTCGACAAGTGCAAAATTACGCAGATGGATATCAAGGGGTTTGAAAAGCTGCTCATCTCCAGCGACGGCATCTATGAAACGGTGACAACCGAGGAAGCGCTGAGTTACCGCTTCATAGAGGAGGATTTCAAAGCATCCCATTTCAAATTTGAATTTGAAAAGCGTTTCTTTGATCGGGTGGAGTACCAGGATGATGATATCACCTTTTTGATGCTCAGCCGTCTGCAGCTGCATGAGCGCAAGCTCAAAGAGTTTACCCTTCCCTCGACGCTGGATCACATCAAAAGCTCCTTTGAGCAGATCAGCGGCTTCGTGAAAGGATTTTTCGGACTCAACAAGAGCAGCTCCGCTCAGTTTAACTACGCCTTTCACGAACTGTTGATGAATGCGTACGAACACGGAAATCTGTGGATCACCGGGGAGCAGAAGGAGAACTGCATTGAGCAGGATAGTTACATGCAGACCCTCCAGACGCTCGAAAGGGAAACTTTTAGCAATATATATGTTAAACTCTACTATTATAAAAATTACCTGATCGTTACCATCAAGGATGAGGGAAAAGGGTTTGATCTGAGCAGGCTGCGGATGGAGTATCTGGTGGAAAATACCAAATTCAGCGGCAGAGGGATCAAAAGCAGTCGCGAGATGCTTGATTCACTGTTTTACAATTTCAAATCCAACGAAGTGATCATGATAAAAGATATAAGAGTTAAAGGAGAGGTATGAAGATAGCACACTTTACCCGTATCGGGTTTATTCTGGCGGCCGCGGGCAGTGCGGTGGGACTGGGAAATATCTGGAAATTTCCCTATATGGTCGGCGATTACGGCGGGGGCGCGTTCGTACTTATCTATCTGTTGACGATTCTGTTTGTGGGCTTTTCCGTACTCGTTGCGGAGATTATGGTCGGTTACGTGGGGCGAAGCGACGCGGTAGCCAGTTTCCAGGAGATGGCTCCGGATAAAAAGGGCAATTGGAAATACGCCGGATTTATGGGGTTGACCGGGTTGGTTATCATGACTTTTTACTCGGTGGTGATCGGCTGGATTTTGTACTATATGACCCAATCGATCAACTTTTTACCCGAAACCATGGAGGTGGCCAAAGAGGGCTTTGGGGATCTGGTGGGCAATCAGATCGGCACCCAGATCGTATTTCACTTTATCGCGACGCTGTTTGTGATGTCCATTTTGCTGCAGGGGATTAAAGGGGGGATCGAAAAGGCCAACAAAGTGTTGATGCCCGCGCTGATCCTTATTATTCTGGGACTTTTGATCTACGCGATGCAGCTTGACGGTTTTGCCAAATCGGTGGAGTTTATGTTTGCTTTTGATTTTTCCAAAATCAATTCCGAAGCGATCACCCAGGCGGTGGGACACTCCTTTTTCACGCTTTCACTGGGGATGGCGGCGATTTTGACCTACTCCGCGTCGCTTCCCAAGCACACCAATATTTTTAAAACCGCTTTTTACGTCGTGATTCTTGATACCGTGATCGCGATGATGGCGGGGTTGATGATGTATGCGTTTGTGTTTGAGTTCGGTCAAGACCCCTCGGCCGGACCGGGGCTGGTCTTTATGAGTCTGCCCACGGTCTTTTCCCAGCTGGGCGGTTTGGGGACCTTCTTCGCGGTACTGTTTTTCCTCGCACTGGCGTTTGCGGGGATGACTTCGGCAATCTCGATTGTCGAACCCACCGTGCAGTATGCGATGGACAGGTTTAAATGGACCAGACTCAAAGCGACGACGATCGCGAGCGTGATCTTTTTTACCGTGGGGATTTTCGCGCTGCTTTCCTACACCGCCGATTACGGCAAAATGTTTACCTTCGGCGGGATGCCGCTATTTGATATTTTGGATAAGTTGACGACAAACTTTCTACTGCCCTTTGGCGGGTTGGTCGTGGCGGTTTTTATCGGGTTTGTCGTCCAGCGGGAGCGGGTTTACGCGGCGCTGAGCGACTTTATCGGGGAGACGACGTTTAAGGTTTGGTACTTCAGCGTCCGCTTCATCGCCGTACCCGCGCTGATCTTTACACTGCTTAATCTTTTGGGCATCATCTCCATCAGCAAGGGCTAAACGCCTTTAAAAGCGCAGCAGCTTCTTCGAAAGCAGCGCCGTAGCGCTCAAACCCGTCAGCAGCGCTACGGCCACCATCATATACATAATGACAACTTGGTACATTACCGCATCGAGCGGATCGGCTCCGGCGATGAGCATCCCGCTCATGATGCCGGGGATATGGATAATCCCCACCGTTTGCAGCGTATTGAAAATGGGGATCAGCGACGCTCTGACCGCATTTTTGCGAACGTCAAGCAGCGCCTGCTCCTCCGTCAATCCCAGCGCGATATACTGCTCCAGCGTGTTTTGGTTGTTTTGGATCTCCGCTTTGTAGCGGTCGATGCTGAGCGTAAAGATATTGAGCCCGTTGCCCACGATCATCCCCCCGACGGGGATCAGCTCGTTGGGTTTGGTCGATACCACGCCTAAAACGAGTAGGGTTGTCAAAACCACGACGGAGCTAAAGGAGATACTTAGCAGCGAAGGAAGGAAGTATCCTACCCGCTTATACGCCGTATACGCCGCGAAAAGCAGCATAACGGAAAGTACCAGCAGATAGTACCACCAACTCTCCAGCGCAAAGATAAACCCCAGAAAAAGCCCCAGCGCCACCAGCTGCACAAAGGCGCGCAGGGTGTTGACAAAGATCTGTTTTTCGATCCCCATCTGCTTATGGTAGGAATAAAGAAGTGCCCCTACGATAAGGATGTAGGAGAGTAGATAGTGGTACTCCATGCGCGCCTACTTTCGGCTAAAGGCGCGGTGTTGGCGTAGCTGCTTCGTTTCCCCGAAAAGCGTGTGCGAGAGGGTGATGATATAAAAGGGATAGATCACGATCCCGATAACGGGGACAAGGGAGAGTAGGAAGCAGACAAAGGTTTGGAACTTGAGGTTAAACCAGTTGACCTTTGAGAGCTTGCGGTACTCCTCATAGTCGTTGAGCACCGAACTGACGTCAAAAACAAGCGCTTTGTGGAAAAAGTAATACAGCGGCAGCAGCGCCAGAAAGTTGATCGCCGGGATAAAAAACAGGGGCAAAAAGATAAACAGCAGCAACAGCGTCACGGTGATGGTTTTGAGATAAAACCAAAGGCTTGGCAGCAGTTTGATCCCCTTGAGTTCTACTTCGGGGTAGTAGCGTTTTTGTATCCGTTTGATCAGTACCGGGGCGATGAAGCCGATGATGATGGAGTACAGCATCAAAAAGCTGAGATAAAACAGCAGCAGCAGGTTTAAAAAGATGATAAAATCCAGCAGATAGGCAAAGAAGTTGATACCGAAAAGAAACTCCAGGATCGCGTATTCGCTCAGCTGGCCTTTAAGCGTGGCAAAAAGCTGCTCCCCGTCAGCGCCCTGGACGTAAAGCAGCAGCTGCGTCGAGATCTCCGAGCCCAGAAAGGAGAGCAGGTAAAAGAGTCCAAAGACCGCAAAGACGGTGAGAATGAAACTCACCAGCGAGACATAAAGCACCTCTTTTGAAAAAAAATCGTTGATCGCTTGCAAAAACACCTTTTTACGCATATCTGTTTTGCTCCTGCGGGTCGACGACCAGTTTGTAATTTTGCACCATGTAGTAGATGGTGCCGATGATATATACCAGCCATCCGATAACGGGAACGGCGGCGAAAACGGTAATGACAAAGTGGATAAACACCGGCATCGCCGCTTCGGAAAAGGATTGCTTGCTGATAGCCAGGCGGCTGATCAGCGTGCCGATAAAGCCCAGAAAAAAGGTGATCGCCAGCGACAGCACCCCCAGAATCGTTACGGAGTTTTCGTAGCCGCGGTCGCTGACGATGTAGATATCCTCCGCGCGCTTGTTTTGCGCCACGAAATCCACCCGCATCCCCTTTTGGGGCATGGTCTGTTCGCGCCATCCGGCCTTGTCGAAGCCGTAGCGCGTTTCGTTTACGATGATTACGCCCGTGTCGTTTTCCACGTCATAACCCAGTACTTCACCCTGCATAACCGTCCTTGTCTGATTTATAGTACTATACTATAACACAAAAATTTTAAGATACGCAGCGGGGGAGACGACACCCGGTAAAATAGCAATATTGTTCAAGACCTCCCGGCTAAAACCTGCTACTATTAGACTTCTTGCAAAACGATAGGTATGTTCAATCTATGGTTTCGCAAGAAGTCTATTACATAAAATACTGATCAAACGGGATTTGGAGACACTATGAAAGGTCAAAACTACGCCGCCAGGATCAAAGGCAGAGACGATACGCTTTTTACCCTTTTGCGCGGGGACCATGTATTTGAAAAGCATACCCACGAAACCTACTCCATCGGCATCATGCTTGCGGGATACAGCAGCTTTACCCGCGACCGTAAAACCGACCTGCTGCACCGGGGAAAACTGTTTATCGCCAATCCCGAAGACGTGCACACCTGCGAATGCGGCAGGGATGCGAAGGAGTGGGCTTACGCCAATATCTACCCGACCCTTTCGTTCATGCAAGAACTCGGCGATACCCTTGACCTGCACGGGGCAAAGGCGCCGCTTTTCCCCAAGGCCTGCACCAAAGACGATCTGTTGGAGCAGCGGCTGCAGCGGCTTTTTCGAAAAGTGCTCCGCGGCGGAGAGGTCCTGGACGTGGAATCTGAACTGACCGATATCCTCAGCCGTCTGATCATCACCAATGCCGACAGGTCGCAAGGGCGGCTTTCTTTGTTTGAGGAGCAGCGGCCCAGGGAGATTTTGCGGGTGTTGGAGTACTTAAACAGCGTAGAAAACCTGGGGCAGGTGCGCCTGCAGACACTCGCCCGTATCGCAGGGTTCAGCCCCTATCACTTTATCCGCACCTTTCAAAAGACGGTGGGGATGACTCCGTACGCCTATGCGGGACAGCTGCGGGTTTCCAGGGCGCAAAAGCTGCTGGTGCGGGGCTGCCCCCTCTCCATGGCGGCGGTGCAAAGCGGTTTTAGCGATCAGTCGCACATGACCCGGGCTTTTAAAAAGATCTACGGCGTCACCCCCGGAAAATTTATCCGAAAATTTTAAAGAAAGAGGGTACAATGCAGATAGTGGTTTATCTTCCCCTGGTCTATGCGATGACCTTTCTTATCGCAGCGTTTTTTGAAAAGCGACACATTTGGAAACAGCGCTTTATCGTGCTGGCTTTTACCGGCGCTGCGTTAGCATTGATTTGGCAAGGTTGAGTGAACTTGCTACTTTGGAGGTTAGGAGTGCGAAGGTATGCGAAAGAGATCTACTCTGCCGGGTACAAGACAGTCGGGAACGGCACGCAAGTTAAATCAACAGATTTAAAGGCTTATAGGTGAAATTAAAAATGTATCAGATTGACGCGTTCGCCCGTGACGTTTTCCGGGGCAACCCCGCGGCGGTGGTGCCTTTGGAACAGTGGCCGGAGGATGCGTTCATGCAAAAGATCGCCATGGAGAACAATTTGAGCGAAACGGCTTTTTTCGTTCCGGAAAAGCAAGGCTACGCCATACGCTGGATGACGCCGACGAAAGAGGTGGATATGTGCGGTCACGCAACGCTGGCAAGTGCGTATGTACTCTTTGAAACGCTTGGGTATGAGAAAGAGGAGATCATCTTTTACTCCAAAAGCGGCGAACTGCGTGTCAAAAGGGAGGGGGAGCTGCTATCGATGGACTTTCCCGCCCAGCGGATTACGGAGGTTGCCCGCCCGGAGCAGTTTGCGGATATTTTTGGCAAAGCACCGCTGCGGGTATATAAAAGTATGGATTATATCGCCGTTTTTGAGAATGAAACCTTTATCCGGGAGTTTACGCCCGACCTTGAGCGTTTCAAAACTCTCGATGGGCGGGGTGTGGTCATTACCGCGCAGGCAAAAGATTACGATTTCGTGTGCAGGATGTTCGCTCCCAATTACGGCATCGATGAGGACCCCGTGACCGGCTCGGCTTTTACGCAGCTGGTCCCGTACTGGGCGGAGGCGCTGCAAAAGCGGCAGTTTCGCGCCAAGCAGGTTTCACGCCGCGGCGGCGAAGTTCTTTGCGCGCTTGAGGGAGCGCGATGTGTTATCAAGGGCAGGGCGGTTACGTACTTTGAAGGGGAGATCTTTATATGACACCCGGTTTTGCAACCGAAGATGTGCTAAGATAGAGGCACTACGAGTAAAAGGAGTTTTATGCAGACCATCGATTGGCAGGATAGTTATGCCGCTATCTGGCGGGCGAAAAGAGAGTATCTCAAGCCGGTCAAAGCCCTTGATCCCGTCACCTTCGACGATCTTATCGGGATCGAGCGGCAAAAAAAGCTGTTTTTGGAAAATACCGAGCGGTTTTTGCGTAAACAGCCGGCAAACAACGTTTTGCTATGGGGCGCGCGGGGGACGGGAAAGTCTTCTCTTGTCAAAGCCGCGCTCAATGCCTATGCGCGTGAGGGGTTGCGCGTTATCGAGATTGAGCGTGACGACCTGGACGATCTGATCGAAATCGGCGATGCGATCCGCGAGTCGGAGTACCGCTTTATCATCTTTTGCGACGATCTTTCTTTTGAGGAGGGGGAGAGGGGATACAAAGGCTTAAAGCGTATCCTTGAAGGCTCCATCGAAAGTCCGCCCGAAAACGTCAGGATCTACGCCACGTCCAACCGCCGCCACCTGCTTCCCGAATACCACAGAGACAATGGGGGCACGAGCGTGGGCAAAAACGGCGAAATCCACTACGGCGACAGCGTCGAGGAAAAGGTTTCGCTCAGCGATCGTTTCGGTCTGTGGCTCTCCTTTTACCACGGCGATCAAAGCAGCTACCTGCAAGTGGTCGATCACTATTTCCGAGATTATGCAGGCGACAGAGCAAAGCTGCACAGTGAAGCGCTGCGCTTTGCCGCGGAGCGTGCGAGTAAAAGTGCCAGGACGGCAAAGCAGTTTTACAACGGGTTTAACCTTTAGCGGGCTTTAAGCTCCTCCCTTGGCACGAACTCCAGTACCGTGGCGTTGATGCAGAAGCGGCGGTGATCCCCCTCGTCAAAAACGTGGCCCAGATGGATACCGCTTTTTTTGGCAAGCACCTCCGTACGCCGCATCCCGTAGCTGTTATCCTCCCGCTCTACCGTCGCGCCTTCGACCGCTTTGTAAAAGCTCAGCCACCCCGTACCGGAGTTAAAACGCTCTTTGGTATCAAACAAGATATCGCCCGAGAGTTTGTCGATAAAAACGCCGTCGCCGGTGTTTTTGAATTTGTCGTACTGTTTGCAAAAGCGGCTGTCGGTACCTTTGTTAAACGCCACGTCGTAGCTCTCGCTCTCTTTGCCCAGCTTGAACGCTCCCAGGGTTTTATAAAACTGTTTTTTATCCATATAGCCGCGGTGGCCGAAAATCTCTTTGCCCTCTTGAATAAACAGGATCGTAGGCGTCGCGTCGAGCTTGCTTGTGATCTCAAACCCTTTCAAGCGTTTGGCCGTGGCGGTGCGCAGGGGCACGGTGCCGTCGTAACCGGAGAGCACCTCTTTTTTAAAGCGCTCGCAGTAGGGGCAAAACCCCTCGGCGTCGACGACGATGATCTCCTTGCCGCCCAGAGGCGTGAGGGGTTGGGCGGCGTCGCTTTTCTCTTCGCTGTTTGTAAAGGTGACGCCCGTAGAGTGGTTGGGGCAGTAGCCGTTTGGGTTTTTAGCTAGGTAATCCTGGTGGTACCCCTCGGCGGGCCAAAACTTTTGCAGCGGTTTGATCTCGGTGACGATTTCGCCGTAGCCCTTTTCGCTCAAGAGGGTTTGGTAGGTTGCTTTGGTTTGCAGCGCGATATCACGCTGCTTTTCGGTAGTGTAAAAGATGGCGCTTCGGTAATTGTTGCCCACGTCGTTGCCCTGTCTGTTTTTTTGGGTAGGGTCGTGCAGCTCCCAAAAGGAGCGGATCAGTTTTCCTGCCTTTACCTTCTGCGGGTCAAACTCCACCAGTACCGATTCGGTGTGGTTGACGATCTCGTCCGGATCGTTTTTGACGTAGCGGTAGCGCAACACCGTGTCGTAATCGGGGTTTTCATAGTTGCCCCCGGCGTATCCTGACTTGGCCTCAACGACGCCGGGTATATTTTCAAAGTGTTTTTCCACGCCCCAGAAACATCCCGCGGCAAATACGATTTCGGCTAACATAATTTGCTCCTTATGTATGACGCTCGGGAAACCTCTATCGTGAGGCTCAGATCAGAGGGAGGATTTGCCCTCTAAGATAGAGGTTTCCCGACCCATAGATAAACATAGCTTATAACAATCACCTCTCTTTGTCAAGGCGCAGCCCTATCTGCTCGATCAGCGCTTCATCCTCTGCCATATCCACCCAGCGAAACTGCTCTCCGCTTTGCAGCTTGCCGTCGATCATATCGCCGCTTTTTCGGAATTTCAAATCCAGCCGCGCGATTTCAAAGCCGTTTTTGGTTTTGGCAAACTGCTGCAGCCGCTCGGTGTTGTCGCTTTTGGTAAAGAGGTAGCAATACCCTTTCAACCCGTTTCTGCTCACCCGTCCGCGCAGCTGGTGCAGCGTCGCCAGCCCCATATTCTCCGCGCCTACGATGACGATAGTGCTCAGTCTGGGCAGGGAGATTCCCACCTCCACCACCGTCGTCGCGAGCAGGATTTTGCCTTTTTCGCGAAACTCTTCCAGGACGCTGTCTTTTTCCTTGTCCTTGCCGTGGGTGACGTAGACGCCGTCAAAGTGTTTGAGCCAAAAACCCTGTCCCTCCTCCAAGGATTGGTAATTGTAATTTTCGCTTTCGCTGACCAGCGGGTAGATGATAAGCGCCTGGCGTCCCTTGTCGATCTCGCTTTGGATCGTGGTTTTGAGTTTGCCGAAATCTTTGGGTTTGACGATCTCGGTGGTGATATCTTTTTTAAAGGGCGTGGAGGTGATGAGGCTGATATCGATCATCTTGCTATCGATCATCGCCTGCGAACGCGGGATCGGCGTGGCGCTAAATTGCAAAAAGTGCGGCCGCGCCTCCCCGCTGTTTGTCAGCGTCGCCAGGGCGTGGCGCTGTTTGGTACCGAAGCGGTGCTGCTCATCGACCATCACCAGCGCGGGCGAGGGCAGGTCGCTCTTGTGCAACAAAGCGTGGGTGCCGATGACGAAGGTGGCTTGCCTGTAATCGCCGATCCGTTTTCTGGAAGTCAGCAGCGCCGTTTCAAAGGGCAGGTATTTTTGCGCCTCTTCGTATAGCTGGTTGGCCAGGATGGAGGTGGGTGCCATAAGCAGGGTATAGTGCGGATAAGCGATCATCGCCGCTGCCAGGATCGCCATAGTTTTGCCGCTGCCCACGTCGCCGACGACCATGCGTTTGGCGGCGGTGTCGCTGTTTAAATCCTTTTGCACCGCGTCGATGGCGCTTTGCTGTTCGGGGGTGAGGGTAAAGGGCAGGCGGCCGTAAAACTTTTCCAGCGAACCGCTCAGGCGTATCTTGGCGGGAAAATCCCTGCGCTTTTTGGAAAGCTTTTGCAGATGGTTGAGCAGCTCCACGCTTTTGAGGATGTGCAGCAGCCTGGGATCGTCAAAATCGGGTACGTTTGCGGGAAAGTGCAGCCCGTAGAGGGTTCGCGCCTCCTGCTCATACAATCCGCAGCGCAGCAGCGCGTCAACATCGAGGTATTTTCGTATCACCGCTTTGAGCGAATCCTGGCGTACTTTGGGGTATTTGTAAATGGGGACCAGCTCTCCCACGCTGCCCACTTTTTTGGGTTGGGAGAGTTGGATAAACCCGTTGAACTCCCCCACTTTCGCGCTGATAAAGAGTTCCTCGCCTTGCTGGAAGGTTTTATAATGAAAGGGTTTGGGGTGAAAGATCATCGCCGAAACGGCGCGGTTAAAAGCGGGCAGAAAAAAGGTGACTTTGAAATTTTTCCCCTGGCGGTGCGCTTCCCGGACGCGCGCTTGAAACGTTTGCGTGGCCCCTACGGTAAAGCTGCGGGCCAGGCGCCTGTCTTCATAGTTTGCGGGCAGGCACAGGGCAAGGTCGAGCAGGGAGCGCAGCCCCAGCTTCTGGACGACCGCCTCCTCGTAAAACCCGCCCATGGCGCGCGCTACTTTTGCTCCGCCGTGACGATGGAGTAGCTCAGGTTCGCGATCTCGTCGTGCCGCTTGATAAAGGCGTTGAGGGTTTCAAGATCAAGGTTTTGGATCTTTTCCAGCTCGGTTTGCGAATACCCGAGCTCCTTGCCCTTGTAAAATTCGTTAAAGGCGATGCTGATGCGCTGCATCAGCGTTTCCCGCCGCAGCGGATCGCTGCCTTGCAGAAACTTTTTGGCATCTTCGAGCTCCTCCTTCGTCGCTCCCTTTTCCACGAACTTTTTGATCTGCTCTTCTACGACGTCGATCGCTTCGTCGGCGGAGGCGATCTTGGTTTGCAGGTGTCCGGTGAAGTAGCTGTGCGACAGGTTGGTTACAAAGCGTGAATAGACCGAGTATGCCAGCCCCCGCTTGACGCGGATCTCCTCCATCAAGCGGCTGCCAAACCCGCTGCTGCCCAAGATGAAAGAGGCTACTTTGGCCAGATACTCCTGCTCCTTGCTCACGCCGCGAAGGGGCGCGATGAAGTAGATATAGGCCTGGTCGCTGGGTTTGTGCTGGATCTTTTTTTGTGCGGTGTCTTTGGCTTCAAAGCGGGGGATGGTAAAGGCCGAGCCCGGCTGCAGCTGTGAAAGCAGCGCCGCAGCGTACTCCTTTGCCTGGTCCGTATCCATATCGCCGCCCATGAGTACGATCACGTTTTCAAGCACGAGGTTTTCGTTTAAAAAGTTTTTCACACCCTCTTTGGTGATGGCGTCGATATCTTTAGGCGTTGCGTAGTGATCCAGCGGGGCGTCGTAGATCAAGCCCTTGAGTTCCCTGGAAGCCAGATAATCGTAATCGCTTTGGCGCTGGGCGAGGGAGCCTTTGTAGTTGGTCGTGACCTTTTGCATCGCTTCATCGCTGAGATTGGGGTCTTGCAGCAGCTCCTTCGTCAACTCCAGCCCCTTGTCGAAATACTCTTTCAAAGCGGTGAGTTCAAGGACGAAGGTTTCGTTGCCGTTGTTGACGCTGAGGCTGATGGCGTATTTTTCCAACTCCCGGGCAAAAGCCGTGGCGCCTTTGCTTTTGGTTCCTTCGCTCAGCACTTTGGCACTGAAGCGCGCCAGGCTGGGTTTGTCTTCAAAAAGTTTGCCGCCGCCTTTGAATACCAGCTGCATGGAGCGGATAGGCAGGGTCCTGTCCTGCGCAAAGATCAGCGGTATCTTCGTATCTTTGACGGTGATGTGTTGTAGTGTTGCAGCCATTAAAATCCCTTGTATCATAAAAAGTATCAATACTATTCGTTTCATTTTATACTCCGTTGTAGAGTTTTGTTTTGAAAAGCGGTCGCGGCCATCGGAAAGGTTTAAAACCTTTCCAGTACCTCATAGGCGGTGTTGCGCTTGGCGGGGTGTTCTCCCACGTCTTTGATCAACTCCACCATCTGCTTTTGGTTCATGGAGTTCGTCGCCCCCGCAGCGGCGACCACGTTTTCCTCCATCATGGTGCTGCCCAGATCGTTTGCCCCGAATTTCAGCGCCAGCTGTCCGATGTAGCTGCCCTGCGTCACCCAGGAACTTTGGATATTTTTAAAATTGTCCAGATAGAGCCTTGCCACCGCAAGCAGCCGCAGATAGCGGTTGGAGGATTGCTTCTCGATCTCGGGGTGGTCTTTTTTCAGTTTCGTGTTTTCGGGCTGAAAGCTCCACATGATAAAGGCGCGAAACCCTCCGGTGATATCCTGCAGTTGCCGGATGCGATCCCAGTGTTCGATGATCTCCTCGTCGCTTTCGACGGTACCGAACATCATCGTCGCCGTGGTTTTCATCCCGATCTCGTGGGCGCATCTGTGGATCTCAAGCCACTGATCGGTGGTGAGCTTATGGGGAGCGATCACGTCGCGTACCCGATCGACGAGGATCTCTCCGCCCGCGCCGGGGATAGAAGAGAGTCCCTTTCTCTGCAGCCGCAGCAGCACCTCTTTGTAGCTGAGTTTTGAGATGCGTGAAATATACTCGATCTCCACCGCGGAAAAGCCGTGGATCGTGATCTGGGGGTAGTTGGTATGGATCCACTCGACCAGATCCTCGTAATACTCGATCTTGAGTTTGGGGTGGACGCCGCCTTGAAAGAGGATCTGCGTTCCGCCGATCTCAAGGAGTTCGTCGATCTTTTTCCCGATCTGCTCATAGCTGAGGATATACGCATCCTCATCCTTCTGGTGGCGGTAAAAGGCGCAAAAATCGCAGTTGACCCAGCAGATGTTGGTGTAGTTGATATTGCGATCGACCACGAAGGTGGTGATCTTTTCGGGATGCAGCTCCTGTTTTTTGGCATAAGCCATTTCGCCCAGTTCGAGCAGCTCGGTATCTTGGATCAGCTTCAGCGCGTCTTCGTTACTCAGCCGGGGCATCCGTTTGTACTTTCTCTGCTTTGATATCTTTGCCGATTCCGTCAAGGACACCGTTGATAAACTTTGGCGTATGTTCGCTGCCCAGCTTCTTTGACAGCTCCACGCCCTCGTTGATCACCACGGCGATATCGAGATCCTCATAGAGCAGCTCATAGGTTTCCAGGCGCAAGATGGCGCGTTCGACCCTGCCCAGTTTGTCAAACTCCCACCCCTCCAGGTGCTCGGCTACGGTTTTATCGATCGCTTCCATATGCTCCATGACGCCTTGGAACAGTCTCAGGGCAAAATCGCGCTGCTTGTTGCGTATCTTGTTGTCCTCAAGGATTTCGTCGCAGTAGTTGGCGATACCGGTGTTGCCCAGATCGTAGGCGTAAAGCAGCCCCACGACCGCCTGTCTTGCGTGTTGACGCGTGGCCATTACTTCATCTCGCTGTAGAGGCTGAGCATTTCGATGATGGTGATCATCGCTTCGGCACCTTTGTTGCCCACTTTGCTGCCCGCGCGCTCGATCGCCTGCTCTATCGTGTCGGTGGTCAGTACGCCGTTGGAGACGGGTTTGCCGTACTCCAGGGTGACACTTGCGATCCCTTTGGTTGATTCCGCGGCGACGTAGTCAAAGTGCGGCGTGCTGCCCCGGATGATCGCGCCTACGCAGCAAACCGCGTCATACTTGCCCGTTTCCAGCGCTTTTTTCAGCGCAAAGGGGATCTCAAAAGCCCCGGGGACCAGGATCAGGTCCAGGTTTTCCTCACTGCCGCCGTGGCGTAAAAAGGCGTCTTTGGCACCTTCGACCAAACGGTCGGTGATGATGTGGTTGAAGCGGCCGTTGATGATCGCTACTTTTTCCTTGCCCTGTAAATTCAGTTTTCCCTCAATTATGTTCATAGTTATCCTTTGTTTTGGCATCTTCCAAAATTTTATTTTTTGCTTTGCTACAGTTTTAAGTTTTGTATCTTTTCCAGATCGGTGACCAAGTCGTCCAATTGCTCTAATTTTAGCATATTGGGACCGTCGCTCAAAGCGTTGGCGGGATCGGGGTGGCTTTCAAAGAAAAAGCCGTCCACGCCCACCGCCGCCGCTGCCCGTGCCAGCGGCGCGACGAAGCTGGAATCCCCGCCGCTTTTGCCCCCGGCCGCTCCGGGCATCTGTACGCTGTGGGTCGCGTCAAAGATCACCGGTGCAAACTCGCGCATGATCACGAGGCTGCGCATATCCACCACGAGGTTGCCGTAGCCAAAGGTGGTGCCCCGCTCGGTCAGCCAGATACCCGCGTCCCTGCTCGTTTGGTAATCCACGCTTTCAAAACCGCGGGTTTTGAGCGCTTTGAGGACGGAGTGGCGCATATCCTTGGGGTTGAGAAACTGCCCCTTTTTGATATTGACCGTCGCGTCGGTTTTGGCCGCGGCGACGATGAGGTCGGTTTGGCGGCACAAAAACGCCGGTATCTGCAACACGTCCGCCACTTCAGCCACGCTTTGGGCTTGAGAGGGTTCGTGGATATCGGTGAGGATTTTGCAGCCAAAGCGCTCTTTGACCTCTTGCAAAATCTTCAACCCTTCCTCCAGTCCCGGCCCCCGAAAGCTTTCCAGGGAGGTGCGGTTGGCTTTGTCGAAGCTGGCTTTGAAATAAAACTGCTGCGTATCGTTGTATTTGATCAAATGCTCCGCGATGCGCATTACCGTATCGCGGCTTTCGATGACGCAGGGTCCTGAGATAAGTATCATGAGGGTGTCTCCATAGAGTTTTCAAACAGATAGGTGTGCTCTTTTGGCAGCGCTTCATAAACGGCGTTTGCCATATCGCGGATCTCCCACAAAGCGGCTTTGGAGCTGCGCAGGCTCAAAAAGTTTTGCAAACTGCGGGCGTTGATGCTCCAGGTCAACTCAGTTTTATAACTTTCGGGCAGGCAGTATTTGGCCACGTCGTTACCGATACCGCTTTGCAGGGCGTTTTGCAGGTTGTTCAGCGCAATGATGCTAAAGCGATCGATCTGCTCGTTGCCCGTCATCACCAGATATTTCGCCGCACCGGTAAAATCGTTTTCGGCGAAAGGCTGTTCGCTTTTGAGCTCTTTGAGGGTGTAGCGCGTACTTTTGACGCTCAGGCTGGCCATACGGTGGCGGGCGAGTTCTTGCAGCAGCGCGCGGCTGATTCCCTTGACGTAAAAGTTGTAGTGCAGGTGTTCCAGCGTGGAAGCGTGTTTGTATTTGTTGCCGACTCTGTCGATGAGTTCGCGGTCCTTCTCTCCGCCGTTGTCGCTTTTATCAAAGCTTTGCCAGCAGGTGCGGATGGCGTTGGAACAGATCTCTAAGGGGGTATGGTGCAGCAGCGTTATTTCCAAAACGGTCTCCTCATCATGGCATAAAAATTATAATATTGTACATTAATTATGGTTAAGGGCAGATGTGGGACGTATAAAAGGGGAAAAGCCCCCTTTTCAGGGGGCAGAGGGTTAAAAAAGTTTGTCGGCGATTTCGTACACTTTTTCCAAAGCGTGTTCATAGATTTCGATCAGTATCATGGCGCTATCCTTTACTGTTTTAGCCCCAGGAGGGTGTTAAGCATCTGGTCACTGGTGGTGATCGTTTTGGAGTTGGCCTGGAAGCCCCGCTGTACGGTGATCAGTTTGGTCAAACTTCGGCTCAGGTCCACGTTACTCATCTCCAGGGAGCTGGATTGGATAAACCCTTTACCCCCCGTTGCCGCCGTACCGATGATAGGATCGCCGGAGTTGGCCGATTGGCTAAAGAGGTTGCCCCCTTCGGTCATCAAGCCCTCATTGTTGGCAAATTTTGCCATGGAAAGCTGCGCGAGACCGAAGCTCCGTCCGTTGCTGAAGCTACCGATCAGCGTACCGCTTTGGTCGATCCGGATATCCTCAAGATCCCCGCCGGGGTAACCGTCCTGGCCGGTACCGCCCGTTGAGGATTCTTTGTTGAAACTGGTGAGACCGTCAAAGTTACCGCTTCCGAAATCCAGCTTGACCGTCTGGCTGGGTTCGGCGCCGTTGTTTGGCGAAAAGGTGATCCCCGTGGGGTTTTGAGAGGAGAGGGACCCGGTATTGTCAAAGGTGACGAAACCGTAGGTGATGAGGTTTTCAAAGGGTGCCGCTTCCCCGTCGATGGTAGCGGGTTTGGGGACGCTGATCTCCATATCCCATCTCGTACCGCCGCTGGTGGTGTTTTGCGCTTTGGTGAAATCCACTTTCAGCGTATGTTTTGACCCAAGGGAGTCGTAGATATCGATACTGGCGCTGTGGGTTGCCGCGTACATACTTTGGGAAAGCTTTTTCCCCGAGCTGCCGCTGGCAAGGTTGCCGCTGATGGAGGAGAAGATATCGGTTACCTTCTCGTTTTCCGTTACCGTCGCGGTTGATAGCCCCGTAACGGTAAGGTTCATATCATGGTCTTCCGCAAGCTCGGCACCTGTTGCACCGTCACCGTCCAAGTCGTCATCGTCGTCGATGGTATTGGTGTTATCCCCGCTGGGGTTTTCGATGCTGAGCGCACTGTCGCTGTTGAGTTCGAATTTTACGCCGTCGTTTTCTTCCGCAGCGCCGTCACCGTCGTAGTCGGTATTGTATCTGGCGTCGTTTTGCATCGCCGTAAGCATGTCGGCGGTGGTGGTAAAGCGTCTGGCCGTTTCATCGTAACCGCCCGTCGTTGCCGCCGTGGGATCGTAAGTGTATTGGAAGGCGGTGATAGAGCTTGTACCGTCTAACGCGGCGATACCTGTATTCGCACCGTCATTACCGGCCGCACCCGTAATTTTGATATTTTTCGTGGAGTTGTCCGTCCCGTTTTGGTTGGTATTGATCAACCGGAGTTCATCGGTATTGTTGTCATAGGTCGCCTGTACCCCGTGATCGGGAGTCAGGGAGTTGATCGCCGCGGCGAGGTTGGGCCCGTAGGTATCCACCGCTTCCCCGCCCGGAGAGGTAAAGGTTACCGTCGTTCCGTTAATAGCGAAAGTCGTGGTGCCCGCTGCCGAGGGGTCGTTGAGCGCCTGGGTTAATTCCGCCTGGTCGTAACTCATCCAGATCCCCTCTCCCTGCTGGAGTGAAAGGGCTTCGCCGTTACTGTTAAAAAGTACGCCCATATCGTTGATACGGCTTTGGATATTGGGGTCATTGATATAGTTGCCGTCACTATCGACGACTTCAAAGCTGTTTGTACCGTCAACGTCGCTGTCTCCCCATTTTAAAGAGTAGATGGGGGAAGAGTTTTCGATAATGTCGCCGGAATTGAGGTTGGCTTTGAGTACCATCTCCGAAGTTTTCTGTGCGGGCGTAGTCATCCCCGGTTTGATTTGAATGTCACGGATAGAGGCGCTGGTATCGATCGTACCGGTATCTTCGTCACGCAGCCATCCCTGAACGATATAGCCGTTGTTATCGACGAAGTTTCCATCCGCGTCGAATTTGAAATCCCCCGCACGGGTATATTTGTACGTGTCACCGCCGTCGGGACTGACGACAAAGAATCCCTCTCCCTGAATAGCAACGTCCGTGTTTTTATCGGTGGTTTCAATGGAACCCTGGGAAAAGATATTACTGATGGCGTTGATCTGCGTACCAAGACCGATCTGCATAGCGTTTTTACCCCCGCTTTCACCCTGGGGAGCGGTCGCTACGTTCTTGGTTTGACTGAGCATATCCGCAAAGCTCGCCCGGCCGTATTTGTATCCGTAAGTGTTTACGTTTGCGATGTTGTTGGCTTCAACATCCATTGCTATCTGGTGGGCTTGCAAGCCCGAAACACCAGACCAGAGTGATCTCATCATGGTTTGTCCTTTAAAACGGTTATCTATCTGCCCAGTTTTAAAAGCAAATAGTATTCCATTTTAAAGGGATTCGGAAGATGCTGTTTTTTGCTGTTTTTTCTTTCTGTATATGAGGTATTTTATCGCCGTCGTAGCGATGACGATCTGCAGTAAACTTGCCAAAATAAGGGCGTAGTAGTGAAATTTGTCGATACTGTTGGCGTTGTAGCCTATGGTGGCTACGGCGATAAGCAGGGTCAGCGGCATGGAGTGGCTCAGTCCCAGCAGCAGGGCGTCTTTTTTGTGGATAACGAAGATCGCCGCGACGCGGACGATAATCATGACGAAGGTGATAAGCACCGCTTCGCTGACAAGTCCCGGCATCCCCAGTGCCCCCAGGTCGAAACTAAACCCGATATAGATAAAAAACAGGGGAACGAGAAAACCGAACCCAAAGGAGGAGAGTTTATCCTCAAGCTGCTTTTTGTGGTAGAAAAAGCTTGCGATCAGGCTGCCGGCTAAGAAGCTGCCAAAAGCCAGCTCCAGATGCAGTGAAAGCATCAGTGCCACGAGGATGAAAAAGGTAGCGATCGCCAAGCGGATATCCTGTTCCTTGTTATCGATCTTTGGCATGAGGTGGTTTTTTAGTTCGGGATACCACCAAAACATCCAGTGCAGCAGGCGGTACAGGATGAACATCCCCACCAAAAAGGCCACCAGCAGGGTCAATTTTTCAAACAGGGCTACCCCGAAGCCGTACTCGCTGACCGCGTCGATAAAGGTTAAAATCGCAATACTGACCACTTCGCCGAAGATCCCCACCTTCAACGCCAACGCAAGCCACTTTTCATCGGCGTACTCCTTGGAAAGTGCGGTGATCATGCCCACCGAGATCAGCGGAATGATGGTGATAACCATGAGGCTGAAACCGCAAAGATAGCCGATGAGAAAAGACAGGGCGTAGAGGATGACGAGGTAGTATAAAGAGAGCTTTTTGACCACTTTGTCTTCAAAAAGCTGCTTGATATTGACCTCCAGTCCCGCTAAAAACATCAGGTATAAAAACCCCACCTCGGCCATCAGTTTAAAGGTTTCCTGCTCATGTAAAAAGCCCAAAAATCCGGCGATGGAGCCGAGAATAATTTCAACGGGGGCGGTGGCGACTTTGAGGTAGTTGGCGATAAAGGGTGAGAGCCACAGCAGCAGTGACAGCGTCAGGATCAGCGTGACTTCATCGGCAACGTTTAGCAATCCCATATCCGTAACTTTGTATCATTGCGATATCTTTATCGCAGGATTCACCTTTGGCGGTGAGATAATCGCCGATGACGATCGCGTCGATTCCCGCTTCAAACAGCGGCTTTTGATCCGTGCCGAAGGTGCTCTCTCTGCCGCCTGCGGCCATGAGTTTCTGCCCGGGAAGTTGCGCCCTGGCGTAGCGGACGATCTTTAGCGCCTGCGCGGGAGTGATCGGTTCGACCTCCAAAGGCAGGGCGGGGTTTTTCATAAAAAAGTTCAAAGGCACCGACTTTGGCTGCAGGGTTTGAATCGCCGCGATGAGCTCTTCGCGGTCCTGCTCGCTTTCTCCCATGCCGAAGATGCCGCCGCTGCACAGATTCAGCCCCGTGCTTTTGACGTTTTCGCAGGTTTTATAGCGCTCGCTCCAGCCGTGGGTGGTGCAGATTTGCGGGTAGTAGTTTTCACTTGTTTCAAGGTTGTGATTGTAACTGTCCACTCCCGAAGCTTGCAACGCTTTGAGCTGCTCTTTTGTCGCGGTACCGTTGCAGGCGATGAGGTTAAACTCCGGTACCGCTTTTTTGACCGCTTTTGCCGTTTTGCAAAGAAATTCAACGTGCTTATCCTCCAGTGCTTTGCCCGCGGTGACCATACAAAAGCCTACCGCTTTGTTCGCTCTGGCTATTTTAGCGTCTTTTACGATCTCTTCGGTGGATTTGAGACGGTAGCGCTCAATATCGGCCCCGTGGTGGATGCTTTGGGTGCAGAATTTGCAATCTTCACGGCAGGAGCCGCTGAGGATATTGTCGATGGCGCACAGCATAATCTCTTTTTGCATATTATGAACTCTCTCTTTCAAAGGTTAAAAGTTGCTCTTTGATCCCACCGCTTGCGAGATCTTTGGCAAAGTAGTGTACCCTAAATTCATTAACGGTAACTTCCAGCATCGCGTATTCGCTGACGGGTTTATTTCTCGCGCACAGTTCCCCGGGGTTTAAAAACAGGGTTTTGCCCCGCTTTTCACACTCAAAGGCGTGGGTGTGCCCATAGATAACCACCTCCGTGTCGCCGCTGAGATAAAAGGGCAGGTGCATCAGTTTAAAACGTATACCGTCGAGTTTGAAATAGTGGGGCTCTTTATAGATACTGTACGAAGATGCCACCTCAATCAAGCGGTTGTCATTGTTGCCAAAAACCGCCGTGTAGGGCAGGCCGCTTTGTTTGAGCAGCTCCAGGTTCTGCTCAAGGGAAAAATCCCCCGCGTGGATCAAGTGTTGTACACCCTTTGCCTTGAGCTCTCCGATCGCTTCGGCGGTGAGATCGGGTTTTTTGTGGCTGTCGCTGAGTATCCCCAGCAACAGGGGTTCATCAGGCATCGACGCGCTCTTTGCATTTGACGCACTCGTATACCTCTTTTTTGCGGTAGGTGCGCTTGACCATCACCTTGCTTTCACATTTGGGGCAATCTTTCTCCACCGGTTCGAAGTTGGTGATGAATTTGCACTTGGGGTAGTTGCTGCAGCCGTAAAACTTGCCGCGCCGTCCCGAACGCTCGATCAGATCGCCGCCGCAGTCGGGACATTTGACCTCCAGAACCTTCGGCGGGGTCAGGGGCTGGGTGTTTTTACAATCGGGGTAGTTTGAACACGCCAGGAATTTGCCGCGCCGACCGCTTTTGATCACCATATCCGCGCCGCATTTGTCACACTTCTGGTCGCTTTTGACCTCCTCTTGTTTATCTCCGCCCATATCCTCGGTGTATTTACACTTGGGAAAGCCGCTGCATGCGACAAACTCCCCGAAACGCCCCTTGCGAAGCAGCAGCTCGCTGCCGCATTCGGGGCAGTTGCGCCCCAGCGGTTTGGCTACTTTCTGGCTTTTGATGTTTTGTTTGCCCTGGGCGATCTTGTCCATAAAGGGATCGTAAAACTCTTTGAGCGTTTGCTGCCAGGAGGCTTTGTGCTCGGCGATCTTGTCCAGTACCTCCTCCATGTTTGCCGTAAAATCGCTGTCGACGATGTTTTCAAAGTGTTTTTCCATCACCTCCATCACCGTAAAGGCGATCTTGGTGGGGATGATCTTTTTCTTCTCTATCTCTATATAGTCGCGGCTTTCTAAGATAGAGATGGTGGGAGCGTAGGTGCTCGGGCGTCCGATCCCCAGCTCCTCGAGCTTTTTGACCAGGCTCGCTTCGCTGTAGCGCGCGGGGGGTTCGGTGAAAAACTGCTTGGCTTTCAGCTTTTTGGCTTCGGTGTCGCTGCCTTGCTTGAGTTCGGGAAGCAGGTTTTCCTTTTCCCCGTATCCCATCACTTTGTAAAAGCCGTCAAAGACCAGTTTTCTGCCGCTGGCTTTGAAAACGCTGTGTTCGCCGGCAAATTCGATGGTTTGGCTCTCAAACTGCGCTTCGGTCATTTGGCACGCCAAAAAGCGGTTGTAGATCAGTTCGTAGAGGCGGTATTCGTCGTTTTTGAGATACTGCTTGGCCTTTTGCGGCGTAAAATCCACGCGAACGGGGCGGATCGCTTCGTGGGCTTCCTGCGCCCCCTGGCTTTTTGATTTGTAAAATTTGGGCTTTTGGGGCAGGTATTTGTCGCCGAAGCTGCTTTCGATGAAATCGCGCGCGGCAAAGACCGCCTCTTTGGCCAGGTTCAAACTGTCCGTTCTCATATAGGTGATAAGCCCGCTGTTGCCCTGGTCGGTCTGTACCCCTTCGTACAGCTTTTGTGCCAGCATCATCGTCTTTTTGGGGCTGTAGCCCAGCTTCGACGACGCCGTTTGCTGCAGCGTGGAGGTCATAAAGGGCGTGGGGGTTTTGGTTTTGGTGGAGCGCTTTTGGATGGAAGCGACTTTGAAGTGCTCCTTTTTGACCGATTCGACGATCTTGTCCGCCTGGGCTTTGTTTTCGATGCTGAGCTTGGAAAGCTTTTTGCCCTCAAAACTGTTGATCTCGGCTTCCACTCCCTCAAACTCGGCATTGACTTTCCAGTACTCTTTGGGAACGAACGCTTTGATTTCGCGCTCACGGTCCACTACTATCTTGAGTGTGGAGGATTGCACCCTTCCCGCACTGAGACCCTTTTGGATCTTGGAGCTGAGCAGCGGAGAGAGTTTGTAGCCCACGATACGATCCAGCAGCCTTCTGGCCTGCTGTGCATCCACACTGTCCATATCGATACGTCGGGGGTTTTCGATCGCGTCAAGGATCGCTTTTTTCGTAATTTCGTGAAAAACGATCCGGGGGAGTTTTTCGGGGTCCTTGCCGATCGCCATGGCGATGTGATAGCCGATCGCCTCTCCCTCGCGGTCCTCATCGGTCGCGATATAAATTTCATCACTTTTTTTGGCGAGCTCTTTGAGCTCTTTGACCGTGGCGGAGGAGTCTTTGGGGACCCTGTACTGGGGAAGGAACTTGTCATCTTCGATCTTGATGCCGAAAGAGGTTTTGGGCAGGTCTCGAATGTGCCCCTTGCTTGCTACTACTTTGTAATCTTTTCCTAAAAAGTTTTTGATCGTGCGTGCTTTTGCAGGTGACTCGACTATAACTAAGTTCATCTATTCCCTTGATTTCGGTCTTTTAAGCCTATAGAGGGCTTTGCCGCGTAAAATTTTAATCAAATTGTAACAATTTTTTATAAAAAAGTCTAAACAAAATTTTTTTTGCACCGATCTTTCATTTAAGAGCAAGGAAGCTCTCAACTACAAACACAACACATGAGATAAAAAGGAGTTTATCATGGGTTTCAGAATTAACACTAACATTGCGGCGATGAATGCACACACCAACAGTGTGGCAAACAACAGATCGCTTAGCAATTCTCTAGAGAAATTAAGTTCAGGTTTGAGAATTAACAAAGCTGCAGACGATGCTTCGGGTATGGCTATTGCGGACAGTCTTCGTTCACAAGCGAGTGCTTTGGGACAAGCCGTAAACAACGCCAACGACGCTATCGGGATTATCCAGGTTGCGGATAAAGCGATGGATGAGCAGCTCAAAATTCTTGACACCATCAAAACAAAAGCGACACAGGCTGCGCAGGACGGTCAAACAACCGATTCCCGTGAAGCACTGCAAAAAGATATCAGAAGATTGATGGAAGAACTTGACACGATTGCGAAAACAACGTCTTTTAACGGACAGCAACTGCTTTCTGGACGTTTTACGAACAAAGAGTTCCAAATCGGTGCGTACTCCAACGAAACGGTAAACGCTACGATCGGTGCGACAAGTTCAGACAAGATCGGTCACGTTCGTCTTGAGACTTCCGAAATCAGTGCTGCCGCTTCTTCCAAGCTTACCTTTACCGTAGACGGTGAAGAGATTGAACTTGAAACGGTTGTCATCTCCACAAGTGCCGGTACAGGTGTGGGTAACATGGCCGACGTTATCAATAAAAACTCCGACCTTGTAGGGGTCCGTGCTTCATGGACCAATGAGGTCTTGGTTGACCTTGATACGGCCGGTGACGTAACTTCCCTTGGTATCAACGGGGTAAGTATCGGTAATATCAGTGGCGTTGAAACCAACGACAGAGACGGTAGACTTGTTGCGGCGATCAATGCCGTTAAAGAGGAAACCGGCGTAGAAGCGTCTACGGATGAAGAGGGTAACCTTATCCTTAAGAGTATGGACGGACGTGGTATCAATATCTCCTCTGCAGGCGGTATTATGAGTGCGCAGGAATCTTACGGTCAAATCACGTTGACAAGACTTGATTCAAGAGATATCGACGTAACGGGTGCGGGGATCTCCGCGGCTGATTCCGTAGCGACCGTTAACCTCGGCGACGTTGTCAACGAGTTTGACGCAGACGTACGAAGTGCGGCCGGTGCCAACGCGACTTCAGCAACCCAGGGTGACGACCTCTCTTCAGGGGTTATGACGCTTGAAGGTGCGATGATCGTTATGGATATCGCCGAGAGTGCGACAAAAGCGCTTGATACCGTTAGAGCGGATCTTGGTTCGGTACAAAACCAGCTTGTTAGTACTATTAACAACATCTCCGTTACACAGGTAAACGTAAAAGCGGCGGAATCTAACATTAGAGACGTTGACTTTGCGGCTGAGAGTGCGACTTTCCAGAAACACAACATCTTGGCACAGTCAGGAAGTTATGCGATGAGTCAAGCCAACTCGGTACAACAAAACGTAATGAGATTGCTACAGTAGTAATACTATATAATAGAAACAGGGGAGTGATCCTCCTGTTTCTACCCACGAATAACCCACGAATAACCCACGAATAACCCACGAATAACCCACGAATAACCCACGAATAACCCACGAATAACCCACGAATA
>LLYS01000014.1 GCA_002049495.1 Epsilonproteobacteria bacterium tcs-49 | reverse complement strand
GGTACTGTCCCGGTATACGAAGACGCGTTCGGGTTCGTCAACTGCGTACGCTTTGAGCTTGATGCCGGTAAAAAGAGCAAAGAGATCGTGATCCTTTCGACAAAGGAGGTGTTGGTAGAGGATGAGCGTAAAGATACGCCCGTGCCTATCAAGATCAAAGCGTACGCAGTTGACGAACCCGAACGCGTCTTCGTATACCGGGACAGTACCTTTATCTATCCCAGATACGATATCTACCTCGAAGAGATCGAACAGTAAGACCGCCTTGGCGGGAGCGCCCGCCAAGGAAACATAACTCTCTCCCAAAGGGCGCCGCGCAGATGCGGCACCCTCCGTTTTCCCAAATTCGTAATTGTTTTGTCACAGGTGTCGAGGATGTAATCCACCTCTGTTATACTTGACATATGTTCATAAAAAATGGTATTATAATGAACATATGTTTAAAAAGGTTGTAAAATGAAACTGATTAAAAACGTATACGACTTTTATGCCCAGGGGTTTAAAAGTATGACAACCGGCAAAACATTGTGGCGGCTGATCTTTATCAAGGTCGCCGTGATTTTGATCGTGCTGAACTATTTTGTGTATGACCGCTCGATCGATACGGAGTATGAAAACGAGGCGCAAAAGATCGAATTTGTTCACGGCAATCTGGTAGGAAAAAGCAGATAGCATGAACCCTGAACCGGTTTTTTGAGCCTTCGTCTAAGGAGAAAACAATGGAAGAGCAATTAATCGACTGGTCGCGGGCGCAGTTTGCGTTGACGGCCATTTACCACTTTTTATTCGTCCCTTTGACTTTGGGATTATCCTTTATCGTAGCGATCATGGAAACGATCTATGTCAAAACGGGGGATCTTAAATACAAAGAGATGACCAGGTTTTGGATGACGCTGTTTGCCATCAACTTCGCCATCGGCGTGGCGACGGGGCTGATTATGGAGTTTGAGTTTGGGACCAACTGGGCCAATTACAGCTGGTTTGTGGGCGATATCTTCGGCGCGCCTTTGGCCGTGGAGGGGATTTTAGCCTTCTTTATGGAATCCACATTCTTTGCGGTGATGTTTTTTGGCTGGAACAAGGTGGGCAAAAAGTTTCACCTGCTCTCTACGTGGCTGGTTGCCGTAGGGTCCAACCTCTCGGCGTTTTGGATCCTCGTGGCAAACGGCTGGATGCAGTTTCCCGTGGGGATGGAGTTTAATCCCGATACGGTGCGCAACGAGATGGCAAGCTTTTGGGACGTGGCGCTTAGCCCCGTCGCCATTGCGAAGTTTTTGCACACCATCGGCAGCGGCTACGTCATCGCCGCGCTGTTTGTCATCGGCATCAGTGCGTGGTATCTGCTCAAAAAGCGCGAAGTGGAGTTTGCCAAAAAGTCCATGATCATCGGTTCGACCTTCGGGCTTGTCGTTTCGATCTTTATCGTCGTCAGCGGAGATGAATCCGCCCACCAGGTAGCGCAGAAGCAGCCGGTGAAGTTAGCGGCGATGGAGGGGATGTATGACGGCAAGGAAGCCGCGGGGATCGTGGCTTTTGGGATACTTAACAGCAATAAAAAACTCTTAAGCGATGAACCGACCTACGACTTTGAGATCGAAGTGCCTTATGCGCTTTCCATTCTGGGCTATCACGTTTGGGATGCGTATGTCCCGGGCTTGCACGATCTGGTGTACGGCAACGAGGAGCGCGGCTTTGAATCGGCGGCTTCGAAGATAGAAAAGGGTAACAAAGCGATCGCCGCACTGGAAGCGTACAAAGCGGCCAAAGAGAGCGGCGACACCGCGGCGCAGGTGAAAAACCGCGCTGTTTTGGAAAAGAATATGGAGTACTTCGGATATGGGCACCTGGAAAAACCCGAAGACGTGGTACCGCCCGTGGCGCTGACCTTTTACAGCTTTCACGTGATGGTGCTGCTTGGAGGCTGGTTTTTGGTGCTCTTTGCGGCGGTGCTGTATCTGTCTACGAAAAAAGATATCGCCCAAAGCCGCTTCTGGCTTAAAGCGTCGCTGTACTCCATCCCCCTGGGGTGGATCGCAGCGGAAGCGGGCTGGATCGTAGCGGAAGTGGGGCGCCAACCCTGGGCTATCCAGGACTTGATGCCCGTAGGCGTCGCGGCGACCGATATCGGTACGAGCAACGTTCAGATCACCTTCTGGCTCTTTGCCTTTTTATTTACGGCGCTGCTTCTTGCAGAGATCAAGATCATGCTGCGCCAGATTAAAATCGGACCGAAAGGACACTAAATGTTTGAACAATTATCATTTTTACAGTTGCAGCAGTACTGGTGGATCATCATCTCCCTGCTGGGCGGTTTGTTCGCGTTTATCATGTTTGTCCAGGGCGGTCAAACGATCCTGGGCAGAGTTTCGGGAGGAGATGAAGTGAAAAAAACGATGCTCGTTAACTCCCTTGGACGCAAGTGGGAGCTTGGCTTTACCACGCTCGTTCTCTTTGGCGGGGCGCTTTTTGCGGCGTTCCCGCTGTTTTACGCCACCAGTTTCGGCGGAGCGTACTGGGTGTGGATGGCGATTTTGTTTTGCTTTATCATCCAGGCTGTGAGTTACGAGTACCGTAAAAAGCCCGACAACTTTCTGGGCCAAAAGGTCTATGAAACCTTTTTATATATCAACGGCTCCCTGGGCGTGATTTTACTCGGTATCGCTATCAGCACCTTTTTCAGCGGTTCGCTCTTTACGGTGGATAGCAACAACTTTTCGCACTGGCAGCACGCTTTGCGGGGCTTGGAAGCGCTGTTTAACCCCTACAACTATCTGCTTGGGTTTGCGCTGTTTTTTTTAGTTCGCATCGCCGGGGCGATGTATTTTATCAACAATATCGACGATCGGGTGATCCGCGAAAACGCCGTGGGCAGTATCAAAAAGGATGTTGTACCCTTTTTGGTTCTCTTTCTTGGGTTTTTGGCGTGGATCTTTGTAAAAGAGGGCTTTGCTTACGATGGGCGGGGCACAGTGGTGATGGAAGCGAACAAATACTTTTGGAACTTTATCGAGATGCCCGTTGCGGGTGCGATGTTTGTCATCGGCGTTTTGATGGTGATCTACGCCGTTTACAATACGGTTGTCAAGAAAAAAAGCTGCTGCATCAAAACCGAGGGCGTGGGAATCGTACTGACGGTGATGGCGCTGTTTTTAAACGTGGGACTGAACAACACGGCGTACTACCCTTCGGTATATGATCTGCAAAGTTCGCTCACCATCGAAAACAGCTCCGGCAGCGAATACACGCTGACGGCGATGAGTTACGTCTCTTTGATGGTGCCTTTCGTTTTGGCGTATATCGCCTATGTGTGGTACGCCATGGACCGGGTGAAGATGACGCAAGAGGAGATCGAAGATCCCGAAACGCACAACTATTAAAAAGGATAGACAATGGTAGATTATACGACTTCACTGATCTGGCTGACGCTGTGGCCCATCGTGATCTACGGATCATACCGGCTTGTATTGAAAAATATCAGCAATTATGAAAAAAGGGTAAACAATGATAGCGATACCGGTAAAAACAGATAGAAACGACGCCCCCGTGGCTCCGCTTTTTGGTAAGGCCAAATGGTTTGCCTTTATCGATGCTGCCGGAGCGGTAGAGGTGGCGCAAAACAGGCTGCAAAGCGGACGCGACGTGGTCGGCTGGCTGCAGGAAAAGGGGGTAAAACGGTTGATCTTTGCCCATATGGGCGGCAACCCCTTTATGCTGCTGCAAAAAGCGGGCATTTTGTGCTATCATGCGGGAAAGGAGCGCATCACGCTCTCCCGGGCGGTCGAGAAACTCCAAAGCGGTGAGCTAGAGAGGGTGGACGGTAGCAATATGGCCGCATATGTGGAGCAAAGCTCCATGCACAGCCACGCAAAACGGGGAGAGCACCACCACGGTGCCCACAAACACTAAAAGGATACAAGATGAAACTGATTTTTCCAACCAATGAGGACAAGGGGCACAAGGCTACGCTCGGCGCACATTTTGGCAGGGCGAAATACTACACCGTCGTCACCCTTACCGGCGGCATGGTGATCAACGTTGAAAGCGTGGCCAACCCCGGACACGGCGGCGGCTGCAAGGATGCGGTACAAAACATCCTCAACCTCCGTCCCGACGCTTTGGTCGTATCGGGTATCGGTGCCAAGCCCGCCGCCGGGTTTGTGCAAGCGGGGGTGAAACTTTACCGCGATAGCCGCTCCGATACGGTGGCGCAATCGGTCAAAGCCTTCGCCGACGGCATGTTAGAAAGCGCGGGGGCACGGGGCACGTGCAGTTCGCACTAAGGAGAGGGTGATGAAACGTTTTTTCTATCCTCTGCTGATTGCGGCAATCGTTACCGTTTTGGGCGTGGAAGTGTATAAACAGTTGACGAAAAAGGGGCCAAAGAGTGATCGGATCCCTTGCCATAAAGAGGTGGTAACCTTTGAAAAGGTATTTGACCCGAAGCGTTTGCAACTTTTGGGTAAAGCGTTGCAAAGGGGCGTAACGCTGCATACGAGGGTGCAAAAGTCGCACTATATGCAATCGCAACTTTTTGAACGGATCAGTCAGCGTAAGATCCGGGACTTGATCGTCAAAAGATTGGGTCAAGACGATATCAACGTTGTCCAAAGCGGCGATGTGGAACTCAATGTGCTTATCTATGAAAACGATAAAAAAGATCCCAAGAAAAAGACGAAAAAAGCAAAGCTTTACGCGGGGTATCTGCTATTTGACTATAAACTGGATGGAAAGCTTGTTTATAAGTTCCAAATCGATTTTATGGATATGCAGGGGCGCGATATCGCCAAGCGGATCGACTGTGCGGTCACATCACTACAAACCATTACTAAATAAGGAGAGAGTATGCAACAAGAAAATTGCGAAACGGTTCCAAGCAATCGTCTGCAGTTTATGCCTATTATGATGTTTGCCATCGTCATGGGGTTATCGGGCTTGACGATCGTGTATCAAAAAGCCTGGGAAATTTTGGGCTTTGCCCCCGGCGTGGGAACGGTGCTGGCTTACATCGACAGCGTTATTTTTGCCGCGATCATCATCTTTTATCTGCTAAAGATGACGCGCTATTTTGAGGAGGTGAAAAAGGAGTTTGCCCACCCGGTACGCATCAACTTTTTTGCCGCAAGCGCGATCTCGTTTTTGCTGATTTCGATCGTGTACCACCCCATGAACCATGCGGTGAGTTACTACAGCTTTATCATCGGTACGGCGATGCAAACCTTTTTTACGCTGTATACGATCAGTTTCTGGATCAATAGAAACCTCGAGATCAAACACTCCAACCCCGCATGGTTCATCCCTATCGTCGGCAACGTCCTCGTTCCCGTAGCGGGTGCCGGGATGTTTGATAATGCGCTTTTGATGTATTATTTTTCCATCGGGGTGTTTTTCTGGATCGTTTTGACGGCGGTTTTGATCAACCGTATCATCTTCCACCATCAGATGGCGGTGAAGTTTATCCCTACGCTGTTTATCTTTATCGCCCCTCCCGCAATCTCGTTTATCGCGTATATGAAGATGTACGGCGAGTATGATATGTTTGCCAGCGCGCTGTATAATCTGGCGCTGTTTTTTACTTTTTTACTGTTTTTTATGTATAAAAACTTTTTAAATTTGAAATTTTTCATCTCATGGTGGGCATTTACCTTCCCGCTGGCGGCGGTGACCATCGCTTCGATGCTGGCGTACAAGGTAACGGGGATCGCGCTTTATAGCGTATTGGCTTATATTTTTATCGCCGTTACCACCGTAGTAGTCGCTATCGTTGCGGTAAGAACACTGCAGCACATGAGAAAAAAAGAGATATGTATACAGGAGTAAAACAATGAAACAGATGATGTTTAAAGAGAAGTATCCCATCTACGAGTTATGCGTTAAAAAAGATGAAACCGCGTGTAGAAATACCGATGAAGTGATCAAGTTTTTGAAAGAGAAGGTGGATAACCACCCCGTAGCGAAGTTTATCGCCGAGTTTGACCACTATACCCATACGAAAAGTTTGGAAGACGCACAGATCCAACCCGACCTTATCGATGCGAAAAATTTGATCTTTTGTTTCGGCAAGGAGATCCCCACGAGCAAAATTTTAGCAGTTCGCCCCCGATCAATCGGGGTGTGCGAGTATGAGGACCATTTTGAGATCAGTATCCTCGAAGTTCCCAACGAAAAGCTGCACGAACTCCTCGAGGGTTGGATCAAAGAGCTTGTGCAGTAGGGTGGCTTACTGCTGAAGGATCCAGTGTTTGGGAAGGCGCTCTTTCAAACCCTCGCCTTCATGCAGCTCTATGAGGCGCAGTACCTCCTCTTTAATGCCGTCTTTGAGGATGCGCATCTGCGCCATTTTCTGGATTTCGTCTCCGGTGAAATCCCTGGGATCGTCAAAATCCCAGTGGATCCTCGCATCAAGTCCGGGAAAGATGGGGCACTGTTTTGCCCGAGCGCTGTCACAAACGGTGATGACGTAGTTGTATTGTCGCCCCTGTTTGAAAAATTCAAAAATATCGTTGGGTTTTTTATCGCTGATATCGATCCCCTCCTCAGCTAAGACGTTGATCGCCAAAGGCAGGATCTTATCCCCCTGGAACCCCGCACTCTCTACGATAAACCGATCCTCTCCGTACTTTTTTAACAACGCTTCCGCAATCTGACTTCTGGCACTGTTGTGCGTGCACAAAAACAGGACTTTCTTTGCCACCGGTTTTCCTTTTTTGCGTAATCTTAACCATTGAAGATAACAACACAGTTACAATAAAAGTTACAAATTGTAACCGCAAAGTCGGACCGGTCGATATCTTTGTAACTTTCTTGCAGTCCCGTAAAGAATAAGCATATAATGAAAAGTATAAGGAAGAAAAAAGGAGAACCTATGAGCGTGATCGAGCGTTATACCTATATTCTGGCTTTACCCCTTGCGGCAGCGGCACTTTTTGGTGTCGCTCTTTATCTGAGTATCTTAAACGCATCCTAGCACCACCAAAGGGAGAAGCTCCCTTTAGGCCGGGTTATGAGATGTCGACGTGTACTTCGTCGTCTTTGTAATCAAACTCCACTTTGGCACCTTCGCCGACCTTGTCTTCCAAGATCAGTGTCGCCAGGCGGTCTTCAACGATCTCATAGAGGGCACGTTTAAGCGGTCTTGCACCGTATACCGGGTCAAAGCCCGCTTCGGCAATGTAGTTTTTCATCGCCTGCGTTAAGCCCACTTCGATCTCTTTAGCCGCCAGTTTGGCTTTGATCCCTTTGAACATGATATCCACGATCTGCGTAATATTGTCCAGATCGAGCTGTTCAAAGATCACCGTATCGTCCAGGCGGTTGAGGAATTCGGGTTTGAAGTTGCGGCGCAGCTCCTCCTTGACCGCTTTGGTCCGCTCCTCGCCCCCGAGTTCGACGATCTTGTCGCTGGCGATGTTTGAGGTGAGGATAATGATCGTATTTCTAAAATCGATCGTTACCCCCTTGTTGTCGGTCAAACGCCCGTCGTCAAGGACTTGCAGCAGCATATTAAACACATCGGGGTGCGCTTTTTCCACCTCGTCGAAAAGCACCACGCTGTAGGGTTTTCGCCGCACCGCTTCGGTGAGCTGTCCCCCCTCTTCGTAGCCCACGTATCCCGGAGGCGCACCCACGAGGCGACTGGCGGCGTGTTTTTCCATATATTCACTCATATCCAGTCTGATCAGCGCCTTTTCATCGTCAAAGAGAAACCGTGCCAGGGTTTTGGCCGTTTCCGTTTTTCCCACGCCCGTGGGGCCCAAAAACAAAAAGCTGCCGATGGGGTGGCTTTCGTCGCTTAAGCCCGCTTTGTTACGCTTGATGGCGCGGCCGACGGCTCTGATCGCTTCCTCTTGACCCACCACCTCTTTGTGCAGTTCCTTTTCGACATTGAGGATCTTCTCCTTTTCGCTTTGGAGCATCTTCGTTACCGCGATGCCGGTCCAGCGGCTGACGATGCTGGCGATCATTTCGTCATCGACGCTGTTTTTCAAAAGCGTCCCGGCTTCTTGCATCTGCGTCCACTGTTCGCGCAGTTTGGTCAGTTTCTCCTCCAGCTTGGGGATCTGTCCATATTCGATCTCGGCGGCTTTGTTAAACTCCGCGTCACGCTTGCTGCGCTCCACCTGCGTTTTTAAACCCTCGATCTCGTTTTTGACCTCCGCGATATCGGCAAAGACCGTTTTTTCGTTTTCAAAGCGCGCGTCAAGGGCGGATTTCTCTTCGTTTTTATCCGCAAGTTCTCTCTCGATCTCTTCGATACGCGTTTTGTTTTTATCGCCTTTATCCATGGCAAGGGCTTCTTTTTCCACCTGGAGGTTGGAAATTTCGCGCTTGATCTTGGAGAGTTCTTTGGGTTCGCTCTCAATCTGCATCTTCAACTCCGCCGCCGCTTCGTCGATCAGGTCGATCGCCTTGTCGGGCAGGAAGCGGTCGGTGATGTAGCGGTCACTCAGCTTCGCCGCGGCGACCAGGGCGCTGTCGTTGATGGTGACGTTGTGGTGGGTTTCCAAACGGTCTTTGATCCCTCTTAGGATCTGCAGCGATTCATTGACGCTTGGCTCATCTACGCCTATGGGCTGGAAACGCCGCTGCAAAGCGGTATCTTTTTCAAAGTATTTTCTATACTCTTTCAGGGTGGTCGCACCGATGGTGTGCAGTTCGCCGCGGGCGAGGGCGGGTTTGAGGATGTTGGCCGCATCCATGCTTCCCTCGCTGGCCCCGGCGCCGACGATGGTGTGGATCTCGTCGATAAAAAGGATGACGTTGCCGTCCTTTTTCACTTCATCCACCACCGCTTTGAGGCGGTCCTCAAACTCCCCGCGGTATTTCGCTCCGGCGATAAGGCGGCTCATATCCAGCGCCATCACCTTCATATTCTGCAAAGAGTTTGGCACCTCCTTATCCACGATACGCTGGGCAAGTCCTTCGACGATGGCGGTTTTTCCGGTCCCGGGTTCCCCGAGCAAAATGGGGTTGTTTTTGGTTTTACGGATCAGAATCTGCATCATCCGCTCGATCTGCTCGTCCCGGCCGATCACGGGGTCCAGTTCGCCGTCGAGGGCTTTTTGGTTGAGGTTGATGGCGTATTTGTCCAAGCTTTCCAGCGCTTCGTCGCTGCTGGCGCTGTCGATGGTTTTGCCCCCTCTGATCGCCTCCAGGGTCTTTTTGAACTCGCTCATATCGATAAACTTCCCAATGGTGTCTTTGAGGAATTTTTCTCCGGTGTTTGCCAGTAAGAAGGTATCGGCGGCGAGGAATTTGTCCCCCTGTTTTGCCATGAGCCCTTCGGCTTTTTGCAGGCTTTGCAGGGTGTTTTGCGAAATTTTGATATTTTCTTTGGTGATGCCGCTGGAGCTGACAAGCTCCTTGCTCTGGCTCTGGATCTCCAGCTCCACGGCGGTTTTGTCGCTGCCGAGCTTATTGAGTGCCTGGTTTAAGATGGAGTTGGTATTGGTTACCATCGCCCAGATCAGGTGCAGGGGTTCTACCTGCGGGTTTTGGTTGTGCAGTGCCAGAGAAACGGAACTTTCCAGCGTCTCTGTCATCTGGTTGGTGAGTTTTTCTAAAATGTTGCTCATTCACTATCCTTTACGTTGTTTTAGCACTTATAACTGCTGATTGCTAAAAATATTATACAACTTTAGTGAACTCTTGTCAAGTTTGCCGGTAAAAACCTTGATCAGCTTTGCTCCTCACTGTCGTCGTGGGGATCAAGGTGCATGTTAAAGATCCACTCCCTCTCCGGGTCGATACGCTTGATCTTGCGCTCGATCTCATCGGAGATACTGTGGGCGTGGCGCAGCAGCATCTGTTCGTTAAAGACCAGATGCACGTCCACGAAGTTGACGCTTCCCGAAGCGCGGGTACGCAGGTTGTGGTAATCGGTGACGTTCTTACTGTTTTCAATGATGGAGGTGATCTGCTCCACCACGCCGTCGTCAAGTGCCACATCCATGAGATTGAGCACCCCCTCTTTAATGATGCCAAAGGCTGAGTAGATAATATAAAGCGAAATCACGATCCCCAGGATACTGTCGATGAGGAAAAAGCCCGTAAAAGTGATAACGCACAGCGAGATCAGGATAATGCCGTTGCTGTAGAGGTCGGTTTTGTAGTGCAGGGCGTCGGATCTGATCACGAGGTTGTCGGTTTTTTTTGCCACGTAGTTGAGAAACAGTACCAGTGCCAGGGTGACGAGAAAGGAGATAGTCATCACGATCAGGGATTGATCCAGGGCGGTAAGCACCTTTTCTTTGATGATATTGTCGATGGATTGGTAAAAGATAAACAGACCCGAGAGGGTGATGACCGTCCCCTCGATCACTCCCGCTATCGCTTCGATCTTGCCCCGGCCGTAGTTGAAGGTATCGTCCGCGGGCATTTCGGAGTTTTTGATCGCGAAGTAGTTAAAGAGTGAAATCCCCAGATCCAGCAAAGAATCGATCGCCGAAGCCAGTACGGCAACGGAGCCGCTGATAAGACCGAAGATCAGTTTGATAACCGCCAGCCCGAAAGCAACGAGGGAGCTGACGACGGTGGCTTTTTTTTGTAAAGTCATATTAGAGTTTTTCCTTTTCTAAATCGATAAGGCACCGCTCATACCATGAGAGTGCCGTCGAAGGTGTGATATCGAGTTTTTTGCACAGCAGGTCCAGTTTGTGATTTTGATCGGTTTCGAGATATTTCGCCAGCAGCAACCCCTCTCCCAGGGCTCCTTCGTAGTGCAGCAGCGCGTTTTCGAGCGCTTCTTCGAGATTGAGGTGTTCTATACACTTGTCCATGGGCAGATTCAGCAGCGCATCGATCAGAGAAAGGGTCGCGACGAGAGATATCTGTGTTTTTTTGGAGAGGCTTTGTTTCTGTTCCAGGTAGCTGTGCAGTACCATGGAGCGGATCACCGTATTTTCGTACAGCGCTTCGGCGTAGTTGTCGCTGCCGTATGAGGAGGCTCCCATATACAGAAACATCTCCAGCCAGGATTGCAACCCCTTTTTGCCCAGAAGCGACACCGCCTGCGTCAGGGAGCTGATCTTTGTACGGAAGCTGTGTTTTGCCGAATTGATATATTTAAGCAGGTTATAGGTGAGTTTGCTGTCTTTCTCAAACTCCTTTATCAGTTCGGGCAGCTCCCTGTCTTGCCCGATCATACTAATCAGTTTTAAAATGATTATCTTTCCGGGGTCGATATTTTTGGATTCCAGTACGGAGGGGCGTTCGAAAAAGTAGCCCTGAAAGTAGCTAAAGCCCAGTTTTTTACACAGGTCAAGCTCCTCTTTTGATTCCACCTTTTCCGCGAGCAGGGGCTGTTTGATCTTTTTGAGGGCTTTGAGGTTTTCTTTATTGATATCGTGCAGATCCACCTTGACCAGCAGCATCATTTCAAAGATCGGCGCGAAGTTGTCAAACATCTCCCGGGTGAGGTTGAAATCATCCACCGCAAAACGGTATCCCAGCGCTTTGAGTTCCCGGATACGCTCGATAATTGCCGTATCGATACGGACGCTTTCCAGAATTTCCAGGATAAAGTGTTTCGGCGGTAAAAGGGTGATAGTATCGCTAAAAAGCAGTTCGCGGTCAACGTTCAAAAAGCCCAGTTTACCGCCAAGCAGCGATTTGATCCCGATATTGTTCAAAGCGTTGATGATGACGCGGACGGTTGCTAAGAGGTTGTTGACGATGCAGGTGACATTGGTCGTACCGTCACGAAACAGCAGTTCGTAACCGTAGAGTTGACCGTTGGCGTCAAATATCGGCTGCCTGCCGATAAAGATTTTTTCATCCATATATCTGCCTAAAGAAGTGGTTTAATTGTTTTTGAGATGAACTTTAGTTTAGTTATAATTATAGCCGTTTGAAGTTAATCGTATATTAAAGGATAGTTGCATGTGTATATTTTGTAAGATTATCGAGGGAGAGATCCCCAGTAATAAAGTAGCGGAAAACGAGGAATTTTTTGCATTTCACGATATCAATCCCCAGGCCCCGATTCACGTCTTGGTGATCCCAAAACAGCACGTGGCCTGCTTTCAGGATACGCCGGGAGAGTTGATGGCGAAGATGACGCCTTTTATCCAGGAGGTGGCGCAAAAGCTCGGACTTGACGCCGACGGATACCGCCTTATTACCAATAACGGCGAAGACGGAGGGCAGGAGGTGAAGCATCTGCATTTTCACCTGCTCGGCGGAACGCAGCTAAAATGGGACCGGCAGGTTGCCGACCCGAAAGCGGAAAATATTTAATCCTCCCTCTTTTGCTGCAAAACCTTTGCCAGGTGCGCGTAACTTTGCTCCTGCCACTGCAGGGGTTTTGCTTTGGATATCCCCACTTTTTTACAAATCTTGTCGATGGTGCGCAGGTTTGACGTTTCCAAACTTTGTGCCATCAGTAAAGCAGCGCCCAGGTAGCCCTTGTGGTGAAAGATGGCGTCGGTAACTTTCTGGTTTAAGCCCAGGGGACCCAAAACCTCCTTTAGCGGAGCGTTAAAGATCGCATCGATTAGCGAAAGTGCCGCGGTGATGGAAACCTTTTTGATAAAGTGCGGTTTGTGCAGTTCGCGCAAAAACTCCTCCATGATAAAGCTGCGAAACTCCACGTGCTCATAGAGCGCTTTGGTCAGCGGATCGTCGCTGAGCTCGGTATAAAGATACATCTTCAGCCAACTGTGTAACCCCTGATAGCCCACGATGGAGATCGCTTGGCTGATGGAGGAGATCTCATGTTTGAAGCTGAACTTCGCGGAGTTGATGTAGCGCAGCAGATTGATTGTAAGTTTACTGTCGCGCTGGAAGATTTCAATAATTTTACCGATCTCCTCATCGTTGGAAAGCATCGAGGAGATTTGTAAAACCGTTGATTTCGAAGGGTCGATATTTTGCGATTCGATAGTGGAAGGGCGCTCGAAAAAGTAGCCTTGAAACAGATCAAAGCCCAGCATAGAGTAGGTTTTAAAATCCTTTTTACTCTCTACCTTTTCCGCAAGCATCATCTGGTTGGGAAACTCCTCCAGGCGCAGCAGGTCATCTTTGCTTTCGATAAAGGGGATATCGATTTTGATAATATCGAGGTGTTCAAAAAGGTATTCAAAGCGCGCAAACATGGTTTTGCTCAGATCAAAATCATCCAGGGCGAAGCGGTAGCCTTTCTGTTTGAGCGCAAGGATGCGATCGAGAAACTCTTTATCTATTTCGCAATGTTCCAGAATTTCCAAAACAAACTCGTCGGGGGGAACCATTTCTATCATATCACTCATCACAAGGCGCTTATCAACATTGATAAAGCCCAGTTTACCGCCGAGCAGGTTTTCCGTTCCGATGGTGTTGAGGGCGTTGATCAACACCCGGATCGTACTGATAAGATCATCTTCGATAATGATTTGAGAGGAGCTTTTGGTGCGGAAAAGCAGCTCATAGGCATAGATCTCGCCTTTGGCGGTAAAGATGGGTTGTCTGCCTATGTAGATGCTGTCGCTCATGTGACCGCCTTTGGATTTAAGCTGATACTATTATAGTACAGTTACGGTTTAAACACAGTTAATCGACTCCAGCCATTTTTGCAGTGTTTCGATCTGGCGCTTTGTCTGTGTCTGCGAAGTGGCTCCCTGGCTGTTTCGCGCGTTCATGGAGTTTTGCAGCTGCAACTTTTCCAATACGTCGCTTTCGATGCGCTCGTCGATACTTTGCAAATCCTCCAAACTTAGCTGACTGACGTCGATCCCCTTCTCGTCTGCGAGATTGACCGCGGCACCGGTGGTGTTGTAAGCTTCACGAAAAGGGATACCCAGCTTCTGAACCATATAATCGGCCAGATCCGTAGCGCTGAGGTGGCCTACCATGGTCGCTTCAAGCATGCGGTCTTTATTGACGTGCATCTCATCGATCATCTCTTTTAAAACGCGCAGGGCCATCTCCATGGTTTCAACACTGTCAAAAACCCCCTCCTTGTCCTCTTGCATATCTTTGTTGTATGCCAGGGTCAAGCCTTTGAGTACGGTCAGCAAGGAGATGAGGTTGCCGTTGACCCGGCCCGTTTTGCCCCGTAGCAGTTCGGGGATATCGGGGTTTTTTTTCTGGGGCATGATGGAGCTTCCCGTGGCGTGTTTGTCACTGAGCTTGATGTAGCTAAATTCGCTGCTGGACCAGATGATAAGCTCTTCGGACAAGCGGGAGATATGCATCATCGCCGTGGCGATGTTAAACGATATCTCCAGCGCGAAATCGCGGTCGCTGACCGTATCGAGGCAGTTTTGCGTCGTACCCGCAAACTCCAGCTCGTTGGCCACGAACTCCCGGTCGATATTGTGCGGCGTTCCCGCCAGCGCGGCACACCCCAAAGGGGAGAGGTTGTTGCGTTCGTAACTTTGCATAAAGCGCTCGAAATCCCGGCGGAACATATTGGCGTAAGCGAGCATATGGTAGGCGAAGCTGATGGGCTGGGCGTGCTGTAGGTGCGTCATCCCCGGCAGCATCGTAGCGGTGTGTTTCTCCGCGATGGTGACAAAGGAGTGGATCAACCCCTTTAAAAGCCCCGCGATAAGGAGGTTGTGTTTTTGTACGTAGAGGCGAAAATCCAGCGCAACCTGGTCGTTGCGGCTTCTGGCGGTGTGCAGCTTGCCGCCCACGGGGCCGATGATCTGGGTCAAACGCTTCTCAACCGCCATGTGGATATCCTCGTCGGCGATATCAAAGGTAAATTTTCCCTTCTCGATCTCCTCTTTGACCTGTGCCAAACCGTTGACGATACGTTCTAACTCCTCGATACTGAGGATCTCCTGGGAACACAGCATTCTCGCGTGGGCGATGGAGCCCTTTATATCTTCTGCGTAGAGCTTTTTGTCAAAGGGCAGAGAAGCGTTGAGCTCTTTGAGCAGTCGGGAACTGTCGACGTTGAATCGTTTGGATCTTGCTTTGGACACGGGTACAGCCTTTTTAGTTGTGATTTTATCAAATTGTAACTGATAAATGCGAAACGGGGCCCCGCTTTATTGCATTTGGAGGGGATCTTGTGCTAAGATTACAAAAATAGTGAAAGGCTGCTTGATGCAACGATTGTTTTTGACCTTTTTTTACAGCGGGCTCAGCCCCAAAGCCCCCGGTACCGTAGGCTCCCTGGCCGCTTTGGCCACGGGGGTGCCGATACTGTACTACATCGGTGACCAGACCCTTTTTTTATTGACCCTGTTTTTTATCTTTGCCGGGGTCCGTGAAACGGACAAGTATGAAAAAAGAACCGGCGTTCACGACGATAAATCGATCGTGATCGATGAAGTGGTGGGGATGTGGCTGGCGCTGATTATCGCTTCGTCCAATATATATCAGATCGCTATGAGCTTTCTCTTTTTCCGCTTATTCGATATTTGGAAGCCTTCGCTGATCGGCCGTATCGATCGTGCGGGCAGGGGAGGTTTGAGCGTTATGGGCGATGATGTCGTCGCGGGGGTCGCGGGGGGCTTGCTCAGCGCGCTCGTGTGGGAGTACCTGCTCTCAAAGGTGCTTTAGATGGCGCTTCTTCTCTCCCTGGGGGTTCTGGCTGGCGCGTTTATACTCCATACCCTGATACTGCGCTCTTTGGACCGGTTCGCTTCGGCAAAAGAGGTACCGCTTAAGCGCGCGTTTTACATCAAGCGGTTTTTTACCATCGTGATCGTTTTTACCGCCGCCGTCACCGTCGCACTGATCTATAGCGTCGATTTTAAAGGGTTGCTGCTTTTTACCTCCTCCGTTTTTGCCGTTGTCGGGGTAGCGCTGTTTGCCCAGTGGTCCATCTTAAGCAACGTTACCGCAAGCATTTTGATCTTTTTCAATTTTCCGGCGCGTATAGGCGACCGTATCAAAATCGTAGACGGCGATAACAGCGTGGAGGGCTCCATCATCGAAATAACCCTGTTTAACGTTATTTTGGAAAACGGAACCGATCGGGTCATCTATCCAAACAGTTTACTGCTGCAAAAACCGGTGGTCAAGACGCAGAAAGCCGAAGATGCGCCCTGAGTCGATCGATCCGCTGCATATCGAGGATCTGCGTAGTGAACTGCACCCCTCTATCTTTGTCAGACAGGAAAGCTACTCCATGTTGCTGCTGCGCTTACCCCTGGAGGTTGACAAGACGTTGCAGATGCAAAATTACGGCTTTATCTGGCAGGAAGGGGCTTTTTACCGCTACCGCCGGGAAGGTGACGATTTCGAGCCGCTGTCTCTGCAGCAGCTTTACCGCACCCTGGACGGGGTGATCGATCGGGCACTGCAGCTTACAAAGCAGCAGCATGAGCGTCTGGAGCTTCTGGAGGAGGAGTTGTACGAGCAGCAAAACCTCCAAGAGTTTATGCCCCGCTGGTTTGCCGCAAAAAAGGATATTTTGCGCACGTCGCGGGTTCTGGCACTGACTCTGGAGGTGTTTCAACGCTTCCTCTTCCGTTTGCTTGGCGAAGATGATAGCTACCGGATCGAATTTGAAGATTTGAGCGAACACCTCCAGCGCGCCGAGCGCTCTTCGCAGCTGGGGTTGGAGAAGCTGGATTCGCTTTATAGCTTTTATATCACCGATTCCAACGACAAAATGAATAAAACGATCTATGCCCTGACTATCATCTCGGCGGTTTTTTTACCGCTAAACCTTATAGTGGGATTTTTCGGGATGAATACTACGGATCTGTTCTTTACCGAAGCCGGCGGCGGTACTTTCGCGGTTTTGGGCATTATCGCCGCGGTTTCGACGGGGACGCTGTACCTGCTGTATAAACGCAAAACTTGATAAACAGGAGAAACGATGCTTGATACGAGGCGCCATCTGCGGGGTTTTATCGATGCGGCACACAGGATTCCGCTGAGTTTTGTTTTTATAAGTTTTTTAATAAGCCTCTGTCTGGCTTTGGCGATCGCGTTTATCCCCGAGTATGCGTTAAGCGATCAAGGGGTATATACGCTGTTTATCCTGCTTTTTGCCGCGGGGCTTTGGGTGACCGAAGCGATTCCCGCTTTTGCCGTATCTTTGCTTATTATCGCCTTGGAGATTACGCTGCTGGGGGCGGAGGGGTTTGATTTTCAAAACAGCGACGGAGCGTGGAAAGCATACCTCGAACCCTGGTCCAGCCCCTTGATCTTTCTTTTTCTTGCGGGGTTTATCATGGCGCGGGCCGCATCGAAGACGAAGCTGGATCTGTGGTTGGCAAAACGGGTACTGTTTTTTGTCGGCGGCAAACCGAGAAATATCGTCATCGGGTTGATGGGGATCACGTTTTCCCTTTCCATGTTTGTCTCCAATACCGCAACGGCGGCGATGATGATGACCGTATTGAGTCCCATGCTGCTGATGGTGCGCCAGGACAACCCCTTTAAAAAAACGATGCTTTTAGCCGTGGTCATCGGGGCAAACCTGGGGGGAATGGCGACCATTATCGGCACGCCCCCCAATGCTATCGCCGTCGGTATTCTCGGGGAAAACGCCCCCTCGTTTGTGGGGTGGATGGGGTATGCGCTGCCCCCCGCGCTGGCAACGGCGGCACTTTTGGGCGTGGTTGTTTTGAAACTCTACCCTTCGACGCAAGGCTATATCAGTCTGCGCAACCTCAAATCCATCGAACATTTTGACGATTCGACGAAGGATTACTCCCCCATCCCCAAGATGCCCAGCTGGAAGAAAAAAGCGGTGATAGCGGTTTTTGCGGCTACTATCGGGTTGTGGCTGACCGGGCCGCTGCACCATGTGCCAACGACGGTGGTTTCCCTGCTGCCTATCGTCATCTTTACGATGCTTGGTATTATCGATGCCGACGATATCCGAAGTTTGCGCTGGGATGTGATCATCTTGATCATCGGAGGCTTGAGTCTGGGGATGGCCGTGGCTAAAAACGGGGTGGACGGCTGGTTTGCGCAGATGATCCCTACCCAGGGGCTGGGGCTGGCATGGATCATTCTGGCGTTTAGTTACGTTGTCGTCGTGGTTTCAAACTTTATGAGCAATACCGCCGCAACCAATATCATCCTGCCCATCGCCGTCGCCGTGGGCGCGACTCTTTCGCAGACGCAGAGCCAATACACCGCCATCGCCGTGGCTTTGAGCGCTTCTTTTGCCATGTGTCTTCCCGTATCCACGCCCCCCAACGCTATCGTATACTCAAGCAGGCTGCTTGATGCAAAAAACTTTTTAATTCTGGGAATCATCGCCGGTTTGGCGGGACCGCTGCTTGTATTTGGATGGCTTTACCTGCTGCTGTTTGTAACGGGGTAGCGTTTAGGGTATCATTGATAGAAAAGAGGTAAAGATGCAGCGGTTTGAAACTTTTTTGGATATTTTAAAGCAGTTGATCCGTACCCCTTCGGTTGTGGGATACGAACACTCCTTTTTCCTGACGGTCAAACGCGAACTTGAAGAGTTGGGCGTAGGGGTAAGCTATTACGAGGGGTTGCTCGTTGCCCAGGGGGATGATCCCGACAGCGGGTTTATCAGTGCCCACTGCGACCGTCACGGGTTGATCTGTACCGGTCCCAACGAGTTTCAATATGCAGCCTTTATCGCCCAAAACAGAGCCGATCTTTCGGGGGATTCCGTTTCCGAAGAGTTGCTGTACGATATTACCGATCGCTTCAACGAAGCGCTGGTTCAGGCGTATGAACCCTATAGCGGATACTATCTTGGACTTGGTGAAATCAAGAACTCCTTTATCTGTCAAAAGCGCGGCAACCTGGTTTTCGAAATCGCGGGTTTGGAGCATCTGCTGCCCAATACTCCCGTGGCTTTTATGGACCGGTTGCGCATAAAAGACGGATTTCTCTCCGCGCAGCTTGATAACGTCATCTGTGTCGCCATATTGATCTATCTTTATCATCTGGGGTATAGGGGGACGGCTTTTTTCAGTGCGGGGGAGGAAGCGGGAAAGAGTTGGCGGTTTATCCTGGAGTGGTTCAAGCGCTTCGATATCTCTACGGAGGAGTTGCTTGTCCTTGATACCAGCCCCTATCCGGATATTGCGGAGATGGTCAAGCAGGATGTGGTCCTGCGCAATAGGGATGCCCACGGGGAGTTTAACAAAATGTTTACGCAAAAGCTTGCCGCAATCTGTAAAGAGCGGGGGGTACGCTCAGGGTTTAAGGATCGCTACCTACAAGCGCAAAATAAGCGTTTGGGAGTGCAGCGTTCCATAGGGCGGACGGAACTGGGAAGGATCATACAAAACGGTGCGGGGAGCGTGCAGGGTACGACGCTGCAGCTTCCCACCATCGGATACCATACGGCGGAGGAAACCGCCTCCTTTGAAAGCGTGGAGAAGGTGGTGGGGATATTGCGGGGGCTTTATCGTATCTGATTATACCTTGGCCGCCTGTGCCATATCCCACATGGGCATAAAGATTCCCAGTGCCAAAAGCAGAACCAGCGCCGCAATAAATGCCAGCATAATCGGTTCGATGTAGCTGGACATGTTATCCAGAATATGCTGGAACTTCATATCGTAGTAATCGGCGACCTTTTCTATCATCGCATCGACGCTTCCGCCCGATTCCCCGGCTTTGATCATCTGAATAAGCATATTTTCCAAAAGCTGCGTATCGTGGAAAGCCTGGGCGAGGGTGGAACCTCTGGAAACACTGAGCTGTACGCTTTCGAGCTTTTCGCGCAAGACATCGTTGGAGATGAGGTTCGTCGCCGTTTCCAAGGCTTCCGTGATGGGTACACCTGAGCGTACCAACTCTCCGAAAACGAGGAAAAAGCGGTGCATGGAGGAGTAAAAGACGATATCTTTGATAAGATAGATTCTTAAAAAAAGCTTGTCCATGGAGTATTTGAACTTTTTCTCGTGGGTGTAAAAATAGCGCAGGAAAAACAGGGCGATAACAAGGCCGGATAAAACGTATAATCCGTAGTTGGAAAAAAGGTATTCTATATCGAGCAGGATTCGGGTAGGCAGGGGAAGCTCCGCACCCAACTCTTCAAAGATTTTGCGGAATTTCGGTACGACGACGATGATTAGGATGGTAAACGCGATCGCCATCGCCCCCAGGGTGATGAGCGGTTGGCGGATCGCTTTTTTGAATTTGGCGATATTATCGCGGATATTTTCCAAAATATCGCTGAGTTTGTGCAGCGATTCTGCCAGGTTCCCCGTCTGTTCCCCCAGCTGGATCATCGCTAAGGTGATACTTCCCAAACGGTCCTGGAACGGTTCGACCGATTCGCTCATATTGTGCCCCGAATCGATATCGTCCGCCACCTTGCTCAAAATCTCTTTTAATCCTTCGTCGGTAGTGTTTTTTGCAACCTCCGCCACACTGTCGTGGATCGATATGCCCGCATTGGTCATAACCGCAAGCTGGCGCATCGCCGCGACCTGGGAGTGCAGGCTGATATCTTTTTTCGTCATCTGCTCCTTTATGGCATGGAAAAGGTTTTGCAGCTTCTCCTCGGCGGGGGTTTCTCCTTCCACGACTTTGAGTACCATCCCCTTGGGGTATTTTTTCATCGCCTTTTGTTTTGCTTCGAGCTTGTTGTTGGCTTTGAGCAGATCCTGGACCTTCTTCCCCCGGGCCATTACGGTTACGTTGTAATAATTCATCCCTATACCCTTGCTACTCTGTAAACTTCTTCGATGGTCGTCACCCCGTTAGCGGCTTTGGTCATACCGTCTTGAAACATCGTTAGAAAGCCCTCTTTTTTTGCCTGCTTGGTCAACTCCTCTTTGCTGGCGTTTCGGGCGATCATATGCGAAATCTCATCGCTGACGGTTAAGACTTCCGCGATCATCTCCCTGCCGCTGTAGCCGCTGTTGCCGCACTCCTTACAGCCGTTGCCCTTGTAGAATTGGTACTCCCGGGGAAGGAGGTGCCCGATATCGGCTAAAACGTTTTCAGGCAGCGTGATCGCCTCTTTACAGTGGGGACAGATCTTTCGTACCAGTCTTTGCGCTTCGATACAGACCAGCGCTCCGCTGACCAGATAGGATTCGATCCCCATATCCAAAATTCTGGTAACCGCGCTGATGGAGTCGTTGGTGTGCAGTGTCGAAAGAACCAGGTGTCCCGTCAATGCCGCTTCGATGGCGATACGCAGGGTTTCGCTGTCGCGAATCTCCCCGATCATGATCTTGTCGGGATCCTGCCGCAAGATTGAGCGCAGCGCCGAAGCGAAAGTGAGTCCCGTTTTTTTACTCACCTGTACCTGCTGGATCAGATTCATTTGATACTCGACGGGGTCTTCGACGGTGATCACCTTGTCTTTGACGTCACGGATAGCATTAAGCGCTCCGTAGAGGGTCGTGGTTTTCCCGCTCCCCGTAGGCCCGGTGACGAGCAAAATACCGTAAGGGGCTTTCAAGCCCGTGCTGAAGCGATCATAGCAAAATTTACTCATTCCCGCCTCTTCGAGTTTGACCAGGGCTTTGGATTTGTCCAGAATCCGCATAACGATCGATTCGCCGTGCATCGTGGGCAGCGTCGAGATACGAAAATCATACGCTTTTTCGTTGACTATCGTAGAAAAGCGCCCGTCCTGGGGTTTTCGCCGCTCCGCGATATCGAGGTTTGCCATCAATTTCAAACGCGAAGCCAGCGGAGCGTAGATATCTTTATCAAAGATAAAGCTCTCCACGAGCATCCCGTCTCTTCTGTCTCTGACGGTACAGTTTTTCTCCCCCGCTTCGATATGAATATCGCTGGCACCCCTGTGGATGGAGTTTTTCAAAATAACATCGATGAGTTTAACGATCGCGGTCTCATCATCGTCGGTGAGGTTGGAAAGCTCCTTGCGGATCTCAATGACCAGCTCTTTGACGCTTTCGCTGATTTCGAGTTTATTGAGGTATTCGTTGATCTGCTTACTGCTGGTGGCGAGAATGGAGAGGGGCTTTTTGGGAAACATCCGCTGTACCGCTTCCTGTGAACCGATATCGAAGGGGTCGGCAAAAGCCACCTGGACGCTGAGATCCTCCTCCGTTACGGGGACGGCGAGGGATTTTTTCAACTGTGCCAAAGGGATGCGCGAGGTTAAGCGGGTGTCTAGCTCTACGTTGTCCAGGTCGATATAGCTGATCCCCGAAATTTTGTTGTAAATCTTTTCAAGGTTGACCTGATCATCTTTATCGATCTGCCCGATGGAGAGTTTCCCCTCCTTGAGCTGCTGGGCGAAAAATTCCCAGATCTTATCCTCGTCGACGAGGTTTTCCTCGATCAGCGCACCCAGGGTGACCTTTTTATTTTTATTCTCTTTTAAAAACTTGGCGATGGGTTCTTTTGTAAGGATCTGTTTTTCAATAAGCAGTTTCAGTAAGAAATCCACTTTGGCTCCTTAAAAGTATTTGTGCGTTTTTACGAGCTTGCCGTTTTCATACTCTTCGATAACGACCTTTTTAAAACGTGCTCCCTCTTCGACGTACATTTTATAAGTGACACCGTCGCCCTCAAGCAGGTAGGCGCCGTTCTTTTTCTCATATTTCTTATCAGAATACAATGTAAATACTTTAGAAAGGATAAAATCGGTAGTCGGAAAGTTTAATCCCGAGATATCCACCCCGTCGACTACGGAATGGTACAGCAGCTTCTTTTGAAGCAAGATGGCGCTGAAGTAGCTGGCGTTGGCCCTTGCTTCCTTTGTCGAGCGCAGACCCGTTACCGGGACGGCGAGTCTATCGATCATATCGCTTTTCAAGCAGGAGAACGCGTAAACGGTCAAAAACTTTTCGTCGTTTTTGTGTTTGCTGAAAATGCGCAATCCGTCTTTGCAGGATCGAAGGTAGTTTTCCTCTTTATAATCTTCGTAAAACTGGGTAAGCGAATAACTCATACCAAAAGTGCCCAATAGGCAGATAAGGATCAATTTTTTCATTGTAAAGCTCCTGACGTGATTTTTTGTAGCAGTAGGTGGGCGCGCTTGGAGTTGTAATGGCGCAGATACTTTTGCAGCAGGGTTACCGCATCTTGTTTGCGGCCAAGCTTATAAAGGCTTTTTGCAAAAAGCAGCCAGCCCTCTTCAAGCGAAGCGTCGAGCTGATTGATCGTATATGCCCATCTGGAAGCCTTTTTATACTGTTTTTGATCGTAATAGTAGTTGGCCAAAAAGCGTGCGTATTTGACATTTCTCGAGTCGTTGAACTTACGCTCGATCACTTCCGGATCAAAGGCTTTGTCGCTTTTGGTTACCAAACCGGAGCTTTTTTGCTCCTGCTGCTTGGAAGGTTCCTCCACCGTTACGGGATCTATTTTTTCGCTTTCAGGAGCGCTTGCTCCCTGGATGAGTTCCCGTTTTTCGGGTGCTTTCTCCTCCGCTACGGAGAGGGCGGGTTCCTCATATGAGAGGAAAACGACCGCTTTCTTTTCGGAAGTGTCGCTTTGTTCCAGATTCGGGGTTTGTACCAAAGGGGAGTCGGAACTCTGTGTTTTTTCCGGTTTGGCGACTTGTGCCGTATCTGGGGCAGCCGTTTTGTTCTGCTCCGTTACGGCTGCTTTTTCAGGCTGCTTTTTCAGGCTGTCGTCGGGCCGGGGGGCCGGGTCGGGTTTTTCCACCTTCTCTTTTGCGCTTACGCCGGGGTGTGAAACTTTTTTTTCCGAAGGGGAGAGTATCAAAAACACCACAACCGCGGCAACGGGTACCAGTGCCAGCCAGGGGAGCCATTTTTTGACCGTATAGCGCAGCCACCGCCGCTCTAGATCCTGAATTTCATGCATCGATATATCCTAGTTTGATCGCCGCCATCTCGATGAGTTTGATCGAGAGGGAGTTGTAATTGATCTTGGAGGGTTGGTTCTCGTCGTAGTACTGATAAAGATCAAAAAGCGTATACATAAATTTGTTGGTTTCGCGAAAATTACCGTTGGTGAACTTATGGATTTTATGGATATGGCGGTTTTTGATCGCGCCGGAGATTTCGTAATGGTTTTTGTTCAAAAGTTTTTTCTGGATATACTTTTTCAAATCTTCAAAATTCGCGTTGTGCAGCTGGATCGATTCCCAGATGCGGGTTTGAAAATGCTGCTTTGCGATAATCTCCTCCTGGTCGGTTTTATGCAGGGTTACGACGAATTTGACCGATCTCGTATCGGAAAGCAGGCGGATCTTTTCCATGATCTCGGGCGGATACATCTGCGCTTCGTCCAAAATCACCACATGTTCCTTGTTGCCGCGCAGTTTGGTGCAGATATCGCTGAGCTTGGTAAAACTGTCCGTTTCCATAACGCCGCGGGTAAGCAGTGCGGAGATCTTTTTGACAAACAGGTCCGCCCGGTCGATAGGGGTTTGGATATAGTGGATTTCGCGCTTATCTTTCAAATCGGAGTAAATTTTATTGAGCAAAATCGATTTTCCCGTGCCCGGTTCTCCGAAAAGAAGGATCATCTTCAACGGCTTGTCGATACTGGCAAGAACCTTATTGTAAAAGATGGTTGAATTGTCAAGTTGAATAAAATCGTTCGTATCGATCGAGTCCGTAAAAACGGACTTGACCTGTTCATATCTACTGGTATTACTGCTCAAGGTTTTTGTATCCCAACTCTTCTAGAGATAGTGATGTCTCATTGGTGATGATTTTAGGTGTAATGATGATAACCAACTCCTCTAACTGTTTTGTTACCTCTTTTCGCTCAAACGCATAGCTAAGAATGGGAATGCTACCCAAAATCGGAACCTTGGAGGAGCTGACTTCATCTTTGGACGTGATTAACCCCCCAAGGATGACGTGTTCACCGTCTTGCAGTGAAACGACGGAGGAGAGTTGCCTTCGGGTTAAATCCGGCGGCATGGTTCTGTTTGTATTGGAGGTGATCGCATTGACCGTTTCACTCAGTGAAGGGTTGATTTTTAAAGTGATTGTCCCGTCTTTGGAAATTTCCGGGGTGATGTCTAGCAAAACCCCCGCAAATACGGAATCGATCTGTTCTCCTTCGGAAGTGGTGTTCTCCGTTGATGTTGCCGTCGTGATTTTGTAAAAGTACTCATTCCCTACACTCACGATGGCGGGTTGATTGTTCAACGTTAAAACTTTGGGATTGGAAATTGATTGCACATCCCCTTCTCCTTTTAAAAACTTGATTACTTCACCGACTGTTGCGCTGCCGCGAATATCTAAAAGGTCCGCATGTTCAGGACGTGAGCCCTGGGCAAAGGTGGTTTCACCCGTTATTTCACCATCTTCGATTGTCCAGCTTGAGAGATTGTTTTGCATCATGGACATGGAAGCTATTTTAAAATTTTGCAACCCATAGATCTGTGACCAGTCGATACCGGTTGTTTTACTGTCATCCATTGTGACGCTTAGTATTTTCACATCGACAAGTACCTGTTTCATTAACCGCTCATGGAGTTTATCAATATAGTCTTCAACTCTGTTGATCTGTTTTTTTGTACCTGTTACCGTGACGAGTCCCGCCTCCTTGTTGATAAACAGACTGCTGTTTGTGTCCATATAGAGTTTGTCGTTTTTATCCTCTTCCTCTCTGTCGTATCGCTGGTAGTAACTGTCCTGGGGTCTGTTTAAAATGCTTCTAATCTCATCTTTGAGTTTACTCCAAAATACAAAAGAGTCATCACTGGTGATCGTAATACCGCTTGAGCTTTCCGAAGAGCTGCCTCCACTATTGCCCTGTGCAGATTCACCGCTTCCCTTGGAGCTTGAAAGCGATACACTGGTATCGCTGGTGCCGCTTCTGTCTGTACTAATATAATCCACATAAAAGGTTTTCGTAAAAAGGTAGGAAATTCTTAGCGTATTATTTTCAATCGTATAATTGAGTTCATTTTCCGTCAATACAATATCAAGAAGTTCATCGACGGTGGCATCTTGTAAGTTGACAAGATAGAGCCTATCATCAAGGATATTGCGAGCATATTGATCTTTTACGACTATGGTATAACTACATTCATTGGCAATATGTTTCACGACGTCGCTGATAGTCGTATTGTTATTTGCAGTTACATTAAAGAGTTGGTAGTTGCAATTTGCATAGGAAGCCAGAGCCGCAACCATCAAAACTGCCATTTGCAAAATAATTTTATTTATCATTGTTTCCACCTTTTTGAATGTGAGAATTATCGGGTTTATTGAGAACTAAAGATCGCTCTTTATTAGTTTTATTCTTAAGTTTAACATAATTTGTACCGATAAACATTACTTGATACCCTTGAAGAATATCTCCCTCGGTAACCCATTGTCCATTTATACGTGCTTTTTTATTGATGATAGTATGGAGAGTGAAGTACACTTTTTTCTTTTTCGTTGATGGTTTATATACTTCGACCTTTTCTCCACTGCTGCTTTTGGCTGATTCCATCTTCATAAAAGGATCATCTAGCTTTGATATCTCCGTTTTTGAAACCGTAGGAGTCGCATGACTGATTATATCGATAATAGAATCAATCTTTTTTGTCAAGTTTTCATCGGCGGAAACTACGCCGCTACAGATGATAAGTAGCGCTAATACCCGTTTCATTTGTTAAACCCCCAGACAGATATGTCATATTTACCGTCAATTTTTTTCGATGCATTCATATCCATCGCATAGATGTCTACAAGCAGTTCGCTTTGTTCTATTGTTGCAAGAAAGGAAATCATGTTTTTAAATTCACCTTGAGCCGCTACAGAGATTTCAAGAACATGACCGAATTCACCTTTTTGGTCAAGAAAACGGTTTTCCAGGCTTTGTATTTTGATTTTATTATCTTTTGCCTTTTGGGTAATGGAGTCAAGAAACTCGGACCAACTTTCGCGATTGAACAAAATGTCTGAGATTGCGACCATTTTTGCATCGATATAATCGCTGGCATCATTGAGTGATGCGGTTGTGGTTTTTAAATTTTTGATCTCACTTTCCAGCTCTTTTACCCGGTACATCTTATCGCCGTTGACCGTGAGGCGGTTCATCTCCTTCTCCAGCTGGGCGATGGTTTTTTCCGTTTGTGTCAATCTCTTGTATGAATTGTCGTAGCGCTCCTGTGTTAGAGGGATAGCAAACTCATACGTTACATAGGCGATCACCATGATCGGTAAGGAGATGATGATATACGCTTCCGTCGCCTTTTTACCTTTAAAAAAGTTATCCAGCCGTTCCAATAAGTCTACAAAAAAATTCATCGTATATGTACCTCTACTTCCGTAGTGTAAATGCTACTTTTTTCATCGAGTTCAATCTTTTCTATCGTAATATCGCTGATCGATTCACGCTTTAAAGTGATATATTTGATAAACTCCGTTATCTTTTTATCGCTTTTACTTTTCAGTGTTAAGGTATAGATATCATGGTCTGATTTGATATTTGAAACGTAGACTTTGATCTTGTTCAAATCCCGGGTTAACTGATGTATGGTATTTGATTTCGGGATGTAAGTCTGCTTCTTGGCCGAGATGGTTTCCAGCGATCCCAGTTTGGAATCATAGCGCAGCTGCGCCTCGTCTTTACGCTTTTGCCACTCATTTTTCTCTTTTGTTTTTTGCGCGATTTTGCCCTTGATGGTGTTGACCTCTTTTTGCAGCGCCAGCTGTGTTTGGCGCTTTTGGCTGTAGGAAATATCAAAGTAGGTACTCATCGTCATATTGTATACCGGGTATGCGGCGGCAAGAACCACGGCAGCTGCCACGGAGATGATCGCCTGCCCGCTTTTGCGCATATAAAAAGGCGGCGGTCGGAAGAAGTTGGTAAAGTTACAGCTGACAAAATCCTCATCCCCCTTAAACCGATCCAGCGAGTGCAGTACCATCAGGTAGTGCAGCTGGTCGATATACCACGATTCGGTATTGATATCGAAGTTGAAATCCAGCTCGTCGGGGCTGATGCCCAGGTAGGTTTTGGCGTACTCTTCGATACCGACGATATTGCCGATCATCGATCCGACGTAGAGGTTGTCGATCTTTTTGACGTCAAAGGCTCTTTTGAAGTAGATATTGATATCGTTGATATGCATAAACACTTCGCCAAAGAGTTTCATGAAGTTTCGCTGGCGGCTGTTGTCCAGGGATTTTAACCCCTCATCCTCAAGACCCTGGTAAAAATCGTTGATATCGATGCGCTCGCCGATGAGGGAGCAGTACTGTTCAAAGATATACTCCAAAGAGTATTTGATCGATTTGGAGTAGACGTAGCGCCCGTCCTGGAAATAAACGATAAAGGCGTCTTTTTTCGTAAAGTATAAAAAGGAGTGCACGCCGGTGTTGGGCAGAATCTCCTTGCGGTATACCTGGCGGAAAAGCAGCGGAGCGGGGACGATCTCGTCGATAAACTTTGTTCGTTCCACGATCTCCGTAAACAGTTCGTCGACGGTATCGGGTTCGGTGACGAAGACGTTAAAGACGCGGTTGTCCTTCTCCGCGTGGGAAAGTTCCTCAAAATATTCGATCTTGTACTCTACGCTTTGATCCAGCCCCAGCTCTTCGTAAGCTTTGATCTCTATGGCGTCTTTGACGTCGCTGCTGTCGATGTTGATGCTCAGCTCCACGACGGTTGTGATGAAGTCTTTGGGATAAAGCAGCGAGATGTAGTAGTTGGAGCTATCGTACGTCAACTTTTTGAATTCGTTGAGCTCGTTACTCTGGAATTTATAATAGCTGTCCGCGTAGGGGTTAAGCGTGATTATTTTGCTGAACTTTTCTTTTTTCATGTCGCTAATCTTTTCACCTAATCTATTTTTAATCTATTATATAACCTATATCGGCAAGCATCTGTTTATTTTTAGACCAGCCGCGCCGGACGATGACCTCTAAGTCTAAAAATATCCTTTTTTGGCTGAAAAACTCCAGCTTTTGTCGGGCGGTTTTACCGATGCGTTTGATGGTGTTACCGCCTTTACCGATGATGATCCCCTTTTGGGACGGTTTTTCGACGATGATCGTGGCGTAGATTTTGTCGATATCGGGTTCTTCGTAAATCTTTTCGATAGTGACGTCGCTTTCGTAGGGCAACTCTTCACTGAGATTGTCAAAGACCGATTCGCGGATAAATTCGCGGTAGATATCTTTGATCGTACTTGTGGTCATATCCTCGGGGTCAAAGAGGTAGGGCGAAGCGGGCAAGTGTTTTTTGACCGCGTCCAGAAGCTGCTTTTTTCCCACGTCCTTGTTGACCGAGACGGGGATCAACTCCAGAAACTTTTCCTGATAGGCGCTGAATTCGCCGATCCTTTTCAAAAGCGCTTCCTGGCTTGTCTCGTCGATTTTGGTCAATACCACGATGTGGGGTTTGCGGTAGAGCAGGAACTTTTTATAATTTTCCAAATCGTCGTGAACGGGTTGCAGGTACAGCGTCAAATCGCAATCGCCCATCGCTTTGAGCGCCTCATCCATCATAAACTGGTTGAGCAGTTTCTCCTTTTCGTGGATGCCGGGCGTATCCACGTAGATCTGCTGGGAACCGTCGTGCTCGACGATGATGTTCATACGCTTTCGCGTCGCTTGCGCCTTTTTTGAAACCATAGCCAGTTTCTCGCCTACGAGGTGGTTCAAAAGGGTGCTTTTGCCCGCGTTGGGGCGGCCGACGACGGCGATAAATCCGGCTTTTGTTTCGATTTCGTGCATTATTTTCCTTAGAGTATGTAGCGCGTGGTATCTTCGTTTTCGATGATTCTGTCCAGCTTTTCATGGACGAGCTCTTTGGTGATGCGGTAGGTTTCGCCCGCTTTTTCCTCCGCTTCGAAGCTGATCTCGTCTACGATCTTTTCCATCACCGTGTGCAAACGTCTGGCTCCGATATCTTCGGTCTTTTCATTGGCCAGAAAAGACATGTGCGCGATCGCTTTCAGCGCCTCAGGTTCAAACTCCAGCTTTACCTCTTCTACCCCAAGCAGTGCGGTATATTGCTTGATCAAAGAGTTGGTGGGTTCGGTGAGGATCTTATACAGCGCATCTTCGGTTAAGCTGTCCAGTTCCACGCGCAGCGGGAAACGCCCCTGCATCTCGGGGATCAGATCGCTAGGCTTGGAGAGATGGAACGCCCCCGCGGCGATAAAGAGGATATGGTCGGTTTTGACCATGCCGTGTTTGGTGCTCACGCTGCTGCCTTCGACGATGGGGAGCAGGTCGCGCTGTACCCCCTCTTTGCTCGGGTCGGCGTTATGGCTGGATTTGGAACCCACCGCGATCTTGTCGATCTCGTCGATAAAAACGATGCCGCCCGTTTCCACGCGCTTGAGCGCTTCGTTTTTCACCGACTCCTCGTCGATTAGTTCGTGGCTGGCTTCAAGGCGCAGGCTCTTTTTGGCCTCTTTGACCGTGATCTCTTTTGTTTTGGGGCCGCGGTTGAGGCCGCTGAGCATATTGCTGAGGTTTTCCTGGACCTTCATCATCTCAGGAGGCATATTGGAATCCATCGGTTCATTCTGGATCTTTTGCAGATCGATCTCGATCACGCGCTCATCCAGCTCGCCTTTGTGCAGTTTTTCCTCCATCTTGGCGAAGCTTTTTTCATATTCGGCCTGTTTGGCTTCGCTCGCACCCTTGGGCAAAGGGGGCAGAAGTTTTTCTAAAATGCGGTTGGTGACGTAGGTGTCGATCTTGTCCTGGTTGTCCTCATCGTATTCGCTGCGTACGAGGTTGATCGAGACCGAGACCAGATCGCGGATCATCGACTCCACGTCGCGGCCCACGAAGCCCACTTCGGTGTATTTGCTCGCTTCGACCTTGATAAAGGGCAGTCCCATCATCTTCGCCAGCCTTCTGGCGATCTCCGTTTTTCCCACCCCGGTGTTGCCGATCATGAGGATATTCTTGGGGATTACGTCGTTTTGCATCGACTTTTCCAGCTGCATACGCCGGTAGCGGTTGCGCAGGGCGACGGCGATGGTGCGTTTGGCTTCGTCCTGGCCGATGACATAGTTGTTTAGATAGTTTACGATCTCTTTTGGTGTCATATGTTGCACTATATAGTCCTTGTCTTGATATTATTTTCCGTTACTCTTCGAGCGTTAAAAGCTTGATATTGGTATTGGTATAGATACACAGCTCTCCGGCGAGATTCAAACTCTCCTTGACCAGCTCTTCGGTGCTCAGATCACTGTGCTTATCCAGCGCGCGCGCCGCGGAGATGGCGTAGTTGCCTCCGCTGCCGATTGCGGCGATCTTGCCGTCTTCGGGTTCGACCACGTCGCCGGTACCGCTGAGGATAAAGATATGCTCTTTATTCAGCACGATCATCATCGCCTCCAAGCGGCGCAGGTACTTATCTTTTCGCCACGCTTTGGAAAATTCCACCGCGCTTTTGAGCAGATCGCCCTTTTGTTTTTCGAGGATATTTTCAAACATATCAAAAAGGTTAAACGCATCGGCGGTACTGCCCGCAAAACCGCCCAGTACTTTGCCCCCGTGCAGGGTGCGGATCTTGGTGGCGTTGTTTTTAAGCACCGTATTGCCGAAAGTCACCTGTCCGTCGCCGCCGATGACGGCTTTGTCCTCGCCTTTGCACGCCAGTATGGTTGTCGCTTCAAACATCGGCGCTCCCTATACCGCTTCGACGTCGACGTTGAGCGTGGCGTGGATACCGTGACCCAGTTTGACGTCGATGTCGAAGTTGCCCGTGGTCTTGATGGGCTTTTTCAAATCGAAAGTTTTTTTATCGATCTGCATCTTGTGGCTGTCTTTGAGCACCTGTTCAATATCTTTGCCCGTTACCGCGCCAAAAAGCGCGCCGTTTTCCCCGAGCTTCTTTTTTATAGTGACTTTGAGTTTTTCGATCTGTTCTTTCTGTTTTTTAAGCTCGGCGATCTCTTGCGCTTCCAGCTCTTTGAGGCGCTCCTGCTCGGCTTCCCACTCCTTGATCACCTCTTCGGTGGCTTTTTTCGCAAAGCCCTTTTTGATCAGAAAGTTTTGTCCGTAGCCGTCTTTGACCTCTTTGATCTCTCCGGCTTTTCCCAGAGATTTGACCTCTTTAATCAATAAAACCTTCATCTGTACTCCTGATATAGTTGTATAGTGTTTTTTTACATTCTATCAAAAATTCGATAAAATCTTTAGAAAAACAGAAAAAGGACATACCGGTGTTTATAGACTACAAAATAGACGATTTAACCAATTTCCCCAAAAATTTAGAACAACTGCTTGACGAAAACAGAAAAACGATTGCCAAACTGCTGGAACAGGAAACGATCACTTACGACAACTTCATGAAGCCGATGCAGGAGATGGAGGAAAAGCTTGATACCTTCTTTTCGCCCCTTGCCAATGAAAATGGCGTCAACTCCACCGACGAGGTGCAAAAAGCTTACAGCGACTGCCTGCCGCTGCTTTCAAAATACTACAGCGAAATGACCCAGAACGAAAAGCTTTTTCACGCTTTGGAGAGGGTGCAGAAGCAGCAAGACCTCACCGCCGAGCAAAGGGAGTTGATCGATCAGGAGGTGCGTGATTTCGTCCTCAGCGGCGCGAAGCTGAACACGGAGGATAAAAAGCGCGTCGAGCAGATCGACCTGCGCCAAAGCGAGCTGAGCAACACCTTTTCGCAAAACCTGCTCAAAGCCACCAACGCCTTTGAGATGGAGGTGGAGGAGAAGGATCTGGGCGAGATGCCCCAAAGCGACCGTGCCGCGGCCAAAAACGACAAGGGCGGCTACACCTTTACGCTGCAGATGCCAAGCTTCATCGCTTTTATGACCTATTCGCCAAACCGGCAGCTGCGCGAAAAACTCTATAAAGCCTACAATACCAGAGCGCCGGAAAACGCCGAAGTGATCGATGAAATCCTGCGTTTGCGCGAGGAGAAAGCAAAGCTGCTGGGCTTTGAGAATTACGCGCAGTACTCACTGCAAACCAAGACCGCCTCAAGCGTGCAGGAGGTCAACGACTTTCTCACCAGATTGGGCGAAGCGGCGAAGCAGGGCGCCAAAGAGGAGCTTGAGGAGCTTGAGGAGCTTGAGGAGCTTGAGGAGCTTGAAAAGTTCGCGGGCCGCAAACTGGAAAGCTACGATTTTGCCTACTACAGCGAAAAGTACAAAAAGCAGAAGTTTGATTTCAACGAAGAGGATATCAAGCCTTACTTTGAAAAAAACAGCGTACTCAACGGGCTCATCGGCGTAGTCAGCGAACTTTTCGGCGTCAGTTTTGCAGAGGTGGAGGTGCCCAAGTGGGATGAAAAGGTGCGGGTTTACGACATCGACGACGGTACAGAGCGCTGCCGCATCTACTTTGATCTTGAAGCGCGCAAGAAAAAAAGAGGCGGCGCGTGGATGGCGGATTTTCAAGCCCACTACGCCAAGCGTAGCGGCGAGGTAAGCCCCGCGTCGGCTTTCGTGGTGTGCAACTTCGCGCCTTCGAGCGAAGACAACCCCTCACTGCTGCGCCACGATGACGTGGTGACGCTCTTTCACGAGATGGGCCATGCGATCCACCACCTCTTTAGCAAGGTCAAAGAGCGCGGCGTCAGTGGTATCCACGGCGTGGCCTGGGACGTGGTGGAGTTTCCTTCGCAGTTTTTGGAAAACTTCGCCTATGAAGCAGCGGTACTCAAGCGCTTTGCCAAGCATTACCAAAGCGGTGAAACCATCCCGCAACACTACCTCGATAAGATAAAAGCGGGCAAAAACTACAACGCCGCCATAGGACTCGTGCGCCAGATCGAGTTTTCGCTGTTTGATTTCAAACTGCACCAAAAGCTTTATCAGGGCGAGCAGATCCAGGAGTTGCTTGATGGCATACGCAAGCAGTACACGCCGCTGCTGCCCCCAAGTTACAACAGGTTCCAGCACGGCTTCGCGCATATCTTCGCCGGGGGCTACAGCGCGGGCTACTACAGCTACAAATGGGCGGAAGTGATGAGTGCGGACGCCTTTTTCGAGTGCCTCACCGACGAGGGGTTCGAGCGGGAAAAAGCCAAAGGCTACAAGGAGTGGATCCTGCAGCGCGGCGGCAGCGCGAATATGAACGAGCTGTACCGCAACTGGCTGGGCAAAGACTTCAAAGTGGAGTCGCTGCTAAAGCTTTATGATATAAAAGCGGCATAAAAGGGGAAACCATGCTGTATGACTGGGAGTTTTGGAAGTGGGCGATCATCATCGCCTCGGCGCTGACCTATATCTGCTGGGGTTTTGTCTTTGCGGTGCAGGCGCTTTTGCTGCTCAATGATGTGGAATCGGCCAGGGAGTGGTTCAAAAAGCGCTACAGCATCAAAAGCTTCCGCCGGGAGTTTATCGTCTTTTATCCTATGATGCAGCTGTTTTATATCCTGCTTGAAGTGATACCGCACTATCTGCTCAAAGACAGGGTCGCGGAGTTTGACACCGAAGCGATCTGGAAGAAAGCCTGCGAACTCATCGGCGAGGGCAGCTGCTAAAACAAGGATCGGGAATGTTAAAAAAATTATTGCGCTATTTCGGGATCGGGGCACTGTCGGTGATCCCGCTGTTTGTGGCGGTGCAGCTGGTGTTTTGGATGCAGCGCTTTTTGGGGGATTTCCTTTCCAAGATGTTTGAATACAGCAACGGCAACTACGTCCTCGTCACCGTCTCCATAGCCGTGGTGCTCTTTTCACTGGTGGTTATCGGCTATTCGCTGAATAAGTACGGGCGCTTTTTCTTCCTGACGACGGTGGAAAACTGGGTGCAAAAGATCCCTTTGATCAAAACGGTGTACAACTTCACCAACGACCTGGTGAAAATCTTTTCCAATAGCCACGGCAAGGAGCGGGTCTTTAGCGAAGTGGTGCTCGTGCCGTACCCCAACGAAAAACTGCACTCCTTTGGCTTTATCACCAGCTATATGGATGAAGATCACTACATCGTGTTTGTGCCCACCTGTCCCAACCCCACCTCGGGCTTTACGGTGATCGTGCACAAAAAGGATGCGCAGAAGGTGGATATGAGCATCGATGACGCGATGAAAGCGGTGATCTCTATCGGGGCGGTGATCCCCCACGGCAAGAAAGATGAACTCACACGGGCGGTACGAAAGGATGAACATGACAGACACACTCAAAAAGATTGATGAACTCACCCAAAAAGAGCTTTTTACCCACATCAAAAACGGCGATATCAAGCAAGAGGACGTGGTGCTTGTGGGCATGACGCTCAAAGAGATCGACACGGCGATGTTTGAACAGATGCGCTACAACCCCTTTGAACTCAAAAAGATGCCCACGGATAAGCTTTTCGTCTTTTTCTGCGATACGGGCAAAGAAACCCTGGAAAATCTGCACTTTTACCGCGAAAAACTCCCCGACCATACCTGCGTCTCGCTCAAAGGGGGCAGGGGATACTGGCGGCCCAATCTTTCTGTGGAGGCGGTGTAGTGGTGTTTGCGAGGCTGCTGATTTAAGTAAACTTTAGTTATCATATGTGCAATAAGCCCCATTATCACCCGAAGTCAGCAGTAGGGATTGCCTCTCATGTTTTGTGATGTTGGATGGGGTACTGCAAATTCTCACTTTATTGTATCAAAATAATTTTCTTTGCGGCCTATTTCACTGTCAAATGCATCAAGTTACTTTATACTTCAACGTCATCACTTATTATATGATTTTTCAAAATTGTGACGCTAGTTGTGACGGAGGGGTGGTAGAATATTACATATTTAATTTTATGATAAAGTAGGAATAAAAAATTGCCAATTTCAACAGATATAAAAGACGACTTTCTAAAAATGTTTTATCCGCCAATTAATAAGGAATTGGAAAATAACAATACTCTAGATGTATTTATCTTGCGCATTACCAATAATGACTTTTCTTATGATGAACTAGTAGATGCTCTTACTGACAATATTATTCCATTTGTTTTATCCAAAAAACAGATGGAAGAAATTGGTGGATTTGGCGGAAAAAAATTTAGAAAGGCACAAGAGGCATTTAGAACATATGTTTCAAACGAAGGCGAGTTTGGTGAAGTACTGCTGTATTGTTTTTTAGAATCCCATCTAAATGCGCCAAAAATTCTTTCAAAATATGAAATCAAAACCTCAAATAATGATTATGTTAAAGGGGCAGATGGAGTACATCTTTTAAAACTTGATACGTCCAATTATCAATTGATATTCGGTGAATCCAAGCTACATGCAGATTTAACACAAGGCATTTATGAAGCCTTTGGATCAATTATAAAATTTATAAAAAATGGTAAAGTTGGATTTGAAAAGGCGCTGGTAAGCTCAGAACTTGCTAAAGAAGCAATTAGTGATGAGAGTTATGTGGCACTAAAAAATATACTTTTGCCATCTGCCCAGGATGATGAATACAACCTGGATCACTCGTTTGGTATCTTTTTAGGCTTTGACTATACCCCACTTGAAAATATCAGTAAATTAGCTAACCAAGAAGCGCGCAATGAAATGCGAAAAGAAATAGAGGAAGCTGTCACTGATATAGTTTCTTCCTTGAATTACCAACTTAAAAAATCTGAAATACTTGGGCATGATTTTTATATCTACATCATGCCATTCTCAAACTTGGATAAACAACGTAAAAACATCATTAGGGAACTAACTCAATGAATGAAAGCTTTTTCAACAGACTTGCTAAAGATGCAGTAACGGAGGAATATTTTTTATCACTCTTTTCAAAACTATCGATACAATACGCTTATAACCTATTTTCCAATAATCATTCTATTGAGCTAAGTGAAAAAGAGTTTTATGACTTATTACGTTTTGCAGATATTTTTGCTTGTACAACTGAGCCAATATTTAGAAATAAAGCCTTGCGTATCATTAGCCTTTTAAACGAGCCATACAAAGATGATCAGATATACCAAAAATTTAGTCAAGCTATATATGCAAAGTTAGGAAATTTCATATCTACCAAATTCATCAACACTTCTAGCCCAGCACTATCAAGTACACAACATCCAGTAGATGAACAAGCAGCAGAAAATGAAACTATAAAAAAAATAACCTTACCTTTCGAACGAGCCATTCAAGGCAATGTAAAAGAAAATATACAGACTGTACCTTTCAAAGAAGGGTTTGTATTCACAGATGTACAATATGAACTATATAAACAAATAACTACATCCAAAACTTTTAGTTTTTCAGGTGTTAAGGGGGCTATGAAATGTCAATAGAATTTTTTAGCGAACTTTTTAAAAGAAGCCCTATTTTAAGGGCTTTATAGAGAATAGAAACTAATTTTTTTAGAGTTGTCAAAAAAAATATTTTTCACGCAAAGCCTAAAAGCCTTTTTTTATCCTGATTTTAAGCCTTTAAAATGTAGTTAAAAGCC
>LLYS01000013.1 GCA_002049495.1 Epsilonproteobacteria bacterium tcs-49 | reverse complement strand
ACAGCGCATCAACGATACGGTACGTGTCGTCGACGTGGCGGTACAGGTCAGCGATAAAACCGTTACAGATTTTGAAAAGACGGGCAAAAGCGTCGAGACTATCGTAAACCAGGTTGAGGAGATCAATACGCTTTCATCAAGCAACGCCAGAAGCGTAGAGGAGATCGCCGCCGCGGCCGATCACCTCAACTCCATGACCGACGAACTCAACTCCAAACTCGAAGAGTTCAAAACGGACTAAGTGTCGAATATTTCGACATTTTTCCGGTATTAATGTGATCTTTTTGTGATACAATAGGTAAACCTACAAAGTTAGGGCCTAAGGAGGAGAAAGATGGGTATTTTCAACGATGGACAGGATCGCCAAAGGGTGTTGAAGCTGGAAAAGGAGAATGAGCAGCTTCATGCCCGCATACGGGAATTGGAAAGCGCCTTGGAGGAGCAGGAGAGTGAATCCTCGGGCTCCGATGCAAAAAGCGATCAGGAATACGCCATAGAAAACATTATACAACTGCTATTAAAATCCTACCGCGGCGGGGTGGAATTTACCAAAACCGTCACCGAAGAGGTGGTGGAGCAGTTAAGCGAAGCGGTGGATCTCAACGGTCGTACTTCGCGCAGGATCGATAAGGTCAAAAACGACCAAAGTGATATCAACGAAGCGGTGGAGTATATCTCCAAAGAAGCCGAAAACCTCGATACCAGTGCGGGCGTACTCAACGAAAGCGTTACCTCTATCAGCGATATTATCAGTCTTATCAAAGATATTTCGGACCAAACCAACCTCTTGGCGCTCAACGCAGCTATCGAAGCGGCCAGAGCCGGGGAGCACGGGCGCGGTTTCGCCGTTGTTGCCGACGAAGTGCGCAAACTGGCCGAACGGACACAGAAAGCGACCCAGGAGGTGGAGATCAGTATCGGGCAGCTCAAGCAAAATACTTCGGAGATTAAAGAGGTATCGGAACATTTCCGGGACCGTACCGATAGCATGAACGGTTTTCTGGGCTCCTTCTTTGAAGAGTTGGAGTTTGTTATCTACAATTCGGGACGTATCGCGGAGATTACGGATAATATTACCAATGAATCCAACATCGTCAACGGTAAGCTGGATCATATCCTGTTTAAACTCCTTGCCTATAACTACTTTATCAACAATGACGACAGTAGGCTTATCGGTGCGGATGAGTGTACGTTCGGCAAATGGTTCCAAGAGGCCAAACAGCAAATCAGCGGCGATCCCGCACTGGTCAAATCGGTCGGCGAACACCATGCGACGGTGCATGAAAAGGCCAATGAAGCGGTCAAACTCTGGACGGAAAAAGAGTATAAAAAAGCGATCGAAGCGATGGAGAAGGTGGAAAGATCCAGCGACCGCGGCTTTGAAGAGTTGTATCAGGGATTTGTAACCAACAGAAAACAGTCCGTGGAGCGGCGACCTGACTAAACTGGTAGTAATCGGGGCTTCCACCGGCGGTCCCAAACATATAGAAAAGATCGTCAAAGCGCTTCCGCACCACAGCAGCGCAGCCATCGTTATCGCCCAGCATATGGACAATCAGTATATTCCCAGTTTTGTCAAGCGTTTGGCATCGGTCAGTCCTCTGCCCCTGCAGCAGTTGGCCGACGGGGAAGTGCTGCAAAGGGGCAACGTTTATATATGTTCAAGCCTATGTATGCTACACTTTAAAAACGGAATGCTGCAAAGCAGTATTAGACAAAACGGGGCGTTGGATTACAACCCCAATATCGATAAACTGTTTTTCTCCATCGCACCCCTTTGCCAGGAGGTTGAAGTACTCTCGATCATCCTGACCGGGATCGGCAGCGACGGGGCGGCGGGGATGCAGGCTATCGCGCAAAACGGCGGGCGTGCGCTTACCGAGAGCTGTGAGTCGGCGATCGTATTCGGGATGCCCTGTAGAGCCAAGGAGCTGGTCCCCGAAGCGAAGGATCTGCATCTTGACGGGATTATTGACGAGATACAAAGGTTTGTATAACAATGTTTAATTTTTTCAAAAGTGAGGACCCCGTAGTCAAAACAACTGCTACGGAGCTGCCCAAACCCGTTTGTGACTTTGAAAACCTCGACCGTTTGATGCGGGTATTCAAGGAGCAAACCGGGATCGAATTTGGCGAAAAGAGGTCGATCTTTAAAAACAAGGTTTCCAATTTCGCCCGCAATAACGGTTTGGAATCGATCGCGGAGTGTATCGAACAGCTTGAAAGAGACGGAGCGTTGAAGCAGGAACTCATCGATGCGCTTACAACCAACGAAACCTACTTTTTCCGGGAGATGGGGCAGATCAAAGAGTTGGTCGCCGAGGTTAAAAACGATTACGGCCGGGTAGATATTTTGTGCGCCCCCGGTTCTACGGGAGAGGAGCCCTATACTATCGCCATGGAGCTTTTGGAAGCAGGAGTGGCCCCGGATAAGTTTCATATTACGGGAATCGACATCAACGCCCACGCCATCGAGTTTGCGCGGCGGGCATGCTATCGCGAAAAGAGTTTGCGCAAAACCCCCTATGAACTCAAGCAAAAATACTTCACCCCGAACAACGATCTGTACTGTTTGGATGAAACGGTTAAGGCGCAGGCAAGTATGCGGGTAATAAATGTTTTCGACCCCGAATTTAAACGGCTCGGCAAATTTGATTATATCTTTTCTCGCAATATGCTGATCTATTTTGACCACGGGACGAAAAAGCGGGTCAAAGAGTTGCTTGAAAGTATGCTCAAAGATGGATCGAAATCGATATATTTCGGGCACGCGGACCTTTTTTAAGTCTCATCCGCGTCCCGTTTTATAAAAAGCGACAAAATGTAACTTCTCCTTCATTTCTTACATGAAAATTAATCCGTATTGAACTCTATACAAGATATAATTCCTTAAACAATAAAAGTGCCCCGGGCTACATATTTCCTACATTTAAAGGAGTATAATACCCTGAAAATGTGCGTTTGTGAAGATGGGCGCTTTGAATAAGAGATAAGGAGAGATAAAGGTGCAGTTACACTTTTTTTTGAAACTGCTGAGGGAATCGTTTCGTGATCTGATTCCTATCATCGTAGTGATCTTGTTTTTTCAACTTGCGGTTATCCAGGCGGTCCCCGAAGGTTGGGTCGGGACCTCCATCGGTCTGTTTATCGTCGGCGTGGGGCTGGCGATCTTTTTGCTGGGGCTTGAAGTGGGGATCTTTCCCGTAGGGGAGAAGCTTGCCAAAGATTTTGCCGGCCACGGTTCTGTTTACTGGATTTTGTTTTTCGGGTTTATGATCGGTTTTGGTACCACCATCGCCGAACCCGCGCTGGTGGTCATCGCAGAGAAAGCGGCGGCGATCAGCAGCGGGCGGATCGATGCGACGGTGCTGCGCTTTGTCGTCGCCTTCGCGGTCGGGTTTGCCATCTTGCTTGGGGTGTACCGCATCATCAAGGGCCACCCCATCCACTACTATATTATCGCGGGGTATTTTCTGGTTGTGGGGACCACCTTCTTTGCTCCCAACGAGATCGTGGGGCTTGCGTATGACCTTGGGGGCGTAACCACCTCCACCGTGACCGTACCGCTGGTTGCGGCACTGGGGATCGGGCTTGCTTCAAGTATCAAAGGCCGCAACCCCGTCATCGACGGTTTCGGGCTTATCGCCTTTGCCTCCTTGACGCCTATGATTTTCGTCCAGGTTTACGGGATCGCCGTCTATAACATGGTTGAAGCCAAAGAGGTGGCTGACGTGGTGATGCAAACGGCTCCCTCAAGCCCCACCGATATCAGTGCCGAGAGTATAATGCGCGGGATTATCGGCGTTGTCGGGGACGTTTTGCCTATCTTGGCGATTATCCTCTTTTTTCAATACGGGGTGATCAAAAAGCAGATCGAGGATCTCAAAAGCGTTATCTTCGGTTTTGCGATGGTTATTATCGGGCTGTACGCTTTTATCCTCGGTTTGGAGATGGGGCTGTTTAGTCTGGGTGAAACCATGGCGTTTCAACTGACGCAGCAAAACTCTACGCTGCTTATCTACGCGTTTGCCTTTGCGATCGGGTTTTCCACCACTATGGCCGAACCCGCGCTCATGGCGATTGCGAAAAAATCAAAAGAGATCAGTGATGGCAAGATTAACGATTTCGTGCTGCGCTTCTTTGTCGCCGGCGGGGTCGCCATCGGTATCGCTTTGGGGGCGTTTCGTATCGTTGACGGCGGGCATATCCACTACTATATCATTGTCGGGTATATGATCGTTATCGCGCTGACCTTTATTGCCCCCAAATATATCATCCCCGTTGCCTACGACAGCGGCGGGGTCACCACCTCCACCGTGACCGTACCGCTTGTTGCGGCGCTGGGGATCGGGCTGGCGACCAATATCGACGGCAGAAGTCCGCTGATAGACGGATTCGGTTTGATCGCCTTTGCTTCGCTTTTCCCCATGATTACGGTGATGCTTTACGGTATCATAACCGAAAAACTCGGGGTCAAATCAGACAGTGAAATTGAGGCGAAGCACAAGGTCGAAGGTGCGCTTAAAGGTATCGGCGTGGAGGATATGAAACTCTCCACGGTTAACGTCGACGGCAGTACCGAACACACCCACTCCCTGACGCTGGCTTTTAACGCCGTGGTGATCATCGTCCCCAAAGACAAGCAGGAAGACGCTTTGCACGCCGCACGCGATGCCGGAGCTTCGGGGGTGACGATCCTTGACGGCGAAGGGATGGGACTGAGTGAGATGGATAACTTTTACCGTATGAACTACGAAGTAAGCGATGCGATCTTACTGTTTATCCTGCCCGAAAGTTTGGTCAGCGGAGTGATCAAAAGCATTATCCACCGCTTGCACATTACCACCACCGGAGACGGGATCGCATTTTCTTTCCCGTTAACGCATATGAAGGGAATTTCACTGCGGCAGCAGGATATTTTTGAAAAAAACGAAAACTTGAAAGAGGATAGTTAAAAGGCTCTCCTTTTTCGTTATAATTACTAAAGTCTGTGCAAAGGATTAGAAAATGGCATACTTTGACAAAGTAAGTAAAGGCGACAAAGTTTACGGCCTGGTTTTCGGACCGGGAAAGGTAAGCGAAGTTTTCAAAGATAGTTACTACAAGATGATGGTGACGTTTAAAAACGGCCACGAGGTTCCCTACGACGAGGACGGTATCCCGGGGTGGGGACGGTTCAAACAGCAAACGCTTTTTTATAAAAACGATATCGATTTGACCAAGGTTGACTTTTCACCGGTGACAAAGGTTTTGACACCCAAAAAGATTATTAAGCTCAGAGAGAAGGAGAAGCTGGAAGTGCGGCTGCCTTCCGGTATCTGGACCGATTGCAGCAAATGCGTCAACGACTACGTCGAAGAGATGCTGGAGTTGGAAAACTACCACCTCTTCCGAAAACAGCAAAAAAGTTAATTAAAACGAAAACCGTTTTGCAAGCAGTCCCTCCACCTCTTCGGGGGGCAGCGGCTTGCTAAAGTAAAACCCCTGCGCATCTTCACACTTTTTTTCTACCAGATAGCGTGCCTGCTCTTTCGTTTCGATCCCCTCGGCGATCGTGCGCAATCCCATACTGTCGCACAGCGCGATGATCGAGTCGGTCAGTACCCTGGCGTCCCTGTCAGCGGGCAGGTTAAAAACAAAGGAGCGGTCGATTTTGAGCTTGTCGATGGGCAGTTTATGCAGATAGCTCAGCGAGGAGTATCCCGTACCGAAATCATCGATAGAGAGGGTGATCCCCAACTCTTTGAGCGCGGTCAGCTTTTGAATCCACAACTCTTTATTCCACATCAGCGTTGATTCGGTGACCTCCAGTTCGAGTTGTCGGGGGTGTAGCCCCGTTGTTTCCAATACTTCTCTCACCGTTTTTACGAAATCGCTGTATTCAAGCTGGATACCCGAGACGTTGACCGCCACGACACCGCCGTATAGTCCCCGGTCGTGCCACCGCTTGAGCAGTTCACAGGATCTGCGCAGGACATATTCGCCCAGGGGGATGATCAGTTTCGTATCCTCGGCACTGGGGATGAACTTTGCCGGGGAGACCAGCCCCATCTCGCTATGCTGCCAGCGTACGAGCGCTTCAAGGCCCGTTATCGTACCGCTTTTAAGGTCGATCTGGGGTTGGTAATGGACCGTAAACTCCTCATTGTCGATCGCTTTGCGCAGGTTGCTCTCAATCAGCATCTTTTCAAAAAGTTTCTCCGTCATCTCCTCCTGGTAAAAGCTGAAGGTGTTTTTTCCGCTCTCTTTGGCCCGGTACATCGCCATATCGGCGTACTTGATCAACTCTTTGGCATCTTTGCTGTCGTCAGGGTAAACGCTGACGCCGACGCTGGTGCTGATAAAGTGTTCCGTATCCTCTATATGCAGGGGCTTTTCAAAGTCTTTCAAAATTTCGCGGATCTTCATCGTAATCAGGTCCAGATCATCCATCCCCTCCAGTACCAAAACGAATTCGTCACCGCCTACGCGGGCAAGGGTATTGTGTAAAGAGGCGTGTTTTTCCAACCTCCACGCGGCTTTGTGGATGATTTGATCTCCCACTTCATGGCCGTAAACATCGTTTATGTTTTTAAAATTATCCAGATCGAAAAAGCACACGGCGAGCTTGGTCTCCCCGTCATCCACATGCTTGATGGAGCGCTGCAGGATTTCATGCAGGAAGTTGCGGTTGGGCAGGTCGGTCAGGGAGTCGTGCAGATAGAGGTGTTTGAGCTTTTGCTCAATCTTCTTTTTATCGCTTACGTCGTGGATAATGGAATAAAGCAGGGTTTTTCCCTGCTGCTCAAAAGGACCCGAAACCACTTCCACATCTTTGATCGTACCGTCTTTTAAGCGGTGTTTGAAAAAGAAGTGCTCGCGCTTTTCCTCCCTGGCCGCTTGCATCTCCTGGTTGATTTCGCTGGGATGCAGCACATTGATCTGCTGGATCTTTTTTTGCGTCAACTCCTCCTCGCTGTAACCGTAAAACTTTTGCGCCGCTTTGTTGCAGGCGAGAATCGTACCGTTGTCCGGATCGATAAGCAGCATAACGGCCTTGTTGGCGTGGAAAAGAGCCCGGTAGCGCAGTTCATTTTCCTTGGCTTTGTTATACAGCTTGGTGGTTTCGGTGATATCTTCGATCAAGCCGATCCCCGTTACGCGGTCGTGCTCATCTTTCAAGCCTTTGAAGTGGGCTTTGATGTGGCTTTGCTTATCGGCCGTGACGGAGCGGTAGCGGTTTTGGTAAAAGATATCTTGCCCCTTGAGCGATTGTCTGATCGCATGGAGCAACTCATCGTCTTTGAGGCTTGTAAACATATTCAACCCGATCAAAACATCCTTTGAGGAGCCGATGATCTGGACAAAGGAGTCGTTGCATTCGGTGATTTTGCCCTCGCTGTCATAGTACATAATGCCGATAGGGGCCTTGTCGAAAATCGTTTTATAGCGAATAAGTTGCTGCTCTTCTGCGCTTTTTGTTTCCATGGATCACTCTTTGATAAATTCTCTTATTTTGAGTATAGCATTCTACAAGCTATTTTTCAAGTTTTTGCACCATCGATTGGAGCCGTTGTACCTCATTGTGTAGATTGTTTATCTGCGCCTTTGTAGCCGGTTCATCTCCCTCTTGCTGTTTGTCTTCATCTTTGATGGTAAAGATCGCATCGACGATCAAGCCGATGAAAAGATTGACCATGATAAAGGTAACGATGAGGATATAGATCACGAAAAAGATCCATGCGTAGGGGTAAAGTTCCATCACCGGGCGGGCGATTCCCATAGACCAGCTCTCCAAAGTCATGATTTGAAACAGGGTATACATCGATTCTCCCAGGGTGCCGAACCACTGAGGGAAATCCCCGCCGAAAAGGTTGGTCGCCATAATGGCAAAAACGTAGAAAAAAAGCAGCAAAACCATGGAAACGGAGGCGATCCCGGGGATGACGCCCAAAAGCGCGGCGATAATGGTGCGCATCTGCGGAATGATGGTAAGCAGGCGAAAAAGCCGCAGTACGCGAAGAATTCGCAAAATCGAAAGCCCCGCATTGGCCGGGACGAGGGAGATGGCGACGACAAAAAAGTCAAACAGGCTCCAGGGATCTTTGAAAAAAGCGGCTTTATACACCGCTATGCGCAGGAGGATCTCTACGGTGAAAACGGCGATGATGAGCGTATCCAGGGCGATGATCAGCGTATCGTAGCGTGCCATAATCTCCTTGGAGGTGGCAAGACCGAGCAAGACGCCGTTAAATACGATCAAAGCGGTGATAAAGTTTTTAAAGCTCTTGGATTCGATAAAAGGTTGCAGTTTCATGGCAAACTCCGTTTTTAAACGGAATTTTACCACAAAATCAAAGGGGTGTTGCAGTTATTTTAAGGCATCTTTTCTGGTGCTTGCCAGCAGCATGATCATACCCAGGATCGCCGCGGTAAAGGAGGTGCACAGGATGGAAAATTTTGCACTGTCGATCATCGCTTCATCCATAAACGCCAGGTGGGCGATAAAGATCGACATGGTAAAGCCGATCCCCGCCAGCAGACTGACCCCGGCTAAGGAGACCATATTCATCCCCTGAGGCATCTGCGCGATTTTCAGTTTGATCGCCAGTACGCTAAAAAACATGATCCCGATCGGTTTGCCAAGGAGCAGCCCCGCGGCGATACCAAGCATCACGGAGGTGTGTTCCATGCTTTCGAGATTGATTTCAAAGCCCGCGTTGGAAAAGGCAAACAGCGGCATGATAAAAAAGGCGCTGAAAGAGTGCAGGTTGTGTTCAAGTTTTACCAGCGGGTTTTGCACCTTTTCGTAGCTGCGTCCGATCACTTCCAGCGCGTCTTGCTGCTTGTGTGTCAGCAGCGGTTTTTCATCCTTGTGGTGGTGGAAAGCGTTGAGCGCCTTTTTCGTTTTTTCTACGAAGTACAGATCGCCCACTTTGGATTTGATGGGGACAAACATCGCCAGCAAAACCCCGGCGATGGTGGCGTGCATACCGCTGCCGTGAATGGTAAACCACAGTACCGCCCCCAAAAGCAGGTAGGGGATTAAGCTTTTTACGCCGAAGCGGTTGAGTGAAAACAGTAAAAACAAAACCCCCAGGGAAGCGAACATATAGTTGATGCTGACCGTATCGGTGTAAAAGATCGCGATCACAAGTACGGCTCCGAGGTCGTCGACGACGGCCAGGGAAACGAGAAAGATTTTAAGCTGGATCGGCACCTTCTTCCCAAGAAGCATCAAAATTCCCAGCGCAAAGGCGATATCGGTGGCCATAGGGATACCGAAACCGTTACTCGCTTCTCCGTTTGGATTGAAAAGGAAGTAGATAAACGCCGGGACGACCATCCCCCCGATGGCGGCAAAGATGGGCAGGGAAGCCTTTTTAAAGGAGGAAAGCTCCCCGTAAAGCAGCTCCCGTTTGATCTCAAGGCCGACCATGAGAAAAAACAGCGCCATCAATCCGTCATCGATCCAATAGGTCAGGGTCATGGAGATGTTGATATCTCCGAAAGTGATCCCCAAAGGGGTGTGCCACAGATCGTAGTATGCCTGTCCCAAAGAGGAGTTGGCGACGATGATCGCGGCGACGGTGGCGACAAACAAAACGATACCACTGAGTGATTCTTTGTTGATAAAGTTTGCGACGATATTGAGCGGTGCGGGGTTTGGCCTCGCATTGTTGGGTTGGGTTTGCTGCATAGGTACTCCTTCAATAGATACTAGAGAAAACCTTTGCATAACACTACCGTCGATTCGATAGGGTTATGCAAACGTTTTGCTAATTTTATACAAAAGTGTATTAAAGATGAAAGCAGCTGCAGTTTGTGTTATAATATCTTCATGAAAAAGCGATTACTTCTACTGGGCGCCCTGCTGTTTAGCGGCTGCAGCGTCAGCGAATACAGACAGGCGATCTCCCTGGCACAAAACCCCACCGACGCGGCGCTCAAAGAGTTTGCTATCAATAAAAGCATCACCTATGCGGCTAATCCGGACAAACTCGAACGCGATATGGATCATATCAAGAAAAACTACCTGGAAGTGCTGCTGCGCTTTTACAAAGCCGCGGGAGCGGTATGGGGCGAAGGGGGCGTCAAAGAGTCTTCGCCAAAGGAGTATGTCAAATATACCCAAAACTACAAAAGCCGCGCGCAGATCGATTTTGATAGGGGCGTAGTACGGGTTGAAACCATCGATACGCAGCACCCGAAGCAGAGTTTGCAAAAAGCGATCGTCACCACGCTGTTGACCCCCGACGATCCCCGGGGCGTGGATCTGTACTCGGCCAAGGAGGTACAGCCTAAAGGTACGCCCTTTTTAGCCGGGCAGGTGAGGGATTACGATAACAAATATGTACTTTATAGCTGGCGTGCCAACCGCTTTGCGGATATGCTTATCGAGCGCAAGCTGCGCACGACGAAGGTCAACGGCAAGCAGGTACACTATGTCACCATCAAGATGGAAAACGACGCTTTGGATAAGCGCGCGGCCAAGTACGCCCCCTATATCGAAACCTACGCCAAGCGCTACAACATCGACCGCTCTTTGGTTTACGCCGTGATTGAGACGGAGAGCAATTTCAACCCCTTTGCGATCAGCCACGTCCCGGCGTACGGATTGATGCAGATCGTGCCCTCCACCGCGGGCGTAGACGCCATGCGCTTTGTGAAAAAAAGCAACCGCGCCCCGAGCAAGGAGTATCTGTTTAACGCAAAGAACAATATCGAACTGGGCACGGGGTATCTGCATATTTTAAAATACCGCTATTTAAAAGAGATTCAAAACCCCGTTAACCGCGAATACTGCGTTATCAGCGCGTACAACACCGGCGCGTCCAATGTGTATCGCACCTTTTCAAGCTCCAAAAGCCGCGCCATCTCAAAGATCAACTCCATGCAGCCGCGGCAAGTGTATCAAAAGCTCAAAACGTCGCTGCCTTACAGCGAAACCAGGCGCTATCTGCAAAAGGTCACCGACGCCAAGAAGCGCTTTATCATCTACGAAGGGTAGCGTTATAGAACTCCAAAAGATCGAAACCGCTTTTGTCAAAGTTATTTATCAAAATAACGAATTCGCCATCTTCGCCACCGGGGACGATTTCAGCGCCAAGGGCACTATCCTCGACGCCGTGGAAACGCTGCTGCACGAACCCATAACGCTTTACGGGCAGATGCAAAGCACCCCTTACGGGCAAACCTTCGCCTTTGAGAGTTATGAATTGGCTTCGGGGGAGAATGAACTCTTTTATTTCCTAACCAAAGTTCTAGGCGGTATCACCGAAGCCTCCGCGCGCGAAATCACCGAGCGCTACGGCAACAGCAGCGAGTTTGAACGGATGCTTCAAGAGTGCCCCGCGGAGCTGCTCAAGATCAAAGGGATCGGCAAAAAAAAGCAGCAAAAGATCCTTCAAGGCTGGGATGACAAGCGCCAGATCCGCGCGCTGTCGGAGTTTTTGCTCCCCTTTGGCATCACCAACAAAATGATCTTTACAATCTATGATACCTATAAGGAGCACAGCGTCGCCGTTTTGCAAAACAACCCCTACAAAATCACCGAGATACGGGGGATCGGGTTTAAAAAAGCCGACGCCATCGCCAGAAAGATCGGCGTGGCCCCGGACAGCGAGCAGCGGCTGCAAACGTGCATGGAGTACTGCCTGCAAGAGTATATGATCGGCCGCGGCGATACGCTGATGGAAAAGGGGGAACTCTTTGAAAGGGCAAAGGAGGAAAGCTGCGTAGAGGGGGAGTTTATTTTGGAAAGGGAGGATTTTGAAAAGCTGTATGAGCAGATGCTTTTTACCCGCCGTTTAGTGGAAACGGCGGGTGGCTGGGTATCGCTGCCGCGCTATGAGCAGATGGAAAAAGCGATCATCGAGATTTTGCGCCAAAACCTTTCCAAAAATAAAGATATGCTGCATAAAAACATAGAAGCGTTTATGAAAGGTTATGAAAAAAGCGAGGGCGTGACGCTGGGCGAAAAGCAAAAGCAGGCGATCGAACTGGGCAACAGCCAGCCAAACGTCTTTGCGATCACCGGGTACGCCGGAACGGGTAAAACCACCACCTCCAAAGCGATTTTGCAGCTGTATGAGCAGCGCTACGGGCGCAATCAGATCATCTGCTGCGCCCTGTCCGGGGTGGCGGCAAACCGTATCAAAAAGCAGTCGGGATATGAAGCGATGACGATCCACTCGCTGCTTTCATACAACAGCGAAACGGGGGGCTTTGTCCACAACGCCGACAAACCGATCCCCAAACGCGTCATTTTGGTGGATGAAACCTCCATGGTCGATATCTTTATCTTCTTCTCCCTGCTGCAAGCGATCGATTTTAGCCAAAGCGTGCTGATCATGCTGGGCGACCCCGCGCAGCTGCCGCCCGTGGGCGCGGCGGAAATCTTCAGCGACGCGTTGGATCAAAAGCTGGTGCGGGGCGTGACGCTTGATACCATCTACCGCCAAAAAGAGGATGCGGTGATCAAACTCTTTGCCCAGGAGGTGCGCTTTGGCAACGTACCGGAAAACTATATGGGCAGGTTCAGCGACTTTTACTTCATCGACCGCTCCATTCCCGATTATTGGCAGCTTAAGCAGCAACTCTCCCAAACGAAGCTGCGGGAATACCGCGAGCGCTACCAGCAAAAGACGGTGCGCTATATCCAAAAACTTGCCGAGCGCTTCAAACCCGAGATCGAGGAGGCGCTGCAAAGCGATCCGTGGGAAGCGCTGACCATCTTTCAAGTGGTTACGCCCATGAAAGAAACCCTGCTGGGGACCAAACATCTCAACGGCGTGGTACAGGAGGTGTTGACGCCAAAACAGAGCGGAAAGCATTTCAAAATCTCGGATCGACGCGACTTTCGGGTGGGGGACAAGGTGCTGCACCTGCAAAATAAAACCATGGAGGTGATCCGCTGCGCCGATTATGAAGCCAACGATCCCCAGCGCTATGAAAACCGCGTTTTTAACGGGCAGGTGGGGTTGATCAAAAAGATCGATCTGGGCGAAGATGAGATCCACGTACTTTACCCAAACGAGGAGTACTACGCTATCTACTCAAAGACCGATTTTAAAAACGGCGTGATCGATCTGGGTTATGCCATCAGCGGGCACAAATCCCAGGGGTCCGAGTACCGCAACACCGTCATCCCCATGACGATGAGCCACTATGTGATGCTTAATAACAAGCTGCTTTATACCATGATGACGCGGGCCAGGGAGCGGCTGGTGCTCGTGGGGGAGAAGGAAGCCTTTGAACTGGGCTGCCGGCGCGCGGATGAAACCCGGCGCAACACCTTTATGAAGCAGCTTGAAAGCAAAGTTTAAAACCCGAAAACCAGCGTGGGCAGCAGCTCGATGGAGAGATCGCGTACCTCCCCGCCGCGGTGCTTGATCGCCAGCTTTGTATAGGTCAGCATCTTTGAAGTGAGCACTTCAAAAGAGAGGTTGGAGGGGTCGTAGAGACTCTCTTTTCCGCTTTTGAGGTACTCCAGATCGGGTATCAAAGCGTAATCGACTCCGGATTTTGATCTTTTCGCCAACTCCACCTGCCAATTGTTCTGCCACGTTAAAAAGAGGTAATCCCCGTTGCTGTCTTTGGCGTATTTTATCCGCCACTGCAGGATTTGCAGGTTTCGGTAAAGTTTTTGCAGATTTTGCAGTTCGTAATCCAAAGCGGTGAGTTTGTGCGTCTGTTCCATGCGGAAGGTTTCATACAGCATCACATAAAGCCCAAAGAGCAAGTATTCGTTGCGGTATTTGACGGTGGGATCTTTTGAAAAGGCGTACTCAAGGTACCCGCCCGCGTTTTCAAAATGTTGCAGCGGCAGGTGGCGCAGTCGGTTGGGGGGTATATGGGCCCGGATCGCTGCGGGCAGCGTCTGTTTGAGCTTTTGGTGAGCGTTTGCCGGGTTGCGCTTATCGAGCTTTTGCTTATAGTGCAGCAGGGTTGCTATGAGTTGGTCGTAAGCGTAGGATATCTCATAGGCGTTGGTGGTCTGCAGGGTTTTTTTCAGGGTTTTTGGGGTTGTACAGCCGCTCAGGGCAAAAATCAGGATAAATAGAAAAAGAAGTGAGCGGGTCATTTAGAAGCGGGCAGCCAGAAGCTGCCCGTAGGGATTACTTTGCTTTTTCGACAGAGTCTTTAAGACCTTTACCGGCTTTGAATTTTGGAACCATCTTGTCTTTTGTCTTGTATGTTTTGTCTGTTCCTGGAACCTTACCGCTTTTCCCCTTTTGAAGAGTTGCTACAAAGCTACCGAATCCTACCAAGGAAACGTCCTCTTTTTTTGTAAGAGCTTCAGTCACCGCCCCCGTGAATGCTTTGATCGCTTTTTCCGCTTCCGTTTTTGTAGCGTAGTCTCCAGTGCTTTGTACCAGTTCAACAAATTGTGCTTTTGTCATACGTTCTATCCTTTTTTGAAGTAAGTATATCAAAATTTTAATATAAAATGTGATTTAATGCAAGGGATATAGGGGATTTTAGGCAATATTCGTTAAGATTTTACAAAAATTCGGGTGATTCATGGCAGATTTTACACATCTTTTGGCTGAAAAGACCAAAATAGAGGAAAAATATGTTCGAAATATTCTTCAACTCCTGCAACAGGGGGCTACCGTCCCTTTCATCGCACGCTATCGAAAAGAGCAGACGGGAACGGTTAGCGACGGAGAGTTGCGGGAGTTTATGGAGGAGTACGAGTACCTCAAGCGGTTGCAGCAGCGAAAAGAGGAGATCAAAGCTCTTTTGGAGGAGAAGGAACAGCTCTCAAAAAACATCTTAAATAAAATAATTAATGCTAAAAATTTAAACGAGTTGGAGGATCTGTATAAACCCTTTAAAGAGAGCAAAACCACCAAAGCCACAGCAGCGCTCAAAGCGGGACTTGCTCCCCTGGCACGGATGCTTGAACAGGCGGATATGGAGACAACGCAGCTGCAAAAAGCGGCGAAAGGTTTTCTCAAAGGGGAGATCAAAACCGTTTCCCAGGCCCTGGAGGGAGCCAAACATATCATCGCCCAAAAGCTCAGCGAGGATGCCAAAGAGCGCGAAATCATCCGTAAGGTGATGTTCAAACACGGTATTTTGGAGGTAAAAGCGGGCAAAGAGTATGACAGTGAAGGGGTGTATAGTCCATACATTAATTATAAGGAGCGGGTTCTGACCATACCTTCGCACCGCTATCTTGCCATCGCCAGGGGTGAGAAGCAAAAGCAGCTCAGCGTCAAAATCACCATCGACAGGGAGCGGGTGCTCAACAACATCGTCCATCACCGTATCCCGCCGCGGGCCAAAAGCGCCAAACGCTATCTGGAGGAGGCGTACAAAGACGGCTTTACCCGTTTGATGCTGCCCTCGGTAGAGCGGCAGGTGCACGCCCTGCTTAAGGAGCGCTCCCAGAACCAGGCGGCGCTGCTGTTTGGGAAAAACGTCGCACAGATGCTCATGACGCCGCCCGTGCGCAAACAGACGGTACTGGGGGTCGATCCCGGATTCAAAAGCGGCTGCAAACTGGCGGTGCTGGATCCAAACGGGGAGTTGCAGGAGCACGGGGTGATCTTTCCGACCCCTCCGAAAAACGATTTCGAGGGAGCCAAAGCGGTACTGGAGCGGCTGGTGCATAAGCACGGTATCAAAGCCGCGGCCATCGGCAACGGCACCGCTTCACGCGAAACGCAGGAGTTTTTTGCCCGCTTCAACGATCAGGGCGGGGAGTTGGCGTATACGGTGGTTTCCGAAGCGGGCGCGTCGGTGTACTCCGCTTCCAAAGAAGCGGCACGGGAGTATCCCGAGTTGGACGTTACCGTCCGCGGTGCGATCTCCATCGCCGCGCGCCTGCAAGACCCCATGGCGGCCCTTGTCAAGATCGATCCCAAGTCTCTGGGGGTGGGGCAGTACCAGCACGATATCGATAAAAAACTGCTGGATAAAAGGCTGGAAGAAGCGATAGAGGATGTGGTCAATCGTGTGGGGGTGGATTTAAACAGCGCTTCGGCCAAACTGCTGAGCTACGTATCCGGTATCGGCCCCAAACTTGCCGAAACGATTGTGAAACACCGCCGTGAAAAGGGAGGTTTTGCCACAAAAAGGGCGTTGCTTGAGGTCAAAGGGTTCGGTGAGAAAGCCTTTGAACAGGCCGCGGGTTTTTTGCGTATCAAGGAGGGGAACGATCCTTTGGACAATACGGGGATCCACCCCGAAAGCTACGGGATCGCCAAGCGCCTGCAGAAGAAAAAAAGCCTTGAAAATATATCCCGCGAGCAGTTGCAGCAGTTGTGCCAAAAATATGAATGCGGCTGCGAAACCCTGCGCGATATCATCTTTGAGCTGCAAAAGCCGGGCTTTGACCCCCGTTCGCAACTGCCGGCAATTCCTTTCAAAAAGGGGGTGACCACCCTGGAAAAGCTAAAGGTGGGCGAGTATGTCTCCGGCGTAGTGCGAAATATCACCGATTTCGGTGCGTTTGTGGATATCGGGTTGAAAAACGACGCGCTGATCCACATCTCCAAACTCTCGGCAAAGCAGATCCGCCACCCTTTTGAAGCGGTCGCCGTGGGACAGTATCTGCCCTCTTTGGAGGTGATAGAGATTGAGCGCAAAAAGCAGCGCGTCTCCTTGCGGCTGAACGATTAACGCCCTACGGCGAGCATGTAGAGGATATTGTTCGGGGTTTGCAAAAAACCTTTGACCTCATCGTCGTAGTATGCCCCGATACCGCTGCATCCAAGCCCCAGCAGCTGTGCTTTGAGATAGAGAAGCTGGGCGATAAAACCGCTGAGCATGGAAACCTTTTGGTAGCGGTACTCCTCTTTGGAGGTAAAGTAAAAGGTCACGGCACTGTCGCCGCCGAGGGCTTGTTCAAGTCCCAGGTAGCGTGACGTTTTGCTAAACTCTCCCGTTTTTTCCAAATTGCCGTTGCAGTAAAGTCCCAAGCCCATATCCTCGACCCTGTGCAGGGTATAATAGATCTGTATATCCTGGGAAGAAGCGAATTCAAAGATTCCCGCGCAGAGTTTTTCAAACTCCTTCCGGGTAATGGATTTCCCCGAAAAAGCGCGGATGGAGCGGCGTTTGAAGATCGCGTCCTCCAGCGAAGAAGCGGGGGTTTGGGTAAAAAAGTTTTGCAGCGGCAAAGGGGTATCGTCAAAGGCCGCCCCCTCGCGGTAGGAGCTTTCGATAAAGTCGTTGCTTTCAAGGTAGTCGCAGCCGCATACGTAGGGTAGCCGGACCTTCATCGGTTCACAGGGTTTTTGGGTATCTTGCGAAGCAAACAAAGCGGCGGTGAACATTTCGTCGTCGCGGAAACCGAAGCGCTCATTCAGAGCGGTTTTATCAAAGCTAAAGTGCAGCCGCGATTCCCTGTCCATGCAGCGCATCGCCGAGTAGATCGCTCCAAGCTGGTGGCCGCTGTCTAAAAAGAGGTAGCGCAGGGCTCGGTCTCTGTATTTCCACGAGGAGCGGAAATAGACGGTGGAAACCAGGGCGATGATCCCCCGCTGCTTAGAGGTATCGGGAAAAAAGGATTCCACGCCGTCCTTTTCGATCTCATGGAGCAGACAGAGGTTTTTTGTATCATACTCAAAGTGGTAGATGCCGTCGATGAAACCTTTGATGCCGCGCAGCTGCAGGTAGATTTCACAGGGGTATAGACCGCCCGCGCTGGGGACGCTTCGCAGTTGTAACTCCATGCCCGGGTATTGGCGCGTCATCGTTACGCACCCGATAAGGGCGAGCTTTTCAAGCTCTTCGTGCCCCTCGAGGCTGAAACGGGGGTAAAAGTGGGGATAGCGCTTATAGCTTCTGGGTTGGGTTTGCCAATCGAGAAAAAAGGCGTTGCTGCGCACGCTTTTGTATGAGTGCTTGGTGTGTTGGTGGCAATAGGGCATATGCTCTCCTGTCAGATGCGTTTGCTCAAGCGGCAGTAATCGTAAAAGTCGCTCAGCAGCAGATACTGCAGCTGCACATCCTCAAACTTTCGGATAGTGGGGCCGTCCCCTGCGTTAAAAAGGCGCACGTCGTTTTGAAACTCCCGGGGGAAACGCAGCTTCTCCTCCTGTATACTACTAAAACATCGCATAAACTCCAAAAAAAGCCTGCGCACCTGCTGCTGTTTATGGGCCGCGGGATCATGCAAAAAGCCGCGCAGGGGTTCAAACTCTTTGCACAGGTTGATCAAGCAGGGGTTCATCGGGCCGCTTTGAGCAGTTTGTAAATTCTCGGAGTGGCCGCCAGATCGATCGCCTGGAATCCGTCGAGGTTTTCTGTCTGCGTTTTGGCTCCGGCTTTTAAAAGCAGCTCCACCATCCTCTCATGGCCCGCGCTGGCGCAGTAGTGCAGGGCGGTGACGCCGTTGTCGTTGGTGGTGTCGGGGTCGATCCCCGCATCAAGGAGCATGGTGACGCAAGCGTCGCTTTGCCCGAAACAGGCGTTCCACAGTGCGGTATTGCCGTCGATGTTGCGGATATGAAGGTCGGGGCCGTAGCGCAGCAACTCTTCGCAGATATCTGCTCTGCCCTCTCGTACCGCTTTCATCAAAGCGGTATTGCCGTAGCGGCCGCTTTTATCCAGGTTTTCTTTGTCGTAGCCGTTTGCTTCGAGCCATTGGCGTGTGGTTTTTGTCATTGGGTTACCTTTGTGCAAGAAAGTGGGCGAGATCGCTGTCCATACTGATCAGGTGCAGATCAAACCATTCGGGGAGGGCTTCGAGGTAGTATGAACGCAGCAGCTTTTTGCCGAAAAGGGAATCCTTTTTAGCCAGAAACTGACGCATCTGCGCCAGGGTGCGCTCATGCTCCTGGGTGTGCTCACGCTTGCGGGGATACCCGTAGTGCTGCATGAGTTCCTGCTCCTTTTCAAAGTGTTCGATACTGTGGTGGTAGAGTTTGGTCACAACCTCGGCGATGGAGTCATCACTCTCTAAATCCGCCTTGTTGTAAATTTCCAAAAACTCCCGGTGGGTGTGATCCATATGCTCATTGTGCAGCAGATGCTTGTTTTGATCAAAGGGTTTTCGCATAGCCGACTCCTTGTGTGTCTCTATAAAGTGCTATGCAAGTTTCATACCCGTCAGAGGGGAAGCTTTATGGCAAAGCGCGCTCCCTTCGCACCGTTTTGTACCGAGATCGTACCGCCGTATTTTTGCGCGATCATGCGGCACATGTACAACCCCATACCGGTCCCCCCTTGCTGCTGTCTGGTGGTAAAGTGCGGCATGAAAATGTTTTCCATGATCTTTTCCTCGATCCCCCCGGCGCTGTCTTCGACGCTGATGTGCAGGCTGCTGCCCTCTTGCCGCGCGGCGATTGTGACGGTTCGTTCGTCACAGCCGTTTTGATTAAACGCATCCCTGGCATTATTGATAAGGTTGATAAAAAGGTGTTTGAGCTCCCCGGGGTTGATCTGGAGAAAGAGGTCTGTTTTTTCGGGCAGTTGCAGCGTGATGCGGTTTTTGATCAAGTCATCGTGCAGCAGCAGCCGCAAAGAATCAAAAAGGGTATCGATAGAGGTATTTTCGGTGTCGCCGCCGGGACGGAAAAAGGCGCGGAACTCCTCGAGGGTATCGAGCAGATGCTGCACCTGCAGGGCGACGCTTTCTCTGCACTCTTGTACGCTTTGGGTATCGAGGGTTTCATCCTCAAGCAGCTCCCCGACCATATCGCCGTGCATCCGGATGATCCCAAGGGGCTGTTTCCACTGGTGTGCGACGATATCCATCATCTCGCCCATGGCCGCCAGTTTGGATTGCTGCAGGAGCAGATCGTCCTTTTGGCTAAGCAGCTCCAGCTGCTGTTGCAGTTTTCGTTCAAGCATCCGTTTATGCTCTTGCAACTGCTTTTTGAGATAAATCTTTTCCACCGTCTGCAGCAGCGTATCCAAAAACTGCCGCGAATCTATGGGTTTGAGGATGTAGCCGCTGACGCCCAGTTTGATCGTCTCCAGAAAGTACTCGGCATCGTTGTGGGCCGAGAGGATCAGTACCGGAGGCAGCGGCGAACGCTCCTTGATGCGGTGCAGCATCTCCAATCCGTCAAGGCGGGGCATATTGATATCGGTTACGATCAGATCGATCCCCTCGTCAAAAACCTTCAATCCCTCCCTGCCGTCTCCCGCGACGTAGATCGTGTTGAAAAAGTTGCGCAGCAGTCCCAGGGTGGATTCTCTGGCTTGTTCGTTATCTTCGACGTAAAGGACCCGCAGGGAGCGGGCAAAGCGGTAAAGCGTCTGGGATGAGATCGTATTATCCATCGGAAAACTCCTTGGAAAAGGGGATAGCGATCGTGAAGGCGGCACCGCCGTCTTGATTGGCGACGCTGATGATGCCGCCGCAGTGCTCTTCGACGATCGTTTTTGACATATACAGCCCCAGCCCCGTCCCGTCTTTTTTCTTTTTGGTCGAAAAGTAGGGATCGAAGATTTTGTCCATGATTTCGGCGGGTATACCGCCTCCGTTGTCGCTGACGGTGAGGCAGGAGTAGCTCTCTTTGGTGTGGGTGCTGACGCTGATGCGCGGATTGTGCGGCTTGGTATCCAGGAGGGAATCTTCGGCGTTTTTAAGCAGATTCAAAACCACCTGCTGCAGCTCGTTTGGATAGATGTGCATACGGTGGGCACAGTGGAACTCCGTGCTGAGGGCGATACCTTTGTTGCGCAGACTCTCTCCGATGATATCCAAAGCGTTGGTGACGATGGTTTCAAACCCTACGATGTGCTTTTTTCTGTTTTGTTTGAAAAAGTTGCGAAAATCGTCTATGGTTTTGGACAGATGGGAGGTGTAGCCCGTGAGGCTTTCAAGCTTGTCGGCAAAATACTCCCGTTCAAACTGGTCCAGTTCGAGCTTGAATTTCAAATCGGTCGTCGTAGCGGCGATAGCGGAGAGGGGCTGGCGCCACTGGTGGGCGATCATGCTGATCATCTCTCCCATCTGCGCCATCTTGGATTGGTGGATCAAAGCCTGATCCTTTTTGACCAGATCCTCCATGGTGGCTTTGAGCTTTTTCATATACTCGATCTCCTTTGTCACGTCAAAGCGCAGGGCGATAAACTCTTTGATCGTTTTATTGCGATCAAGGATCGGGATCACCGTGGAGTTGAAGTAGACGGTATGCCCCCTTTTGGTGCGGTTTTTGACCAGACTCTTATAAACCCGCTTTTGCAAAATGGTTTCCCACATGGGCGCGAAGGTTTCGCTGGGGACGCCGGGGTGCTTGAGGATACGGTGGTCTCTGCCCAGCAGTTCCCGCTTTTCGTAACCCGTTACGCGGCAAAAGGCTTCGTTGACGTAGGTGATCAGCCCCCGGGGATCGGTTTTGGAAACGATGTAACTGTCCGTGATCGCTTTATTGTATTCGCGCAGTTCCGTGGTGGCTTCGGCGATATTTTTCTCCAGGGTCTGGTTGAGCCGCTCCAGCTTCAGACGGGTTTTGCGCAGGGTTTTAAAAAGGTAGTTCAAGGCAAAGTGCACCAGCGTTACCACCAGCAGGATCAGCGCCGCTCCCGAGATGATGTTGTGATACAGCATCGTTTCAAAGCGTTTGTGCATCGCGGAGGTATCGTGAGCAAAGAGCAAAAATATCTCCGTTTCCTTTTGCGTGACGGATATCTGCAGGGGCTTGGTAAAGCTGTAGGGGGTTTTGTCTATATACATCTCCCGAATCTGCCACGATTTGGGGGTGAGCGTATGGAGGATATGACCGCTGTTTTCCATCAACAGCGTATCGCCCTCCAGCGGGACAGGATCGCCGGAGGGACCCTGGCGGCTGAGGAGCATGTAGGAAGCGGGAAAGATCTGCTTTATCTTGCTGACAAGGTAGTGCAGGTTCAGATACGCGATGACCTGCGCTTTCGTTTTGTCCAGACCGACCACTACCCGCTCCGCCAGTTTGACCGGACCGTTGGGATCGGGCAAAAAGCTAAAAGCGCGCTCCCTCTCCCCCTCTTTTTGGTCGATCCGCAGCAGCGTGCGCCCCTGCGGGGTGAGAAACTCCACCCCCAGAAGATACGGGGAGGTATCAAAAAGGTTCTCTATGGTACTTCGCGTGGAGTTATAGAGGCTTTGCCTGTCCGCTTGCTGCAAAGCGCGTACGACCGTTTCGTTGCGCAGGGGTTTTTCAAGTCGGCGTTTGAGCTGGGTTTTCAAATCGCCCACAAGCAGATCATAGGTTTTGAAGATGCGGTTGGATTCGCTTAAAACGTTTTGGCGGATATTTTCCGTCAGGAGGCGGTACTGCAAAAAGGAGAGAAAAGTGATGACAAATATCACCACGACGGTGAGGATAAGAAGAATTTTAAACTTGAGAACGGATTCTTTACTCATGGCGGATAAGCGGCTGCTGCGGCGTGGGGGAGGGCTTGCCGAAAAGATACCCCTGATACCCGTAGATACCCAGTGGTTGCAGCTGTTCATACACCCGCTGCGAATGGGTAAACTCCGCGATGGTTTTGATGCGCAGCTCCTTGGCGAAGGAGGCGATGCTTTTGACGATGGCGCGGGCTTTTTCATTGCTGTCGATATCTTTGATCAGGCTGCCGTCGATCTTTAAAAAATCGGGATTGAGCTCCAGGAGGTAGGAGAAGTTGGAGTAGCCGCTGCCGAAATCATCGATGGCGATGCGCACGCCCAGGGTTTTCATCTCCTCGATAAAGGAGCGTATCTTGCCGAAGTTCCGGATCGATTCGCTTTCGAGGATTTCGATGATGAGTTGTTCGCTGGTACCGGTTTGGGCTAATCTTTCTTTGATCAGCCGGGTGATTTCGGGCGTCATCATATCCTCAAAGGAGAGGTTGATCGAGAAGCTGTGTTCGCTGTGGCGAAAAAATTCGAAGGTTTTATCGATCATCCGTTTGGTCAACTCGATATAGTAGGGGGTGTGTTTGACCTGGGGGAGAAAGTTGTAGGGGGTATAGAGTTCTCCGCCCTTTTCGATGCGCATCAGACATTCATAGGTCGTCTCCCCCGGTTTGACGATGGGTTGATAATACGCCCGTACCCCGTCGTTTTTTAACGCTTCCTTGACTAAAGAAAGGGCGTTGAAAACGTTTTTGTAACTGTTTTCCATCTCCAGTTCGGGGGTGTAGCAAAGCAGCGGTTTGTGCTGCTTTTTCGCCTGTTTCAACGCCATTTCGGCCTGTTCGAGCAGATTGGTACCGCAGCTTTGCAAAGCGATGCCGATCGTGACGGAGAGGTTGAGCTCGATCTCCCGGGGAGCTGTATTGATGCGCAGCGGTTTGTGGGTCAGGGTGTAAAAAAGGTTGGACGCGGTTTCCATGATCCCCCTTTCGTCCCTGCCGTTGCTCAGCAAAGCGAAGCGATCGCCCGAAACCCTGTAGGTGCGGTATCCCTTCTCCAAAGCGATGCTTTGCAGCAGCTTCGCAAAGGCGCGCAGCGCTTCATCTCCGGTCTGGGTACCGTAGATAGAGTTGATAGCGGAAAACCGATTGATGTCAAGGAGTAAAAGTTCCCCCCTCTCAAGCAGGGAGATATGTTTTTTCAAAGCGATCCTGTTTGTCAATTTCGTCAGCGAATCGTGGTAGTAGCGAAGCTCAAGCTCCTGGCTTTTGAGGTTGAGCTGGGACGTTTTTTCCTCTATCAGTTTCGAGAGGTTGTGCTGGTGGCGTTTGTTTTCGTGGAGCAGGTAGAGTTTTTCGATACTTTTTTTGATCGTATTGACAAAGCCGTCAAGGTTCATCGGTTTGAGAATATAGCCGTCGATACCCAGCTGCAGCGTTTTGAGGAAATACTCCGTTTCATTGTGCGCGGAGATGATGATAACGGGTGTATGGGGATTTTCCTTGCGGAACTCCTTTGTAAACTCGATCCCGTCAAGGCGGGGCATGTGGATATCGGTCAGGATGAGGTCGTAGCGTTTTTGCCTGGTTTTTTTCAACCCCTCCTTGCCGTGGACAGCGGTATCGATATGGTCAAAAAAGTTTTTCAAAAGATCCAGGGTCGAGTGTCTTGCCTGGTCGTTGTCTTCAAGGTAGAGCACGCACAGCCCTTTGGAAAACTCCACAAACTTTTTGATATCATCCATGATCATACAAACAACCGCTCCTTTACAAAAATGTCACACCCAACGGGAGTCAAACTATAACGAAAAAGAGCAGTGAAAAAAATAAATCAAAGTTTAAAACCGATAACAAAATGTAACCGCCCCTTCAGGCGGGGCTTTCTAAAGGAAAATCTTTTTTGGGAGGGCTGTTTATCGGCGGATGGGAGCCGTTTTGCGTTTAATGTTTGTTTAAGTGATAATCTATGGATTCTTGCAGATGGGGCAGGCGGTAGCGCTCGGCGATGGAGAGGGCTTTGGCGATACTGCGCTCACTCCATCGCTCCTTGCTGTTAAGGGCGGTCTTGACGATCCAGAGAATCACCGCCATCTTTTTGATCCATTTGGGGTGCGACCCGATGCCCGCAGTGTATTCCAAAACGTCGATCAGGGTTTTATCCAATCGCCAGTAGTCATACATCATCGCGCTGACCGCTTCGGTGGTGTAGCCCACGAGCTTCTTTTCCGCCAGGCGCAGTTTGAGCATGGTGGGCGCTTTTTGAAAGAGGGCGGTATCTTGCTTTTCAAGCATCTTTGAAATGGGGAGTTTTCCCATGCCGCTAAGCAGCGTGATCAAAAAGATATCGTCTATCAACGCTTTGTCCAACTTGCTCATCCAGCTTGCCGCAAACGTGGCTTGCTCCATATTGAGTTTGCTCAGCTGCTCCATGTCGATGCCGTAAACCAGCGGTTCGGCGATATGGATCTTTTGGATGCCGTAGTTGATCACCAGCGCACGGATGGTGGGTACGCCAAAAAGCGCAATCGCCTGCTGGAGGGTTTTGATCTGCTGGGTAAAGCCGTAAATCGTGGAGTTTGCCGCTTTGAGGATGTCGGCGGTGAGCATGGGGTCTTCGTAAATGATCTTGACAAAATCCTCAATGGTGCTCTCTTCATCCTTGAAAGCTTTTTCAAAGGCGCTTACCGTTTTGGGAAGGGGCGGCAGCGCTTTGATCACTTTGTAAATATCTGACATCACGATCCTTACCGTCTTTTAAGACTCGAATAATACTTTTTTACATTGTAACAAAGAAGAGATAATAATTACCATTAACGGGCCCTCTCAGTGGATATTTTGCACCGGAAGGAAATACTCCAGTTCGAAGCGGCCATCTTCTTGCAAAAAGTGGTTGCGTTTATAGCGGGCAAAACCGGGCAAAGTCGTGGTCTCAAAACCGCTTTGGGGCAGCCAGGCGTGGTAGAGCCACTCCAGCAGATGCAGCACGTCTCCGTAGCTTCCCGAAGCGTCGATTTTGGCGTAGACGCCGCCGGGGATCGTGAAGCGGGGAAACGGTGCCTCGGCGGGCGGGGGCTTTTGGGTTAACGCGACAGCGGCGATATAGCGGCACTCGCCCAAAGGCGTGATGACGGGATTGTCGTGGTGGATACCGTAATGTTCGTATTCTTCGATGCCCTGCTGCCACAACCAGGTTTGCAGCTGCTGCCAAAGGGCGGCGATCCCCCTGTCGTAACCGCTGTGGCGCAGATAAAACGCCTGTTGATCCGGACGCTTGACGATGACGGGATCGCTATGGCGCAGGGTGTTTTTGGCGTTGGCGTATGCTTCGGAGTTTGAGAGGATCGCTTTTGCGTACTCTTCGTATCCGCCCCGGCGCCAGGTCTTGGGCGAGTGGCCGAACCTGGGTTTGAACGCTTTGATAAACGCAGATTGGGAACCGTAGCCGCACATCGACGCGATCTCCGTGATCGTGGCGTAGCGGTTGGTCAGCAGCAGGCTTGCCGCCTTTTGCAATCGGATCGATTTGATCGAAGCGTAGATGCTTTGGCCAAACTCCTCTTTGAAAACGCGCTGCATATGAAAGCGGCTGCTTCCCAACTCCTTGGCAAGTATATCAAGGTTGATATCGCTGTCGATATACCGGAAGATATAGTACATGACCCCGTTGGCAAGGTCGCGTCGTCGGTGCAGGGTTTCTCGTTTCATACCTGTATATTAGCATAAATCTACCTTTTTTCAAGCAAAAATAAACAACTTTTTCGGCAAAAAAGATGAAGAAAGTTTTTGCGATTCCCTGTATCATAGCGGAAAAAAAGGATCGATTATGCAGCGGTCATTTATACGGGAGATTTTAGACTCCATAGACGACAAAACGATCTCCTTTGCCGGGGGGCTCCCCGCTCCCGAGGGCTTTCCCGTAAAGGAGTTTGAGTATATCGGACAGCGGATCTTTAAACAGGGGCCCTCTTTGATGCAATACGGCAGCTCTTGGGGGCTGGAGAGTTTGCGCGAAAAGATCGCGTACCGCTATAGCAAAGCGGGGTTTGCCACCAAAAAGGAGCAGATCCTGATCACCTCGGGGAGCCAGCAGGGGCTGTTTTTGCTGGCGCAGCACTTTAAAAAGCGCTCCGTTTTGACCGAAGACCCCTCCTATCTGGGGGCTTTGCAAGCGTTTATGCAAAGCGGGGTGGATACCGTCCCCATCACTTTGCACAGGGACAGTTTGGACCTTGAGGGGTTTTATGCCCACTTTGCCCGCATCAAAACGGCGTATCTGATCCCCGATTTTCAAAATCCCACCGCGGCGCATTACAGCCAAAGCGTCAGGGAAAAGATCGCCCAAAGCGTGCTCAAAGAGCAGGGAGTTTTGATCGAAGACGCACCTTACAGCGAACTGTATTTTGACAAAAAGTATCCCTCTATCAGCAGTTACGCCCCGCAGAACAGTTATCATCTGGGCTCCTTTTCCAAAGTCCTGGCTCCGGGGCTTCGGCTGGGATGGATCAGGGCGGAGCAAAAGCTGCTTGAGCCGCTGCTTCGCATCAAAGAAAGCATCGATCTGCACAGCGGCGGGATCGCTCAGGCTTTGGCGGACGGCTATTTGCAGAATATGGATATGTTTGATGATCATTTGCAAAACCTGCGCCGCCGCTATAAAACCAAGATGGAGTGTTTTTGCGAACATTTAAAGACGCAGCTGCCGGAGTTTGAGTATGAAAAACCCGAGGGCGGGATGTTTGTCTACGGCAGACTCCCCGGAGTCGATACCTGTGAACTGGTCAAGCGCTGCATGGAAAAGAGGGTCGTTTTTGTCCCCGGCCAGGCGTTTTACGAAGGGTTCAACGCGCCCAAAGACGAGATACGGTTCAACTTTTCCCATACGAGCAGCGAACAGATGCGGCAGGGGTTGGAAGTGATCGGGCAGATACTGCGGTAGCGGGAGACGTAAAAGATCCCGACAAGAGAAGCGGGTATTTGGTATAATGTGCAAAAATGTTGTAGAGGATCGCAATGGCAACGGGGATTTTTGCACTACTGGACGATATCGCGCTTTTAGCCGACGACGCGGCACTGGCGAGCAAAACCGCCACGCAGAAAACGGCGGGGATACTGGGGGACGATCTGGCGGTCAACGCCGAGAAGGCCACGGGGTTTGAACAGCACCGGGAGTTGAAAGTGATCTGGGCGATCACCAAAGGTTCGCTGGTCAATAAAGCGATCATCCTACCCGCTGCCTTTTTGCTCAGTGCGTTCGTGCCGTGGCTGATCCCCTATATCCTGATCCTTGGGGGCTTGTATCTGCTTTACGAGGGAGCGGAGAAGATCGAAGAGTTTTTGACGCGCAAAGATGCCGTGGCACAGCCGCATAAACAGCAGGTGCTTACTGCGACCGAAGAAAACATCCTCGAAGTGGAAAAGCAAAAGATCAAAGCCGCGCTGATGACGGATTTTATCCTCTCTATCGAGATCGTCATGATCGCGCTGGGGACGGTGCTTGAGCAGCCGCTGGGTGTGCAGATAGCGGCAACGACCTTTGTGGCGCTTGTGGCGACGTTTGGGGTGTATGGGTTGGTGGCTTTGATCGTGCGCATCGACAATGTGGGCTTTTGGTGCCTCGCCAAAAAGCGCGAAACCTGCGGCAACTTTCTCATCTCGCTCATGCCAAAGCTGATCAAAACCCTCTCAGTCATCGGCACGGTGGCGATGGTGCTTGTCGGCGGCGGTATACTGGCGCACAACGTGGACTTTATCCACCACTACTTTATAGACGCTCTGCCGGGGCTGGTCAACGAACTGCTCGTCGGCGTGGCCGTAGGAGCGGTGATGATAGCGGGGCTGCGCATCTACCACGGGCTCAAAGGGCACTAGGGATGGGACTTGTGCTTTCGCTGCTTTATGCGCCCTTTGTCTTTTTTGCCATACGCCTTTACGATCTGCAAACCGTGGCGCTGAGCATAGCGGTGATGAGCGTCCTATGGCTTTTTACCGTGCTTGTGCAAAAAGGGGGATTCAAAGCGATGGTTTATCCGCTGCTGTATCTAAGCTTCGGTGTTTCGGCACTGGTGTTTGAAAAGCTGCTGATACTTAAAGCGCTGCCCGTTTTGATCTCGGTGGGGATCGCGGGGGTGTTTATCGTCTCCTATCTTCGTAAACGCTCCATTATCCTCTACTTCGCCAGATATCTAAAAGGCAGGGAGCTTTCAAAGGAGCAAGAACTCTATATCCACAACTCTACACGCTTCTGGATCGCCGTGACGCTGCTCAATGTGGCTATCCACTGCTACGCTTTGTTTGGGAACAATCTGGCGTTTTGGGCGTTTTACGGTTCGGTAGGGGGCTACGGACTGCTCGCGTTGGCGGGGGTGGCGCAGTTTGCGCACAAAAAGCTGGTCTTTGACCGCCGCGCCGGGGCAAAGGGGGCAGGATGAGCGCAGATGTCGTCTTGATCAATCCCCCCTATGAGAATATCGCCAAGGGGCAAAACTGCGTCAAGCATATCGTCAACAGCTCCCCGTCGCTGGGGTTGCTGCTGCTGGCGGGGCAGCTGCGCCAAGACGGCTACGAAGTGGCGATCCTGGAGTGCGATATCGAACATATCTCCATCGACGAAGCGGTACGGCGCACGCTGGAGCTTAGGCCAAAGGTAGCGGGGATCACGCTTTTTACCGTAGGGGTACAAAACGGTGCGCTCATCGCCGAGGGTCTCAAAAAAGCCGATGAGAAACTGCCCGTCATCGTCGGCGGACCGCACGTCTCCTCTATGGGAGTGGAGACGATGGAGCGGTTTACGGCCTTTGATCTGGCGGTGCTGCACGAGGGCGAAGCGATCATCACCGAGATTGTGCAAAACTACGAACGGGGCGCTTCGCAGCACAACGTGCCGGGGGTGCTGTATCGCCAAGGAGAAGAGGTGGCGCAAACCCCCTCGGTGAAAAACCCCGCCGATCTGGACGAGTTGCCGCTGCCCGCGTGGGATCTGCTGCCAAACTTCCCGCAAAACTACCCGCTGGCGATCTTTGGCTATCCTAAGGGACCCGTGGCGACTTTCAGTGCCTCTCGCGGCTGTCCCTTTAAGTGCAGCTTTTGCGATACCACTACCTTCGGTAAAAAGATCCGCTACTATTCGCCCGAGAAGGTGTTTGCGATCATGCGGCACCTGCAGGAGCGATACGGGGTGCGGCACCTGCAGTTTGTGGATGATCTGTTTGTGGCAAACCGTAAGCGAATCACGCAGCTGTGCGATCTGATCATCGACAGCGGCTTTACGATGAGTTGGAGTTGTACGGCGCGGGTGGATACCATCACCCCCGAAGTGCTGGGCAGGATGAAGCGCGCGGGGTGCTGGGAGATCAGCTACGGGCTCGAAAGCGGCTCGGAGCGGATGCTGGAAAATATGCGCAAAGCCACCACCGCCGAGCAGGCGGAGCGTGCGGTGAACTGGACGCATGAGGCGGGCATACGCTGCAAGGGGCTGTTTATGCTCGGCTATCCGGGTGAAGATGAGGAGTCCATCGCCGTGACCAAGGCGTTCGTGCGGCGCCTGCCCATGACGACGATGAATATGACCAAATTCACCCCCTATCCGGGAACGCCGGTGTACAAAGAGCTCTACGGCACGGCGATACGCAAACAGGACTGGGAGCGCATGAACGGGATGAACTTCATCTACGAACCCGACAGCGTGGATATGCGGACGCTGGACAGGGAGTACGAGGCGATCCTGACGGGCTTTTACAAAAGAGGGCAGGTGGTACGCGACTACCTGCAGCTGGCGTGGCACAATCCGCTGCACCTGTGGCGGCTGGTGAAGATGCTGGGGTGTCGGGTGCGGCAGCGGGTAGGGATATAAACACTTATAACCTTAAACTACTTTTGGTAAGATATGCTAACAAAATGATTTGAAAGAATATATAGATATGCATAGAGAACAACAGTTTTTAAATGATTTAGATAACAAGCTTTGGAAGGCTGCCGACCGATTGCGCAGCAACCTTGACGCTGCCAATTATAAACATGTGGTGCTGGGATTAATATTTCTCAAGTATGTTTCCGATGCATTTGAAGAGCGTCAAAAAGAGTTGCGTAAACTGTTTACACAGGACAGCAGCGACGAGAATATCTATTATATGCCTCCTGAAGACTACGACAGTGATGCAGAGTATGAGCAAGCGGTCACTGAGGAACTGGAGATCCATGACTACTATCTGGAGAAAAATATCTTCTGGGTACCGATGCACTCACGCTGGAGTACGCTACAAAAAGCAGCCGCTTTGCCTATAGGCTCCGTTATCTGGAAAGATGATAAGGGGGAGGATGTCAAGCTTCGCTCTATCGCCTGGCTAATCGATCAGGCGTTAGAGGGAATTGAAACTTTCAAAATCGATGGCAAACTTGCTAATCCTAAACTCAAAGGTATCTTGCCGCGTATAAGTCGATACGAGGTGGAAAATCACAACCTAACGGCGCTTATCAACACCTTTTCCGATACCAACTTTAGCAACCCCGAACACAAGGGCGAAAAGATCAACCTGCAGAGCAAAGATATCCTGGGGCATGTGTATGAATACTTTTTGGGTCAGTTCGCACTGGCTGAAGGGAAGCAGGGCGGACAGTACTATACCCCTAAAAGCATCGTTACACTGATCGTTGAAATGCTTGAACCCTACAAAGGGCGGGTATATGACCCGGCGATGGGTGCGGGAGGCTTTTTTGTCTCCAGCGACAAGTTCATCGAAGCCCATGCAGGGGAGAAGCACTACAACGCCGCCGAGCAAAAAAAGCATATCTCCGTCTACGGTCAAGAGTCCAACCCCACCACCTGGAAGCTGGCGGCGATGAATATGGCTATCCGCGGGATCGATTTTAACTTCGGCAAGAAAAACGCCGATACCTTTTTGGATGACCAGCACCCCGACCTGCGGGCTGACTACGTCATGGCAAATCCGCCCTTTAATATAAAGGATTGGTGGCACGCCAGCCTCGAAAACGACGTGCGCTGGAAGTATGGCACACCGCCAAAAACAAATGCTAACTTTGGCTGGATGCAGCATATGCTCCACCACCTAAGTGACAGCGGTTCCATGGCACTGCTGCTGGCCAACGGCTCTATGAGCTCTAATACCGGGGGCGAAGGGGATATCCGCAAAGCGCTGGTGCAAGATGACAAAGTGGAGTGCATAGTCGCCCTGCCAGGGCAACTCTTTACCAATACCCAAATCCCGGCGTGCATCTGGTTCCTGACCAAAGACAAAGAAAACGGCATGGCGCTGGACAAAAAGAAAGTTGACCGCCGGGGAAAGGTGCTCTTTATCGACGCGCGGGGTCTGGGCTATATGAAAGATCGGGTGCTTCGGGATTTTACAACTGAAGACATCAAAAAGATCGTCAACACCTTCCACGCCTGGCAGCGAAGCGACGGCTACGAGGACGAAAAGGGGTTCTGCTACGCCGCAACGCTGGAAGATATAGAAAAACACGACTTCGTCCTGACGCCGGGGCGCTACGTGGGTGCCGCGGAGCAGGAAGAGGATGATGAGCCTTTTGCCGAGAAGATGGCGCGGTTGACGGGGCAGTTGAAGGCGCAGTTTGCGGAGTCGGACCGGCTGGAAGGGGAGATCAAAAAGAACTTGGCGGGGCTTGGGTATGCATTCTGATATTCAGATTACTGAATACGGCCCAATGCCAAGCACGTTTCGCAGTGCTAAATTATCTGAATTATGCATCGACAAAATTGGAATACAAACAGGCCCTTTTGGTAGTCAACTTCATAAAGAAGACTATGTAGAAGTTGGAACACCTATAATAACTGTTGAGCACTTAGGTGATAATAGAATTACTAGCCAGAATTTACCATTTGTGTCTGATGAAGACAGGGATCGGCTTGCAAAGTATCGGCTAGAAAAAGGTGATATTGTTTTCTCTCGAGTAGGCTCTGTTGATAGACGAGCATTAGTTCGAGCAGAAGAACACGGTTGGCTATTTTCCGGACGATGTCTGCGTGTTCGCACAGACACTACAAAAATAGACCCTATATATTTGTCATATTTCTTTGGGCTTGAGAGTTTTAAAAAATATATTCGAGGTATTGCTGTAGGTGCAACGATGCCATCAATAAATACAAAAATATTGAGTGATGTCCCAATTTATTATCCTGAAGATTTGGATGCGCAAAGAAAAATTGGTGAGTTCTTTTACACCGTAGATGAAAAAATCCAACTCAACACCCAAACCAACCAAACCCTCGAACAGATCGCCCAAGCGATCTTTAAAAGCTGGTTTGTCGATTTTGACCCGGTGCGGGCCAAAATGGCGGTGCTCGAAAACGGCGGCACCCCCGAAGCCGCCCTCCTCGCCGCCATGCGCACCATCTCGGCCAAGGACGACGCCTCGCTGGAGCAGATGCGACGTGAAGACCCAGAAGCCTACGCCCGGCTTGAGCAAACCGCCGTGCTCTTTCCTTCGGCGATGGAGGAGAATGAATTGGGGGAGATTCCGGAGGGGTGGGTATGGACACCTTTTGGTGAATTGCTGGAAAGGACTATTGGTGGCGACTGGGGAAAGGAGGAACCTGGTTCTAAACATACTCAGAAGGTTAAAATACTTCGTGGTACAGATCTGCCGAACGTGAGTATGGGTAATGATGGCTCTGTGCCTACGCGTTATGTGGAAGAAAAAAAATTAAAAACTCGAAAGCTTCAAGATAGTGATATTGTTATTGAAGTTTCAGGCGGTAGTCAAAAACAACCTACAGGTCGATCGCTTTATATTACTGATCAAATTCTAGATAGGTTGGATGGGGTTGTTGAACCAGCAAGTTTCTGTCGTATGTTTAGGCCAAAGAATAAAGAAATTGGATTGCTATTGTCTATTCATCTCACGTATATATACAATGAGGGAAAAACGTGGCTATATCAAAACCAGAGTACGGGAATTAGCAACTTTCAAACAAAAGTTTTTTTAGAGAATGAATATGTTGTTTTTCCTTGCGATGAGTTCGTGCAGCAATTCTTTGTAAGCATTAGACCAATTATTGATAAAGTAACCCAGAGTGAAAATAAAAGTCTAGCAAGAATAAGAGATATGTTATTACCAAAACTTCTTTCCGGCGATATTCCTGTAGGCAGCATGGAAAAAGCGCTATGATAGAACCCATATACGAAGGAGCAGAAGGATGATTCCCCAATGGAACAGCGCAGGCGTAATCCCGCCGATTCGTCCCGGACAGGCAGGCCACTCTGCGGACCGTTCACCTTACGTCGTAAGTCTCAGTACATTTGTTGAACATTTTGCGACATCACCTGAACGCATTGATATTTTGGAAGGGTTTCTGAACTATCGCGCAGAACTTCATAAACTCGGGTTGTCCTCCGGTTTTCAGTGGATTGACGGCAGTTTTCTTGAAGAAATCGAAGTTTTGGAAAGCCGTAATCCGCGTGACGTGGATGTAGTGACATTTGTAAAGTTTCCAGATGGGGAGACTCAAGCTACACTGTATGGACGTGAACCCAAGTTGTTTGATCATGCCCAAGTCAAGACAACTTATATGGTCGATCATTATTTGATGGAGCTTGGTCAACCGACTGAATCATGGAATGTGCGAAATATTGCGTATTGGTATAGCATGTGGTCGCACCGTCGTGACGGACTCTGGAAAGGATTTGTCCAGATTGACATTGATCCGTCACAAGATGCGGAAGCACGCGCCGCACTTGAAGCGAACAAAGGAGAGCATCATGCACAATGAACACCTGGCATTAACCTCCGAAATACATGAACTGGAAATGCTCTTGGATTCCATTCCGGAAGCCAATGTTATCGAAAGAATGGGACTTCAATCACGATTGAAATCCGCCAAGGAAGCACTCGAATCTCTGGAACAATTGCCTGCCGCTCCAAAAGCGAAACTGACATTTCGCGGCAAACCGGTACTGGGAAGCCATGGGATTTCGGCAGACTTCGGTGCCAAAGCTGCCAGTGCTTTCGCCGATGCATTCAGTGCAATTACTGCTTCATTGAACGAAAAGCTTGGTGAAGCCGGGCCAATTCCAGATAAAGCGAAAAACCAGCTGCTGATTACGGGGACGGCGATAGGCTCCTTCGGTTTCGAGCTGGAATTACCAAAAGACAGAACACTTTTACCTGATTCTGAAAACACGGAAGAGGCGATAAAAAGAATAGAAATGCTATTTAGGACTGCAGCTACCGGAAGCGATGATGAAATAGCAGAGATCGTGGATGAAGTACATCCCAGAGCAGTAAAAAAAGTATATGAATTTTTAGAGATTTTGGTGCAGCAACATGCATGGTGTGCCCTTGAGTATGATGACCGTTCATTTCGGTATGCAGATTATGATCAGCTCACATACTCTTCGGCTCGGCTGAAAGACGACAATATTCGAGAAGAAACAGAAAGTTACAGAGGAGAGTTTATCGGCGTTCTTCCTTCAAGCAGGACATTTGAGTTTAAACTTTCCGATCAGGAGGGTGTGCTTCGGGGAAAAATAGATAGTGCGATTGATGACCCAGATCTTTTGAACCGGGAATGGCTGCATAAACCTGTCACTGTCTCTTTTAATGTCGTTCAAGTTGGCAATGGTAAACCGCGCTATACGTTAATAGAATTGGAATCTATTACATTGTAGCGTCCTAGGGTTTCAACAGGAGAGGGATAAATACTGGCAAAATCATAGCTAGGACCGCCGTAACGGTCCCGATTGCTCCTTTTGCACCGTGGCAAATGAGTCTGGAATCAATTTTATCAGAAAAACCTTTAGGGGTATTTAAATATATGCAATGTTTTTAAGGGGAAGCAATGAATGAAGAACAACTAGAAAACCTCTGCCTTGATTGGTTTTATGATGGAGGGTGGAGTATTTTCCATGGCCCTGACATTGCTCCCGATGGCGAAAACCCAAAGCGCAAAGATTACGCCCAGGTCATACTCAACGATGACTTGCAAGCCGCTTTTGAGCGCAACAATCCCCATTTGCCAGCCGACTGTTTCGAACAGGTCCTCTCCGCCGTCACCAAACCCGAAAGCCTCGATCTTGTCGCCAACAACCGCGCCTTTCACCGCCTGCTGCTTGAAGGGGTTCCGGTGGAATACAAACAAGATGATGAAATCATCAATGACCATGCGTTTTTGATCGATTTTGACACAGTGGCCAATAACAGTTATGTCGCCGTCAACCAGTTTACCATCACCGGCACCAAACAGCCGCGTCGTCCAGATATCATCTGCTTTATCAACGGGCTACCGGTTGCGGTACTGGAGCTTAAAAGCCCCGCTGATGAAAATACGGATATATGGGATGCATACAATCAGCTGCAAACTTACAAAGAGGAGATAGCCGATCTTTTCATCTGCAATGAAGCGTTAGTCGTTAGCGACGGATACACAGCACGGATCGGGTCACTGACGGCAAATCAGGAACGCTTCATGCCGTGGCGAACTATCAAAAACGAAGATGACAAGCCGCTGCTGGAATGGCAGCTTGAGACAATGGTGCGTGGCTTTTTCGATTGTGAGCTTTTACTGGATTATATTCGATTTTTTGTACTTTTTGAAAGTGACGGGGAGAGCATCATCAAAAAGATCGCGGGCTACCACCAGTTCCATGCCGTGCGCGAAGCGGTCAAGGCGACGGTCGCTGCTGCACGGGAACCTAGTGAAACCTCTGCTTTAGAGCAAGATACCCAAACGGGAAGTAAAAAAGCGGGAGTGGTGTGGCATACCCAAGGATCGGGCAAGAGCATCTCCATGACCTGCTACGCTGCGAAACTGTTGCAACAACCCAAGATGAAAAACCCGACGCTGGTAGTAGTGACTGATCGCAACGATCTTGACGGTCAGCTTTTTGAAACCTTTTCCAACGCGACAGAGCTGCTGAAGCAAACCCCGGTACGAGTCAATAACCGTGAAGAGCTCAGGGATTTTCTGGCCGAGCGGGAGTCCGGAGGGATTATCTTCACCACAGTGCAAAAATTTGCGCTCCAGGAAGATGAGGCAAAACACCCTGCACTCAATAGCCGTCACAATATTGTCGTTATCTCGGATGAAGCACACCGTAGCCAGTATGGGCTCAAAGCCCAGCTGAAAAGGGACGGCACGTATAAGTTTGGGTATGCCAAGCATCTGCACGATGCCCTGCCGTTTGCTTCCTTTATCGGCTTTACGGGAACACCGATCTCCCAAGAGGACAAGGATACGCGAGCGGTATTTGGCGAGTATGTGTCGATCTACGATATTCAAGATGCCGTGGAGGACGGTGCAACGGTACCGATCTACTATGAGTCACGGCTGGCGAAGCTTGACATAAAACAAGAAGAGATCGCCAAGCTTTCCGACCAGGTGGAGGAGGTGATCGAAGATGAAGAGGATGTGGGGAACCGTGAAAAGACCAAAGGAGAGTGGAGTCGCCTGGAAAAGCTTGTGGGATCGACACCTCGCCTAAAGCAGGTCGCGGCCGATCTTGTCACACACTTTGAAGCCCGCAACGCCACTATGGATGGAAAAGGGATGGTTGTGACGATGAGTCGGGATATCGCTGCACATCTTTATAATGAGATCGTAGCGCTGCGTCCGGAGTGGCACGATGATGATCCTGAAAAAGGGGCTATAAAGATTATCATGACCGGATCGGCTTCAGATAAGCCGCTGCTGCAACCGCATATTTATAGCAACAAAACAAAAAAACGTTTGGAAAAACGGTTTAAAAATATCGATGATCCACTGAAGATGGTTATCGTGCGTGATATGTGGCTGACGGGCTTTGATGCACCTGCTTGCCATACGATGTATATCGACAAGCCGATGCGCGGGCACAATCTGATGCAAGCGATTGCACGGGTGAATCGTGTCTTTAAAAATAAGCCGGGGGGATTGGTAGTTGACTATATCGGGATTGCCAATGAGCTTAAACAGGCGCTGAAAAACTACACTGATGCTAAAGGCAAGGGTGAACCAACACTTCGGGCAGAAGAAGCATATAGCATTATGGTTGACAACCTGGATGCGATTCGGGGAATGTTTTCTAAAACATCAGAAGGTGAGGGTCTGGATGTTTCCGAGTATGAAACACAGGCACAAAAACTTTTGGTACCGGCAGCTAACTATATACTCGGTTTAGAAGATGGTAAAAAGCGTTTTTTTGATCTTGTTGTGAAAGCGAGCAAGGCGTATTCGCTTTGTAGTACTTTGGATGAAACCCAAAAGTACCATAAGGAGATCGCTTTTTATATGGCTATCAAAGCTGCACTGGCAAAGTTTACGTCAGTTGACAAAAAGCGCACACAAGAAGAGAAAAACTCTGCTCTTAAGCAGATACTCGATAGTGCTGTGACTGCCGAAGGCGTAGCGGATGTTTTTTCACTATGTGGCTTAGAAAAACCCAATATAGGACTGCTTTCTGAGGAATTTCTCGAAGATGTACGTCAAATGCCGCATAGAAATTTAGCCGTAGAGTTGCTAGAAAAGTTACTCAAAGACAACATACGTTCCAAAACCCGCAACAACGTGGTACAAGAAAAGAGATATGCCGACCGTCTGGCAGAAACACTGCGTAAATATAACAATAGAGCTATAGAGACTGCGCAGGTTATAGAAGAATTGATCCAGATGGCTAAAGAGTTTCAAGAAGAGATAGGACGTGAAGCCCAGCTTGGACTCAATCCCGACGAAGTCGCTTTTTATGACGCCTTGGCCAATAATGAGAGTGCCGTGCGAAAACTGGGCGATGATACGTTGAAAAAAATCGCGGTGGAGATTACCCAGAAGCTTCGCAAATCGACGACTGTAGATTGGCAAGTGCGTGACAGTGTGCGGGCCAAGTTGCGGATCTTGGTGCGTCGGACGCTGCAGCGATATAAATACCCGCCAGATAAGGCAAAAGATGCCATAGAGCTGGTACTACAGCAAGCTGAAGCATTGAGTGCCTCGTGGACGGCAACAGGACAATAGTTGAAAAGACATAAACATCACGTCAACATTTTACTATAATCGCATTGAGATCATGAGAATCCAAAAACGATTGAAACATTGTATAGGACCTTTGAAACCTCTTTGCAATGCACGAGTACATATAAAAAAAGACTTAAAATATGATATTTTGGTGTGAAATAGTGCGCAAAGGCGATAGATACAAAAAGTCGATGAGGTAAAACCAGGAATGCTGAATGAATTACTATTAAGATTTTTGAAATGTATGCTTGATTGAAAACTTGGTGGCGGGAGAAGGATTTGAACCTCCGACCTTCGGGTTATGAGCCCGACGAGCTACCAAACTGCTCTATCCCGCGGTCTGTGTAAATAGAAGAAAAAACTTAAACTGTGTGGATGGGGTGGAGGGATTCGAACCCCCGAATATCGGTACCAAAAACCGAGGCCTTACCGCTTGGCGACACCCCATTGCGTTTAAGTTGGTGGAATTATATAGAATTTTTTTTGCGTTGTCAAGGGATTTCGATATAATTTATGAAAATTTTTATTACTGGGAGTTTTTATGCCAAATGCAATACAACGAGTAGAGGAAGCTATCGAAGAGATCAAAAAGGGGAACATGGTCATCATGATGGATGATGAGGACAGAGAGAATGAGGGCGACCTTGTCTACGCGTCCAACTTCTCTACCCCCGAAAAGGTCAACTTCATGGCCTCATACGCCAAGGGGCTTATCTGTGTGTCCCTTTCCAAAGAGATAGCCAACAGACTGGAACTCGAACCCATGGTCAACAACAACACCTCCTGCCACGAGACGGCGTTTACCATCTCCGTAGACGCCACCGAAGCCAAGACGGGGATCAGCGCTGAGGAGCGCGATATGACCATCAAGCTGCTCGCTTCCAAGATCAGCACCCCCGGTGATCTGGTCAAACCCGGCCACATCTTCCCCCTCATCGCCAAAGACGGCGGGGTACTGGAGCGAACGGGCCACACCGAAGGCTCGGTGGATCTGTGCGACCTGGCGGGGATGACCAAATCCGCCGTGATCTGCGAAATCATGAAGCCCGACGGCTCCATGGCGCGCAAAGCCGATCTGGAAGGCTTTGCCAAAGAGCACGAGATGAAGATCGTTTATGTTTCCGATATCGTTGAGTACCGTTTGGCAAAGGAGTCGCTGATCAAAGAACTCTCTAGCGAAACCATCGAGTTTTGCAACTCGCAGGTACGGCGCCTGGACTTTAAAGATCACGACGGCAGAGTGCAGACCGCGCTTGTTTTCGGTGAAACGACCGAGACGAGCAACGTCAAGTTTCACAACGTGCGTTTGGACAAGGAGCTGTTTTTGGACAATGAAAAATACAACTACTTTACAAAAGCGATCAAGTACCTTCAGGAAAACGGCGGTGTGCTGATCTTTTTGGATCGTGACGACAACGTCGATGACAAGATGAAAGAGTACGGGGTCGGGGCGCAGATACTCAAAGCGCTGGGCATCAGCCGGATCAATCTGCTCGCTTCCCACGCGGGGACGGGGTTTGTAGGTATCAGCGGCTTCGGGCTGACCGTAGAGAAAGAGACGGTTATCTAAAACAGCGTCGCGCTTGCGCTCGGGCGCAGAAAGGGCGGAGAATCCAGTACGGTTCTTCGCACCCCGGCGATCACCGCGTAGTCAAAACTCTCCTGCAGCTGCTCATACAGCTGTTCAAGATTTGCAAAATCCTCCAGATACAGCACCTTCAGATATCCCAGATGTTTATCGCAGTAGTCTTTGATGGCGTCAAATTCGTCGCTGAAAATCAGCACGCGCGAACTCTTGCCAAACTCCACGCTTTGCAGGTTGCGGTCGCAAAACTGGGGGTAAAAGTAGCTGCTGTAGTGCAGCTTTTCGACGTTATACGCCATGTTGCTGCCCTTGGCAAAATCGATGAGTGAAACCAGCTTGTCCACAAAAAAGGGCGGGATCGCTACTTTTTGGTAGTAGCGGTTGTCGTAGATGAAGCTGGATTCAAACAGCGTGCCAGGCAGGGGGGTGTACTCCTGGGGCAGCTGGGTGATGTAGCTGATATCTTTGGTAAAGGAGTTTAAAAAGCTCCGGTCGCAGCAGATGAAGACCTGCTTCTCGCCAAAGATCTTTGCCAGATCATTGATCCCGCTGCGCAAAAAGACGATATTTTTATCGGTAACCATCTGCTCCAGCAGTTCAAACCCCAGACAATCCACGTAGTAAAACTGCTTCTCGTGCTCTTCGAGGTGGTAGCGCAGCAGCTTCTTTGACGCCGTTTTGAGCTCATCTACCCGCAGCCACGCGATCTCGCTGTCGAGTATCTCCACCACGCGGTCCACGATGATCCCGTACGCGCCGTTTTCCACGGCTTTGGGGATATCATCGTACTCGTAGGCAAAAAACAGATCGCCCCGTTTGACCTTGTTGGCGTCAAATACGGGGTTGTAAAAGGAGGTGATTGCGGGGGTGTTGAGCAAGGAAGCGCCCGTAAGCGCTTTGAGGGTCTCTATCCTCATCCAATATCGCTGCCTGCTTTGCGTGGGTGTTCGGGACGGATGAGAGAAAGTCCCTTCTTGTCTTTGGCCGCCAGCAGCATCCCTTCGCTTTTGAGTCCCATCAGTTTGGCGGGTTTGAGGTTGGCGACCATGCATACTTGCGAATCAAGCAGGTCTGCGGCGCTATAGTACTTTTTGATCCCGGCGACCACCTGCCGCGGGGCGGCTTCGCCGATGTCGACTTGCAGCAGCAGCAGCTTGGAGCTTCCCTCCACCTCTTTGGCTTCGACGACCGTGCCCACTTTGAGCTTGGTTTCAAAGAATTGGTCGATGGTGATGAGATTGAGGTCCTCCTCTTGCTCCTGCTGCTTTTGCTCCTCCGCGCCCTTGTCATCTTTGAGCAGCTCCTCTTCGATGCGGGGGAAAAGCGGCGGGATCTTGGTGATGACAAAATCCTCAAGCACCCCTTTGTTTTTGATCAGCTTCTCATACGCGGGCGTATCGATGCTAAAGTGCAGCGCTTCGGCGATCTTGTCGGTGGTTTTGGGCATAAAAGGGTGCAGCAGCACCGTCACCTTCGCCAGGATATTGGCGATGAGTCCCACAAGCGCCATCGCCTCTTCCTCTCTGCCCTCTTTCATCAGCGTCCAGGGCTGGTAGCGATCAATCGCCTGATTTGCCACCGTCAGCGGCTTCCACAGCTCCTCTAAAAAGCGGTGGATCTGCATCTCGTACAGCAGCGGTTCGATGGAGCCGAGTTTGTCGTTGACTTCATCCAGCTCGCTGGCGTAGTATTTTTCGATATCGGCGCCTTTGATGTTGCCCTCGAAGTATTTGCCGCTCATACCGATGATGCGGTTAAGCAGGTTGCCCAGATCGTTGCCCAGATCGGAGTTGATACGGTCGATGAGCGCCTTTTGGCTAAAGTCGCCGTCTTGTCCGAAGGGGACTTCACGCATCATAAAGTAGCGAAAATTCTCGATCCCGTAAGCGTCCGCCACCTCTTTGGGATCGACCACGTTGCCTTTGGATTTGCTCATCTTCTGCCCGTCTCTGGTCCACCAGCCGTGCGCGGCTACGTGCTTGGGCAGCTCCAGCCCCAGACTCATCAAAAATGCCGGCCAGTACACCGCGTGAAAGCGCAGGATATCCTTGCCGATCAGGTGCACCTTCGCCGGCCAGAACTCCATTTTTGCCTCATCCTGCCCGTAGCCAAGGGCGGTGACGTAGTTCATCAGCGCATCGAGCCACACATACATCACGTGTTTGGGATCGTTGGCGCTTTTTGGCAGCTTGACGCCCCACTCAAAGCTGGTTCGGGTGACGGAGAGGTCGTTGAGTCCGCCCTCGACGAAGCGGATGATTTCGTTGCGTTTGGAGCGGGGGAGGATGAAGTCTTCGTTTTCTTTATAGTACTGCAAAAGCTTGTCCTCATACTTTGAGAGGCGGAAAAAGTAGCTCTCCTCTTCGATGACGGAGGTAGTTTTGCCGCAGTCGGGGCAAAACTCGTCGTTGACCAGCTGTTTGTCGGTAAAGAAGGTTTCACAGCTGACGCAGTAGTTGCCGCTGTAGACATCTTTGTACACGTCGCCGTTTTCCATCATCACTTCAAAGGCTTTTTGCACGCCGATTTTGTGCTCGTTATCGGTGGTGCGGATAAACTTGTCGTAACTGATCTCAAAATCATCCCACAGGTTTTTAAAGGTCGCACTGATCTCGTCGGCGTACTCCTGTGGTGCGCGGCCTCTTTGCTTTGCCGATTGTTCAATCTTTTGCCCGTGTTCGTCGGTACCGGTGAGAAAAAACGTATTGCGCCCCACAAGCCGGGAGTAGCGCGCGAGCATATCGGCGATGACCGTGGTGTACGCGTGCCCGATGTGCGCCACGTCGTTGACGTAGTAGATGGGGGTGGTGATATAAGTGTTTTTACAAGACATAATGACCTCTCTCGTGTTGATATTTTTTAGTATAAAATGTTTTAGAACTCAAAGCCGCCGCCTTCGCCTTTGTTCATGCTTTGATACACCGCTTTGACGTAGTCGATGCGGGTTTGACACTCCAGGACCTGTTCGCACTCAAAGCAGCTTTGCAAGCCTTGCTCCTGCTGGCACTTTTGCAGCGCTTCGGTGTATTCTTGCAGCTGCAGCTCGTACTTATCGATCTCCATAGGTCGCTACTACCCTTTCGATCTCGGAATCGGAGCCAAAGAAGCAGGGCGTCGTATCGTGGGGGTGCCTGGGTGAGAGGCTCAGTACATCTTTCGTACCCTCCACGGCGCGACCGCCCGCTTTTTCAAAGATCAGCGCAAAGGGGAACACTTCAAACAGCATCCGCAGCTTGCCCTCGGGCTTGTCGCTGGTGGCGGGGTAGCTGAACAAGCCGCCGCCTTTGAGCAAAATCTGGTGCAGATCGGGCACCATGCCGCCGCTGTAGCGCAGGATATACCCCTCTTCAAACATCTGCTCGATCATCGCTTTGTGGTGCGCGGGCCAGTTTTGCTGCGTAGCGCCCGAGGCGTTGATGACCCCTTTGGGTTCAAGGTTTATGGTTTTGACGTCGATAAACGCATCCTCGTGCAGGCGGATCATCTGGACTTCGTCGCTTTCTTTTTGGGCAAAGACCGCTTCGACGCGGGGGCCGTAGACCACGTAGCAGCTCGCGACGATGTTTTCCCCTTTGGGTTCGCCCTCGTAGATACCAAAGATCGAGCCCACACTCAGATTGACGTCGATGAGGCTGGAACCGTCGAGGGGATCGTAGCATACGGTGTAGACGCCACTGTCATTTAAGTGCTGGTAACCCTCTTTCTCTTCGCTGGAGATGGTTTTGATCGAGGGAACCTTTCTGAGCTCCTCTTCGATGATCTGGTCGCTGAGGATGTCGAGTTTGAGCTGGTCTTCGCCGGATTGGTTTTGGTTTTGGCTGTATCCGCTGTCTTCGCTGATGATCGCGTGCTGGATGCGTCTGGCGCTGGTCTTGACCGCTTCAAAAATCTCGTTCATGGGTTACACTTCCTTTGCGTTTTTTTCGATCCAACCGATCACTTCGGCGGTATCGTTGAGGTTGAGAATATCGATATTTTTCGGGAGTTCATATTTGTTGATATCAATGCTATCATCGATCGCTATGGCTTCGCTGCAATCAAAATAATCGGTATCGATCCCGTTGCGAAAGATCGCGATGCGCGGCAGCGGCAGCGTCTTGAGCCCCTCTACAAGCAAGATATCAAACTCGCCGATCATATCCATCACCTCCTCAAGCTGCTTTTGGCGCTTGGAGAAGTAGGTGGTGCGGGTAGGGGAGACCACCACCGTCTCCGCCCCGGTTTGGCTGAATTTGTAACTGTCCTTGCCCTCAACGTCAAAGCGCGCCTTGTCCTTGGGGTCGTTTTTGATGATCGCCACCTCTTTGGAGATGATCAACTCCTTGGCTATCTTTTCTATAAGCGTGGTTTTCCCACTGTTTGAAGGTCCTGTAAATGCTACCGCGTATCTCTTTTTCATGGGGAAAATTATAACCAAAAAGAACTTATGGGTTTATTGTGTTTTGACTTCTTCGGGTGAGGTGTCAGTATAGTGGTCTGCATGAAAGAGTAATTTGGCAGTGTCGAGATTGCGCCGGGCAAAATAGAGCCACTCTATAGCATATTTTTTTGTTGAATATGACCTATTGAAACCTGTAAGCAAAGTTTTAATAAAATGAAAAATATATATTATCTATATAAGGTTTAGCTATGCAGGAAAAGATATTATCTCTGGATTTGGGTGTGACTTCGATCGGTTTTGCCGTTTTGGAAAGAAAAGATGATTTTCACTACAGTCTTTTAGATACCAATGTGTGGATGCGTAATAACCCGTTTGGAGACGGTGATTCGCCTAAGAAACTGCGGCGAAGCTATAAATCGCAAAGAAATCTAATAAAAAAGCGTAGAAAAAGAGCTAAAGATGTGCGCAGATGCCTCATTGGAAATGGCGTCATAACAAGTGATATAAAACAGGATAAAAAAACATATATAGACTCATGGAGACTGCGGGGCAGGGCTGCGTATGAAAGAAAGCTATCACGACTGGAGTTTTTAAACCTTATGCAGTTTTTTGCAAAGCATCGGGGTTATAAATCGCTGAGTGTTGAGGATATGATCGCTGAGATAGAAGCCAAAGATCAAATGAAAGCCGAGTGCGAAGGAGGTGATGAACCTCAGCCGCCGAGCCTTGAAAAGTGGCAGGACAGGTTAGCGTATATGGATGCGCTCAAGTGTCAAAACAAAGATAAAACGGTCGGGCAGATCATTTTTGATATGGAAACAGGTAATGAAACACCGACTTATAGAAACCATGATGATTATCGTTATATGATAAAGCGTGAGGATGTGGCAAAAGAGATTGAACAAGTATTTGCAAAACAGGAAGAGTTTGGTTTTTTCCCAAAAAATACAAGTGTGAATACTCTCAAAGAACAGATCAAAGATATCATCCTCACTCAGGAAGAGCTGCAGCCTATAGAGGATATGATCAATCGCTGCGCACTGGATAAAACGCAAAAGTGCGGATCACTGTACTCATACAGCTATGATTATTTTAAACTCTTAAGAACGCTTAATGAGATGAATATCGGTAAAGACACAAAATTAACCATAGAGCAGCGTGATAAGCTGCTGCGTCATGTGATGGAGCGGATAGATCGTTTTGAAAGTGTGGAAAAGCTGACGGTCAAAGAGGTGCGCAAGCTGCTTGGGCTTGAAAAAGAGATCAAGATCAACAAGATGCTTGATAGTGACCCAAAAAAGAAAAAAGATAAAACAAACGTATTGGTAAAGTTTAAATTTTTTGCCGCGCTGAGCGCGCTTGATCAGGAGACGTTACAGAAAATCTTTGCCCATGACAAAGCGGTGCGAATTTTGGATGAACTCAGTTACGCGGTTTTGATACATACCAGCCCAAAAGCGCTTATGGCAAACGCCCGGGAAATACTAAACAGTTATGATATGGGATTGAGTGAGGATAAAGTGCAGACCCTTATCCTCTCGCTGTATAAAAACAAACCAGCCGGCAATAATAGTGGCAAGTACAGCTTTAAAACTCTTTATCGGTTGATTCCTGAACTTGAAAAGGAGGTGATCGGTGAAAATATTGCGAAACAAAAAGCGGGATTTGATGAGCACAAAGAGGATTACAGCGGGTATGACAAGGGGATAGAGTATCTGGATTTGAAGCAGTTTGAAAAAGATGAGGATCTTATCTCGAATCATAGTGTCAAAAGTCTTGTATCGGGTGCGTTGCGTTTGGTAAAGCATCTGAGTAAAGAACACGGCGAGTTTGACAAGATAAAGATTGAATCGGCCAGAGAATTGAGCATTCCCGATGAAGTACAAAAAGATATTGAAAACGCTCAAAAAAAGAAGCAAGAAGAAAAAGAGCGCATCAAAAAAGCATACGCACAATACAAAGAAAACCTCACAGACAGAGATGTCAAAAAGATCCGGCTGTGGGAGCAGCAAGGGGAGATGTCACTGTATGATTCGGGCGTGAAGATAGGAGTAGCGCAGCTGCTCAGCGAAAAAGTACAGATAGAGCATATCGTGCCCCGCGCGTTAGGTGGTGTGGATGCTGATTACAATAAGATCGTGGATTTTTCTAATCTCAATAGCAAAAAGGGCAACAGACTGCCGATGGACTTTTTGTCTGAAGATAAAAAGGAATCATACGCGGAAGTTGTAAAAGCGTTGAAAAATGAAAAAAAGATCAATTTCAAAAAGTTTGTCAATTTGATGGCAGAAAACCTGGATAAAACTTTTCATGAAGTGCGTGATAGTAACCTGATGCACGCTACCAGCTACGCGGAGATACTTTTGGGTGATGTGCTCAAGCGTTACTACCCTTTTGCCAATGAAGCGTACAGATCAAACGGAGTAGGGGTAGAGCACATACAGGGCAGAGCTACTTCGCATCTGCGTCAGCTGCTGCACGTGGACGCAAAAAGTCGCTATACCAACTTCCACCACGCCGAGGATGCGATCCTGGTCGGAGTGCTTTCAAAAAGCTATCTGCAAAAGCTTTCAAAACTGTATAGAGAGAACTACGGTACTCAATACCTGGACGGTAAAGAAGTGACAAAACAGATATCACCTTTTATAGAGGGAGCGAAGCTTGCAGACGTGATCTATGATTTGCGAAAGCGCTATGAACAGGACCTTGAAACCAGTCCGTTTTATAAAGATTTTCACGGTGATCTGCGGGCGGTGAAGTTTTTTGTCAGCAAAAAGCCCATCGATACTAAAGCGCACAATGAGACGGTGCAGGGCAAAGATTACTCCTACAGGGTTTCCTGGGAAAAGCTGCTTGGGAATATAAAATCAAAACCAAAACCTACCACTGATCCGACAAAGTTTGCAAAAGAGTTTGATAAAGAGATCATCGGGCGTGTAAAAGTGCTTCAGGAAAATCCTAAAGATCCCGTGGCAAAAGCGATAGTCCAGCGAAAGCAGCAGATAGTGTCTGCTTTAAACTCCGCGGCGTTTATCAACACTGAAGATGAAAAAGAACAGTTAAAAAAAGAGATCGACAGGCTATGGAGCATTCCGCTGAAAGATTCTCAGGACAATGATATCCGTAGGATTAAGCGGGTAGGTGAAGAGGTCAGTATAAACATAAGAGGCGGTAAAGCCGCAACCGCCAAATCGCTACACTATGTTAAGTTTATCTACGGTGCCAGAAAATTTACAATATCGCGGGTAGATATCAGAAACAGCGCTAAAGAAGCAAAAAAGCTGCAACCTGCCGATACGATGAAAGTATATGAAAATGATTTGTTAGAGATTTTTAAAGAGAGTAAAAAAGTCTTGCATAGTGCCGAGATCGGTATCGTCAAAGGATTTACGGAGAGTGGAGTGAGGGTAAAACTGCGAAATCCTAAATTTCCTACAAATGAGGACTATCAACCTAAAGAATATACAAAGTGGAAAGGTATAGGCTCTTTAAAAGGGATAAAAAAGTACGATATTGATATCACGGGAAAAGTTCAAGGGTTTTATCGGCTTGGCAGAGTGCTTGTCGGTGATGAGGTAAAAGAATCGAAAGTGGTTATCTATGAAAAATTAAAAGAGTAGGGCATGTCATTTAAAACGGTATTTATCACAAAGCCGGCAAAAATATCGCTGAAAAATGAAAACCTTATCATCGAGATAGATGGTGTTAAACACAGCCAGTATCTCCATGATATACATACACTACTTATAGAAAACAACCGCAGTCTTATCACTACGGCCGTTATCTCCGCTTTGGCAAAAAGCGGGGCGGTCGTACTGTTTGTCGATAATGATTTTTTACCCGCTTCTCTTTCCCTTCCTTTACATACGCACTCTTTACACTCCAAAGTCACCCATGCGCAGTTGAAAATGGGGCAAGGCTTTAAAAAGCAGCTTTGGAAAGCACTCATACGATCAAAAATAGATAATCAAGCCACCGTACTGCGTTACATCGAAAAACCGCAATTCCGCTTGCAAAAATTAGCCGATACGGTCAAAAGCAATGATAGCGGCAATAATGAAGCAAAAGCGGCCAAATACTACTGGCATACGATATTTAGCGATTTTGTGAGGGAAACGGAAGGTGCGACGGATATAAAAAACTCCGCGCTTAACTACGCATACGCTATCTTGCGCAGTGCCGTAGCCAGAGCGATGGTAGGAGCAGGTCTTAATCCGACGTTTGGAGTGTTTCACCAAAACTATTTCAACCCTTTTAATTTTGTAGATGACATGATAGAACCGTTTCGCCCGGTCATCGATCTGCATGTTTATCATCTTTTACATAAGTATGATGGGTACGAGTACTTGACTACGGAGTTGAAAGCGGAGCTTGTAGATACGCTGAATCATGAGTATGTGGATATTGACAAAGGGTTATCCAGTGTGCGGGTCGCTGTGGAGATCACGATAAACTCTTTGCAAAAGGCGATTATGGAGGAAAAGCTGCTGTCTTTGCAGCTGCCTGCCATAGATGCTCCAGCGTACAGCGTGATAAAAAATGAGTGCATATAGATTCATGTGGCTGATGGTGATGTTTGATATGCCCACACAAAGTAAAAAAGATAAGAAAAACTACCTGCGGCTTCGCAAAAGTCTCATAGCCAACGGGTATTCTATGATGCAATACTCAATATATGTCAAATCATTTCATAGTTATGAAGCCAGCATAGCTGGAAGAAAGCGGCTTAAAGATTACATAGCAACCAATAAATTTAAAGGCAATATTCGCATGGTGTCTTTTACCGATAAACAGTTTGAGCATATGGAGATTCTTATCGGGGAAAAAAGCAGTGATGAAATAGCGCAACCAAAACAGCTGGTGCTGTTTTGATTTTGCTTATGGTCTCTATCCTAAAGATAGATTATTTCAATATCCCTAACATTGAAATCCCTGTTTTGTTAAAACAGAATAATTGTAGCATTTTTTAGACAAAATTGCAAAAAACAGCCACAAAAATATCGTTCAAACCCCTATATATAGCCGCTGGTAAGCTCACCTATTTTAACAAAACAGGGATTTGAGGGATATTAAAACGATCTTACAGTTAGTGATTGTGCTTCGATAATTTTAACAAAACAGGGATTTGAGGGATATTAAAACTCCCAACTCAGTTTGCTTTTTCTTTGTATTATTTTAACAAAACAGGGATTTGAGGGATATTAAAACAAAACAAAAGAAACGAACATGCACAAAAAAATTTTAACAAAACAGGGATTTGAGGGATATTAAAACCCTAAAAGTTACTTCATTTTTTAAGCATGGAATTTTAACAAAACAGGGATTTGAGGGATATTAAAACGCATTATTCGAAACTACTGTTGACGCATCAATTTTAACAAAACAGGGATTTGAGGGATATTAAAACAGTAAAATATTGGTTCAAGTAACAGCTAATATTTTAACAAAACAGGGATTTGAGGGATATTAAAACACATCAATTATCATATATTTTTTAGAAGGCATTTTAACAAAACAGGGATTTGAGGGATATTAAAACAGTATTGTTAAAATACCACTAATTAAAATCATATTTTAACAAAACAGGGATTTGAGGGATATTAAAACGCCAGCGCCGGATCAATCGCTTCTTTGTCCATTTTAACAAAACAGGGATTTGAGGGATATTAAAACATGAAGAGATGCTGCTGCGAACACGTATAAATTTTAACAAAACAGGGATTTGAGGGATATTAAAACAAACAATCTTCACACGTTTCCATCTTTTAGATTTTAACAAAACAGGGATTTGAGGGATATTAAAACAGTAAACCAGCACCATAGATCGATCTTCTAATTTTAACAAAACAGGGATTTGAGGGATATTAAAACAAAATCCTCTTCGATTGAAAGTCTTGTAAAATTTTAACAAAACAGGGATTTGAGGGATATTAAAACAATCCAAGCCTTGATAATGCTTTTGTAAGTATTTTAACAAAACAGGGATTTGAGGGATATTAAAACGGCTCATTGTTACCGCCCGTCATCTTTTTTCTATTTTCACAGCAAGCGGCAGGATAATAACCGTGCTTTTACATGGCGGAGCCTGCACGCCTATAGTCACGTCATCACTTGCCTAATAAAATCTTATCAAAAAAACAGACAATGTAAAATAAAATGAATCTATGCTAAAATAATCTTTACACGGGTGATACGGTCTATTCGTACCCTGTGTGGCCAAGGAGTGCGGCAGATGGATTGGTGTTCATGTATCGACGCCAAAGAACCCGTGGTGTCTGAACCCTGCCGTGTTACCGGGTTCCTCTTTGGCGCTTTTGTATAATCCTTAAAGGATCAAAAATGAGATATTCAGCCATAAACTTGATGGCGGATATATTGCATATGTATCGCATTTAAAGAAGTAAGCGAACCTGACAATGAAACAAACCCGATCTTTGGTATTTGGAAATTTGAGGTAGACAGCAGGGCCACCGCTTTCGGTTATTAAAGCTTCTTTTTAGTCAAACTTTCTTTTACAGATTTTACCACAGTTTAATACCCCGTTACCGCAGATTGGATATAATTAAAATAAAAACTTAAAAAGGCGGAGTTTGCGGGTTTTTGTTTTAGTTGCGGTGTTTTTAGGTATGGCAGTGGGAAGTGAGTATTACAGCGTTGATGAGTATGTCAAAAAATACCCGAAACAAAAGGGGTTGATGGAGCGCTTTGACAGCATTGTACAGGGGCAAGCCGTTGCTATAGACAAGGTGCATAAAAAAGTGAAAATAGCGATGCTTTACCCCGGAGGGCAGGTGAGTGATTATTGGCGGCGAAGTCGGGAATCCTTTGAAGCCAGAATGCAAGAACTCGGTATCGACTATGCGATAGAAGCTATCTTTGTGGATGAAACCGACGAGATGGGGCTGAAGCGCTCACTTTTGAAACTGCTGAAAAACGACAGCGACTATCTTGTGTTTACGCTCAATATCAGCGGACATAAAAAGCTCATCGCACAGCTTATCAACAACCAAAAACAAAAAATCATTTTACAAAACATCACGACGCCGCTTAAGCAGTGGGAGGGGACCCAACCCTTTATGTATGTGGGCTTTGACCATATTGAGGGGACAAAGCTTTTGGCGCGCTATTTCCAAAAGCAGCAGAAAAAGGGCGCGAACTATCTGATGCTGTATCATACGCAGGGGTATGTCTCACAGATGCGCGGAGACAGTTTTATAGAGATGGTTCAGGATGCGCATACGCTCAAAAATGCGTATTTTACCGGTGGCAGCAGAGAAAAAGCCAAAAGATTTGTGGCCGGTTATGGGGAGCTGGAGTCCCTTGATTATATCTACAGCTGCTCAACGGATGTCGCTGTGGGGGTCAGTGAAGCGCTGCGGGAATCGGGGGTGTCGGAAGCTGTTTTGCTCAATGGATGGGGCGGGGGAAGTGTTGAACTTCAGATGATAGAAAAGGGTACGCTGGATGTAACGGTGATGCGGATGAATGATGACAACGGTGTGGCGATGGCTGAAGCGATCAAACTGGATATTTTGGGAAAAGAGACCCCGCTTATCTATTCGGGAAGTTTCAAGATAGTGGATAAAACCACCCCCGCACAGAGGATAGAGCAGTATAAACAAAGAGCTTTCAGGTACAGCAGATGAAAAAGCGCTTTACACTCAGTTTAAAATCCATATTTGCCCTTGTCTTTTTTATAGGAACGCTGTTTATGCTCAGTATCGCTTTTTACTTCGTGTCAAACTCCTATGAAGAGTTGCTGCAGAAAAAATCAAAAAAATATTTCCAGCAAAGCAGAAAGATGGCACAGGTGATCATAGATATGACCGTCGAGGAGTTGAATGAAGCGGTCAAAAACACAACATTCGGGAGTGGTTTTTTCGCAGCGGTTAAAAATGAGGATGGAAGATATATAGAAAACAGATTACTCCAAAATATGCCCTCTACTGCAAACTTTTCAGCTTTTGTCACAGAGCGTAAAGCCTACAGCGCTAGCTATCTTTTGTATGACCGGGCACCGTTGATCCGAGAAATCCGAAAGATACACACGGCAGCCCTTGAAAAAAGATTGACCGCCATAGAGATCGAGGGTAGAAAAAAGCTCTTTTTCCTCTCTTCAAAAGCTGTAGTGGACAAAAGCGGCAACGTTATCGGTATCTATGCGGCGGCTATGGAGGTCAACAGTGCAAACGCTTTGATCAATAAGATCCAAAAAAATACGGCGCTTGATTATGTCTCTATCGGTTTTGAGCGCTACAGCATTCTTCAAAGCGGTGAGGAGTTCCTCCCCAAGCCCGTTACGGTTTATGACTCACTTATGACCCTGGATGACAAGATGGCGTATAAAACAGCTTTGGAGTTTAACGGGATAGAAAGCAAGCTCAGCATCTCCATGCTGCAGCAAAGCCGGATGCTTCGCAAGCAGAATAAAGATTTTACCGCTATCTTTACAACGCTGGTGGGGGTGTTTATCCTGCTGATTGTCTTTTCCGTACTTGCGATTCAGAGGATAGTAGCTGCTCCGCTGAAAAAGCTCCAACGCTTTGCAGGAGAACTGCTGCAATCGCAAAGATTACACAAACCGCTGCAGCTTTATATCAAAGAGTACCAGCAGTTAAGCGATTATCTGCAAAATCTTTTTTTACAGGTCAAGGAGAATGAACAGCAGCTGCTTTTATCAAAAAAAGAGATCGAAGAGGAGAAAAACTTTCAAAAAACACTTTTTGAAAGTTCGACGATCCCGACCGTTGTTATGGATCTCAAGACGTTTCAATATATCGACTGCAACCCCGCAGCCGTGTCAAAATACAGGTTTGGTTCAAAGGAGGAGTTGATCGGCAAAACCCCTTTGGACGTATCGGCACCGAGGCAGTATGACCAAACCCCTTCGGAAAAAAAAGCGTTGGATTATATAAACCGGGCTATCAAAAGCGGCAAAATTGTTTTTGAGTGGCTGCATCAAACACCCGACGGCGAGCTTTGGGATGCGGAGGTTCATCTGCTGAGCTTCAACACCGAAGGCAGAGAGATGATGCAGTTTTCCATCGTTGATATCACCCAGCGAAAATACGCGCAGCAGCAGATCCAGACGCTGAATACAACCCTGGAGCAGAAGGTGCGGGAGCAAACAAGGGAGCTGCGTTTGCAGTTGGAGGAGTTGAAACACAAAGATAAGATGCTGCAGGAACAATCCAAACTCGCAGCGATGGGTGAAATGATAAGTGCCATAGCCCACCAGTGGCGGCAACCCCTCAATGCGCTCAGTATCAATATCCAAAACCTTGAAGATGACTATGAAGAGGGGCTCATAGATGCGCGGTTTCTAGAAGAGTTTGTGGATAAAGAGATCAAAATGATAAACTTTATGAGTAGAACCATTGATGATTTTAGGGATTTTTTCAAAACGGACAAAACCAAAACAAAATTCAATATCAAAGATATCGTTGATAACGTCCACAGGCTTTTACACGCCCAGCTGCAAAACCACAATATCGAATGTACCATAGAGGGTGAGGGCTTTGAGATAGAGGGGTATGCAAGCCAGATGCAGCAAGTGTTTTTAAATCTTTTCAGCAATGCCAAAGATGCGATTGTCAAAAACGATACTGATGGTCGCATCACGATACGGATCGACAGCCAAAGGGGTACGGTCTTTTTCTGCGATAGCGGCGGCGGCGTTCAAAAGGAGGTGCTTGAGAGGATGTTTGAGCCGTACTTTACGACCAAAGATCCCGATAAAGGTACGGGTATCGGGCTGCATATCAGCCGAACCATCATCGTAAGCCACATGAGCGGAGATATACAAGCGTACAATACAAAAAACGGTTTGTGTATACAGATAGATTTGGGTAAAAAGTAGGAACCATTTGACTTTTTTTAAATGCTACCCTAAAATTGCAAAAAAGTTTTAAAGGAATACAATGGAAGAATTGCCAAAATGCCCCGAATGCGGTAGCCCCTATACATATGAAGACGGTCACTTGCTTGTGTGTCCCGAGTGTGCCCATGAGTGGAATCCGCAAGAGCAAAACGAAGAGGATGCGGGATTGGTCGTAAAAGATGCAAACGGTAATACATTAGCTGACGGCGATGATGTCACGGTTATAAAAGATTTGAAGGTCAAAGGAAGCTCCAGCGGCATCAAAGTGGGTACAAAGATAAAAGGTATCAGACTTGTTGAGGGCAATGACGGGCACAATATCGACTGTAAAGTCCCCGGCGTCGGCGCGATCAAACTCAAACAGGAATTTGTCAAAAAACAGTAAATCCCCTACGTCATTAAGGAGGGATCGCAATCCTCCTTACCCTTCGATAAAGATCCGATCGCTGTATTCGTTTTTGATCTCTTCGCACAGCATATCGCTGACTTTCAGTCCCGTTTCGAGCATGGCGTTTGCCAGTTTGGATTTGATCACCAGCTGCAGGGGTCGGTTGCCCTTGTGCCGCAGCGCAAGCCGGTGCAGGGTTTCGATGATCTCGGTGTCTTTATCCAGCTCGATACCCAAAACCAGCGGTTTCTGCTTTTTGGCTGCTTTGAGATCCATGATCTTGTGCACGCGGATGCGGGTAAACTGGTCATCTTTGGTTACGGTGGTTTTGATGGCGATGGGCTGTTCGAGATCCATCTGGTTTAACTGCTCCAGATAATCGCTAAAGAGCATCAGCTCTATCTCCCCGTGCAGATCCATCAGCGTCAAGATGCCGAATTTGTTGCCCTTTTTACTGATCTTTTCGGTGATGTTTTCCACCTTGCCGATAAACAGCGCCTTCTCCCCGTCGGCAATATTCTCCAGATCCGAAGAGAGGGTGTAGTCGATCTTTTCAAGCTCTTCACGGAACTCGTCGAGGGGGTGCCCCGAGACGTAGATACCCAGCGTCGCTTTTTCAAACTCCAGGATCGTTTTCAAGTCATATTCGGGTAGCGTATCGAGGCTGAGCTCCACCGTCGTCATCTCCGCATCGTCGCCGAAAAGGGAGTTTGTGGCGTCTTGTTTGAGTTTGTTGGCCGTCGAGGCGGTCTGGACGACGGTGTCGATCTGTTCGAGCATGGAGCGGCGGTTGTACTCAAAGCGGTCAAAAGCCCCCGATTTGATCAGCGATTCATAGGCTTTTTTATTAACCTTGGAGCCGTTGATGCGGGAGATAAAATCGTTCATATCCTCAAACATCCCCTCTTTACGCGCTTCGAGGATGGGTTCTATGGCCGAGCGTCCCAGTCCCTTGACCGCGCCCATACCAAACAAGATCACATCCTCACCGTCAAGCGTGGTGGCGCTGAACTCGACGATAGAGCGGTTGATATCGGGCGGGAGCAGTTGGATGTCGAGGCGTTTGACCTCATCGATATATTTTACGATCTTGTCGGTATTGTCCTGTTCGCTGGTTAGCAGCGCGGCCATGAACTCCTGGGGGTAGTGGGTTTTCAGCCACGCCGTTTGATAGGTGATCATCGCATACGCCGCGGAGTGGGATTTATTAAACCCGTAGCCGGCGAACTTTTCGATCAGGCTGAACAGTTCGCTGGCGTTTTTGGGGTCAAAGCCTTTCTCCGCCGCCCTTTCGCTGAACTCCTTGTTATACTTGGCCATGAGGTCGGCTTTTTTCTTCCCCATCGCCCGGCGCACGACGTCCGCTTCGCCCAGGCTGAAGCCCCCGATCGCCTGTACGATCTGCATAACCTGCTCCTGGTAGACGATCACCCCGTAGGTGGGTTCCAGGATCGGTTTGAGCACCTCTTCAAACTCTTCAAAAAAGTAGCTGATCTGCTCTTCCCCATGCTTTCTGGCGATGAAATCATCAAGCATCCCCGATTCCATCGGCCCCGGTCGGTACAGCGCCAAAACCGCGATCAGGTCCTCAAAGTTGCTCGGTCGCAGCCGTCTGTTGAGATCCTGCATCCCGTCCGATTCGATCTGGAACATCCCCAGCGTTCGCCCCGAACAGATCATTTTGAACACTTCGGGATCATCCATCTCCATATTGTTGATATCGAGCTTTTTATCATATCTGGCTTCGATCAGTTTGCGCGCGTTGTCGATCACGTCCAGGGTCTTGAGTCCCAGGAAATCAAACTTGATCAGATCCACGTCCTCTAAGAAGTTCAGCGAATACTGCGTTACCAGCGTTTCCTCGCCCGAGGGTTTATACAGCGGCGTTTTGTGCCACAGCTCCTCGTTGCTGATCACCACCCCCGCGGCGTGCATCCCCGGGTTTCGCTTCAGCCCCTCCAGCGCCAAAGAAAACTCCCACACCCGCGCGGCTTCCTTGTCGCTGTCGATGAGCTCTTTGATCTTGGGCTCCTTTTCAAACGCGGTTTTTAGATCGATCCCCAGCTCATCGGGGATCAGCTTGGCCATAGCATCGGCCTTGGCGTAGGGCAGTCCCAGTACCCGCCCGACGTCGCGGATCACCCCCTTTGCCAAAAGCGAACCAAACGTGATCACCTGCGCGACGTTGTAGCGGCCGTATTTCTCCACGACGTAGTCGATGATCTCGCCCCGGCGTGCCTGGCAAAAGTCCATATCGATATCGGGCATACTTACCCGTTCGGGGTTGAGAAACCGCTCAAAGAGCAGGTCGTATTTCATGGGATCGATGTTTGTAATCCACAGGCAGTACGCCACCAGACTCCCCGCCGCGGATCCCCGTCCGGGCCCTACGGGGATGCCCAGTTTTTCGCATTCACGCACGAAGTCCCAAACGATAAGCATATAGCCCGGGAACTTCATCCCGTTGATGATATCCATCTCCTTTTGCAGCCGGTCCCAGTAGCGCTGGTGCTCACTCTCATCTACCAGTTTCAGACGCTCCTTGAGCCCCTCGGTGCACTTGTAGACAAAGTAATCCGCGTCATTGTCATACTCCACCCCGTCGGCCTTTGCGTACTCCTTGACGAATTTAAAATTCGGCGGCGTGGGATCGCCCAGTTTGATTTCAAGGTTGCATTTATCCACAATCTCCTGGGTATTTTCCACCGCTTCGGGGATATCGGCGTAGAGTTTGGCGATCTCCTCGTGGGATTTGAGGAAAAACTCATGCACGCTGTGGCGCAGGCGGTTGGGGTCGTCGTACTGCTTATTCATGGCGATACACATGAACGCTTCGTGGGGATCGGCGTAATCTTTTTTGAGGTAGTGGGTGTCGTTGGTCGCTACGATCTTGATCCCCGTCTCCTTGGCGATCTGGATGATCTGCGTATCCACGTAGTACTGGTCGTCGATGCCGTGGCGCATAATTTCAAGATAAAAATCATCCCCAAACATCTCCTTGTACTCCAGCGCGATCTCCTTGGCCCGCTCGTAACCCTTGGCACCGAACTTGACGTTTCGCTCGCTGTTGGTGTTAAGGTGCCAATTGATCTCGCCCTGCAGGCAGGCACTGGAGCAGATCAGCCCTTCGCTGTGCTCTTTGAGCAGCTTTTTATTGATCCGCGGATAGTAGTAAAACCCCTCGATATACGCCTGCGAACTGAGATACATGAGGTTTTTGTACCCCGTTTCGTTTTTGGCGTAGAGGCAGATGTGAAAGCGCTGGCGGGTAGATTTGTCGCCGAGCTCTTCACTGTTGTGCAGGTAGCCCTCCATCCCGATGATGGGTTTGAGCCCTTCGCTTTTCATCGTTTGGTAAAAATCGATCGCGCCGAACATATTGCCGTGATCGGTCATCGCCACCGAGTCCATCCCCAAAGCTTTGACCTCTTTGGCCAAGTCTTTGAGCTTGTTGGCCCCATCTAGCAGGGAGTATTCGGTGTGCAGATGCAGGTGGGTAAATTGCGGATTTTTTGACATGCGGATTCTTTCCTACTTAATATAATATGCTTTTCGTTTTTTGTAAAGCTGTATCGTGAGGCTCAGAGCAAAGCGAGATTTGTCCTCAAAGATAGAGTTTTACAAAAAACAGGTTTCAATAGTACCGCAATTATAGCAAAGGCGGCTAAAGTCAAGTTGATTTCGGAAAGGGTTTGACCGTCAACTCCGTTTCGTTGATCACCTTGCCGTGCATGAGAATCTGCGCTTTGAAGGTATCGCCGAGTTTATAGTAGCCCACCCCTTTGGGCGTACCGCTCATAATCACGTCGCCGTCGCTTAGCTGCATGAAGCTTTGGACCTCTTGTAAAATTTCCCGTGGTTTGTGCAGCATCAGTTCATACTCGGCGTGCTGGACGAGGGCGCCGTTTTGATACAGCTTCATCTCCAGTGCAGAGATATCCCCCCGCAGCGGTACGAACTCTCCCAGCACCGCCGATCCGTCAAAGGCTTTGGCCCGCTCCCAGGGTAACCCCTTCTCTTTAGCGATCTCCTGTTCGTCCACCTTGGTCAAATCCAGTCCGAAACCCACGGCAGCGATCTTTGTCTTTTCGATCAAAAAGCACAGTTCCCCCTCAAAGCGGCACTTGTCGCCGAAATAGTAAAGGCTGGGACTTAACGCGCTGTTGGGCTTGTTGAAAAGTACCATACGATCGGGGGTCTCATTGTCTAGTTCCTTGATATGCGCCGCGTAGTTGCGGCCGACACAGATGATTTTTGAGGGTGTGACGGAGCGTTTTTCAAACCAGATGTGATTCATAGCAAAATCCCTTTGAATGTGTTATGATTTGGCATATTGAAGTATAGCACATTCACTTAAAGGATTGGCAATGGATTATAAAGTGTATGAAGATACGTTGGGTCCGGTGAAGGTTCCTGTAAAAAAGATGTGGGGTGCGCAAACCCAGCGGGCGAAGGAGAATTTTGCCATAGGACAAGAGCGTCTGCCGCTGCACTTTATTTATGAATACGTGCGGCTCAAACGCTTTGCCGCCCGCGCCAATTATGAACTGGGTGAACTCTCCTTTGAGCAGATGCAAGGGATCACCGGTGCATGTGATGCCATTCTGGAGGGAAAACATGACGGCAATTTCCCCCTGCATATCTGGCACAGCGGTAGCGGTACGCAAACCAATATGAATGTCAACGAAGTGATCGCCAACGTCGCCAACTCCCAAGCCAAAGAGCAGCGGTTGCACCCCAACGACCATGTCAACAGATCCCAAAGCAGCAACGATACCTTCCCGACGGTGATGCATATGGCCATAATCCGCCAAAGCAAAAAGTATTTGTTCCCGGCCTTGAAAGGGCTTCGAACGACGCTCAAGCAAAAGGGCGTGGAGTTTATGGATGTTTTGAAAATAGGGCGGACGCATCTGCAAGATGCGGTGCCGCTGAGTTTCGGACAGGAGGTCAGCGGCTGGGTATCGATGCTGCAAAGCGATACACAAGCGATCAAACGGGAACTGAAAACGTGCAAAAAATTGCCGATCGGCGGCAGCGCGGTGGGGACGGGATTGAATACACCCAAAGGGTTTGAGGGGTTGATGCTTGAATATATCTCCGAAGATTTGGGGGTTTCATGCACAAGCCAGAACGCTTTTCACGGATTAAGCTCCCACGATGCCGCGATGCGCTTTCACGGAGCTTTGACCGCGCTGGCGACGAACCTGCACAAGATCGCCAACGATATCCGCTGGCTGGCTTCGGGTCCACGGTGCGGCTTGGGGGAGCTGCGCCTGAGTGCCAACGAACCGGGAAGTTCCATCATGCCCGGCAAGGTCAACCCCACGCAGGCCGAAGCGTTGACGATGGTGTGCGCGCAGGTTATCGGCAACAACGCGACCGTAACTTTCGCTAACGCACAGGGGAATTTTGAGCTCAACGTTTATAAACCCGTCATCATTTACAACATTCTGCAATCGATCTCTCTGCTCAGTGACGCCGTGGAATCTTTTCAGAAGCGCTGCGTAAGGGGATTGACGGTGGATAAAAAGGTGATGAAAGATTACCTTGAAAGCTCCTTGATGCTCGTTACGGCCCTTGTGCCCCATCTTGGGTATGATAAAAGCGCGGAGGTAGCCAAGAACGCATATGAACGCGGTATCACGCTGCAAGAAAGCGCAGATGAGTTGGGGTATATGAGCAAAGAGGAGTTTGACAGATATATCTCAGCCGAAGATTTGGCATTTCCCCACCCTTGAAATAAGATTTATTTATAGTACAATATAATTATCCATATTTGAGAATCGTGTGTTCCAAGCCCGATTTTTACGAAGAGGCGGATAGGAAAAGTCGATCTTATAAGAGCGTTGTAAGGGGCTTTCGCTACTTTTTTGCTACGAAGTTGTTATAAGATTAATGTTCATATAGGAATAAGGGAGCAGGGATGAAAAACGTTTCACTCAAGAGTAAAATTCTCTTTTTGATCATTACGCCTATGGTGTTGATTTCGGGGCTTTATATCGCTTTGGCAAGCGGGATGGCCTCATCCATTACCGAAAACAGTGTGCAGATGTATGAAAAAGAGAGTTATGCGGCAAAGAAGCAGGAGTTGCAAGGCTATGTCAAAGTAGCGATGAAAACTATCGAATCCTACTATGAACTTACCTCCAAGGAAAAAGCCAAAGATGCGGTGGCAAAAGGGTTGCAAAAAGAGGTAGAAACCATGGTCGGAGCGATGGAGGGGTTTTACGAAGCCAACAAAAACTCCATGTCCAAAGCGAAGCTGCAAGCTTCACTCAAAGCGATGGTCGAAAGTGCCGACTACGGAAAAACGGGATACTTTTGGATCCATACCGCCGATACGACCGAGGTGGTGATGCACCCTAAAAACCCCTCCCTCAATGGTAAAAACGTTGCCGATGTCAAAGACCCCAACGGCAAAAAGCTGTTTAGTGCGATGAATAAAGTGGTCAACGCCTCAAACGAGGGGATCGTCGACTACCAGTGGAACAAACCCGGAAGCGACAAACCCTTGGACAAGATCTCCTACGTGAAAAAGTTTGAACCCTACAACTGGGTCGTGGGCACGGGCGAGTATGTGGAGGATTTAACCGCCAAGGTGCAAAAAGACGCGCTTCGAACCATCGCACAGATGCGTTACGGGGAGAATGACAGCGGATACTTCTGGGTCAACGACCTTGATGTCAAAATGGTGATGCACCCCATCGACTCCTCCCTCAACGGTAAGGATATGTCGCAAGTCAAAGATGAGGACGGTAAAGCCTTTTTCAAAGAGTTGACCCAGGTGGCAAAAAATGAGGGTAGCGGTTTCGTAACCTATAAATGGAAAAAACCCGGCAGCGGCAAGGTGGTCCCCAAGATTTCATATATCACCGTGTTTGAACCCTGGGGCTGGGTGATCGGTACCGGAGCGTACGTGGACTTTATCGAAGCCAACGTAGCGCAGATGGAGGAAAAATCCGCAGAGATAGAGAACAACTCTTTTACCAAGATGCTGACTACCAGTGTGATCGTCGTGGGAATCATCCTGCTTATCGGCTTTATTACGGTGAAAAAGTCGGTTCTTGATCCGCTGATCCGCTTGCAGGCGGTGGCAAAAGATCTTTATCAGGGCGAGGGGGATTTGACCAAGCGCCTTCCCATTGCCAACAACGACGAGATCGGTGTAGCCAGCGAGTATATCAACGGCTTCATCGGCAAGATCGAAAACCTCATCGCCAACACGAAGCAATCCTCGTCGGAGAATGCGAGTATTTCCCATGAGTTATCCACCACGGCACTGGGCGTGGGGAACAATGTGGAGAAATCGGTCAGCGTTATCGACAACGCCACCAAGCAGGCGGCGACAATAAAGACGGAGATTGTAGAGTCGGTCAAACACGCCAAAGAGAGTAA
>LLYS01000012.1 GCA_002049495.1 Epsilonproteobacteria bacterium tcs-49 | reverse complement strand
CATAGCTGCATCAAAAAAGAGTAACGACGCTGATGGGCAAATACACAAAGCCCTACGGGAGGGCAAGGAAAAGGCAACCTTTATAAAAGTATAACTTTCGAATTAGCTACGGCTAGTCCTTCAAGTTATACTTTTTAAATCTTACCTTTTCTTTGCCCTCTATGTCTAACCTATGGTTTTGCAAGAAGTCTAATTTCAATATCTCACAAAAAAAGGATTGACAATGAGAAAACAATTGATGACGATCGGTTTGGCGACTTTGCTTGCGGCGAGTTCGCTCTATGCGTCGGGCGGTTACAAAAAAGGGTGCGACGACGACAGGTATGAAAAGCGGATGCACGCCCCTTTCTCCCACTATAACGGCGGAGTGGCGTCGGTAATGGGTGCGCTTTCACAGATGGAGCTTAGCGATGATCAGTGGATTGAGGTGAAGATGCTGATGCTGGAGATGAAAAAACAGCGTATGAAAAGTTACTCGCAGCAGAAGATGAGCAGCTACTGGAACGATTCGGGCAGCTTTGACGCAAAGGGTTTCGTCAAAGACGGCTTGGAGCGTGCGGAGTCGAGACTGCAGGCACAGGCGAAGATGATTGAACAGCTCGGTTCGATTCTAAGCGAGGAGCAGATGGAGGAGCTTCGGGAAGATATCGATGATCCCGAGAAAACGTTTGGTAAGTATAAGCGCTATAAAAGGGGCGGTTGTGACAGATAAAGCGTTGCAAGGGGGCACGGATGGCTAAAAGAGTACGAACCCTGGCCACTTCCGTCACGACGACGGGGTTTATCCTCGTCGGCGTCTCGGGGGTGATGCTGTATTTTCACCTCTTTGAGGCAAGCGTAAAGCAGATGCACGAGTTGCTGGGACTGCTGTTTGTCGCCGGGGCGGTTGTGCACGTAGCGGTAAACTGGAAGCAGATGAAAGGTTACTTTTCCCGTAAAACTTTTCTCGGCGTTGCCGCGGCGGGATTGCTCGTAGCGGCGGGTTTTGTGACAAACGCCTCCGTGGCCGGGGATGATCCCAAAAAAACGGTGATCGTTTCGGTACTCAAAGCACCGTTAGAACAGAGCCTGCCCCTGCTGGGAGTGGAAAAGGCGGCGTTTAAGAAAAAACTTACGCAAAATGGGATATATTTAAACAACAGTACCACCATAGAACAGATCGCAAAGAAAAACGGTACCTCCCCGTTTCACGTGGTATCGGTAGCGACGAAGGGGTAAAAGGGTGATGATACGACTGCTTTTGATCGAGGATGATCTGGAGTTTGCGCAACTGATTGAACAATTTTTACAAAGCCGGGGAGTCCGGACGACGATCTGTGACGACCCCTATAAAGCCCTTGTGTACAAACTCAACGATTATGATCTGGTTCTGCTCGATCTGGGACTTCCCGGAATGGACGGCTTGGAAGTGTGCAAAACCTTCCGCGCAAAAAGCGATATCCCCGTGATCATCTCCTCTGCCAGGGGCAGTGTGTCCGATAAGGTCCTGGGATTGCAGCTCGGCGCGGATGATTACCTTCCCAAACCCTATGATCCCGATGAACTGTATGCTCGTATCATCACCGTTTTGCGGCGGACCCAAACCAAGGAGGAGAAACCCCGCAATCCGTTTGTATTGGATGAGAAGGGGTTTGACGTCCTGTATGAAAACCAGCCGCTGTTTTTGACCCAGGCGGAGTTTGAGGTTTTTGCCCAACTGTTGCAAAACGGCGGATCCATCGTTTCCAAAGAGCAGCTGTTACACGGTGCACCCTCTATCCATTCGGAATCGGGCAACTCTTTGGAGATGATCATTTCCAAAATCCGCCACAAACTCAAAGCCCACAGCCCCAAAAAACATATCGTCGCCGCTAGAGGCCGGGGGTACCGCTTTGTTCAGTAAGATACGACGCTCGCTTCTTTGGCAGATCGGAGCGCTTTTTACGGTATCGACGGTGGTGATTCTCTCGCTGTGGGCGACGTTTTTTATCCATCAGGAGCATGAGAACCGCAAGCGGGACGTGGGGCGCTATCTGCGGGCATCGGGGTTGCTGCAGCCGCTGCTGTTTCAAATGCGCAGCATTTCAAACGAGCAGCTTGAAGCGCTGGCTTTGCGGCAGGTGGAGCAGTTTGATCCCAAATCGGCAAAGCTGCTGTTTCGCCGCGGCGACGACCATCGCGGGGTAGCGGTGTATAAAAGCGGGGGTGAAAACATCGTGCATATCTACAACCCCATCGCCGAAATCTATTTGGAAGATGTGCGTCAGGAGCGCCGGGAGTGGGGGGTTCATACCGTTTTTACCATACTGTTGACGGCACAGCTGCTGCTGTTTTTGCGGCTTCGCAGTATCCTCTATCCGCTGGTGCGGCTGCGCCGGAAACTGCAGGGGTTGCAAGAGGGGGATTTGAGCTCGCTGCAGATCGATCCGAAGTATGAGGAGATCGAGCAGGTGGTCAGCTCCTATAACAGCTCCATCGCAAAGATCGAATATATTTTGCAGATGCGGGAAATGTTCAATAAGATCTTTATGCATGAGGTGAAGATGCCGCTGGCAAAGGGGATGTTTTATCTCAAACAGCCCCCCAGTAAAGCGACCCATGAGCGGATCGAGGGGATTTTAAAAGGGATCAACAGCGAAATAGAGGAGTTTTCCACCCTGGAGAGTTTGATCGTGTATAAAGAGCAGCTTTCGATCCAAAAGCATGAGCTGCAGCCGCTGATAGATGAAGCGCTCCAGCGGGCGGGGTATGAAAAAAATACGACACGGCTGGTGCAAAAAGAGTGTGGCGGGGTTTTGCTGCAGGGGGATCGCGAACTGTGGATACTGTGCTTGAAAAACCTGCTTGACAACGGGTTGAAATATGCCCAGGACGGCGTCTTGCACCTGCGGTGTGAAGGGAACACACTCTGTTTTAGCAACCGCGGCGATCCGCTTCCGGTGGAGTTGGGATCGCAGCAGTGGAAGATCTCCAAAGACAGACGCCATAAAAGTTCGACGGGTTACGGTTTCGGACTTTTTATTATCAAGCGCATCACCCAGCTGCACGGCTACGGGTTGCGGTACCGCTACGATAGGAAGCGGCGGCAGGTTACGCTTTGTCTTGGCAAAGGGGAGGGTTAAATATCCCGGGCCATGGTAAAGAGATCCGAGTGCTCGGAAATGAAGCTGTTACAGCGGGGGCAGACCCGTTCATCGCCCTTTCGGGGGAAGGGGGTTTTGCATTCGGCGCAGGGGATCAACTCGTGGGTGATCAGCGTTTTTGCTTTGTTGAAAGCAAACTCCACCAGATCGATACGTGTTTCATCTTTGATCGCGTCGCTGTGGCAGATGTGGTTGCAAATGCCGCAATCGATGCAATCACCCTGCAAAAAATAGATCTGTGTTTTATCTTCGCTCAGGCGCAACGCCTGCGTGGGGCAAAACTCGATACACTCGCCGCAGTTGTCGCACCCTGCAAACTCGATACTTTTTGAGTGCAATAGTGAATTTTCACCTGCGGTGTCTGTCAGATTGGGCAGCTGCTCTTTGAGCGTATTGCGAAGCATTTGACGCCCGACGGGGATGCGGCTTTCATAGTCGTATACCGAAGTCAGCTCCAGATCCTGTTGCCGAACCGATTTAAACACCTTTTTGAAAAAATCCCGTCTGCTTTTTACACTTTCCTCTGCCGTTTCGATCCGCTGCGTAAACCCAAACTCCTCCAAAAAGGCGTTGGCTTTGGCAAGATTGTCCAAAACAATCGGATCGTCGCTGTTGACAGTCAACTTCCCTTTGCGCAGGATAAGCGTCAGCAGATGCTCGGTCGTAAGCGTATGCAGCGGTACGGTGGCGTTGTCGTCTAACACACTCTCTTCGCCGTTGGCGAATTTGATCGTAAAGAGGTGGGGGTCGTAATCCTCGTCGCTGAATGATCCCGCGGGGCAGACACCCAGTACGCGGGTGTCGAGTTTGCTCTCATCCACGGTGATATTGTTTTCAAAACTTACCGCTTCGGGGCAGATTTGGGAACAGATACTACACTCGTTATACAGGTAATCGGTGCGCAGGCAGCGGTATCTATCGAAGTTAACCATTGAGCAATCCGTGGTAATCGTTGAGTAAAAAGTCAGACGTGAAATCGCACAGATCTTTATACAGCGGCGTTATCGCCATACTTTTGATCCCCATCATAAACGGCGGCGCCCACTGTAGAAGGTGGTTTTGTAAAAACTCCTCCTGCGCCTGCGTTTGGCCCTGCTGCACCAGCTTTTGCATAAAACCCAGTTCAATGGCGATATGATCGGGGATACTCAGTTCGGAGTACTCCAGATTGATATCGAATCCGTGGTTAACGTAAAACTGCATCACCGGGTTTTGCAATCCGACCATAATCTCATTTTTACTATCGAGCACCGCCGATTCGTAGGGGTGGTTATTCATATGAAAGAGGGAGTGAAAGTCGATATTGAGCTCTTCGAGGACTTCACTTTGTTTATTGTTGGTGACGTAGTTAAAACTGTCGATGCCGATCAGTTTCAAAACATCCTCGTTGGAGCGCATATCTTGTAAAAACGCCGCATCGATCTCTTTTGTAAATACCCGTGACAAAAAGGCGTAGATATAAGCCCTGACACTGTTATCCATCATCGTTACTCCCTTGTGAAGTGATAAGGTCTTTGCAAAGAAAGAGAGCTTCCCTTGAAAAGAGCTTATGGCCGCAATTTCACCCGTGGGGGTGAAATTGTAGCGTGTGTATTATAAACAACCCTTAAAGAAGGATTTTTTCGGTGGAGGCGGTGCATCAAAGTGGCTTGCGATGATGGTGTTGTCATCTTCGTCAAACTCCCCTTTGAGCGTTACCTCGTTTCTGTTAAACGCCAACTCCTCCAGCTCGTAAACGGGAAGACTTTCGGTTAACTCCACATTGTAGTACTTGTGGTCGCCGTGGACGTAAAGTACCAACTCCTGCGTCTGCTCGTCGCCGAATTCAAAATCTTTCCAGCAGCCGCCGTAGCCGCAAACGTAGCTTTCAAGGGGGCACTCTTTAAAGATTCCTCGCTCGGCACACCATTTGGTGGTCATAAAGCCCTTTTTCTCAAACTGGTGCTCCGCTTTCGCCTCTTCACCGTGAGCCGCTTCCATGCCGGCTTTATCCGCACAACCGCTCAGGCCGAAAACCAAAGCCGCGGCCAAAGCCGCTTTTGTCAATAGCCGTTTCATTACTTCGCCTCCTTCTTCAGCGTCTTCAAGAAAGCAACGATATCGTTGATCTTTTCCTCACCAAGCCAACCGTACGCAGGCATGGTACTCATTCGCTTCCCGTCGGTGACGGTATACCATTTGAAGTTGGGGTGCATATTTCTGTTGTACCCCGGTACTACTACCGCGTGGGGATCGGTGATCGATTCTTTCAAATATGCCGCCGTGGAGTAGCCGCCGATGTTGCTCAGATTCGGTGCCATGTACTCCGGGGCCATCTGCTTGTCGCCGTATCTGTGGCAGGATGCGCAGTTGGTATCAAACTCTTTTTGACCCTTTGCCGCGTCACCCGTTACCTCGGTAGTGAGCGTAGTGACAAGTTCGCCGTTGGCATCTTGTCCCGCTACGTCTACGGCGGTCCAGCTGCTGATATGTTTCAAGCCGTCACGGTTGAGCTTTTCCCCGTCCCAAACCGCGAAGGCTACGGGAAAGGCACCCTCAAGATCGACGTAATCGTCACTCATGGGGCGTGTCAGCGTAGCGTACCACTCACCGTTGGCCCAGCGCATATTGGATTGGAAATCCGCGCTGCCGTCTTTGATCTCGGTGGTGGAGCGAAAGCCCTCGGCGACAAACGCTCTTTGGTACTTTTTCATCGCTTTGGCATCCACCGCTTTGTCAAACTTGGAAAGCTCCTTGCCGAACTTGTTGGTATTGCCCGGATTGACCTGGTGCGCCACGTCGCCGTTGCCGTTTGGCTCGTAGTGCTTCTTGACCGCTTTTTGCAAATGTACTACTACCGGGCGTCCGTCGCTTCCCATACCGATGTAGGGAAGTGCGTTCGCGTCGGTAGCGTCGCTAAATTGCATCGCGAAGCCGTCGGGGTACGTGTCGGTTTTCGTTCCGTCTACGCTGTTGTAGCTCGGATCGCTCAATTTGAGCATGAACGCGACGTTTTTCCCGTCGTAGATCGCTTTGACCTGGGCGTGTTTTGCGACGTTTTCACTGTTTTGTTCAACGGCGTTTTTATCGTTGAACGTGATCGTCGTTTGGGGATAAAGCGTTACGCTCGTAGCATCCGCCGCCTCCCATACCTTGGACTTCGTACCGACTTTCGTCACGTCCATATCCACTTTGGAAGCCGTGACGTAGCTGCTGGCGACTGCGGACGTGGCAGCCACCGCTAATGTTGTGAGTGTAAGAGTAAACTTTTTCATTAGTGCACCGCCTTATATTGCAACTTCGTGTGTTTTCCGCTTCTGTAACGTGTATCAACCGGAGCCAGTTTCTTGCCGTTTTCCGCGGCGATCTGCTCATAATAAGCGCCGTCAAGCCGGAACATATCCTGGTGCTGGTACGCGATAAGCATATCCATCACTTCGCTTTCGCCGGTCGTGGCTTTTTTCTCTTTCTCCGCTTTGACACGCTTGATCACGTCTTTGACCTCTTCGCCAAATAGGCTTACCAACTCCTCCATGGGAACTCTCTGGCTGCCTTCGATCACTTTGCCGTTGGCATCAAACTTCGGCGGCGCTTCCGTGGGCGGGATATAGTAAATATTGGGTCCCGTTCCGTAGTTTTTGTTTAGCGGCAGCGCTACCTTGTGCTTTTTAACCAGTTTGTGTACTTGAGACTCTTCATCGTCCAAGAAGCCGACGAAGCGGATTCTTCCCACACACTGGTGCGCACATGAGGGCGGAAGCCCCTTTTCGATACGGGGGAAGCAGAGAATACACTTCTCGCTTTTGGAAATTTTCGGGTTGAAATAGATCTTTTTATACGGACACCCCGCGATACAGTATCTGTATCCCTGACAGCGGTCCAGATCCACCAAGACGACCCCGTCCTGGTCACGTTTGAAGATCGCGTCACGGGGACACGCACTCAAACAGCCCGCGTTGTCGCAGTGGTTACAGATTCTGGGCAGATAGAAGAAGTAGTTGTCGCTTGGGAAGTTACCCGCGCCTTCATCTTCGTCCCAGTTGGGGCCCCACGTTGGGTCCATGTGCGGCTCCAGGGTTTTCCCGTCGGCCAACTCGTCAAAGTTATAATCCCAGGGAACCCCGTAGTCGCTTTCCAGGTTGGGGATGATTCCGGGTTGCAGATCGCCCGCGGCGTTAAACCCGCCGCCGGCTTCTCTCCAATCCTTGGGATACCCCTTGCCCGGATACGTTTCTACGTTGTTCCAGTACATATACTCTCTACCGTTTCTGTTTGTCCATTGGGTCTTACAAGCAACGGTACAGGTTTGGCACCCGATACACTTGTTAAGATCCATTACCATTGCTAATTGTCTTTTTGCCATCGTCTACTCCTACACATTTGCTTTTTCGATATTTACGGCACCGTCATACGCGTACTGGTTACCGTCCCAAAGTCCGCCAAATTGCAGGTGACCCCAGCCGTCGGCCATCTCAAGCAGGTTGAGACTTGTCGGAACGACCTCGTTGTGCCCCTTGTTGAACTTGTACATATACGGCTCCCAACCGTGCTCCATTACCAAGCCGTCTGCCGGGCAGGAGGAGGAGGTTTTCGCCATCGCGTAAAATTCACCGAGCGCGTTGTAGATTCTGATGGTATCGCCGTCTTCGATCCCCATCTTGTCCGCAACGATTCTGTTGACCTGTACGTAGGGTACACCCCTTTGCAATCTCTGCAGTGTTCTACTGGCTTTGTAGTTACTGTGGATCGACCATCTGGCGTGCGGCGTAAGGAAGGAGAAGGGATATCTCTTGGGATCTTTGGGTTTGATCCCCTCCATACCGGTATTGGTCTGCGCACCCATCTTGATGTAAAGATCGTGGTCCACGTAAAAAGTTTGCCGTCCGCTGAGCGTTTCAAAGGGTTCAAATTTGAAGAGGTGGTCTTCAAAGGTGTTAAACGGTCTGTCGCTGTACAGCGGCGAGGTTTTCCCCGCTTTTTCGTTCAGTTTCAAGAAACCGCCCGCTTTATACATCTTTTCTCTTGTCCACGGCTCATACTGTTTACAGTTTGCCAGTGCGGCGTCTACGGCCATGAGATCGTCACCCAAAGGCGGTTCCATATTCATCATGGAGTCTTCGTCCGCATTTGTAAACTCTTTGTGCGCGATGGTCAGGTCGTGGTAGCCGGGTTTCGCGAAACGCTTGCTATCAGGCACTTTCGCCTTGTCGATATTTTCCGGTCTGTTTGCGATCTCTTCAAGCTTTTTGGCAAAGAGGGTAAACATACTCCACTCATCCATCGCTTCGCCTACGGGCTTCATGTTTTTCACCGGTTGGGCGAGGTTGGTAAATCTGTGGTACCCCGGACTTGTACGCAAGTCGTTGACTTCGTAGTGGGACTTCGCAGGCAGTACGAGGTCCGCGAAAACCGCCGTTTCACTCATTCTAAAATCCACATACGCAAAGTAGTTGATCTTTTTCAAAAACGCTTCTCTGTAGTCGCTGCCCTTGTTTCTTCTGAACTTACTGTCCGCTACGATTAGTGCCGTATCGGGTTGCCACCAGGGTTTGACGTCATCGTCGCCGTCATGCTTGCCGCGTTCGAGCATATCGCTGATAATCTCCATATACTCCTCTTTGCTCAAGCCGTTTTGCGCCCGGCGTACATCCTCGTCCTGGAAGTATTTGTCAAAGGTTTTCATCCCGTCGCCGAAGACGAATTCCCCGACGAAGCCGGAACCAAAGCGGGGGCTGTACTTGCCGCTAAAGCCGCTAAGCGTCCCCATACCCGTAAGCTGGAACTCGTTTTCGGTGTTCAAACCGCCGTATGGTCCCATACGTCCGGTCAAACCGCAGATCGAAGCGATATTCCACACGCTCATAAGGCCGTTGAAATATTTATTCAAACTAAAGCCGGTGGTGATCGTCGCCACTTTCGGTTTGGCGATATCCGCTGCAAGTTGGCGCGTCGTGTCGGGGTGTACGCCCGTCAACTCCGCCGTCTCTTCGGGGGAGAAACCTTTGATATTTTCTTTGAGCATCTCAAAGGCGGTGGTTACGACCACTTTTTCTCCGTGAATATCAATTTCCCATTCACCCTCAAGCTCGGGATCGATACCGAACTCCTCAAGGCGAAGTGTTTTATGTTCACTTCCCTCAGAACCGGGCATGAGCGCGATTTCACCGGTGTTTTTATTCATGCAGTAAAACTCTTCGGCTTTTGCGTGGTCTTCGTGATCGCCTTCGATATCGCTTCTTCGCACCATCTTTTTATTGTCTTTTCGCACAAGGAAAGGAAGGTCGGTGAAAGCTTTCATAAAGTTTGGCTTATACATCTGCTTTTCTAAAATCTCGTGGATTACCGAAGCGGCAAGGAGGTTATCCGTTCCCGGTTTGATGGGGATCCACAGATCCGCGGATTTGGCACTGCCGTTGAATTCGGGCGTAATAACGATCACTTTTGAACCGTTGTATTTGCCCTCCCATACGAAGTGCGCGTCGGGAATCCGTGAAACGGAGGGGTTACCGCCCCAGAATACGGAGGTATCGACGTTGAACATAAAGTCGTAGGTACAGCCCAGGTTCCCCTCGCCGTATGCTACCGCGGCACCGCTGAACATGTCACCCAGGTAGGATGCGGGGTAGATTCTGTTGGCACCGAGCATGGTGGAAAATCGCAAAGGACCCCCTCTACGACCCTCGGTAAGCAGACCCGTACCGGCGTGTACCATCAATTTGTCCGGACCGCGTTTTTCGTCGGTCATAACGTCAAAGATCTTTTGCGCTACCTCCTCCGCGGCTTCATCCCAGGATACTCTTTTCCACTTCCCTTCGCCGCGTTTACCTACACGCTTCATGGGATAGAGGATTCTATCCTTTTCATACATGATTTGGGAGTGTTGGACACCCTTGTTACAGCCTCTTGGGTTGAAATCGGGAATTTTGGGGTTGATAGGCGGATATTTCGCCGACTGGTTCTCTCTGGTTACCACCCCGTTGTGGCTCCATACTTCCCAGGCACAGTTCCCCTGGCAGTTGACACAGTGGTACGCATATCCCGTATCTTCCACGTTACCTCTGGTAAAACCGAACTCGTTTCTATACATACTCTCCGTATAGCTTGTGTTTGGATACTCCTCATTGCCGTTTTCGATAGACATGACGTCCGTTTTGGCAAACAAACTTCCCTGTCCGGCGATCATCCCCGCCGTAACACCGGAAAATTTTAAAAAATCTCTTCTATTATCGTTTACACTCATTATTCCATCCTTATCGTTTGATAGGTAAGCTCATATCGTTACCCCACTCGTCCCAGCTACCTGTGTATACTTTCACGTTAGGGTAACCAAGCAGCATCAAAGCGGTGATCAGGTGTGAACTTCGTCCCGCACCTACGTGGCAGTAAGCATAAATTGTTTTATCTTTCGTGATCCCCTGGGATTTGAAAAACTCCTCCATCTCGTCAAGGGAGCGGAAACTTCTTTTGTTGTCGAAATCGGTGATGTTTTTCCATTCGATAAAGGTAGCACCGGGGATGTGACCCGCACGGGCAACGTTATCAAGGTATCTTTCACCGATAATTTCGCTCATCCCTCTGGAATCAAGGATGACGTAATCGCTCTCCTCTTTCCCGTCCTCAACGATCTCTTCCATCGCGTGCTTAACCTCCTGCTTTCCTGCAAGGTAGGTCGTATCGATCTTATCGGGATCGATCTTGTAGTCTGTGGGAGTAATTTTTGGCCCCTTGCCTCTTTGTACGAGCAGTTTTTTCTCCTGCTTGGCAAGCTTGGCTTTCCACTCATCTTTATACGCGTTGTACTGGGCTTTATACTCTTTGTACAGTTTGCTGCCTTTTTCCTCGGCTTTGTACTTTTCCTTGAGCTTGTCTTTACCCTCTTTATACTCCTCTTTCATAGCATCGTAGATCGTTTGCTCGGGATCGATCGATTTGATCGCGTCAAAGCCGCCGTTGAGGATCTTGACGTTGTCGTGACCCCAGCTTTTGAAGTAGTGGTACACGCCCGTAGCGTTGGGACCTCTGAAGTTGTCGTACGCGATAACCATCGTATCGTTGCTGATCCCTTTGGAACTGATATACTCCTCAGCTTCCTCGATACACATAAAAAGCGGGGAACAGTGCATCTCACCCATCTTGTTTGAGTGGTGCAAGTGGTGCGCATACATCTCCACCGAACCTTTAATGTGGTATAGGTCGTAGGTATCGTGGCTATCGCCGGATACGAACATAACACCCTCTTTGCCGATAAGCTTAATCGCTTCTTCAGGTTCGATTAAGATATCATCGTTGGCAAAAAGGCTAACGGATGTTGCTGCGATGAGCAACAGTTTCAGTAAACCCTTCATAACCTCTCCTTATAATTAAAATAAGAACCCCATATTTGAACTTATTTTGAGATTTCGGAAACAAGTATACGAATAAAAAACTTAATTCATTTAACGATAGTAAAAAATATATTAAGAAATTTGACTATATAAGAGCTGTGAAAAATCATTATAAGATGAAGTTAATATATTACGAAATGTAATTATTCTCACAGATTACTTAAACTTAACTAAAAGATAAGTTGACTTAAAGATAATCGCTTTTTTGCTAAAATAGGGGGGAGCTTAAGCGGGTTTGGAGTATATTTCAGACATATATAGTCCGTTTGAAAGGGGTAAGGATGCAGGTATATGACGTTATCATTATAGGCGGCGGTCCCGGCGGGATCGGTTCTGCGGTTGAAGCGAATATTATGGGGATGGAAAAGATCCTTTTGATCGAAAAGAGCGACAACCACTCCGATACGATCCGCAAGTTTTACAAAGACAATAAGCGTGTTGACAAGGATTGGAAGGGACAGCAGATCGAGCTGGAGGGTAACGTTCAATTTTTTGACGGCACCAAAGAGACGACGATCAACTACTTTGATACCCTGCTCGATGAGCAAAAGATCGATACGCAGTTTAACTGCGAAGTGGAAGCGGTGGAGAAAAAGGAGGGGGTGTTTCACGTCCAGACCAAGCAGGGCGAGTTTTACGCCTCCAACGTCATCGTCGCTATCGGTCGCATGGGCAAACCCAACAAACCCTCCTACAAGATTCCGCCTTCGATCAAAAGTTTGGTGAATTTCAATATCGACAAGTGCTCGGCAAACGACAAGATCCTGGTCGTCGGCGGCGGGGATTCGGCATTGGAGTACGCGTGCGAACTCAGTTTTGACAATACGGTGACGCTCAATTATAGAAAGAGCGAATTTACCAGGGCCAACCCCACCAACGTGGAAAACATACTGCGTTTTAACGGCGAGGAGCGGCTGCGGCTGCGGTTGGGGACCGATATTCTCTCCCTGGAAAACGAGCAGGGCAAGGTCAAAGTCAATTACGACGACGGGTATGCGACGGTGTATGACCGGGTTGTGTACGCCATCGGCGGGACGACGCCCGTAGGCTTTTTGCAAAGCTGCGGCATCGAACTGGATGAAAACGGCGAACCGATCTTTGACGACAATTACGAAACCCCCATCGGCGGCTTGTTCGTAGCGGGGGATATCGCTTTTAACAGCGGCGGATCCATAGCCATCGCGCTGAATCACGGATACCGCATCGTTACAACAATTTTAGAAAGGAAGAAGAGTTAAAGAATGAAAAAAGAGGAAGTATTAGACGCACTGGATAACACCGAACTGGATATGGCAACGGTGGATGAATATTATGAAACCTTTAAAGACGATACCGATGTCGTGGCGATGGTGGCGATGAATCTCAGCCGCCGCACCAGCGTGTATGAAAGAGACAGGGAAAAAAGCGAATTGATGGAGCGGCTGCTGGTCAAACTCAGTGACGCGAGCGATATGGGAACCCGCTGGGCGGTGGCGAAAAACCCCCACACCCCCGTCGCGATTTTAGAAAAGTTGGCAAAAGACGAGGTAAACCTGGTCCGGGCGCTGGTCGCGACCAATCCGCTGACGCCCCAGAGTTGTCTGGTCAAGTTTTTCAGCGATGAAAAGATCGTACGCGACGGACTGTCGGGTAATCCCGCAACGCCGGAAAAATATTTGAAACTGCTCAGTGCCGACAGCGACAAGATGGTGCGTATGCGCGTGGCGGAAAACCCGGCGACCCCTAAGGAGGTTTTGCGAAAACTGCTTGATGACGGTGACGAAAACGTAAAAAAGGCGGCGGAGGTGATGCTGCGCAAGAGTGTGGAAACGTAACACGAAAATAGCATTATCGAAAAAAAGGGTCGGACCCGGGAACGACTTAAGTGGTATGAAAAGTTGTGAAGATACAATTTCCTATGCCGGGCGGAGAGAGGACTCTTTTTACAACGTAAGGCGGAGAAATTAATTTTGAAAATTGTATGGGAGTTTAGTATCTTTGTCGTACACTAAAGGCGAATATAAATCATTTTAGGGCGGATCGCCCGAATGCAAGAGGAGCATAGAAACACGATGAAAAAGAAGCAAGAGCAGTTAAGTGATTACGAAGCTTTGGAAAAGCAGCTATTGGCTGTTTTTCGAAGCGGCGTGTATATCAATTCCAAGGATATCGCCCGGATGGGTGAAGCGCTGGGGTATGACCTTCCCATAAAGGAGCGGGAAGTCTCTTTGAAAAAGTTGATCGCCCGGGCCAAAAAAGCGGGTCGGCTTTCCGAACTTTTCGAAGAGATTGCGGAGCTGATTTCGGAGCGTATGCGTGAATACAATGAATACGGCGAAAAGTATCCGCAAGCCCAAAAGGTAACGCTACAGTGGCTGCAAAAGGCAAAAAGTACGCTGCGTCTGCTGCATATGGAGACGCAAAAGCTCAAAGCCGGGGAGCCCCATGAGTAAAGCGCAGATCGAAAAACGGCTCAAAAAGATTACCTATCCGGGGCTGGACAAAAGTCTTGTGACGCTCAAAATCGTCAAAGATATCCAGGTCCGCGGCAAGAGTGTGAAGATCACGCTGAGCATGGCAAACGAGGAGCTTTTCGGTGAAGTGGAGAAGCGGGTTAAAGATGCGCTTGGAGAGTATGAGACGGAGGTGGTTTTTGCCGCGCAGAAGCAAAAGTCCACCAATTACGGCTCCACGCAAAACCCCAACAACCGCGCCAAATACGCCAAAAAGATCGTTGCGGTAAGCAGCGGCAAAGGGGGCGTGGGCAAAAGTACCGTGGCGGTCAACCTGGCCGTGGGCCTTGCCCAGGAGGGGAAAAAGGTCGGCTTGCTCGATGCGGACGTGTATGGCCCGAGCGTGCCGCGCATGATGCAGCTTGAGCATGAAAAGCTGCGCTGGAACGAGAAGGACAAGATCGTCCCCGCGGAAAACTTCGGGATCAAGATGATGAGCGTGGGACTCACCACGCCGCAGCCCGATACGCCGCTGGTATGGCGCAGCTCCGTCGCCGTCAGCGCGCTGATCCAGTTTTTGGACGACGTGGACTGGGGGCAGCTGGACATATTGGTGATCGATATGCCGCCGGGGACGGGGGATGTGCAGCTGACCATGGCTCAGGAGCTCAATCTCTCCGCGGCCGTGGTCGTGACCACGCCCCAACAGATCAGCGTAGACGACGTGAGCCGCTCGGTGATGATGTTTAAAGATATCCACGTTCCCATCGCGGGCATCGTGGAGAATATGAGTTATTTTATCGCCCCCGATACGGGGAAACAGTACGATATCTTCGGCACCGAAGGGGGGCGAGCAATCGCTGAAAAATACGGTGTCGATCTGCTCGGAGCAATCCCTTTGACCATGGATATCCGCCGGCACAGCGATGAGGGGAAAGTCCCCGTAGCTTTCGGTAACGATGAGGAAAAAGGGTATTATAAAGCGATCGTAGAAAAGCTGCTTGCAGCACTTTAGGCTGCAGGCAAAGAACGGGTTCAGCCTTAGGTGCTGAACTTGTTGAGTTCGTCGTTTAGGCGGTTGGCCGTTTGCTGCAGCTGCTTCGCCGCCGCGTCCACCTTCTCGGTGTCAAGCTGATTCTCCTGGGAAATCTTTTGAATCTCTTTAATATAATCCAACACGTTTTGCACATCTTTTGCCAGCTTCGTGGAATCCTCCACGGACTGTTCCGCGACGTTGTAGGCGGTGTTGACGATCTCATCGGTTTCGACCAGATCCTTATCCACCGTTTCCGCATCTTTGGTCAGGTTTTGCAGGCTGTCGGCGTTTCTGTTCATCTCCGAACTGCTTGAAGAGATCTCTTGTACGATGATACTGATGGTAGCTTCGATCTCCCCTAGGGATTTCTGTGTCTGCTCGGCAAGCTTGCGCACTTCATCAGCCACGACGGAGAAACCTCTGCCGTGCTCTCCGGCCCGTGCGGCTTCGATGGCTGCGTTGAGCGCAAGCAGGTTGGTCTGTTCGGCGATGTCGCTGATGGCATTGAGGACGTTTTTCGCCTCCTCGGCATTGTGGGTCAGGTTGTTGAGTTTTTCCGCCATATCCAGCCCCATCTGCGATTCGGATTCCAGGTTTTGCGTAAAGCTTTCCAGCGTTCTTCGCACGTTGCTTAATTTGTCGTTGGCTACCTTGATGTCGTTTCTGCTGTTTTCGGTGGTTTGTACCGACTGTTCGAGCATCTGCGTCATATTTTGACCAAGCTGGGTGGTGGTTTTAACGATCTCGGACTGCTTTTGCGTTCTGTTGGTGATTTTGGCCGCATTTTCATTGAGGCTTTGCGCGATATCGAGGTTGTCTTTACTGGAGTCTTTGGCACCCACGACGATATCTTGCACTTTGCCGATGAAGCGATCTACCCAGTAAGCGGCTTTGGAGATCTCATCCTCCTTGACAAAGTTCAAGCGCCGGCGCAGATCGCCGTCGTCGTTGCTGAGATCTTTCGTTCTGCCCGTAAGCACTTCGATAGGTTTGAGTACCTCTTTTTTCAAAAAGATACTCAAGCCGATAATCGCCAAAATCGCCGCGATAATCATCGCAGGCAGGATGACCGATTTGAAACTGTTGATCTCTTCGTAAGTCTGTTCCAAAGAGAGTTCAATATCCATTACCCCCAGTACGTCACCCTCTTTGGAGGTGGGGTGGCACATGAGGCATTCGCTGGTAGCGATCAGGGGTTTGATCTGTCGGATCACTTTGTCCTTACCGTCGAGTTCGTCGATAAAGATCGGTTTTTTCGTTCGGAACACCTGCTGGATATCTTTATCTTTGGTGACCTCCTCCTGCAGCCCGAAAGCATCGATCACCGCCTGGGATTTTGCGATCTCCAAATCTTTGATATCGCCGATTTTTTTCGCTTTGTTGATCGTCTCCTCGATCACTTGGGCACTACCCAAATTCATCGCGTTGCGTACGCCTATAAAGGCGGTATCGCTGATCGTATCGACGTTACGTTTGGCCGATTGTTCCATGATGTCGTCGAAACTGATAAAGATATAACTGATCAGCCCGATAACACCGATGGTGAAAAAGGCGACGAGGGTAAAGATGATCTTGGTTTTGATCGTTTTAAACACTTCCATTCCAGCACTCCGAAGAAAAATTAATTCTCTATTATAGCGATTATTTGTAAATCACAAATTAACATTTTTGTTTACATGGCGAAATATACCTCTTACTGGGTAAGATGTAGTATATAAGTATCGGGAAATTACGCTGAGACTTAAGTAAGACCCAGCGTAATATTGTATGCCACAAAGGAAAGTACCCATGCGGTGGTAGTGGTAAAGACAAACAGATACCCCAGATAGCGCCATCCGCCCGCCTCTTTGGCAAAAACCATCGAAGCGGCCAGGCAGGGCAGGTAGGTCATGACAAAGAGGATAAACGCCACCGCCGAAGCAAAGGGGATGTTTGCGCGTATGGTTTCGATCAGGCTTTGGCTGTTCTCGTCCACGCCGTCGCTCAAACCGTAGAGAATACCCAGACTCGAAACCACCACCTCTTTGGCCGCCAGTCCCATCTCCAAAGCTACCGTCATCTTCCAGTCAAATCCCAAAGGCGCAAAGATCGGTTCGGTGGCTTTGCCGATAATCCCCAGGTAGCTGTGTTCCAGATTCTGCGCTTGCAGTTGTGCCCGGTACTGCTGTGCCTGTTCGGGCGTTGCAGCGGTTTCGATCTTGTGTTCAAACTGCGTTTGCAACTGTTCGTTTTTGGGGTAGTTGCTGGCAAACCAGATCAGGATCGACGCGGCGAGGATAAAAGTGCCCGCTTTTTTCAGATACATCCATGCCTGCGTCGAAACGGTGTGCCAAATCAGCTTCAGCGAAGGCATGCGGTATTTAGGAATCTCCATCACGAAGGGTTCGTCCTCGCCCTTAAAAGCGGTCATTTTCAGCACCTTTGCCGCAAACAGGCCGATCAAAGCGCCGGCGATATAGATGAGAAACAGAATGTTTCCCGCATTCTCCTGGGAGAAAAAGGCCCCGATAAATAAAACGTAGATGGGCAGCCTCGCGCCGCAGCTCATAAAGCCGATGATAAACAGGGTGATCAGACGGTCTTTGCGGTTTTTCAGGGTCCTGGCCGCCATATACGCGGGTACGCTGCACCCAAAGCCCGTAACAAGCGGGATAAAACTTTTGCCGTGCAGGCCGAATTTGTGAAAAAAGCCGTCAAGCAAGAAAGCGACGCGGCTCATATACCCCGTAGTTTCAAGCAAAGCGATGCCGAAAAACAAAATGACGATATTTGGCAGAAACAGCACCACCGCTCCCACGCCTGCGAGGGCGCCGTCGGCGATGACGGAAGCAAACTCCCCGTTTCCGAGCAGGTTTTTTGTCCCCTCGATAAGCTTGGCAAAAAACATATCGATATACTCCATGGGGATGTTGCCCGCTTCAAAAGTCAATTGAAAGAGTCCCCACATCAAAAACAAAAAGATGGGCAGGCCGAAGATTTTGTGCATCATGACGTCGTCAATGCGCTGCGTGAGGGTTTTTTTGATGCGCAAAGGACAGGTGAAGGTTTCGGTGACGGCCCCCTTGGCAAAGGCGACGCGTTCGTCGTTAAAGATCTCATCCACGTCTTTGGTGTTGTAGTGCAGGTAGATATGTTCCAGCGCTTCGCTCAAAACCGGTTGCAGCTCCACCCAGATCGGGTTGTCATGCACCTGTTTGAAAGTTTCCTCATCCTCTTTGAGCAGCTTGATGGCAAGTTCGCGGTAACCCATCTTGGTTTTAAAATTTTTCTCCTCAAAAAGGGTGATGAGATTCAAAATCTCCTCTTCGATTACGTCGCTGAATTTGAGTTTGGAGACGTATTTGCCCCGCTCAAAAGTGTCTATGAGCTCCGTTAAAAGTTCTTCGATTCCGGTATTTTGCGAAGCGGAGGTTTTGATACAGGGTTTGCCCAAAATCGCGCTGAGCTGCTCGCTGTCGATACACACCCCCTCCTTTTCCGCTTCATCGATCATGTTAAGTGCGATCACCATCTTCTGATTCAGTTCCAGAAGTTCGGTGGTGAGGTAGAGGTTGCGCTCCATATTGGTCGTATCGATAACGTTTAAAATGATGTCGTATTCGTCACTGTTTAAAAATCTGTTGGTGACCTTTTCTTCGATGGTGTAGTTGTTGAGTGAGTACGCCCCCGGAAGGTCGGTGACGATAAACTTGTAACCTTTGTGTTCAAAACCGATCTCCTTTTTTTCCACGGTGACGCCGCTGAAGTTTCCCACTTTCAAACGGGTGTGGCCGATGGAGTTGGTGAGCATACTTTTTCCCACGTTGGGTTGCCCCACGAGGGCGATTCTTATCTCTTGCATGGGGAGACCTTTATCTTTTGGGCTTCGCCGCGGCGAAGGGCGATCATGTTGCGATTGACTTCGATTTCAAAGGTGTTCGCCGTCAGGGTTTTTGCTTTGAGTACAAACTCCGTTCCCTTGACGATTCCAAAAGAGTTTAAGCGTCTTTTGAACTCTTTGCCCGCATCGATGCCGACAATCTCCGCCTTTTCGTCAACCTTTAGATCAGCTATCGTCATCTTTGCTCCTTATATGGCGTGCAAGCCGCGAAAATGAAAATTATTATCAAATTATACACAGATTATCTTGAAATTAGCTTGAGGCAAATCAATTAACAGATACTTAACAATAGGGTGTTATACTAACGAAAGTTTTACAAATTCTACTAAAACTGCAATATTATCAAATATCGGGCAAACACATTACATCTTTTTTTGTTAAAACGGGGGCTTTCCTCCGTTTTGTGTATGCGGCGATAATACAGGGGGTCAAAATGAACAAAACGGTTACGGTTTTAGCGGCGGCGCTTTTTAGCGTATCATCGCTTTTTGCCATGGGTGGCATGGGCAAGATGTTCCAAAGCGTTTCGCAGGAAAAAGCGCAGATTATGCAAAAGGGGGAGTCGAAGATGTATTGTCCCAACTGCGGGATGTATCTGCCCAAGTTTTACAAAACCTCCCATGCGGCGAAGTTGAAAAACGGAGAGGTGCGGCAGTACTGCTCCATCTACTGTCTTACCGAGGAGATGGAGCTTACGACGCTGCGCGGGAAAAAGGACCGGGTTGAGCAGATCATGGTCGTAGACGTGCCCTCTTTGCAATATATCGATGCGAAAAAAGCGTACTACGTGGTGGGCAGCAAGAAAAAAGGCACCATGACGGCAAACTCCAAATACGCTTTTGCCCAGAAAGAGGCAGCGGAGCAGTTTGCCGCGCAAAACGGCGGAGCGATCACCGATTTTGACGGAGCGTACGCCGCCGCGCTGGATGATTTTGCTAGGGATACGGCGATGGTGTATAAAAAGCGCAGTTCCAAAATGTATAAGATGGGGAAAAAGCTTTATAACACCAAGTGCGACAAAGCGGCGATCAAGCGGCTCGATGCGCACACCATGGGTGATATGAAAGCGATGATCAAAACTTCCAAAGCCTGCGGGGAAAACCTCAACGATATGCAGTTGCAGGGAATTATGCTATACTGGTGGGATGTGAAGCTTGACAAGTTTGAAAAGCTTTACGGCAAAAACAAAGAGGTTCAAAAATATATCAATAAATAGGAATCAAGCAGTTTGCGTGTCATTTTATTCTTTCTTTCTTTAACCATACTTTTGCAGGGGCAAACCATCTCCTTGAAAGCCCCTGCCTCCATTGAACCCGAACTTCCGGGGAAACATTCCGCCGATCGCTGGTGCGACCGCAGCGGCTACGGGCTTGCACACACCTACCTGATCAATTACAGAGCCCATCTCAGCGACGGCACAACGAAACGGTATGCCGCTTTACGCTTTTTAGCCGAGGATTTTGACGCGATCAAGGATCGTGTGACGGTCATTGAGGTAGTCGATGCCCAAAGCGGCGCCTTTATCGATGTACAAAACGCATTTTTCGTTTTGAACAGTTCGCTGGGTTCGCCCTATAGCAAGTACCTCAAGATCGCCTTTGCAAAAAAGCGCGCCGCCGAGGAGTTTATCCGAAAATACGGCGGCGATATCCGGGATTTTGATTTTGCGCTGTATATGGCGACCCGCGATATACAGCTGGATGAAAAGTACCGCAAAAACCGGGATGAGCGCAGCCTGAAACGGGGGCAGCGTATCTATGAAAAGGTGTGTGAAGAGGTCGATCCCTTGGCGTTTTCCTCGCTGAAGCATTTAAAAACCCATCTGCAAAGCTCCGGCGTGTGCAAGCGCTTAAACGAGCGCAACCTGCAAGCACTTACCAGATACCTGTGGGAAGTCAAACGTTTGAACAAAGAGGTATTGGCGCAGAAAAAGCGTATCGAAGTGCCAAAGAGCGCAAAGTGTCCCGTATGCGGCATGTTCGTGGCCAAATACCCCAAATGGGCTGCAAAGATCGCGATCAAAGGGGGGCACGCCCACTACTTTGACGGGGTAAAGGATATGATGAAGTATTTTTTCCACCCGGAAAAGTTTAAAGGCGGCCACAGTGCGGCCGATTTTGAAAAGATTACGGTGAGCGATTACTATACCCTGGAGCCGCTGGAAGCAAAAAGCGCTTTTTACGTGATCGGCTCCAACATCTACGGTCCCATGGGCAACGAGTTGATCCCCTTTGCCACCCGGGAGCAGGCGCAAAACTTCAGCGATACCCACTTTGGCAAAAAGATACTCACCTTTGAACAGATTACGCCGGAGATCGTCTTTGCCCTTGATCACTAAAGTTTTCCTGCTTTTTAGTGCAGGTTTGACGGGGGTGTTTCTGTTTTTGCTGAGTGCTCCGCTGCATTCGCCCCAAACGCTGCACGGCAGCAAGCTCTTTCCAAAAACGATCGACTTCGCGCTGCCCGGGTACTCCAAGCAGCGGATCTATCCGACCATGAACCCCCTTGAGGGGACGGAGTTTGTCTATGGCCGGTAGTTTTTTCCACTTTTTACTGCTGACGCTGTATAAAAACCGCTTTTTCCACGCCACGACGCTGCTGATGGCCGCGGTTTTGATCTTTTTGCTCGCTTCGGGACTGTTTGTGGTGGGGTCTTTACAAAAGCAAACCTTCCTCAATCTTGCGCAGCAGCCCGAATTTGTCGTCAGGAAGCTTCGCGGGGGGCGGCCCGTGGCTACCGATGAGCAGCTGCTGTACGCATTGCAAGAGATCAGGGGCGTCACGGCGGTACGGGGGCGCGTCCACGGCCGCTACGACGATCCCGTTTTCGAGGATACAGGGTTTGAACTGGTGGGGATCGATATTTTCGAACCCTCCCTGACCCGCACTTTGCGCAAACTTACCGCACGGGAGTTTGAAAAGCTTTCGCCCGATCAGATGCTTGTCAGTCCCGCCGTCAAGGAGCTTTTGCGTCAAAACTATTATGAGAGCGAGTACCTGTTTCACCGATACGAAGGCGGTACGATGCGTATGGAGATCGCCGGGGTGATCGATCGGGACTACGCCCTGCAGGCAAACGACGTGATGCTGCTGCCCATGGAGAAAGCCAGGGAGGTTTTGGGCTTGCCCTACGGAACCTTCACCGATATCGCTTTGGAGGTGCCCAACGAGTTGGAACTTGATACGATCAAGCAAACCATCCTCAGCCGCTACGCCAACGTCGAAGTGATCGACAAGCGCAAAATGGCCGCGCGGTATCAAACCATGTACGATATGAAAAGCGGCGTCTTTTTAAGCCTCTTTACCGTCGTTTTGCTGGGATTTGTTTTGATCTTGTATTTTAAATACAGCCATGTGCTCAGCAGCGCAAAACGCGAGATCGGAATCCTGCGCTCTTTGGGGTGGAGCATCAACGACCTGCTGCGCCTGAAAGGGTTTGAAACCCTGTGTGTGGGGAGCGTCGCGTTTATGGGCGGCTTTATCGCCGCTTTTATCTACGTATACGGAGCCGACGCGCCTTTGCTTGGCAGGATCTTTCTGGGCTATGGCGAACTCCCCGTGGATTATGATTTTAAACCCTTTTTCGATCCGGGGCTGTTTGCGCAGCTGTATCTGCTTTTTATTATCCCCTTTAGCGCCGCGGTGATCGTACCGGTATGGCGTTTGTGCATTATCGGTGCCAAGGAGGCGATGAAGTGATCCGTGTTGAAAATCTGAGCAAATACTACGGGCAGGGCAGGGAGCGAAAAACCGTTTTACAAGCGATCGGGCTGCATATAGCGCAGGGGGAGTGTGTCGTGTTAAAAGGGGTCAGCGGCAGCGGCAAATCCACGCTGCTTTCTTTGATGGCGGGGTTGGAAAAACCCTCCGAGGGAGCGGTCTATATCGCGGGCGAACCCATCTCCAAACTCCCCGATCTGCACCAGTCAAAGCAGCGAAACCGCCACATCGGGTTTATTTTTCAAGCCTATAACCTTTTTGAGGATATGAGCGTGTACGAAAACCTTTTGGCGCCGCTTATCCCCCGGAAACTGCCTGTAAAAGAGGTGGATCGCGCCGTATCCAAAGCCCTGGAAGCGGCAAACATCGCACACAAAAAACACACCGTCGTACGCAACCTCTCCGGCGGGGAGAAGCAGCGATGCGCTATCGCGAGGGCGCTGGTAAACGATCCGGAAGTGATCCTGTGCGACGAGCCGACGGCCAATCTGGACAAGGACAACGCAGCACTGTTTACCCGACAGCTGCAGCAGCTCAAAGGGGCGGGAAAAACCCTGCTTATCGCTACCCACGATCCGCTGTTTGAAACGCTGTCTTTTGTGGATCGGGTAGTTACCATCGAGCAAGGGCGCATCTAGTATGGAGCTGCGTATTTTGATGGATACGGGGGTTTTGATCTATCTGATTTTGCAAACGATCCTGCTGCTTTTTGGCACCTACGCCCTTTTAGGCGCGCTGCAGATTTTGCGCCGCTGGAACTTTCAAGCTACGAGCCCGCGGCAGTACAGCCTGGAAAAGCGCAGCTACCTGGTGATGCTCGTGATCGTTTTTTTAACCTTTGCCAAGATAGCGCTTTTTCCCTTTTTCGCTTATACGCTGGATCATCTTGCTACCATGATTCCCGGGGCGATGTGTGCCGCGGGGGTAGTCGAGGGGGTCTGGTTCGGCGAAGCGCTGCTGGTGCTGAAGCTGGGCCTGCTTTTTAGCGGAGGCGTCTGGCTGCTGCTGAACCGGTTGGATCTGCAGGCGACCGATTACCCTTTTATGCGTATCAAGAGTGTGCTTTTTGTCGTAATCTATCTGTTGCTGCTGCTTGAAAGCGGTATGGACGTTGCGTATCTGCAGGGACTCAGTACCAAAACCCCCGTACAGTGCTGTTCGGTTATCTACGGCGTCAGCGGGGAGCAAAACGCTCTGCCGCTGGGGTTGGGTACCGCGACGCTGCTGCTACTGTTTTACCTGCTTTTTGCGCTGCAACCGCTTTTGCTGCTGCAGCGGCAGGGGTATCTGCTGGCACTTGCCAACGGGGTGTTTTTATTCGTGGGTTACTATGCGGTGGTGCATTTTTTCGGAACCTACATCTACGAACTGCCCACGCATAAATGCCCCTTTTGTATGCTCCAGCGGGAGTATTACTATGTGGGGTATCTGCTGTGGGGGTCCCTTTTTCTGGGCGTCTTTTTCGCGGCTGCGGCCGCGTTTTTGCAAGCGACGGTGAAAAAGCCCATGGTAAAGCTGCAGCGCTACAGCGTATGGGCGAATGCGCTGTTTACGCTGCTGTGCAGCTATTTTGTGGTATCATACTGGCTAAAAAACGGAGTGTTGTTGTGAAAAAAACGCTATTGCAGCTTTTGACGGTGGGGGTGTTTCTCGCAGCGGTCGCGGTGATCGTGCTTTCACTGGCGAACAAGCAGCAGATGGTCGTGATCAAAACGGGCAATATGGAGCAAAAACCGCTGACGATTAATCCCGGACACTACCAAGACAGCGATTGCGGGATGGTGATCGAGAGTCTTGATTACGCGTCGCAGGTGGTCAGTCCCTCGGGCAAAACGTGGTTTTTTCACGATCACGGGGGGATGGCAAACTGGCTGGAGACGACGGAGTTTAAAGACCGTGCGGTGATCTGGGTTATGAGCAAGGATACCAAGCGCTGGATCGACGGCCGCAAAGCGTGGTACTCCCTGCGGGATACGACTCCCATGAACTACGGCTTCGGCGCCTATGAACACAAGCAGGAGGGGTTCGTGGATTTTGAAACGATGCGGCTTCGTATGCTGCGGGGGCTGACGCTGAACAATCCAACGGTAAAAAGGGAACTTCTTGGAAGCAATTGATCTATTTTCTATCATAACCATCGCGTTTTTGGGCTCGTTTGGCCACTGCATCGGGATGTGCGGCGGGATCGTCATCGCCTACAGCAGTACCAAGGTGCAAACGGGCTGGAACAAAGCCACGCAAAGTGTGGCACACCTGTTGTACTCTCTGGGCAGGGTAGCGACCTATGCGCTGCTGGGAGCGCTCTTTGGCTATCTCGGCGGAGTAGCGACCTTTAGCAGTGAAGCCAACGGCACGCTGCTGCTTATAGCCGGGGCGGCGATGATTTTGGCGGGGCTTTCCCTGGCGGGGAAGGTGAAGTTTTTAACGGTGATCGAGCACTCCTTTTCCAAAAACGCATGGTACCAGCGCAACTTCAAACGTCTGTTGCATTCGCAGTCGCTGTTTTCCTTTTTCGTTTTGGGGATGCTCAACGGGCTGCTTCCCTGCGGGTTTGTCTACTTCTTTGCCATCACTGCCGCAAGCACCGCCGATCCCCTCTACGGGGCGCTGGTGATGGCGATTTTCGGTCTGTCGACGATCCCCGCGCTTTTTAGTCTGGGATTTTTTGTCGGGAAGTTTAGCCAAGGGGGCTTCCGCGCCGTGATGACCAAAGCCGCGGCGATTGCGGTGGTGGCGTACGGGATCTATACGATCTACGGCGGGTACGAATACTTCGTCGACCCTTCGAAAACTTTGCTGGATTGCCACGAATGATGCGGATCCTGCTGCTGGAAGACGATGCGCTCTTTGCCCAGAGTCTGCAGGAGTTTTTAGAAGAACAGGGGTATGAAATCACCCACGCAAAAAGCGCGGAGGAGCTGCTGGACGAAACCTTCGCCGAAAAGTTTGACCTGTATATTCTTGATATCAACATCCCCGGAAGCAGCGGCCTGGAGCTTTTGGGCCAGCTGCGCGAAGCCGAAGACGAGACGCCGGCGATGTTTCTGACCTCCTATAACGACCGCCAAACGCTGCACGAGGGGTTTAAAAGCGGGGCGGACGATTATCTCAAGAAGCCCGTGGATCTGGATGAGTTGGTGCTTCGTATCGAAGCGCTGCTCAAGCGCAGCGGCAAGCGCCATCGCAGCTACCGCTTCTCCAACGGCGTCAGTTACGATCTGGAACATGACCGGGTGCTGCAGGACGATCGGGATTTGAAACTGGCGGCGAAGGTGGTGGAACTGCTGAAACTTTTTATCGAGCATGAGCGCCAGGTGGTGACCAAGGAGATGATGCAAGATCGCCTCTGGGTCGACGAGGAGTTTAGCGAGGGCAGTTTGCGGGTGTATATCAATAAACTCAAAAAGATTCTGCCCGAAAACAGTATCGTCAATATCAAGGGCGTGGGGTATAAGCTTGAGCCCTAAACGTATCTTTATGCTGCTGCTTTCACTGGTGGTGGCGCTGGTATTGCTGAGTGTCCTTTTCGCCAACTATCTGCTCGTGATCAAATTCGGCTTTACCCGGGATAACTTTTTGCTGCTTACGTCGTTTTTACTGCTGTTTGGGTTGGCGCTGTTTTGGTTTTTCGCTTCGGCGATCTTTGAAAACCTTTTTGCGGGGCAGGGGAGGTTGAAAAAGATGCTGCGTAAAACCCTCCATGAACTCAACACCCCCGTCGCTACCATCGAAATGAATGCGAAGATGCTGCGGCGGGCGCTGCAAGATGATGAGAAGCTGCTCAAAAAGCTCGACCGCATCGACGGATCGTGCAAAAACCTGCTGCAGCTGTACGAGGATATGGAGTATTCGATCAAAAAGGAGGTTTACGCTGTGGAAGCGGACAGCTTTGACCTGCGTGAAGCGGTGGCGAAAAGTATCGATAAATTCCGTGATATCAAAGGGGATATCGAGGTACAAAACCTGGTCAAACCCCTTGAGCTCAAGTGTGATAAAAAGGGCTTTTCAACGGTGTTGGACAATCTGCTTTCCAACGGAATCAAATACAACACAAGCGGCGGCTACGTGAAGTTTTATATGAAAGGCAGCGTCTTGTGCATCGAGGATTCGGGCAGGGGGATCGATACGAAAAATCTGTTCGTGGTGTTTGACCGCTACTACCAGGAGGACAGTACTCAAAGTGGCTTTGGCATGGGATTGGCGCTTGTCAAGGAGTTTTGCGACAGAAATAAGATCGCGCTCAATATCGAATCATCGGAGAACAGGGGTACGACTATTATGCTGGATCTGCACCACTGTATCGAAGCGGCAAAGCCGCAAACCTAAAAGGCGCCGTCGCAAACCATACAGGTTTTTCCGTATGCCTTTTGGGCTTCCTCCTTCGTTTTAAAAAAGTGGGGGAATTTTTTCCTTGCTTCCTCATAGGAAGCGACCGTCTGCTTTTGGATTCCGTTTTCGGCATCGATGATATAGATCGTCATGTGCACCCCTTTTTATACATATCCTGAAATTATAAAATAGCAAAATGTAGAAAAAGTGTAACGGGGTTAAATCTTTACCAGTATCCGATCCAGCGCTTTCGTAGAAAGTATCCGTTTTAAAAACCCGAGCAAGTAGGTGGCTTTCGTGATATAGTAGCGGGGTTTTGGGTTTTTTGCTTCCACGATATCCCCGATCACCGCGGCGGCCTGCTCGGAACTGAGGGTAAAGGGGGCTTTCCCCCCGCCGCCGTCAAATCGCTCCCGCAACTCTTTGTCGTATTGCGCTTTGTAAAAACTGTTTTGCGCATCAATATTTTTTTCGAACATCGCTTGCGCGTTATCGCGGAAACGGCTGGTAACGGGGCCGGTATTGACGCTGATGACGTGGATGTCGGTATCGGCAAGCTCCAGCCGCATGGTGTCGCACAACCCCTCCAAAGCGTACTTGCTGGCATTATATGCTCCTCTGAAACGAAGGGAGATCAGCCCCAGTACGGAGCTGTGCTGGATGATCTTGCCGCGGCCGCCGTTTCGGCGCATCAGCTGCAGGGCTTTGCGGGTGAGGTAGTGCCAGCCGAAAACGTTGGTTTCAAACTGCTCTTTGAGAACTTCTACGCTCAAATCCTCCACCGCCCCGGGCTGCCCGTAGGCGCCGTTGTTCAACACCACGTCCAGTTTGCCCTCCGTGCGCTCGGATACGCTGTGCAGCGCCGCGTCGATGGAGTCGCTGTCGGTAACATCAAGCGATAGGGCTTCAAAACCAAGGGCGGCCAGCTCCATGACGTCCTCATCTTTTCTCGCCGTGGCAAAGACCCGGTGCCCCCGGCTTTGCAAAAGCAGCGCCGCGGCTTTGCCGATCCCGCTGGAACACCCCGTGATCAAAATATTCTGCTTCATTTTTCACACTCCTCAATACCGATGCACTCCTCTTTGAGCTCCTCGAGATTGGTTTTGAAATAGGGCCAGAAGGGGAAGGTGCGGCACTGCGTGGGACGAGCTTCGTAGATACCGCACCCACCGATCGCGTCGTCAAAAAAGATGCAGGCAAAGTCCCCCTCTTGCCGTTTGCGCTCTTTGAGGCTGTAGCGGTAACCCCTTTTCTCCAGATACCGCTGCTCCAGCTGCGCAAAATCCAGCTTTAAAAAGCGCATCAGGGTTTTGATCTCTTGAACGGAGATCCAGATATTACCCGATTCCCCCGTGCAGCATTTACCGCCGCATTCACTGCAGCGTGCGGGGTTGAAACGGTATTCGTAATCGGGGTGGGAAAGGAGGTCAGAGGACATAACAACTCTTTTTTTGACGTAATTATAACAATTTGACATAAAATAATAAAATTCAAGGTTGGAATGTTATACAATACTGCATTTAAAAGATTATAAACTAGGATCTCTATAATGTTCAATAGATTTTTACAATTTTTTCTTACCAATGCACGACTTAACTATCTGCTTTTCTTTCTCATCTTCGCCGTGGGAATCTTTGCCTATATGAAAACTCCCAAAGAGATCTTTCCAACTTTTGAACTGGACAAGATCTCCATCTCGGGCTCCTACAGCGGCGCCAGCGTCGATATTTTAAACCGTATGGCCGTTACCGAGATCGAGGATGAGGTTAAAAGTATCGACGGGATTACGGATATGACCACCGTCATCTCCCCGGGGCGCTTTACCATCGTACTGGAGCTGCAAAAGGGGAAAAACCGCTACAATATCGCCGACAAGGTCAAAGACGCCGTGGCGCTGACGAAGTCCAACCTCCCTTCGGATATGGATGAACCCACCGTCCGGGTGATCGAAACCACACGGAATTTGATGGATATCACCATCTTGTCCGAAAACCAGCCCCTCAGCAGACTCAAAACCCTTTCAAAACAGCTTGAGAGTAAAGTGATGTCTGTAAGCGGCGTAGCGGAGACGACGATCTACGGGGATTCGGATATGTTTTACGAAGTGCTGCTTGAGGATAACAAGATCCAAGCCTTTGGTCTGAATAAAGCCTCCGTAGTTTCGGCGATCGCGAATCTTTCCTATATCTTTCCCATCGGCAAGATCGAAGACAGCAGCAACAAGCACTACTTCGTCTCCACCTACAACGGCAAAAAGACCGATACCGCCTTTGCCGATACGGTGATCGGAGTCGGAGATCAGCGCATACCGCTCAAGCAGATCGCCACGGTCAAGAAGCGCTATGAAGACGCTTCGACGCTTTTTAGCGTCAACGGCAAACAGGCGGTGAATCTGGTGATCAAGCAAGATCCCAGCGGCAACGCTTTGGAGATTGATAAGCGTATCCAGCAGCTGGTGGCGCAACTGCAAAAAAACAGCGACGACGTCACCTATATGATCAAAGACAACGATTCCGAACGGATCAAAGACAGACTCAATATCGTCATTTCAAACATTTTGCTCGGTGTTATTATGATCACGATTTTGGTAGCGTTTTTCGTCAATACGCGGCTTTCGCTCATCATCGCTATCGGTATCCCCACCTCCTTCGTGATGGGCGCGCTGTACTTCTGGCTCAGCGGCTATACGATCAATATGGTCTCGCTCGTGGGCGTTTTGATCGCGCTGGGGATCATCGTCGATGACGCCATCGTCGTCAGTGAAAATATCCAGCAGCACCTGGAGGAGGGCTACAGCCCCAAAGACGCCGCTTTGATGGGGGCTAGGGATATGTTCAAACCCGTTACCATCGCTACGGTGACGACGCTGTTCTCCTTTATCCCGATTTTGATGATCAGCGGCACGCTGGGGGAGGTGATCAAGCTGATCCCCATCGCCTTTTCCGCCCTTGTGGTCGCCTCGCTCGTGGAATCGTTCGTCTTTTTGCCCATCCACGCATCCCACATGCTCAAAAGCGATGCGAAGGTGCTCTCCTGGGACAAGGTCAACCACTACTACAGCCGGATTATCCACCTGCTCGTACGCTATAAAAAAACCTTTTTGCTCACCTTCGTGATCCTTGTGCCCGTGCTAACCGTACTGGCGGTCAAAACGTCGAAATTTCAAATGTTTCCCAGCTTTGACGCCTCCAAAGTCAATATCACCGTCAAAACCGACGTCAATACCAAAGTAGAGGAGAGTTTCGCGATCGTTCAGGAGATCGAAAAGGATATTTTGCAGAAAAAGGAGGAGTTTTTTATCCGCAGTATCGGCAGCGTCGCGGGGTACCGCCGCGACAGTGCGGGCAACAGCGAAAGCTACCCTTACGTGATGTATATCACCCTCGAACTTGAAAAACTCAAGCCCATGAACTTCGTCGATAAGTTTATCACGCCCTATCTGAGTTTCTATTACGACAGCGAGGGGCGGGTGCGCGATAAGACTTCCCAGCAGATTTCGCGGGAACTGCGGGAGTTTTTAAAGCAAAAGGATTACAAAAGCAGATACGACTTGACCGAGATCAGCGTTGTGGAGCGCAAAGTCGGGCCCGTAAAAACCGATATCCAGGTGGGATTAGTCAGCGACAATTCGCAACTGGTGCGAAGCTCCATAGCCCAGTTGAAAGAGCGCATCTCCGGCATCGAGGGGGTCAAATCGGTCAGCGACAGCTCCAACAACGGCGTAGATGAGATCAAACTGCGGGTCAACGGCTACGGGGAGCGTCTGGGCTTGGATGAACAAACCATCGGCAGCTACCTTTCCAACCTCTATCTCTCCAAAAAGATCTCCACGGCGTTTGACGAAAAACAGATGCTTGATATCAAGGTGGAGAGTTTGAACAAGGATGATTATCGCCAGTTCGTCAATACCGAGATCGCCTTGCCGAGCGGAGAGTTGGTGCGTCTGAGCGAAGTGTGCGATTTTGAAATAACGCAAGCTTTTGAAAAGGTCACCAAAGACAACGGCGAGATCAACTTTTACGTTTTCGCCAACGTCGATACCAAAAAGATCACGGCCACGGAGGTTTTGGCGCGCATCGAACCGCTTTTGAAAAGTTTTCGGCAAGAGGGTGTGAAGGTGGTGCTCAAGGGGGAAGAGGAGAAGAAAAAGGAGCTCAAAAACGATATGATCGGAGCGTCGGGTTTGACCATTATGCTGATCATGATCGCGATGCTGTATCTGTTTAACTCCTTCAAACAAGCCTTTATGGTGATGTCGATCATCCCCTTTTCCTTCCTTGGCGTCCTGCTGGGGCACAAGCTGATGGGGATGAATCTCTCCATGCCCTCCATCATCGGCGGTCTGGGGCTTGCCGGGGTCGTGATCAACGACGGGATCATTATGATGACCTATCTGCGCAAATCGACGAACCTGGAGCATATGTTTGACTTTGCCAAGAAGCGTTTCCGCCCCATCGTTTTAACCTCGGTGACGACGCTCATCGGGCTCTCCTCGCTGATCTTTTTCCCCACGGGGCAGGCGGCGATCTTCCAGCCCATGGCCGTAGCGCTGGGCTTCGGTCTGGCATGGGGTACGGTGCTGAACCTGCTCTACCTTCCCGCGCTGTATGCTTTGCTGCACCGTTTGAAATAGCGGCTACAAAGCGCTTTTGAGCGTTTGAAAAGCGACGACCTTTTCCAGGTCGACCCGCTTGATCTCAATCGTGACCCTCTCTTTTTGCATCGCCTGTAAAGCCTTTGCGTCCACCCCGTCGGCGATGACGATAAAGTCATCCCCCTCGATGCGAAACAGGGGAGCCCGGGGGTAGAGGCTACGCAGCGACTGGGCAAACTCCCGTAAAAAGCGGTTGCCCGCTTCCCAACCGTGCCGCTCGTTATATGAGGAAAAGTTTTTAAGCATGAGGGCGTAGGCGGGGCTGTCTTTGTAGATATTTTTATTAAGCAGCATACGCAGATAATCCAAATTATATACTCCGGTCAGGTTGTCTTTGAAAAAGTAGGCGAAACGCTCTTTGTCGATATCCGTTGCGGGCAGGGTTGCGATCTGGGTCTGCAAGATGACATCCTTGAGCGCTTCCTTGGCATGGGCGACCACTTCGGGGTCAAACTGGGTACCGGCGTGTCGCTGCAGCTGTTTTAGAGCCTGTTCAATATTGAGTCTCGGTTTGTAAACACGGTTGGTGGTCATGGCGTCAAACGCGTCGGCTACGCTCATGATGCGTGAAAGCAGCGGAATATTTTCGCCTTTGAGGCCAAACGGATAACCGCTGCCGTCGTAACACTCATGGTGGTATTTGACGATATTGGCCAACTCTTTGTAGATGGTGAGCTTACTCAAGATGGCATCACTGGCGCTGACGTGTTGTTGCAGCAGCCGCTCTTCCAAAGCGTTGAGTTTGCCGGGTTTGAGCAGTACGCTGTCGGGGGTCTGGATCTTGCCGATGTCGTGCAGCAAAGCGGCTTTATAAAGCTTTTGTACGGTTTCTTGCCCCATGCCCATGGAGCGGGCGATGCGCTCGCAGTATTCGGCGACGCGCCTGCTGTGCCCCGCGGTGTAGGTATCACGCTGCTCGATAATATCGACCATCGCCAAAATGACCTCTTCGTAGTTGCGCGTCGTGGCGTGCTCCCTGCGCTCGATACTGTGTGTCGCTTTGTTCAGGGCGTGGGTCAAGGTACCCAATTCATCTTTGCTTTGGATTTCGCAATCTTCGTACTCTCCCCGCGACAAGCGTCCCATCGCCGCAGACAGTGACGCTAGGGGGGCGAGGAGTATATTTTTGGCAAAGAGGGAAACGGCGGCGGCAGCAAGGAGCAAAAAGAGTATGACGATAACGGCCGTTTGTTTGTGCATCGACGCCATGATTCCGTCGTAAGCCTCTTTGGGATCGGCGAGAAAGAGGATAAAGGGAAACGGCGGATCGTAACGGTGGAGGAAGTAGTGCTCCCTTTTGAGGCTTTGTATTTTGGCGTCGGAGGTGTCAAAGCCGTTAAATAGCGTGTCGGGAAGCGCAGGATTGCAGCTTTGTGTGAGTAAAAAGCGCTGCTGCGGAGTTTGTAGAACAAGGCAGCTTTCGGAGTTTGCGTCTTGCCGCAACAAGGGAGATAGAGCGCTGCTTTGTCGAAAATAGCCCACCGGGGTTCCCTCTACCTTCAGCGGGGTTATGTGCTCCATTTGGGGGTTGGGGGTAGCCGAAAAGGTTATCCCGGGATCGGGGTTGTTGAGCCGCAAAGGAACGGGGGCCGTTTGCGTGGGGGCGTAGCCGGAAGTATCGGCCGTTGTAAAGGCTACGAGGTTACCCGAAGCACCGTAGAGGGCCAGGGTGTCACCCCTGTCGCCGAGGCCGTACTTTTGCAGCTGCCGCAGCACTTTTTGCGAGTGTCCGGCGGGCAGGCGGGCTCCCTTGTCCGAAGCTTTGTAGCTGTGCAGAAGCGCCATATCCAGAACCAGCCCCAAATCCTTCGCTACATTTTCCCCCTCCTGCCGTAAACGTTTTTGCAGAGAAAGCAGGTTTTTTTCCGCGGCTTGAAATCGGGTTTCCGCCCGGGAATGGGAGGTGGCCAGGGAGAGTTCCGATGCGGTATTAACCGCCGTAAGCCACAACGCCAGCGAAACGGAAGCGAGGAGAAAAAGCAGAAGAAAAAAAAGTTTGGCGGTGAGTGTTTCGTATATTCGCACTTGATATCCTTTGGGGAGATCGTACTGCATCAAAGCGGGCGTCGGCCCGCTTCGTTAAAGTAAAATAAGTAAAAGAAAAATCCGTATCATGACATGTAAAGTCACCGGAGGCTAAGCTGCTCTTTGACATCCTTGATGTCGGTGAGAAAGTCGCTCGCTTCCCAGAATCCGACGACCTTTTTGATGATCTTTTTGTTGTGATCGAGAAAATAAACGGTGGGTACCATCTTCACATGATCGATCTGCAAGCGGTTCCAGTCGCTTTTGTACATGCGTACGGCCGTAAAGGGAGCCAACTCTTTGACCACCTTCTCATCCCGCAGCGTCGTAAACTTCATCCGTTTGCACCAGGGACAGTAGGCGGTTTCGATCATCACCATCGCGGGCGCGTCGATCACGTCGTCCAGAGAGTCTTCCCACTCCAGCGACGCCCCGAATGCACTCAAAGATAACAGCAGTGAAAGTAACAGTGATCGCATCATGCAAAACTCCTCAAGGTGTGTTTAAACACTTCGTACAGATCCTCGACCTCTTGTACGGCGGTGCGTTCGTTGGGGGCGTGGATGCGGTCGTTGCGCACGCCGAACTCCACGACGTCGATCCCAAATTGCGCGATATAGCGCGCATCGCTGGTACCGCCTGCGGTTGAGAGTTTGGGTTCGATACCCGTAATCTGTTTTACAGAGTGTACCATACTTTTTACAATCTGTGCTTTGGTATCGGTACGGAAAGGGTAGGACCCCTGGGAAAGTTCAAGGGTGTAATCCAACCCCGTAAACGCTTCGGCGATAAACTCTTTGATCCGCTTTTGGTCCGTTTTCGTGGAGTTTCGCACGTTAAACATCATCTTCAACGTACCCGGGGTGACGTTTGTGACCTCCATGCCCGAGCGCAGATCGGTGATGACAAATTTGCTGGGGGCGAAATATTCGTCTCCCCGGTCCAGGTCGTAACCCGCGATCTTTGCTAAAACGGGGGCGATGTTGTGGATGGGGTTGTCCGCTTTTTCGGGATAGGCGGCGTGTCCCTGCAAACCCCCGAGTTTGAGTACGCCGTTGATGGAACCCCGTCTGCCCACTTTGATCGCGTCGCCGAAGCGCTCTTCGCAGGTGGGTTCGGCCACGATGCAGCTATCGGGCAGCATCTTTTTCTCTTCCAGATATTTCAGCACTTCCAGCGTGCCATATTTGGCGTCACCCTCCTCATCACTTGTCAAAATCAGCGACAAGGTACCGTCGAAGCTTTCACACTCCCGCACCGCCTGTACAAACGCGGCTACGCCGCTTTTCATATCCTGCGAGCCTCTGGCGTAGATGTCGCCTTCGTGGATGACGGGGACAAAGGGGTTGGTGTCCCAGCCGTCACCTGGGGGCACCACGTCCACGTGCCCCGCGAAGCACAGGTGTGGCCCTTCGCCGAACTTTTTATACAGAAAGAGATTTTTCACCTCCTCCCTGTCGATCTCGATCGCCTCAAAATCGCTCAGGTACTCCCGGATAAATTGCAGCGAACCCGCATCGTCGGGGGTGATGGAGGGAAAGGAGAGCAGTTTTAAAAACAGATCAACCGTGTTTAAGCGTTTCATCCCTTCTCGATCTCCCCGTGAAAGCCTACGATACCGGGTGTTAAGTTGCCCACTTTTTTAAAGCCCATGGATTTCATGGTGTGCTGGACCTGGTAGCTGCGGCTGCCGGTGTGGCAGTAGATGATGAGCTGTTTATCCATTTTATCCGTCATCTCGTTGGCTTCGGCGTAGAAGCGGCTGGTGGGCATCAACTTGTCCGTGCCGACGATACGCGCCATCTTGTACTCCATCTCTTCGCGGCAGTCGATCAGTTCAAACTCGACTATGCCCAGCTGTCTGGCTTCCAGCAGCGATTCGAGCTCGTCGCCGTCAAGCTGCTCTTTTTGCACGAGGTACTCCGCCTCCTCTTTCGTCAAGCCTCTGCTGTGGGTGTGCGCGGTTTCCTCGGCGCTGTCCTCGGAAGCGTGCAGCTTGGCGTACTCGGGGGTACAGAAGATACCGCAGTGGCATTTGCCGTCGTTTGGGATCTCCTCCTCCAGGGCGGGTTTACAGGGGCAGATGCGGTTATCGGCCGCTTTTCGCTCCTCCTCGGTTTCGCCGATCACCATAAAACAGGGGCAGTAGCGCTTGCCGTACATCAGCTTGTTGCGCGCCAGACCCATGGTCACACCCTCGTTGATCTCTTTTTCGGGGTTGTAGGCAAAGCCGAACTGGTTGCATACCTTATCGGTGAATTTGACAGTTTTTTCCATCTCCGCTTTGAATTCTGGGGAGTTCATATCGATATTTTGCATAGAAAGTCCTAATCGTGTAATTATTTATAAATCATTAATGTAAATGCAGATTATAGCAAATTAAAGGTGGAGGGAGTTTAGAAAAAAAAGTTAGTTAAATTCGGGGGTAAAAGTGTAACTAAAAGTAGCGAAGACTACTTTTAGTTACATACAGTACGGTAAATTATTTACCGTATGTTTCTGCGATCTCGTTCATATCGGCTTCAGTAAGGTTCGCAACCTGTCCTAGCATAGTACCTTTCATAGCTCCGCCGTATGTTCCGTTTTTGTACCCTTTAAGCGCTGCAACGATATCGGCTTTAGCCATATCTTTTACGACTTTGCTTGCACCAAGTGCTTTTTTCTCGAAGTTTTGACCGTGACATCCCTTACATACTGCAACGTTGTACGCGGCAGAAGCGATAGTCATTGTACCTGCAACAGCAGTAGCGATAATTGCTTTTTTCATATATTTCCCCTTGTGTGTTAAAAATTTCAGAGTCGATTATAACCGAGTTTTGTTTAAATTAATATGAGATTATATCACCTTGGGTTATAATAATATGATATAAAAGGAAAAGTGATACGATGCGCAACACACAACCAAAATTACAAAAAGCGCTCTTTTTAGATAGAGACGGAGTGATCAACGTTGATCACGGCTATGTCCATAGAAAAGAGGATTTTGAATTTATGCCGGGGCTGTTTGAGGTTTTACGAAGCGTTCAAGCCCCGATCTTTGTCGTTACCAACCAGTCCGGGATCGGCCGGGGATACTACACCCGCGAAGATTTCGAAGCGGTAACGGCGCATATGAAAAGCGAACTTGCCAAAGCGGGCATAGAGATAACGGAGGTGTTTTTCTGCCCCCACGGCCCCGAAGAGGGGTGTGAGTGCAGAAAGCCCGAAGCGGGAATGCTGCTTGAAGCTGCAAAACGCTATAATATAGATTTGAAAAACTCTATTATGGTCGGGGATAAACCAAGCGATATGCAAGCCGCGCAAAAAGCGGGCATCGGAACCAGGATCATCGTCGGCGCAAAAAGCGACGCGGCGAATATAGAGATAGAAACAATAGAGCAGTTACAAAAGGTTTTACATGTTTAACAAGAAAACGGTTATCATCACGGGAGGCGCGGGCTTCATCGGAGCCAACGTAGCCTTTTACCTACAAAACAATTATCCAAATTGTAAGGTGGTGGTTTTTGATTCTTTCAGAGGCAGCGCCAAGTTTGAGAACGGCCACTTTACCAGTCTGGGGCATTTTAAAAACCTGATCGGTTTTAACGGCGAAGTGATCAGCGGCGATATCAACTGCGCCGCCGATCTGGCGCGGCTGGAGGAGATGGATTTTGATTATATGTTTCACCAGGCGGCGATTTCGGATACGACGGTGATGGATCAAAAGCTGATGGTGCAAACCAACGTCAACGCGTTTAAAGACCTGCTGGATATGTGCGTGCGCAAAAACGCTGCGATGGTCTATGCCAGCAGCGCGGGGACCTACGGCAACTCCCCCGCGCCCAACAGCGTGGGCAGCGGCGAAGAACCCGAAAACGTTTACGGCTTTAGCAAACTGATGATGGACAATATCGCCTATGAGTATATGCAAAAGAGCGATATCACCATCGCAGGCTTGCGCTATTTCAACGTATACGGACCGCGAGAACTCTATAAAGGCACCACCGCTTCGATGATTTTGCAGCTGGGACTGCAGATGCTCGCGGGCAAAAATCCCAGATTGTTCAAATACGGCGAGCAAAAGCGTGATTTCGTCTATATCGACGATGTGGTACAAGCCAATATCAAAGCCGCCACGGCGGGGCAGAGCGGCGTGTATAACGTGGGCAGCGGCAACGCGCGGATGTTTAAAGATATCGTCGCGGGGCTCAACGCCAGCCTGGGGATGGAGAAGCAGATCGAATACTTTGACAACCCCTACAGCTTTTACCAAAACCATACCGAAGCCGACATCGCCAAGACGAAGGAAAAGCTGGGGTATGAACCGCGCTTCAGTCTCGAAGCGGGGATCGAAGATTACGTAAACGATATCAAAACTATATATGAAAAGGGGTTGTTTGATGCTTGAACTTAAAGGACGTGACCCAAGAATCATGGTGATCGGCGATTTGATGATCGATCACTACCTGTGGGGCGATTGCGAACGTATCTCCCCCGAAGCTCCCGTGCAGGTCGTAGAGGTACAAAACGAATCGATGGTACTCGGCGGCGCTGGCAATGTGATCAACAACCTCAAGACTATGGGGGCGCGGCTGCGCGTCGTCAGCGTCGTGGGCGATGATGATAACGCTAAAAGTATGCGCTCGCTGCTGGATAAGTATGAGGATCGCCTCTTTGTGGAAGCGGGACGCAAGACCAGCAAAAAAAGCCGCGTCATCGCGCAAAAACACCAGGTGGTACGCTTTGACAACGAAAGCAAGGAAGATATCAGCAGAGAGCTTGAAAACAAGATACTGGAGTATTATGAAACGGCGATCATCGACGTGGATATCGTGCTGCTTTCCGATTACGGCAAGGGGGTGCTCACCGACAGGCTCACCCGTGAACTGATCAAGATCGCCAAAAAAGCGGATCGCAAAGTGCTGGTCGATCCCAAAGGGACCGATTATGAGAAGTACAAAGGCGCCTATCTGATCACGCCAAACCGAAAGGAAGCTTCCGAAGCGACGGGCATCGACGCCAAAAGCGAGCTGCAGCGGGTGGGCAACAAACTGCGCACCGATCTGGATCTGGAATACGCCGTCGTGACCCTCTCCGAAGACGGGATCGCGATCTTCGGCGAGGATATGCACGTCATCCCCACCGTCGCGCGGGAAGTGTACGACGTCACCGGCGCGGGGGATACGGTGCTGGCTTCGCTGGGCTTCGCGCTGGCGTGCGGCCACGACATCAAACAAGCGGCCGCTTTTGCCAACTCCGCCGCCGCGGTCGCCGTGGGCAAGCTGGGCAGTGCTACGGTGAGCATCGAAGAGGTGATCGAGTATGAATCCTCGCTGCACAAAAGCAGCAGCGACGAGCATATCAAAGATTGCGAGCAGATCAAGGAGCTGTGCAAGGATCTGCGTAGCCGGGGCAAGAAGATTATCTTTACCAACGGTTGTTTCGATATTTTGCATCTGGGGCACGTACAGTACCTGGAAAAAGCAAAAGCCGAGGGCGACGTGCTGATCGTGGGGCTTAACAGCGACGAGTCGGTACGCCGGCTCAAAGGTGAGGGTCGCCCCGTCAACGGCGAATACGACCGGGCGTATCTGCTGGCGGCGCTGGAAGTGGTGGACCACGTGGTGCTTTTTGAGGAGGATACCCCCTACGAGCTGATCAAAGCGGTACAGCCCGACGTGCTGGTAAAGGGCGCGGATTATGAGGGCAAAGAGGTCGTGGGCAGCGATATCGCCAAAGAGGTCAAGCTGATCGATTTCGTCGAAGGGCGCTCAACCACCTCTACCATAGAAAAGATCAGGAATTAGTATGCTAAGCATTATCGAACAGGAGATGATTTCGCACCAAAAGGTGTTTGAAGAGACGGTGGCGGGGATGCAGCACCACATCTATACCGCCGCGCTTTTGAGCGTGGAAGCGCTGAAAAAGGGCAAAAAGATCATCCTTTTTGGCAACGGCGGCAGCGCGGCCGACGCGCAGCATATCGCCGCGGAACTTACCGGACGCTACAAAACGGAGCGGCAGTCGCTGCCCGCTATCGCGCTGACTACGGACACGTCGGCGCTGACGGCGATCGGCAACGACTACGGGTTTGATCGGGTGTTTTCCCGCCAGCTTGAAGCGTTTGCCGCAGAGGGCGACGTGGTGATCGGCATCTCCACCAGCGGCAACAGCGCCAACGTCATCGAAGCGCTCAAGCTTGCCAAGGAGCGCAAGTGCAAGATTGTCGGCCTCAGCGGCAAGGGCGGGGGCGAGATGAACGGCTATTGCGATATCAACCTCGTGGTTCCTTCGGACAATACGCCGCGCATCCAGGAGATGCATATCCTCATCGGACACACCATCTGCCAAATTATCGACAGCGCTTTTGAGGAGTAGGGCCTACTCCTCCTCCCACTCGATCTGAAAGGTCGTGTGGACGATTTTGTATCGCTGTTTCAAATCTTCGTTCATCTTTCGCAGCAACTCTTCGTAGTGTTGTAGCATCCGTTTTTCGATCTTGACGTGGGCGGTCATGTTGTACATATCCTGCGTAATCTCCCAGATATGCACGTCGTGCAGCTCGATGATCCCCTCTTCGCACTCTTCGATGAAGGTTTTGACTTCGTTGATATCCAGCGGCGAACTCTCCATCAGCGTGTTGGTAGAGCTTTTGAGTATCCCCACCGCCCATCTGCCGATGACAAAAGCCACCAGCAGCGCCAGCGCTACGTCGATAAAATACCACTGGGTAAAATAGATCACCACGTAGCCGATGATGATCGCCACCGAGGAGAGGGCGTCACTGAGCATATGGATAAACGCCGAGCGCAGGTTGAGGTTGTTTTTGTCCCCCTGCATCAAGATCACGCCCGTGATGATATTGACCACCAGCCCGATCGTCGCTACCGTGATCGCCGTGCCGATATCGATGGCGGCCGGGTGCAGCATCCGCTCAACGGCTTCATATAAAATCCACACGATAGAAAGCAGGATCGTCAGCCCGTTGATAAAGGCCGCGAGCACTTCCGCGCGGTAGTAGCCAAAGGTCTTGGATAGCGGCGCTTCCTTCGCGGCGATGATGATAGCTGCCAGGGAGATGATCAGCGCGAAGGAGTGGGTGAACATGTGGATCGCGTCTGAAATCAGCGCCAAAGAGTTGGAGATAAAGCCCGCGACAAACTCCGCTATCATCGTCACAAAGGTGATCGCCAAAGCAATTTTGAGCAGCTTTTTATCCGTGCCCCTGTGGTCGTGGCTGTGTCCGTGATCGTGGTCGTGATGAGCGTCTAAAAAGGGTTTGTGCTCGTTGAGTCCGAAGCGGCATCGGGGGTGCATGGGGTCTCCTGATCTCCCGGGAGGGAGGGGTTAGAGTCTGACGTTGGCGATAACGTCGATCTCGATAAGCGCGTTTTTGGGCAGCGTCTTGACCGCTACGGCGCTTCTGGCGGGTTGGTGGCCGTCGAAATACTCGGCGTAGATCTCGTTTACCGTGGCAAAATCGTCCATATCGGCTAAAAAGAGTGATACTTTGATCACGTTTTGCAAACTGCTGTCGGCTTCTTCCAGTACCGCTTTGAGGTTTTGAAATACCTGATGGGTCTGTTTGACGATATCGGCTTCGATCATCTCCCCTTCGGGGGTCAGGGCGATCTGTCCGGAGGTGTAGACGATGTCGCGGTTGATGATAGCCTGGGAGTAGGGGCCGATAGCCTGGGGTGCCTTGTCCGTTTGTACGCTTTGCATGAAGATCCTTTTTCTTTTTTACCGTGATTTTAGCATAAATCCGGTTTTTTTTAATTTATCCCCTTTTGCTACAATACGGGGTAAAAAAGCGGAGAAAAGATGGAGATATCGGAGTATACGGCAGCGCTGCAAAAGCTGCGCACAAAGCTGCGAAGCTTTGACGCCAACAAAGCAGACTGTGATTATAAAGAGCTTGAAAAGATGTTTGATGCGGTGCATGAAAGCGGCGTATTGAAGATCGCGCGACTGCCAAAGCAGCACCAGGACGAGCGCAAGCTGGAGCTTTTTACCATGCTCACAAGCGTCTCGGGGACTTTGGCGTTTTTGGTGATCCAGATTCTAGCCGCGCACAACATCATGCTCAAAAACAGCTTTGCCAAAAGCAAAGCCTATATCGCCAAGCGCTGCGGCATCGCCATCAACCACCTCCGACTGCCCCACACCGCGGTGAGTGCCGAGCGCGTAGAGGGGGGCTACAAACTCACCGGCACCCTGCGCTGGGCAAGCGGCTACCGCATCTTCGATACGCTGCTGATCGGCTTTCACTGCGAAGGGCAGGAGATGGAAGCGGTCGCGCCCTTTGCCTCGGGTGAGGGCTTTGCGGTGGGCGCTGCGGACGCCACCTTTGTGGGATACGGGCTCTATACGGTGGATATCGAACTCGGCAACTTTTTCGTACCGGGCCAAAACGTGGTCTCGGCAAACCCCGTGGGCAACTACACCAAAAAGAAATCCGCGTCAAAGACGGTGCACTTCTGCCTCTACGGGCTGGGGGAAGCGGCGCTGGGGTATGTGCAGGATGCGGAGTTCGCAGGCGCCGCAAAGCAGAAGCTCGCGGCGATACGAAAGCGCTTTATGGCATCAAGCGACATCGAGGAGCTGGATCTGTTGCGTGTGGAGCTGTTTGCGCTTTCGCAGCAGATCGTCACCACCGCCATGACGCTCAAAGGCGGCGCCTCGGTGCTCGCAAGCGACGCGCTGCAGCGGCTCTACCGCGAGCTGATCATGTTTAACGCCAACGGACTGAACCCCACACTCAAGGAGCTGTTTAAACAGCGGTTTATCGGTGAGGACAACACTGCCTCGTCATAATTTTGCAAGAACGCTTTTTTTGATTTCGTCAAAGGAGAGATTGTTTGTATCGCTTTGGCTGAGATAGACGGCTTCGTCGTCGCGGGGTTCATTTTTGAGTTGATGAGGTTTTTGATATTGCTGGCGGAGGTGATCGTAGCGTCCATTTGCGAAAATACGCTAATCATCTCATTGCAAGTCAGAATCTTCAGAGACTCTATGCTGCAAATAATACGATAAAGCCGTACCTCCCGTGAAGTATAACTCATCGTTAAAGATGGCGTGATGAGAGATTTTATCAAGAGCTCGTTTGACATCAGCAGTCATCTATCATCCCCATAAGTTGTTTATAGATTTCATTGTGTTCAAATTTCCCGCTTAACGGTATATCGATGCCGTTTGTGGAGATGTACCCCTTTGCATACATCTTTTTATATCTGTCTTTAAGTACGCTTTTGACTATGGTTTTACCAAATTGGCTACACAGCATCTTGATATCATTTTTATTCATCGTGGACAGATACTTGGAAATGATCGAGTATACCTTTTGTTCACTTTTTCCTTTCGATTGCCAAAATAGATTTTGAGAGTAATCTTCGGGATCAAAAACCACGGTGTCATTTAGATCCTTTCATCTTTTATTATAGGCGATATTCGCCTATAAGTCAATAACGTAAAACTGAATCGATATAGAATATTTAATAATTTTTTGCTAATATTAGTGTTTAATTTATGCTTTACAAAATGTGTGAATATTGTGGTATATCGATAATAAATGTACATTTTGTATGTTTAATAAATAGTTAGAGCGCTAGTTCAGCGCCCGAGAAATATTTTCGTTTCTGCACTTGCAATTGCACGGAATCCGTGCCATTATTAAACCGTAGCCAGACGCTACATACCGCGCCTCGGGGGATTCAGGGGCTGGAGAATCACCATGACCACATTCACTCACGTTGCTACATCTTCCAAACTGCTCCGCGTTGTCGGATTCACCGATGAAGCCGCCGCTACCGCTCAGGCCGCTGAATGGGAATCCGAAGCCCCGGTAGGCGCTCACGATGCAGAATCCCCTGCCGCGGTTTACTCCTGGGCCGAATGGGTGGCTATGGCCGATGCCTCAGAGGTTGACCCGATGGAAGGCATCGAAAATGCCTAACCACCCGAACCGCAGCCGCCGGGGTAGCTCGGCGGCAAACCCCGCGCCTGAGCAGATCCGCGCAGCGCGGGAGGCTGCCAGCCTCTCGCAGTCTGCTGCTGCCGCGCTGGTGTACTCCACGCGCCGCACATGGCAGGACTGGGAGGCCGGTATTGCCCGCATGCACCCTGGCCTGTGGGAACTGTTCTGTCTCAAGTCCAAGTCCTCGTCATCCGCGCTCTAACCCGTCGTGTCAGCCGACCTCGTGCCGCTTGCGCGGCACGGTCGGCTGCACTCTGTCGTTATGTATAAAAGGAGAATAAATGGCAGATTGGGTATTCAACCGCAATGGACAAGCAACATTAATTCATGACAATGATTGTTTTAGAAATCGTAATGGTCAAGTAATAGCTTGGATATATAACAACAATATGTATTCACTCCAAGGACGACATATCGGTTGGTTTGAAGATGGAGTTCTCTATGATAATCAAAACAAAGCTTTGGGCTTTTTGCGAAACTCAACAGGGTATTTACCTAGTCGTCCTGGAATGAGTGGTACTCCAGGTATGCCAGGGTTTTCTGGACGTCCAGGGAGACCTGGTTTGTCGGGTACACCTGGAAAGCCAGGAAGGGGTGGTTGGTCATCAAATGATTTGGCTAATTATTTCAATACTTAACAAAACATTGGAGAGACATAAATGCCATTAGAAACTAAAATTATAGATGAAGTCTTAAACTACTGTAAAAGAGATTTACCACAAGAACATGATTGGTATATTAATGAATTTGACTTTATTAAAGATCAAGCTTTACAAGAATCTCTTGCAAGAGAATTTTATACAGCCAGATACATTTATAAATTGATGGAAGCCTTGTTTTTAGAAGACTATGAGCTACATGCACATTTGAAGTTTCAAATTATTCAATATGCTTCAATCTATGAAGCTGTAATCAACTATTTACTATTAAATAATTTTAAAGAAGATGAGAATGTAAAAAAAATATCTACACATATAAGTCTTAAAGATATTGCAGCTCTTTCAGGATTAACTGAGATTACTTATGAAGGTAACAAAATCTTTACATGTCTAAAAAAAGAAACAAAAACTCCTTGGACTTCAATCCCTTTCCATGATAAAGTTGATGCTTCTGTAGATATAGGCTTTGTTAATGAAATTTACGCAGATGAAATAAAAAGTTTTTACACACTAAGAAATAGTATACATATTGAAGCCGCAGCGAAAAAAAACATTGAGTATGAAATTGAACAGTCTAAAATTGCTTATAGAAGATTGAGACCATTTATTAATGATATTAAAGCTTTTTTATTAAATGAAGAAAAATAGGAGAAGCAATATATGAAAGCAAAGCCATCAGAAAAGTTTGATTATATTACATCACTAGCTTCAGCAAGTACATTTCATGATGTTGCTAAAGGATGTTTACAACAATATAAAAATACAAATAAAATTTCTCCGACAATAGTATTTGCATCAGCGACTAATTATGGTTTAGCGATGGAGTTATATTTAAAAACTTTAATTATTATGGAAGGAAACAATAAACCCCATGGACACAATTTAGATGATTTACATAATAAATTATCACCTAATATACAAAAACGATTAAACAAAGAATATAAATCTCTTGATGGTGAAACTAGAAAAGAAACTTTATATATTCGAGCTTCATTAGAAAAATCAGATCCTAACAACTCTAATAATGATCCTGAAAGAGGAACAAAATTAAAGCAATTATTTAAAAATAATAATGACATATTTATTATGTATCGGTACATGTTTGAACAAGGGAGAACTAAAGAATGGCAATATTTTTATTTTGAATATGGAAATTTTGATTTAGCTTGTGAAGCTTTAAAGATAGTTTCCAATAGTTTATTGAATGAGCAAGAACAATTCAAAGTAAAAATTACATAACAAATCAGTGGAGCCAATAAATTACCCTGTGGGCAATTTATTGGCTCATTTTAAACGGTATCTCTGCTCCTGCGTCGCAGAGATACCGTCCGTGCTGAACGAGTTCTTGGCATCTTTCACTGCTTCGCAGTTTCAAGATACCAAGTCGCAGGAGCGAACACTCTTTCCCACTCATTCAGTTGGATTTCGAAAACTTCGTTTTCAATCCTCCTTTCTGAGTGTCGCTCAGCACGGACGTTATGTAAGGATAGACATGAAACAGATATTATTTTTAATAACATTAATTTTTGTATTAAATCTCAATGCTTCAACAATTGAAGAGGTTGAAAAATCATATTTTAAAAATTTAGACTCATGGGTTGCTAATGGTGGGAATAAAAATGAAATACAAGATATTGTCATAACAAATTGTGGAAAACTAGTTATGATAACAGCCAACTCAGTTGAAAAATTAAAATTATCAACAACTCAAAGAAGTGAATTTGATTATAGACTAGATGTTTGTGCTAAGATGACAGTTAATAGAGTTTATCCTCAGCCAGAATTTAAAAATCAAAAAATTGTTCAAAGCATATGTGAAGATAATGTTTTACTATTTAAAAAACTTTGTAAAAAAAATGGATTTGACTAAAATACATAACAAATCATTGGAGAGAAATATTTGACCCTGCGGCTCAAATATTTCTCAACTCAAACGTTATACATGAAAGGAACACATTGGAAATCATAAGTTGTAAACTTGAAAATATGCAAGACTATGGAAAGACGACTGACTGTAATGTGTTTTCTATACATGTGAAAATAACTGATATTGGAGTTAGAGCCCGTGAAATGATAGATATGCTATCAAACAAAAGTTGGATAAATGAACTTGGCATTATTCCTAGAATGAGTTATGAAGCTAGAGCAGAAAGGACAATTGAAAAGCTAGTCAATGATATATTGAAAAAAGTCAGCACTACTGTAAGTACTGAATTCGGTGAGTTCCTTATATCTGCTTCAGCACAAGACTCATTGGAAATGCAACACAATCATACTAAAGTACCATTGGCAGAATTGCTAAAAGAAAAAGTTACCGGAAATCCTGGATTTGATTTTCACACAGAAACTCATACAAATTTAATTGCCTTTGGTGAAGCTAAATACAGTGGTACGGGGAATCCCTATAGAAACGCAATGGAGCAAATCGCAGATTTTGTTGTACTAAAAAAAGATGTGGCAGAATTAGTTGATTTACAATATTTTGTATCTGCCGAATCTATTGAAAATATTAAACAAGATCAAAAAGGATTTGTAGCAGCTTTTTCTATCAATAGCCAAAATCCAGCAGATATACTTAATAATGCACTCAGCTCAACATACATAGATGATTTGCTTGAGCATGATGAGTTATATGTGATCGGAATCGAAGTAAATGCCTAAACACATCATTGAAAATCAGAATGTTGAACAAACACTGGTTAATATAATTAATACCATTCATAATAATGGTCCGATAGACTCGGCTAGTTTTGAAAAATTGGCATATATTAAAATATTTCACGATGATATTTTAAGAAAATATGAAAAAAAGCTTTTGTATGCAATGGGTCTATTCTATAAGACAACAGAGCCTGAAAGTTTACTCGATGAAGTATATTCGATATACGAAGATGTTATCAGGGAAGAAACCGGAAGAACTTTTACTCCTGTACAAGCGCATGCATATTTAAATATTAACGAAAAAAAGTATTTTTCCTTTTCTGCACCAACAAGTGCAGGTAAGTCCTATTTGTTTCGCGAGCTAATTCAAAACATAGATTATGACATAGTCATAGTAGTCCCTTCACGCGCGTTAATTGCAGAGTATATAGATACTATCAATGAGTTTGTAGAAAATTCCGTCTTAGTCTTACCATTTATTGAGAATATTAACATTTCAAAAATCGAACGTAGAATATTTGTTATTACACCAGAAAGAGGTCCGGAATTATTTAAAAATGTTGGGCAATTCAATATTAAGCTATTTTTACTAGATGAAGCACAAATATCAGAGGAAAATATTAGAGGAATGAAATTTGATGCATTTGTCCGAAGAATTGATAAGGTTTTACCAGACGCAAAAAAAGTATTTACCCATCCTTTTGTAAATAATCCGCAAGCACAACTCTTAAAACACCACTTCACAAATAACGCTGACTACAGATTATATGACCAGCACTCTGTTGGAAAAGTGTTTTTGTCTCATAAAAATAATGATTTTAAATATTTTTCTCCATATTACCCAGAAGAAAATCGATATATCAAAACTTTGAATACAGATATCGTAAAAAACATACTGGAACAAGGTGGTACTTTATTAGTATATATTGCAAAGAATAAAATATATGATGGTAGATATCTGACTGACTTTGCTCAATATATTGAACTATGTAACAAGATTACAGACCCAAATGCAATTAGGTTGATCGAAAAGCTAAAAAAATTCATTGGTGCAAATGACACTGATAAATATTCATTATTAATTAACATGATGGAAAAAGGAATTGTAATCCATCATGGATCTATGCCTTTACATGCAAGATTGATTATAGAGGATTTTGTTAGATCAAATTTCGTCCATATCTGTTTTGCAACTAGCACATTGATTCAAGGTATCAACATGCCATTCGATGTAGTCTGGATTGATAATTTTCGTAATCTTCCTACACTTAGTTTAAAAAATTTAATTGGTAGAGCTGGACGTACCACTTCAACAAATAGTAACTTTGAATATGGATACACAATCATAAAACAAGAAAATGTAAGTACATTTTGTTCAAGAATAAATGATGACTACTTTTTAAATGAAGTTTCTAAAATTGATGAAGAGTTTTCCTCAATCTCAGATGATGTAAAAGATATCGTAGAAGCAGTTAAAGAAGGTACTTTTAACGATGAATTGCATTTGACAAATACACAAGTTGAGCGTTTAGAAGGGACAAGTTTAGAGCAAGATATATCATATATATTAGAAAACCTTTTACATAATAATGTTCCGATAACAGGTAGAAGTTATTATGAACTAGATGATGAAGTAAGAAAAAAAATAAAAAGTTCATTCCAAAAAATATTTGTTAAACACCTAAGAAGAACTAGCTTAAATAGAGCCGAAAAAGCTGTCTTAAGTACGGCTATCCCAATTATGCTATGGCATATTCAAGGAAAATCATTCAGCGAAATGGTCTCGTTACGCCATGCATTTATAACAGAAAAAGATCAAGTTAGAAAAATTACAGCAAAAGTCAAATTAGGCGAATTATCTCCACTAGATGCTAAAAAAGAAATAGAATCTCTAAAAATCAGATATTCGCCCATTCCATCCTCTTTACCCAATAAGGATTTAAGAGAAGCATCAATATTCCCTAGAAATACATCTATTTCTGAATTTGATTATGACACATTGGTTTATGACACGTACGATTATTTAGACAAGGTGGTTTCTCTATCATTAGTTGACCCGATTTGTGCTGCATTCCAATTGTACTATAACAAAACAACCGATTCTAGAGCACTGATTATGAAGAATTTTATACGTTATGGAACAAACGATGAAATTGAAATTTGGCTCTTACGATATGGTTTCGGATTTGAAGACATAGACTGGTTAAAAAATCATATCGATTCTATTGACGAAAATGAAATTGTTTTTAAAACATCTATAAATGAGCTTAGTGAAGAAAGATATGATGCGATTCATAGATATGTATAACAAAACAGTGGAGCCAATAAATCACCCTGCGGGCAATTTATTGGCTCATTTCAAACGTTATGCATAAACACAATAAGGAAAATATATGGGATTAAAAATTCACTCAATTGCAGAAATTCCAGAAAATGTATCAAGAAGCTACTATTTGTATGTACTTGATTATTACAATTGGGATGAACCGATAGGCAATACTCTTCGATCTAATTTTGATCGTATGGCAGAATTTGCCTCAAAAAATGATGCCGTAGTAATACAACCTGTTGGAGAAAGTCATTTTTTTTCAGAGCTATTATCATGGGAAAGTCTGAATGGTATGAAACCTGAAGATATTCTTCCAGCAATTATGATTACTTCTATTCATCCGCAATATTTTTTAGAAAGAGACAATCAAATGACTCGAAGTGGTTCACTCCCAAAAGATGAAATTGTATTTATTCAATTAAAAGGAATTTGCAATCAACCTACTGATGTTCTAAAAATTATTGAGCAAATATTTACAGATATTAAAGAAAAGAAAGAAATTAAGAATTTTCAAGTTAAAAAAGAACAGAAAGCTGGTGTTGACCTCAAAAAAGTCTTTTCTGTGTTTAAAAGAAAAAATGCATAACAAATCAGAGGAGCCAATAAATTACCCTACGGGCAATTTATTGGCTCATTTTAAACGTTATCTCGGGCTGAACACCCGCTAGTCAAAAAACAAAAATCCCCCTCACGGTTCACAAAGCGGCAAGATTACGATAAAATTGCTCCTAAAATAAGCCAAGGAGCATAGCGTATGGAAAGACTCGAAGTCGTCAGCCAGTATGAACCCGCGGGCGATCAGCCCCAGGCCATCGATACCCTCGTCCAGTCCATCGAAGAGGGCCACAAGTTCCAAACCCTGCTTGGGGTCACGGGCAGCGGGAAAACCTACACCATGGCAAAGACCATCGAGCGGCTGCAGCGCCCCACGCTTATCATGACGCACAACAAAACCCTCGCCGCGCAGCTTTACAGCGAGTTCAAAGCCTTTTTCCCCCACAACCACGTGGAGTATTTCATCAGCTACTACGACTACTATCAGCCAGAAGCCTACATCCCCCGCAGTGACCTGTTTATCGAAAAGGACAGCTCTATCAACGACGAGCTGGAGCGGCTGCGCTTAAGCGCTACGGCGAGTTTGCTCAACTACGACGACGTGATCGTCATCGCTTCCGTTTCGGCCAACTACGGGCTGGGTGACCCCGAAGAGTACCAAAAGATGGTGATCAAGTTCTGCGTGGGCGACGAGCTGGACCAGCGCGAATTTCTGCTGCGGCTGGTGGATATGGGTTATAAACGCAACGACAACTACTTCGACCGGGGGGATTTCAAAGTCAACGGCGACGTGGTAGATATCTATCCGCCCTATAGCGAGGACGAAGCGCTGCGGCTGGAGTTTTTCGGCGATGAGGTGGAGAGCATCTACAGTTTCGATCCGCTGACCAATAAAAAGATCAAGGATTACGACGAGATCACCATCTACTCCACCAGCCAGTTTATCGTGGGCCAGGATCGGATGAAACAGGCGATCAAAACCATCGAAGAGGAGCTGGGCGAGCGGCTGAACTACTTCCAAAAAGAGGACAAGATCGTCGAGTACCAGCGCTTGAAACAGCGCACCGAGTTTGATCTGGAGATGCTGGAGGAGACGGGGATGTGCAAAGGCGTGGAAAACTACTCCCGCCACCTGACGCAAAAAAAGCCCGGGGAGACGCCGTATTCGCTGCTTGATTACTTTGAAGCCAAACACCGGGATTATCTTTTGATCGTGGATGAGTCCCACGTGAGCCTGCCCCAGTTTCGCGGGATGTACGCGGGGGACCGCAGCCGCAAGGAGGTGCTGGTCGATTACGGGTTTCGCTTGCCCAGCGCGCTGGACAACCGCCCGCTGAAGTTTGACGAATTTATCGCCAAAAAGGCCAGCTACCTCTTTGTCTCCGCCACCCCCGGGGAGTTTGAGCAGGAGCACTCCGCGGCCATCGCGCGGCAGGTGATCCGTCCCACGGGATTGCTGGACCCCGAGATCGAGGTGATCGACAGCGAATACCAGGTGGAGGATCTGCACGATCGCATCAAAGAGGTGATCAAACGCAACGAGCGGGTACTGGTGACGGTACTGACCAAGAAGATGGCCGAAGAGCTCACCACCTACTACGCCGATCTGGGGATCCGGGTCAAGTATATGCACAGCGACATCGACGCGGTGGAGCGCAACCAGATCATCCGCGCCCTGCGGCAGGGGGAGTTTGACGTGCTGGTGGGGATCAACCTGCTCAGAGAGGGGCTGGACCTGCCCGAAGTAAGCCTCGTCGCCGTGCTCGATGCGGACAAAGAGGGCTTTTTGCGCAGTGAAACGTCGCTGATACAGACCATGGGGCGCGCCGCGCGAAACAGCAACGGCAAGGTGCTGCTTTATGCCAAAAAGGTCACCGGCTCCATGAAAACGGCGATGGAGATCACCCAAAAGCGCCGGGAACTGCAGATCGAACACAACAAAAAGCACGGGATCACGCCAAAGACGACGATCCGTAAGCTTGACGAGGATCTCAAAGTCGAGGATATGGGCGATCTGTACGAAAAGCGCAAAAAGCTGGACAAGATGCCCAAATCCGAAAAGGACAAACTGGTCAAGCAGATGCAGAAAAAGATGAAAGAGGCGGCGAAAAATCTGGAGTTTGAGGAAGCGGCGAGACTGCGTGATGAGATCGCAAAGATACGCAAACTCTAGCGAAAGCCCGAAGTAACGCAGATGTAACCGATTTGTAATATGATATAATATGCAACTTTCAGAAATATAAAAGAATATCGGGATGCATTAAAGGATTGAAATCGATGAATTTGAATAAAAAAGAGTATTTTTTTAACCGTGAACTTTCATGGCTGCACTTCAACAGCAGGGTTTTGGCCCAGGCCAAGGACGCTTCGCTGCCGCCGCTGGAGCGGTTGAAGTTTTTGGCCATCTACGGGACGAACCTGGATGAGTTTTACATGATCCGCGTCGCGGGGCTGAACGACCTGTTCAAAGCGGGCGTGACGGGCAGCGCGGGCGATCAGATGATGCCCTATGAGCAGCTTGAGGCGATCCGCAGCTACCTGCACCGCGAAAAGCTGGAGGTGGAGGAGCAGTACAAACGCATCAGCCAGCTGTTGCGCCAGCGCAACATCACCATCACCACCTTTGAAAACCTCAGCCACGAGCAGCAAGAGGATGTGGAGCGCTACTTTTTAGAACAGATCTATCCCGTTATCGTGCCCATCGCGGTGGATTCGACCCACCCGTTCCCGCATCTGAACAATCTCAGCTTCGCCCTGGCGATCAAGCTCAAAGACGAGTTTGATCTCAAATACGGGCTTATCCGCATCCCCCGGGTATTGCCGCGCTTTATCGAAACCCTGAACGATACCTTTATCCCCATCGAATCGGTGGTGCAAAATTTCGCCTCCTCTCTCTTTCCGGGGTATGAGACGGTCAGCACCGCGGCTTTTCGGGTGACGCGAAACGCCGATATCGCCATCAAGGAGGAGGAAGCGGACGATTTTATGGAGATTTTGGAAGAGGGGCTTCGCCTGCGTAAAAAGGGCGATATCGTCCGTCTGGAGATCGAAAAGGATGCGGATCGGGATCTCATCTCCTTTTTAAACCGCCATATCAACGTCGACGACGAGGATATCTACCGTCATACGATCCCTTTGAATCTGGGCGCCCTGTGGCAGCTGGTGGGGGAGAAAAAGTTTGCCCACCTGACCCTGCCGGTGTTCAAGCCGCGTATCCTGCCGCCGCTGGATAAAAACGAAAATATCTTCCGGGTGCTGGACAAGCAGGATCTGCTGCACTATCACCCCTTTGAAAGCTTTGATCCGGTGGTGGATTTTATCCAAAAGGCGTCCAAGGACCCCAACGTACTGGCGATACGGATGACGCTGTACCGCGCGGGGAAAAACTCGCCCATCGTCAAAGCGCTCGCCGAAGCGGCCGAAACCGGCAAGCAGGTGACCGCGCTGGTGGAACTCAAAGCCAGATTCGACGAAGAGAACAACCTGATCTGGGCCAAGGCGCTCGAAGATGCGGGCGCGCACGTGATCTACGGTATCCCGGGACTCAAAGTCCACGCCAAGATCGCGCAGATCATCAAGCGTGACGGCGCGCAGCTCAAAAGCTACGTTCACCTTGCCACGGGCAACTACAACCCCTCTACGGCGCGAATCTATACCGATTTGAGCTACTTTACCTCCAAGAAGGAGTATGTGGAGGACGCGACGCGCTTTTTCCACTTCCTTACCGGCTTTTCCAAGCAGGCACGCCTGAAATCGCTCTATATGTCGCCCACGCAGATCAAACCCAAGTTGATCGAGTTGATCGAACAGGAGATGAGTTACGGCAAGGACGGCTATATGGTGCTCAAAGCCAACGCCCTTGTGGATGAGGATGTGATCAAAGCGCTGTACAAAGCCTCCATGGCGGGCGTGAAGATCGAGCTGATCATCCGCGGTATCTGCTGCCTGCGCCCGGGGATCGAGGGGGTCAGCGACAATATCCGCGTCATTTCCATCATCGGCAAGTACTTAGAACATCCGCGTATCTACTACTTCAAACACGCCGACCCCAAGGTGTATATCTCCAGTGCGGATCTGATGCCTAGAAACCTCAGCCGCCGTATCGAGCTGATGACGCCCATCGTCGAACCCGAACAGGCGGAAAAGATCAAGCAGATTCTGCAGCTGCAGCTTAACGACAATACGCTCAGCTGGGTACTCAAAAGCGACGGCGACTACGAACGCTTTGAGCAAAACAGCGAAGTCAAGATCGATAACCACGAAATTCTGGAGGAGTACGCCAACCGCATCTACAAATCCACGCAAAAAGAGACCGAAAGCCGGGTCAAAAAGCTCGCAAGCCGTCTGTTTCGGGAGAGTTAGAGATGTTGATGGAGTTTAAAGGGATGAAACCGGAACTTGGCAAAAACGTTTTTATCGCGCCCAACACCTCCGTTATCGGAGAGGTGAGCATCGGGGAGGAGAGCTCCATCTGGTTTGGCTCCGTGGTTCGCGGGGACGTGCACTTTATCAAAATCGGCAAGCGAACCAACATCCAGGATATGAGTATGATCCATGTCACCCATTACAAAAACGGCGATCGTAGTACGGGTAATCCCACGATCATCGGCGACGACGTCACGGTGGGGCACAAAGTGATGCTGCACGGCTGCACGGTCAAGGACCGCTGTCTGATCGGGATGAGCGCGACGATCCTGGACGGGGCGGTGATCGGCGAGGATTCCATCGTCGCCGCGGGAGCGCTGGTGACAAAAAACAAAACTTTTCCCCCGCGAAGCCTGATCATGGGTTCTCCGGCCAAAGCGGTCAAGGAGTTGACTCAGGAGGAGGTGGCGGAGCTCAAAGCCTCCGCCGAGCGTTACGTAGCGTTTAAGGATGAGTACCTGCAGCAGCAGGATTAGGAGCACTTCTCCTGCACCATCTCATTGAGCAGTGAAAAGACTTCGTCGCTGGCTTTTTCCATCTGCTTGAAATTTTCCACGATCAACTCTTTGTTTTTGGGATCAAGCGCTTCTTTGCGTTTGACCAGCTTCATATTTTCCAGCGCTTTGTCATGGACCGTTTTATGAGGCTGTGCCAACTTTTTGTATGCGGGCGTGCAGCCAAAGTGTTCTTTGCCTTCGGCTTCGAACCAATTACTCAGGCGGCACTGGGTGTGGTCCTGGGGGACAAAGTTTTCATCTTCGCTCAACAGCGCTTCGTAGGTGTCGGTTTTAAACAGCATATGATCGATCTTGAGTAAAGAGGCGAACAGATCGGAGAGGACGTTGCCCGCGTCGGTGGAGGTGTGCTGGGCATCCTGGTTGAACAGATGCAGGTTTTGCTCAAAGCTTTTGATATCTTCGGACGAAGTGGTGGCGATCTCGTTGATCTGTTCGGAGTTGGCCTGTATCTCGTTGGTCTCTTGCTGCAGCGTCTGGATCGTGATGGAGATTTCGCCCGTGGCTTTTTGGGTACGTTCGGCCAGTTTGCGCACCTCGTCGGCGACGACGGCGAAGCCTCTGCCGTGTTCTCCCGCGCGAGCGGCTTCGATGGCGGCGTTGAGGGCAAGCAGATTGGTCTGTTCGGCGATATCTTTGATGAGATTGACCACCGAGGTGATCTCGTTGCTGCGCTCGTTGAGATTGATGATCGAGTCGTTGTTGTCACTGATAAGGTGGATCAACTCATCAAGCTTTGAAGTGATCATATCCACGGAGCTGAGCCCCTCTTCGGATTTTTCCGCCGTTTCGGTGGACATGGAGACGATGCCCTCCAGCGCTTCGCTGTTTTTTGCCAGATCGGTCTGGATCAGCTTAAAGCCCTTCGCCACGCCTCCGCTGTTTTTCTCAAAGATATTTTTCAGCTGTGAACTGTACTGCGCCCGCTGACTCATAGCGATCGCCTCAACGGCTTTGTTGATAGGGTCGCAACTGGTGGCAAAGCTGCCCTTTAAGCCTTTGTATTGCATCTTGCGAAAGGGCTTGCCGTTGGAGGCCGCCTGGATGGAGGTGGAGGTTTCGCGCATGAACGCTTCGGTTTGATCAAGCAGGTTGTTCACACCCCAGGCCACATCTTCCAAAGAGTGGTTTTTGCTGATATGGGTGACGCGTTTTTCCAGGTGACCTTGTGAAGCGGCTTTGACCACTTCCATAATGTTTTTGATCATGGGATCGGCGGTATCGCATCCGCCGCCGGTAACAGCCGTGCCGGCGGGGAGAAAAAGCGCAACCGCCGCAAAAAGAAACAGTAATACGGCAGGAAGCGTTTGTCCAAGGATCAGGAGGTAGATAGCAACACCCGTACTGCCCAGCAGCAGGGTGAGGGTTTTATAATTGTTGAAGGTGCGCGATAAATTGGTCATAGTCCACTCCCTCTTGTTGCAGCGTCTGTTCCAAAAGTTCCTGCGAAGCGGAGATGCCGCCGCTGCGTTCGGCTTGCAGTAACTTTGGATAGAGGCCGCTGATGACCTCTATGGCTTTGGGGTTGGGCTTTCGTCTTACGGAGTAGTAGCCGATGATCTTTCCCTGCTCGTCCAGCGAAGCGGTCACGTTGGTGTTGACCCAGTAGTAGCTGCCGTCTTTGCAGAGGTTTTTGACGTAGGCAAAAATCTCCTCTTTGTTTTGGATGCGGTCCCACAGCAGTTTAAAAACCACCTTTGGCATATCGGGGTGGCGCAGGATGTTGTGCGGTGCGTCAAGCAGTTCATCTTCGCTGTATCCCGACATCTGGATGAAGATTTCGTTTCCGTAGGTGATCTTTCCCGTCGTATCGGTTTTGGAAACGATAAAATCACTCTCTCCCATCACTTTTTCATTATTTTTCGGTGTTGGCCGTTGCATCGTAAACCTCCAGTTTCATGCTATACCGTCAAGATCGGCATATTATCGATGATTAATTAACAATTATAAGTTTATTTTATTTACTGAAGCTTAAATGGACTCTTTTTCCTCCATAAGCGCAACGATCTGCTTCTTTATGTCACGGTAGACAAAGCTTTCTTTGAAGCCGTCGATTCTCGCTCCGCTTGCATTTCTGTGTCCGCCGCCTCCCGCTAACTCCTTGGCGATACGTGACACGTCGGCGCTGTCGTTGCCTCTGAAGCTGACCTTGCCGCGAAAGCCCACGTCCATATAGAAGTTGTATTCGGGGTTGCGCACCAAAAAGGCGTTGCCGATGACGGAGGATTTACCGATCCCGTAGCCCATAAGCCCGAGATACCCTTTGTAGCGCACACTCATGGCCTCTTTGTTTTCCGTTAAAAGGTCCACCACTTTGGCAGCTACCAGGTTATCGAGGATATCGTTTTCCTCCCCGATGAAGTAGCGCTTCTTGATGAAAAAACAGTTTTCATCCAGTGCGATCGCGCCCAGTTTCAAAAAGGTTTTCGCTTCACGTAACAGATAAAACTTATACTCCCTATCCTGCGATGCAAAAACCGTTCTATTGAGCTCCCTCGCTCCGTCGACCAAGCCCATACACACCTTGCCGAATTCAAAAAGCGGATCCTCGGTCAGCCAGATATCGATGGCGTTGATCGCTTTGACAAACTCCTCCTCGTCGCTGACGTCGCCGAAGTTTTCGTTGAGGTAGGCGTAGGTGAGCTTCGTAGCGCTGGCTCCCGCGTCCAGATGATACCAGCTGAACTGGTTGTCGCTGTCTTTACCGCTGATATGGTGGTCGATCAGCTGCAGCTTGACCTCCTTATCCAGCTTTTTAAGCTCCTTTTCCAAAAAGCGGCACTCGCCCACCTGCAGGTTCAAATCGGTAATAAGCACCATCGCGCTGTCAAACTCGTCGCTTTGCAAATCTTCGACGATCTCTTTGAGCCTTGCGGTCACTTCGGGCCCGTAGTTGGCGTTGTAGTACCTGGTATCGCTAAAGACTTTATCGGTTAAGTATTGGCACCCGTACCCGTCAAGGTCGATGTGGGAGAGGTGATAGAGTTTCATGGAAAGTATCCTTTTTTATATTGAGTTACATTATTGCTGGGGCTGCTGGGCGTTGAAATTGACTTCGATGTTGCCCAGCACTTCAAACTTGACGCTTGAATCGATCTCGGCGTGGGAGAGGGTGACGATATCCAGGCCGAACCGTTCGAAAATATCCGCCAGCGATTTACGCAGCAGCGGATCAACGATGAGCACCACAGGAGCCACGCCCTGGGAAAGAACGCTTTCCGCGGCGCTGCTGACTTCCTGGACGAGATTATTGATCTGACCCACGTTTAAAAGCAGGTTGCGCACCCCCTCCTGCTCCTTGACCTTGTCCAGCAAAAACTGTTCGGTTCCCGTCTCCAGGGTGACCAGTTTGACGACCCCTTCGGGGTCTCTGTAGAGGTTGGAGATGACCCGTGCCAGACGCGCACGCACCTGCTCGGTGATAAAGTCCACGCTTTTGGTCACTTCGGCCACGTCGGCGATGGTTTCAAGGATAGTGACGATATCTTTGATGGGGATCTGCTCATGCAGCAGCGCTTTGAATACCCGCTGGATCAGACCGGTACTGGCGACTTTCATGGCGTCGCTGACCACCACTTCGTAATCTTTTTTCGCGCTTTCGAGCAGATTTTGCACCTCTTGTCTGGTCAGCAGCTCTTCGGAGTGCTTTTTGACCAGTTCGCTCATATGGGTCGAAACCACGGTGGCGGGATCGACGACGGTGTAGCCGTTGATACTGGCGTCATCTTTTTGCTCGGGATCGATCCAGATCGCGTCCAGGCCGAAAGCGGGTTCTTTGGTGGCAAGTCCCTCGATCTCCTGGGTGACCATACCGCTGTTCATGGCCAAAAACTTATCCGGATAAATTTCCCCCTGACCGATCTCGACGCCTTTGAGCAGGATCTGGTAATTGTTAGGGGCAAGCTGGAGGTTGTCGCGGATACGCACCTGGGGCATCAAAAACCCGAAATCCCCGGCGATCTTGCGGCGCATACTTTTGATCCGCTCCAGGATATCGCCGCCCTGGCTGCTGTCGGCAAGCTTGATCAGCTGGTAGCCCAGATCCAGCTCCAGCATCTCCACTTTGAGGATATCCTCAAGCTCCTTCTCCTCCTCTTCGGGGGTTTTTTGATGCTTTTGCGCATTTTCCTGTACCTCTTCGGCTTCTTTTTGTTTCTGTGCCGCTTCCTTTTCCTCGGGGGGCATCAGAAGGTTAAAGAGTTCGCCGTCGTTGTTTTTCTGTATCAAAAACGCCATCGACGCGAAGATAAAGCCGATAAACGCCAGGGAAAAGGTGGGAAGGCCCGGTACCAGCGCGAATAGCAGCAAAATAAAGCCCACGATATAAAGTACGCGGTAATCCTTGCCCAGCTGCTCCAGCGTCGAGTTGGCGAAATCCCCCTCGCTTTTGCTTGCGCGGGTGATGATGATCCCGGTCGCCGTGGAGATAAGCAGAGCGGGGATTTGCGAAACCAGACCGTCGCCGATGGTAAGGATCGTATAGTTTTGGGCACTTTGCGCCATGGTCAAGTCGTGCTGGAAAACCCCGATCAAGATACCGCCGATGACGTTGATGAGGGTGATGATAATCCCGGCGATAGCGTCGCCCTTGACGAATTTACTCGAACCGTCCATCGCCCCGTAGAAACTGGCTTCATCCTGGATCTCTTCCCGCCGGGTGCGCGCCTCCTGATCATCGATCATCCCGGCGTTGAGGTCCGCATCGATCGCCATCTGGCGCCCGGGCATCGAATCGAGCGTAAACCGCGCAGCCACTTCGGCAACTCTGGTCGCACCTTTGGTAACGACCATGAAGTTGATCAAAACTAGGATGATAAACATAATGATCCCGATGACAAAGTTGCCCTGAACGACGAATTCACCGAAGCTGGAGATGATATCGCTAACGTTTTCGGGGCCTTCGTGGCCCGCGGTGAGGATCATCCTCGTCGTAGCGATATTGAGCGAGAGCCGGAAAAGCGTAAAGATCAGCAAAATCGTGGGAAAAGTGGTGAGTTTGACCGGCTGTTCGATATAGATCGACATCAAAATCACCAATACCGCGATCGCCAAAGAGAGGGTCAAAAACAGATCCAGAACCATACTCGGCAGCGGTACGATAATGATCGACATAATCGCGATGATAAACGCGACAATGGTCAAATCTTTTTGCTGTACCAGCGTTTTGAGCGCCGGAGTGATAAACCGGAGTATGGTCTCTTTCAAAAAAGCCTCTTTATACGAGATCCTGCAGGGTCAGATCATCCAAAAAGTCATCGATCTTGACCTGCAGTTTGTTTAAAAAGGGCCAGATTTGGCAACTGCTGACGCTGTTTGGGCAGCAATCCAGCGACGAGGAGCAGTCAAATACCGAGGGGTTCGCCCCCTCGACCGCTTTGACCACTTCCAAAATACTGATTTGGTCCAGTTCCCGCCCCAGCAGAAAACCGCCGCTGGCACCTTTGAATGATTTTAAAATTCCCTGTTTCGCCAGGTTTTGTAAAATCTTGGCCAGAAAGCTTTTGGGCATGGTGAGCTGCTGTGCCAACTTGTCCGCTTTGACCGGAGATTTAGCGTTGGAAATCTCTATAAGCGATAAAAGTGCGTATTCACTTGCTCGGGTTAATAACATCTATTTCCTTAAGGTCGTTCTCGGTTGTATTCCCGCAGAGGCGGGCAGATATCCGTTGAGTTGTTTGCTTTGTACAAATTTGAATATATTTTACCAAAACTCTACGATTATTTAATTATTTTTGTTATACTTTCACTTCAAAATTACCAATCAGGAGGTCAACATGGCTTTGGATTCGGCGAAAAAAAATGAAATTATCGCTAAATACGCTAGAGGTGAGAACGATACCGGTTCTCCGGAAGTTCAGATCGCACTGTTAACTGCAAGAATTAAAGAGTTAACGGATCACTTGCAAACAAATAAGAAGGACCACTCTTCAAGACTGGGACTTTTGAAACTGGTTAGCAAAAGAAAAAGATTTTTGAAATATCTTAGAAAAACCGATTTCGCAAAATTCAACTCTATCACGAAAGAGCTTGAGATCAGAGCGAAGTAATCACTTCTCTCGGGGAGGATCCCTCCCCGGCAATTCGTAACACCCCCTCTTAAATAACTATATCAGACATAAAACATCAAGATACAAACCCCTTTTACTTTGGTATAATACCTCCAACTATCCAAGGAGTCGACGGGTTATGCAGTTACAAAAAGTAGGCGTTGTTTTACGTCCCTCCAGTCCGGAGCTTAAAGGTACGTTTTTCAAAATCAAAGAGCTTTTTGAAGCCAAGGGCATCGAAGTGATGATCGATGATATCAGCGCGGGGATGATAGGCGTATTCGGCACGCCTTTTGAAAAGATGTGCAAAGCAAGCGACATGCTTACGGCTTTGGGCGGTGACGGGACGCTGATCTCGCTTGTGCGGCGCAGCTACCTGTACGATAAGCCCGTACTCGGGGTCAACGCGGGCAACTTGAGCTTTCTCTCCGACGTGGTGCCTGAGGAGATGGACAGCTTTATCGACAAGATCCTCAGCGACCGCTTCCGCATCGACGACCGCATGGTGATCGAGGGCAGGATCGTGAAAAAAAGCGGCGAAGAGGATACCTTTTACAGCTTCAACGACGTGGTGCTTACTCGCCCCTCTATCTCCCATATGGCCACCATCGAAGCTTACGTCAACGATGACCATTTCAACACGTATCACGGCGACGGGCTGATCGTCTCCACCCCGTCGGGGTCGACGGCGTACAATCTCGCCTGCGGCGGTCCGGTGGTGTATCCGCTGACCGAAGCGTTTATCCTTACCCCCATTTCGCCGCATTCGCTGACGCAGCGGCCGCTGGTGACCCCGGCGGATTTTCGCATTACGCTCAAAGCCCCCGAAAAGGTGCTGATCGTCGTGGACGGCCAGGAACACTACAGCCTGGAAAAAGAGGACAGCCTCGTGATCACCATGGCCGGCCGCGGGGCGAAGCTGGTGCACCGGCTGGAGCGCAACTATTTTGATATTTTGCGCGATAAACTTTCCTGGGGAGGTGCCCTGTGTTAGAGCGGTTGCTGGCGCTGGATCTGGTGGGGTTTAACAAGATCGATCTGGAGTTTGACAGGGGGCTTGTGGTCTTTACCGGGCCAAGCGGCGCGGGGAAGTCGGTGCTTATGGGCTCCATCCTTTCGCTTATCGGCTTGGAAAAGCCCGCCGCGAGCCTCAGCGAAATAACGCTGGATAAGCCTACGGGGCTGGAGTGCGAGGATTTCGCCCTGGAGGAGGAGTTGACTCTGAAGCTGGTCAAAAAGGAAAAGGTGCGCTACTATCTCAACGATCAAACTATCTCCAAAAACCGCTTGAAAAGCCTCTTTGAGGGGCACATCAAGCATCTTAGCGTGCGTGACAGCAGCGAATTGAACAACCTGCTGGAGCTTTTGGATCTGCACGCAGACAGAAAACAAAAGGGTTTTTCCGAGCTTAAAAATGAGTACCGGCGGCGCTACGGGGTATACAAGCAGAAGCTTGAGGCGCTGCAGCGGGTGCAAGAGGACGAGAAACGGGTACAGGAGCTTATGGAGTTTGCCCGCTTTGAAATCGACAAGATCGAAAGCATCGACCCCAAACCGGGAGAGGATGCGGAGCTTATGGATATCAAACATAAGCTTTCCAAGATCGACAAGATCAAAGAAGCGATCGAAAAGGCGGAGCAGATTTTTGAGCTTGAAAGCGCGGTGTATGACGCTTACGCGATTTTGGAAAAGGACAGCAGCGTTTTTGACGAAGCGATGAACCAGCTGCGCAACGATTTTGAAAGCTCCAACGATATGATCGACGAACTCAGCGACACCGACGTGGAGGAGGTGCTTGACCGCATCGAACAGATCAGCGAACTCAAGCGCCGCTTCGGCTCCGTGGAGGAAAGTCTGGAGTATCTGCAGCAGAAGAAAAAGGAGCTTGCCGAGTATGAAAACCTCTCCTTTACCAAGAAGGATTTGGAAAGCTTTGTACAAAGTGAGGGTAAAGCGCTGGAAAAGTCGGCGGCACAGCTTACGGAGTATCGGAAAAAAAGCGCCGCGGCGGTGGAGAAGGAGCTCAACGGTTACCTCAAAGCGCTGCGTTTGACGCCGGTGAAGTTTCTCTTCGGCGCAAAAAGCATCGATGAGAGCGGCGCGGATACGCTGGATCTGGATTTGAAAGGTTCCACCATCAAAACCCTCAGCGGCGGGGAGTTCAACCGGGTGCGACTGGCACTTTTGGTGGTACGCAGCGCGCTTAGCGAACAAAACGGCGTAATCATACTCGATGAGATCGACGCCAACGTCAGCGGCGACGAATCCATCGCCATCGCCGAGATGATCAAAAAACTCTCGACAAAGTACCAAATCTTTGCTATCAGCCACCAGCCCCACGTCAGCGCCGCTGCGGCGCAGCACTTTCTGGTGCATAAAAACAGCAAGGGGCAAAGCCGGGTTACGGAGCTTCAGGGGCAAAGCCGCGTCGAAGAGATCGCGCGGATCGTCGGCGGGGAAAACCCCAGCGAGGAAGCGGTGAGTTTTGCGAAAAAAGTATTGCAATAATGTGCTAAATTCAACGAAGGAGGAACAATGCAGCATCGATATATAGGAAAAACGGGACTTCGGGTTACCCCGATCTGTCTGGGGACGATGACTTTTGGTTCGCAAAGCAGTAAAAAAGAAGCTTTTGCGATCATGGACAAAGCCTATGAGCGGGGGATCAACTTTTTCGATACGGCGGAGCTCTATCCCGTGCCGCCTAATGCCAAAGACGCGGGGCGTACCGAGGAGTGGATCGGCGAGTGGCTCAAAGGCAAGCAGCGCGATTCGCTGATCATCGCCAGCAAGGTCGCAGGGGCGGCAAACGGCTGGTTCGTGCCGCCTATCCGGCACGGCATGACCGCTATCGACCGCTTTCATATCAAAAAAGCGGTAGAGGGGTCGCTGAAGCGTCTGGGGACTGAGTATATCGATCTATATCAGATGCACTGGCCCGATACGCTCGTGCCCAAAGAGGAGTCCTTGCAGGCGTTTGACGAACTTGTCAAAGAGGGCAAAGTGCGCTATATCGGGACTTCAAACGACAGCGCCTACGGCTTGACCAAAGCCAACGAGATCGCAAAGTACGAGGGGACGGCGCGCTTTGAATCGATACAAAACAACTTTTCGTTGAACAATCCGCGCTTTTTGGACGAGTTGGCGCACGTATGCCGAGAAGAGAAGATTTCGCTGCTGCCGTACTCGCCCATCGCAGGCGGGGTTCTCAGCGGTAAATACAACGCCAAGTTCTACCCCGAAAACGCGCGCTTTTCCAGCTATATCCAAAGCACAAACCCCAGGGTCAAAGCCCAGGCACAGCGCTTTATCAACGACCGAGCCCTGGAAGCGACGCAGAAATACGTGGATTTGGCGAAGGAGTACGGCATGCACCCCGTGACGCTGGCGGTGGCGTGGAGTATGCACTTTGATTTCGTAGCCTCGACCATCATCGGCGCGCGCACGCCCGAACAGCTCGATCCCAGCTTCGACGCCTTTGACGTGAAGCTTGAGGATGAAATCCTGCAAAAAATCAAACAGATCCAGAGCGAAATCCTCTACCCGATGGGGTAGGGTTACTGCGGTCTTAGCCGCAGGATCTCTCCGCTGTCGGTACTGAGGTAGAGGTACCCCTTAGGGCCTTCGATTACGTCTCTTATGCGCTGACCGTACTCTTTGAGCAGCCGCTCCTCCCCGGCGGGGCGCAGATTATCATCCACGACGACGCGGTTGAGGTGGCGCAGTACCAAAGCCCCCGCAAAAAGGTTGCCTTCCCAGCTTTTAAACGCTTTACCGCTGTAGCGAAGCAGGGAGCCGGGGGCGATGGAGGGGTCGTAGTATTTCCAGGGTTGTTCCATCCCCGCTTTTTTCTCCTCGCCGACGGGGAAGGGTGCCCAGTACTCCTTGCCGTAAGAGATTTCGGGCCAGCCGTAGTTGGCTCCCTTTTTAATGATATTGATCTCGTCTCCGCCCCTGGGGCCGTGTTCGATCTCCCACAGGGTATCTTCCCCATTATCGTAAAAAAGCCCCTGGGGATTGCGGTGGCCGTAGGAGTAGATGGCGTCTTTGGCGCCGCCCTCACGGACAAAGGGGTTGTCTTTGGGAATCGAACCGTCAAGGTGCAGGCGCATCAGCGTCCCCGCGTGGTTTGAAAGATCTTGCGCGTTGGGACGCACGCCCCGGTCGCCGACGCCGAAGTAGAGGTAGCCTTTGTTATCAAAGGCGATGCGGCTGCCAAAGTGGCGGTCGGTATCGGTGCCGGAGTCGGTTCGCAGCAGGGTTTGCCACTCCTGCAGGCGCTTACCGCGCAATTTGGCGCGGGCCAGTACCGTCACGCCCCGGCCGTTTTGATCAGCGACGTAGGTAAAGTAGATCCACCCGCCGCGCTGAAATCCGGGAGACACCCCCGCATCGAGCAAACCGCCCTGGCCGTCGCTCTTGATCGCGGGTAAACCCTGCAGCGGCGCAGCGGTGCCCGTGGCCAGATCAAGTACTCCCGCTTCTCCCCGGCGCTGGGTATAAAGTATCGTGCTTTCATCTAAAAACTCCAGCGACCAGATAACGCCTTTGTCTTTGTGCAGCCGCTCCAGAACAAAACTTTCGCCGCTGTCGCTGTCGGATTCAAAAAGTACCTCCGAAGCAAAAGCCGCGGCAAGGCTTAAGGTAAGGAGAAAAACAAGTGCTCTCATAGTGCCTCCTTTGTGGTTGCACTATTGTATCATAGACTACTTTTCGTAATCAACCACCTTGGTGTATTCGCTGACCTCTTTGACGATTTCGATCACCTTGAGGTGTTCGGGGTGCGTAGCGTAGGTTTTGAGGTCTGTTTTGGAATCAAAGGTGGAGTACAGGCTCAGATCGCAGGCGCGCTCGCTGCCGTTGAAATCGATGCCCACTTCCAGATCACGGAGCACTTCCACTTTGCCCTTCATCCCCTCGATAGCGCTTTGAAGCCGCCGGAGGTTGGCATCTTTATTCTGCTCTTTGAGTTTGAAAAATACGATATGTACGATCATGGATATCCTTTATTGCGTATTGAATGTGATAATAAAATGTTTGGGTTCGGCGATAAACTCGATCGCTCCCCCGTGTGCGGCGGCGATCTGCTTGGAAAGCACCAGTCCCAGTCCGTTGCCTTTGGTTTTGGTGGTGTTAAAAGCCACGAACAGTTTTTCCGGATCGGCGATGGGGACGCCGCTGTCGTAGATTTTGAAGCGATCCTGTTCCAGGCGGAGGCGCACCGACCCCTCTTCGCTCTCGTCATCCTCTTCGATAGCATCGACGGCGTTGAAGATAAAGTTTTGCAGCATCAGCGAAATCAGGTCAAAATCGGCGTTTAATTTCTCCTGGGTAAACTCAAACTCAAAGGTGATCGATTTTTCATAGCCGTAGTACTGGATCGCCGTTTCCAACTCCCGCTGCAGCCTGTCCGTACCGAAGGGTTTGATCTTGGCCTGTACGCCTTTGGAGTACAGCAGGGTGGATTTGATGATGCGTTCGACCCTGATGATCGATTTTTTGATCTCTTCGATGACCGGTTTGGAGTTTTCCCCCGCCTGCTTCATCAGCGTAGGGATCAGCAGCGAGATGGAGCCTACGGGGTTGCGGATCTCGTGGGCAAGGTGCGCGGCCATCTGCCCCATGAACGCCAGGCGGTCCTTGCGTTTGTGGCTGGTGATATCGGTGGCGCTTACGATCAGCTTGTCGTTGTGGGTCTTTTTATTGATCAAAAAGTAGCGTTTTTGCACATACAGCTCATCCCCGTCACGGGAGTTGATAAACATCTCCAGGTGGTCGTCGTGCTGCTTGGCTTCGCTGTTTTGCAAAAAGATGCTGTTGTCGTCGTTGATGACCCACAGGGCGTTTGGCAGCACCTCGATGATCTGTTTGATCAACCCCTCCAGGCTGTTATAGGAGCTGTTGAGCGTCTTGTACTCGTTTTCCACCTTGTAGGTTTGATCGATCAAACTCTCCAAAGATTGCAAAACGATCTGCCGATCCTTGCTATCGAGATTATCGATCATACTTTTATCGATCATACAAAAGCTCCTTAAAATCCTCTATGGAAAAGAGGATCAAATCTCTATCCTCGTTTTTTTCCAACTCTTTGCTGAAGCCGCTTTTGGACGCCAGCAGGTAGTAATCGGGTTCTAACCCCGAGATTTTGCATTTGTGTTTGAGTTTGGTCAATTCGTTTTTGCACACTTTGCGGTCTTTGTACTTGCACTCGCCGACGATCAGCTTGCCCCGGGAGGTTTTGGCAAAAACGTCGAACTCGTTATCCTTATCCCAGTAGCTGCCTCTCTCTTCAAGGTCAAAGCGCTTGGCCAGCAGGGCGTTGGCGGCTTTTTCAAAGGGGTAGCTGTAGTAGCGGTCGATATTTTTTGAAAGTTTTTCAAAAAAGTTTTTGGTATAGCCCTGGGCGATCTCTTCGCTTTTGCCGTAGATAAAACGGAAATAGAAGCGGTAAAAGGGCTTGTTAAAGCGGATCCTGGGCTGGATACGGTAGCCGCGCAGCTCCTTTTTGAGTTTTTGCCCGGGGTGGGTTTTTAAGGGCGGTTCGCGCGATTCCTCCAGATGCAAAACCCCCATCTCTATCAGATCGTGCAAAAGCTCTTCGCCCTTTTTTTCCGAAATGCGCGCTTTGCGGAAGCAGTTGATCTTTTTCGCGTCACTTTTGGTACACGCCCACAAAAAGTGCGCGTAGGGTTGCTGCTTGATCACGGCCGGCTGGATCTGGGCTTCAAAGGTGTCGAGGTGTTTGATGATGTTGTCTTCGATGGTGTCGTAGATGTTGTCGAAGAATTTGATGTGCAGCGCTTCCTCCACTCCGCCGAAGATGGAGCAGTACTCCAGCGTATCGACAGTATTAAGGTGGGGAAAACGTTTGGAAAACTCATATAAATACATGAAAACATTTTATCGAAATAGTTTTAAACTGGGCGACGAATCCCATGCTTAAGCGCCTGTACATGGGCTTTGCGCAAAAGTTTCGAAAGAGCCGTTTTTATAACTTGACAAATGATCACTCAATGTTGTATAATTTTGTTAGCACAAATTGATAGTGAGTGCTAAAGGTTATCGATGAATGATAAATATCTTTTAATTTTAAATACATTAATCAATGAGTTCATTAAGGTAAAAGATCCCATAGGTTCGGAGCAGCTTAAAAAAGTGATCTCCATGGATATGAGTTCCGCGACGATCCGCTACTACTTTAAAAAGATGGTAGATGACGGTATCGTGGAGCAGCTCCATCGCAGCGGCGGTCGTATCCCGACCGATACGACGATGATCGAGTACTGGAGCACGTTTTTTGAATCGATCGGCGAAGGGTTCGTGATCGATACGGGCAAAGTGGAGCGCAGCGCGAAGGAGTTTGATATCTACGTCTGCATGAAAGATGTCAGCTCCAACGTCTTGGAAGAGGTGAGAAATATCGAAGACAAATACCTCTTGATCATCTTCACCGAAAGTGAGATAGCGGTGCGCTACAACCGGCTGCTGGAAAAGTTCCTGCGGGATTTCCTGGGCAACGAGATCGAAAAGATCGCCTCGGTAATCAAACAGATCGGGTTGGAACCCTTCGCGACCAAGATCAATGAAGCGATCTCTTCGAATATCAAGATTTATAACAGGAATCGGCTTTTTGATTTTGAACTGCAGGAGGATTTCCAAAGCCTCTATGACGGAACGGTGATCAACCAGGATTTTCGCATAGGGTTTGACTATCCGCTGCTGAAAACGAAACTGCAGGTACAAAATGAAGAGGGAAGAAAGTACCAACTGTTTCTTCTCGGAGAGTTGACGAACGATTATAAAAATTTCATAAGGAGTATAAGTGGCAACTGAAAATGAAGAAGTGAAAAACACTGAAGAGCCCGAAAGCCAGGAGTGCGAAAAAGAGCAGGAAACTGAGCAGGAAGAAAAGGAGCAGGGCGAAGACCTGCAGGCTCAGATCGAAGCTTTGAACGAGCAGCTCAACGCGCAAAAGGAGAAATACGTGAAGGTGTACGCCGATTTTGAAAACAGCAAGAAACGGCTGGAAAAGGATAAGCATAACGCCGTGGCGTATGCCAACGAAAGTTTCGCAAAGGACCTTTTACCCGTCATCGATTCGCTGGATATGGCGCTTAAAGCCGCGCAAAACAGCGGTGACGAAAAGATGGTAGAGGGGATCGAGCTGACTATTGAGCAGTTTAAAAAAGCGATCTCCAAACACGGCGTGGAGATCGTCGATATCGACAACGGTTTCGATCCGCAGCTGCACAACGCGGTGATGCAGGTTGAGAGCCAGGAGCATGAAAGCGGCGATATCGTCGAAGTGATGCAGCACGGCTATACGATGAGAGAGCGTCTGCTGCGACCTGCTATGGTGAGTATCGCCAAGTAGCGTCATCTATGGTTGTGAGCGGTTGGGAATAGAGAAAATTAGCAAAGTGAAACAAAACAATTAACAAGGAGAAAGAAAATGGCTAAAGTATTAGGAATCGACTTAGGTACGACAAACTCTGCGATGGCAGTGTATGATAACGGTGAGGGGAAAATCATCACCAACAAGGAGGGGAAAAACACCACACCTTCGGTTGTAGCTTTTACCGACAAGGGCGAAATCCTCGTCGGTGACAGCGCGAAGCGTCAAGCGGTGACAAACCCCGAAAAAACGATCTACTCCATTAAGCGTATCATGGGCTTGATGATGAGTGAGGATATGGCCAAAGAGGCGCAGGAAAAGCTGCCCTACAAGATCGTCGATCGAAGCGGCGCGTGTGCTATCGAAGTGGACGGTAAAACCTATACGCCCCAAGAGATCAGTGCGAAAGTGCTTATCAAGATGAAAGAGGATGCGGAAAGCTACCTCGGTGAGGACGTAACGGACGCGGTTATTACCGTGCCTGCGTATTTCAACGACGCGCAGAGAAAAGCGACCAAAGAAGCGGGACAGATCGCGGGGCTGAACGTCCTTCGGATCATCAACGAACCCACAAGTGCGGCGCTTGCGTACGGACTTGACAAGAAAGAAGCCGAAGAGATTTTGGTTTACGACCTGGGCGGCGGTACTTTTGACGTTACCGTTCTTGAAACCGGCGACAACGTCGTAGAAGTACTCGCAACCGACGGGGACGCTTTCTTGGGCGGTGACGACTTTGACAACAGAATCATCGACTGGCTTGTAAAAGAGTTCAAAGATGAGCAGGGCGTTGATCTGAAGCAAGATGTCATGGCGATGCAAAGATTGAAAGAGGCGGCTGAAAACGCGAAAAAAGAGCTCAGCTCTTCCGATCAGACCGATATCAATCTGCCCTACATCACCGCAGACGCTACCGGTCCCAAGCACTTGACGCGAAACATCACCAGAGCCAAGTTTGAAGGTATGATCGAAGACCTCGTAGAGGGTACGGTCACGACGGTAAAACGCGTAATCGAAAATGCGGACTTAACGCCAAATGAGATCAAACAGGTCGTTATGGTCGGCGGATCTACAAGAATCCCCGCGGTTCAGGAAGCGGTGAAGAAAGTATTTGATAAAGAGTTGAACAAATCCGTAAACCCCGATGAGGTTGTAGCCGTCGGTGCCGCGATCCAGGGCGGCGTACTCAAAGGCGACGTCAAAGACGTACTGCTTCTTGACGTAACGCCACTGAGCCTTGGTATCGAAACCCTCGGCGGAGTAACCACAAAACTGATCGAAAAGGGTACGACGATCCCCGCGCAGAAATCGGAAGTGTTCTCCACGGCCGAAGACAACCAGCCGGCGGTTACGATCCACGTCGTGCAAGGGGAGAGAGAGTTTGCCAAAGACAATAAATCCCTCGGGCAGTTTGAACTCAGAGATATTCCCGCCGCACCCAAAGGCGTCCCCCAGATCGAGGTGACCTTTGATATCAACAGCGACGGTATCTTGAAAGTTACCGCCAAAGACAAGGGAACGGGCAAAGAGCAAAACATCACCATCAGCGGAAGCTCCGGTCTTAGCGAAGAGGAGATCGACAAGATGGTCAAAGACGCCGAAGCGCACAAAGAGGAAGATGAGAAGAAAAAAGAGCTTGTTGATGCGAAAAACCAGGCGGACAGCTTAGTGCACCAGACGGAAAAATCCCTTGAGGAGCTGGGTGAAAACTTCGACGCTGCCGAAAAAGAGAAGATCGAAACGGCGCTGAACGAACTCAAAGAGGTGCTTAAAGACGACAACGCCACAAAAGAGCAGATCGATGAGAAGGTCAAGGCGCTGACGGAAGTAAGCCATAAGCTTGCCGAAGCGATGTATGCCAAAGAGCAGGAGAAACAGCAAGGCGGCGCGCAGGCCGATGCTTCAAAGAAAAAAGATGACGACGACGTTATCGACGCAGAGGTAGAGTAGTCACCTCATGTATACTTTCGTAGGATTGTCGCTGCTACTGGCTTTTGCGGTAGCGGCGGTCCTGCTGCACTACCAACTCAAACACAAACGTCTCCACAGTTTCAAGCGGGGTATCTGCCCAGATTGCAACGCCAAACCCGTAAAATTCTACGATCAAGCCAAAGATATCACCCTTACCAAAACTCCCATAGTGTCCAGAGTGTTGAGAAAAAGCGGCTGTAGCGGTGCTAGCGTTATCGAATACCGCTGTAAAGAGTGTGAAATAAAAGAGGTTTTTAGTGAAAACGGAGGGGGATGCGGTTTATAAAAACCGAAAAGGTTCGGTTTTTATAAGAAGTTACTTTTTCGCGGGTTGGTTTGACATCTGCGCGATGATCCCTTTGACCAACTGTTTAAAATCGTCACTTTGCTGTAGAAGCTGGATATACTGTCCATAGCGCTGGATACTCAAACCCGCCTTTTTGATGATGTTTTGCGCTTTTGTTTGAAACTCTTTATTGACTGATTTCTGTACCTCTTTGGAGGGTTTTGAACCGTCTTTTGTTTGCAGCTTTTGTCCAAGAACCTGCTTCAGTTGAGCGATCTGTACAAAAGCGACCATAAAGTTTTGTACCTCTTTTTTATCGAGGCTGACCTCTTGCGGCTGCTGTTGTTGCTGTTTTTTGGGTGCGGGTGTCGCCGCTTCCTGTTGTTGGGCAGCAGCAAAGCCTGCAACCATACAAAATGCCAATACAATTCGTAGCATCATATTCCTTTTTTGCCAAAGCCTAACAAAATCCGGCGGGAATGTCAATTTCAATTAAAGGGCTTTTTTGCTATAATCGCCTCAAAAACATTGAAGGGTTTTAGTTTGAGAACGCACTATTGTAGCGAAGTAAATGAGAGCCATATCGATCAGGAAGTGACCGTTTGCGGCTGGGCAAACAGTTACCGTGATCACGGCGGCATCATCTTTATCGATTTGAGAGATAACGACGAGGTGGTCCAGCTTGTCTGCGATCCTACCTATGAAACGCCCTATAAAGAGGCGGAAAAGGTACGCGACGAATTTGTCTTGATCGCCACCGGAAAAGTACGGGCCAGAGGTGAGGGGTTGGAAAATCCCAAACTCAAAACGGGGAAGATCGAGATCGTCGTGACCGATCTCGTGATCGAAAACCGCTCCAAGCCGCTTCCCTATACGCTCGGAGACAAAAGCGTCAACGAGGAGATCCGCTTAAAATACCGCTATCTCGACCTGCGCCAAAAAGAGGCGTACAATACGTTTAAAATCCGAAGCAAGGCTGCGATGGCGGCACGCAAAGTGCTTGACGCCAACAACTTTTTGGAGGTGGAAACGCCGATTTTGACCAAATCCACGCCCGAAGGCGCGAGGGATTATCTGGTCCCCAGCCGGGTGCACAACGGTGAATTTTACGCGCTTCCCCAATCGCCGCAACTGTTTAAGCAGCTGCTGATGGTGGGCGGTTTTGACCGCTACTTCCAGATCGCCAAATGTTTCCGCGACGAAGATCTCAGAGCGGACCGTCAGCCCGAATTTACCCAGATAGACGTGGAGTTGAGCTTTTGCGATCAGGAGCAGGTGATCAAAGTGGCCGAAGATATGATCCAGGGGATCTTCAACGAGTGCGGTTACCCTGAAGTAAAACCGCCTTTTACACGTATGAGCCACTATGAGGCGATGGAAAAGTACGGCAGCGACAAGCCCGATCTGCGCTTTGCGATGCCGATGGTGGAAGTGATCGATCTCTTTGAAGACAGCAATAACGATATCTTCAAAAATATCGCCAAAGACAAGGCGCACAACCGTATCAAAGCGCTGAAGGTCGACGGCGGCGACAACCACTTCAGCCGAAAGGATTTGAAAGAGCTTGAAAACTACGTGCGCAAATTCGGCGCGAAGGGGTTGGCGTATATCCAGATGAAAGCCGAAGGCCCTAAAGGACCGCTCGTGAAGTTTTTGAGTGAAGAGAGCCTGGCGACTCTGCTTGAGAGGGTGGAGCTAAAAGAGGGCGACGTGGTCTTTTTCGGCGCCGGACACAAAAAAGAGGTCCTGGATTATATGGGCAGACTGCGCCTGGAGATTGGCCGGCAGATGGATCTGATCGACAAAGACGCGCTGAACTTCCTCTGGGTCGTGGATTTTCCCATGTTTGAAGTGGAGGAGGGCAAAGTCAAAGCGCTGCACCACCCCTTTACCATGCCAAAAGATACCAACAAAGAGCATATCGAAGATATCGAATCGGTTGCCTTTGATATCGTCCTTAACGGTGTCGAACTGGGCGGGGGCAGCATGAGGATCCACAAACCCGACGTGCAGGAGGAGGTGTTTAACCTGCTCGGTATCGGCGAAGAGGAAGCGCAGGAAAAGTTCGGCTTTTTGCTTGAGGCGCTCAACTTCGGTGCCCCACCCCACGGTGGGTTTGCGCTTGGGTTTGACCGGCTGATCATGCTGCTGACAAAACGGGATAATATCCGTGACGTTATCGCCTTTCCAAAAACGCAAAGAGCGTCGTGCGTGCTTACCGAAGCTCCCAGTCCCGTGGATAAGGAGCAGCTCAAGGAGTTGGCGCTTCGCATACGAAAGATCGAGCAGTAGGCTCGCTTTCGTAGCGTGAACGCAGCAAAGAAAACCATCATCTCTTTTTCGATATAATTTCGAAATTTTTGACAGCGGGCTTTTACAAACGGCCTTGAATACAAAATCTACAGTAAGGAAGATCTACTATGAAAAAACTTTTTCTTGTAATCGGTGCTCCCGGAAGCGGAAAAACGACTGATGCGAGCATGATCGCGGAGAATAACGACGGGATTACGCACTACTCTACGGGCGATATGCTCCGTGCGGAAGTGGCAAGCGGATCACAGCTTGGCGCTACGATCGACAGCTTTATCTCCAAAGGCAACCTCGTTCCTTTGGATATCGTAATCGATACGGTTGTAAGCGCTATCAAAAACTGCGACGACAACGTCATTCTCATCGACGGTTTCCCCAGAAGTACCGAGCAGATGGAAGCCCTGGACAAGGTGCTGAACAATGAAGCCGGTATCGAACTTACCTCCGTTATCGAAGTATACGTCAGTGAGGAAACGGCTAAAGACAGAGTCCTTGACAGAGCAAGAGGGGCTGACGATAATGAGGAAGTTTTCTACAACAGAATGAAAGTCTATACGGAGCCTTTGGAAGCGATCCAAAAGTTTTATACGGACAAAGGTTTGCTGAAAGTGATCGACGGCGAGCGTACTATCGAAGCGATCGTAAGCGATATGGAAGAGTTTATCAAGGCAAACGCATAATCTTACCGATCTGTTAAAGCAGGTCTTTTCTTTCTTTGCGCCCGCCCCGCGAGGGACGGGCATATACACCCCTTTTTAAAGCATGGTATCATAAAGTTTTTGCAACTCCCGTTTATCGTATACGTTTTCAAAGAGCGGCTTTTCTATATGGTGGGCGGCGGTAAAGGTTTTTAAAGGTTTTTCGTAAAATACCCCCAGGGGAAAGGGGGCCTTCTCCATCGCTTTTTCCATCGCCTGGGAGAAATCGCCCATGTCGTGATCCTGGCCCAGTTTGTACGTGTGCTTTTCAAAAAAATCGTATCCGTTGACTTTGTTGAAAGTGACGCAGGGTTGGAAGATATCGACCAGGGCGTATCCCTCGTAGGTAAAGGCGCGCTTAAGCACCTCTTTGGCGTGGTCGAAATCGGTGACGCTGATTCTAGCGACAAACCCCGCTCCCGCTGCAAGGGCGATACTTAAGGGGTTGAAAGGTTCGTTGCTGACCCCGTCTACCTGGACCTTGGTGGTAAAACCCTTTTGGCTGGTGGGGGAAGCTTGCCCCTTGGTCAAGCCGTAAACCATGTTGTTGTGTACGATGTTGACCATATCCATATCCCGTCTGACGGCGTTGAGAAAGTGGTTGCCCCCTTCACCGTACATATCCCCATCACCCCCTTCGGCGACGACGGTAAGTTTTGGGTTTGCCGATTTCATCCCGGTGGCCATGGGGATCGCTCTGCCGTGCAGCCCCGCGAACATATTGGCATCCATATAATAGGGTGTTCTGGCCGCTTGGCCGATGCCTGAGGCGATCACTACTTCGCTTCGGGCAAAATCCAACTCCTCAAAAACCGTTTTGAGCAGGTTTAAGATGATGAAGTTACCGCAGCCCGGGCACCAGCTGATGGGTTGATCGGGGTTGTCGAATCGTCTAGCCATGGGAATCCTCCTTTGCATATAGATGCTCGTTGACCCTGTCACGGAGTTCGTCGCTAAAGAAGCAAAAGCCGTCCGCTTTGCCGATGAAAGCGTGGCACCGGATGCCGTGCAGCCGCAGCAGATCTTGGAATTGGCCGTTGTCGTTGTTTTCTACGACGATGAGTTTATCGTAAGCCTTTAACGGTTCGAGGTGTTTTTCATTCAGGGGATAAAGCCAGTAAAAATGCACCGCGCTCAGTCCCAGTTTTGCGGCGACTTCGGCGATGACGGATTTCGTTGATCCCCATCCCACAAGCGCTACGGAGTTTTCTCCCTCTGTTACCTGGGGAGCCAGGGCGTGCTCGCGCAGGGTTTGCAGTTTGCGTGCCCGCTTGGCGTTGTCTTGGTTTCTGATTTCATAATCTTCGGTAATCTGTCCGTTTTGGGAGTGCTCCCCGCTGGTGGCCCGCACGATCCCTTCGCCGTATCCGGGGATGGCGCGGGGGGAGAGACCGCTGTCCGTATCCGCGTAGCGACGGTAGTTGCGCTTGCTGGGGGTTATGAAGTTTTGTTCGGGAAGGGCGTCGAAATCCAGCTTGGGAGCATAGCGTATGGAATCGGCGAAAAATTGATCGGCCATATAGATGACGGGGATTTGGAAATAATCGGCAAAGTCCGCCCCGTAGTGGGCAAGGAGGGTGGCTTCCTCACTGTCGCCGGGAGCCAGGATCAGGCGCGGAAAGTTGCCGTGTCCCGCGTGCAGAGCGAGATTGAGATCTCCCTGTTCGGTCCGCGTGGCCAGACCCGTGGCGGGACCGGGGCGCTGGGCGAGGTAGACGAGTGCGGGGGTTTCGCTCATCCCCGCCAGGCTCAGCGCTTCACTCATCAAAGAAAATCCGCCGCCGGAGGTGGTGGTCAATCCCCTGCCGCCGGCGTACCAGGCACCGATCACCATATTCAGCGCCGCTATCTCGTCCTCGGCTTGTTCCAGCACCAGTGGAAAAGTTTTTCCCATACCGGCTAAAAAGGTAAAGACGCCCGTGGAGGGAGACATGGGGTAGGAGGAGATGAAATTGACCCCGCCGCTTAAAAACCCAAAGCCGATCGATTCGTTTCCGCTGAGATAGCCGCCCTCTCCCTGGTTTTGCGCAAAGCTTCTGAGGTTGAAGTCGCTTTTTTCCGAAAAGGCACGGAAACCCAGATCGAAGGCTTTGAGGTTGTTTTGTTCATTTTTGTCTTTAAAGAGCGTCTTTACCGCGTGCTTGCCGTTGCGCTCGTCGATACCGATATAGGCGCACAGAAAGCCGAATGCGAAACTGTTTTCATAGAGGGAGCCCAAATCCTTCACACTCTCTTTTACGGGGATTTTGATAAGATTTTTCGCCGCTATCTTGTTGTTCTTGTCGGTGATGACGACCGCATCTTTGACTCTGGATCTGGAGTGTTCGTACGCTTGCTCATCCAAAGCGATAAAGATATCGGCTTGCCATAGGGGTGCGGCCACCGCATCTTCCGCGATACGGATAAAAGTGGTGTTGCTGCCCCCGCGGACCCGGGACATAAATTCACTGGTGATAAAGTGGCACAGTTTCTGGGCTTTGAGCGCTTCGCTCACCAGGCGCTCCACGGTATTGATCCCCGCTCCCGCCGGACCGCCTATCTGGATATTGAGCTCTTTAAAAGGTTTTCGGGACCCCGGTGCGTTCATGCTTTGCAGGGGCAGAGACGGCAGCTGCAAAGCGGTGGCGGTGTTTTGGGGCGCAAAGGTGTAGCGTTCGCGTTTTCTATTTTGAACCGTCAAATTTTGAGCGCTTTGCTCTTTTCTTTTTGTAGCGCCTTTTGCGCCGCCGGAAGCGGATTTGCTCCCCCAGGCGATGATTCCGCCGAGGTAACCCAGCATGATCACCGTCAGTGCCGTAACAAAGACGATAGCGTGATAAACGACACCCCAGCCCGATATCTCGTAAACCGCGTCGGTATCGGCAAAGTAGATGATAAGGGCAACGATACCAAGTCCCAGCGTGAGGATTGAGAGATAGAGCTTTTGTTTAAAGATCTTTGAAGCCGAAAAGGCGTAGTTGATCTTCCAACTCATAATGCCCGTTATCATGGCAAACACTCCCATCAGCGTGGAGATGGAGAGGGAGTAAAAGACCAGCTGTTCCCAAGTCTGGCTTTTGTCGAAAAGGAAAAGCAGGTTGAAAAAGGCCGCAAACAGATGCAGGGCGATGGGAAAATGCACGCTCATGGGGTGGGGGTGAAAGCGTTTATATAAAGCGTTCAAAGTTGCGGGGGCACTTTGGCTTTGCGCGGATTGCTCTTTGCTTTCCTCCAGCTCGCCGACCTCTTTGAAACCTTTGAAAACACCGGCGCCGTGGGGGGCGGCTTTCATGGCATCGGTCAAGTCCCTGCCGGCTTGGTGCATCTGTTCATGTTCACCGTTTTGCCACAGCGTACTGTCGGTGACGTCGTAAACCTTGCCTTTGTAGGCGACGTAGGCTTTTTGTCCATTCTTGCCGTTGTACTTTTTGAGTTCGTCTCGGGTCATCGCATCTCCTTGACGGTTGCGCTGTATACAAGCCGTTGGGCACAAACTTTTCTCAATCGTACCGAAATTGCTACAAAGGGTCAAATACAGATAACAAAATGTCATCCGTTTTGGATAAAATAAGGAAAAGAAATAGATATAATAAGGAGATCGATGAAACGCTTTTATGCTTTGATTATCGGCAGTGAAATCCTCAACAGACGGCGCCGGGACGCCCATTTTGAATTTGTCAGTTCCCAGCTGCAAAAGCGCGGCTGGGAGTTTTGGGGATGTCATATCATCAAAGACGATCCGGCGCTGATCGTCGAGTCGATCAAGCAGGTGGCAAAGGATCCCGAGGCGGTGCTGTTTTGCTTCGGCGGGATCGGGGCGACTCCCGATGATTATACCAGGCAGTGCGCGGCGGAGGCGCTGGATGATGGAAAACTCTATGAACATGCCGAAGCCAAAGAGCGCATTTTGCAGCAGTTCGGCGAGGATGCCTATCCCCACCGGATCAAGATGGCGATGCTGCCCAAGGGGGCGAAACTGCTCGATAACGTGGTTAACAACGTTCCGGGTTTTCAAGTGGATGATCGGTTTTTCTTTACCCCCGGCTTCCCCGAAATGGCACATTCCATGATCACGCAGGCACTGGAGGAGTTTTACCCCAAAAACCGGCAGCTGCACCGCTATACGCTGCGGGCGTTTACCAGCGAAAACTATCTCATCGACGTGATGAAACGGGTACCTGAACATATCGATCTCTCCTCTTTGCCGAAGTTTGTCGGGGACAAAAGGGTAGCCGTGATCTCCGTCGCCAGTTATGAAAAAAGCGAAGCGCGAAAGTATTATGAACTCTTTACCTCCTATCTGCGGAACAACGGAATAGAATATGAAGAGGGGAGTTACTGAACGCACCACGGGTGCGGAAACTGAAGCGCTATTAAGTCCTTTTTTAAGATCATTTGGATAAAATAAGCGCAAATTAGCATACAAAAGGAATCTGATGGAAGGGATTTTTACATTTATAGGTGCTATAAATCACAGTCACTGGTTTATTTTCATGGGGCACACACTCTTGGCTGCGTTTATAACCCTATTTCTCGCAAAAGCCGCAACGGCTAGCATGAAAGTTGTTCCCACGGGAACGCAAAACGTATTGGAAGCGTACCTGCAGGGGGTACTGGGTATGGGTAAAGACGTTGTAGGAGCAAGCAACGCACGCAAATACCTGCCTTTGATCGCTACGCTCGGGCTGTTTATCTTCGTAAGCAACGTTATCGGTATTATTCCCGGGTTTGAATCACCCACGGCAAATATCAACTTCACGCTTCCGTTGACTTTGATCGTATTTTTCTACTACAACTTTGAGGGGGTACGCAAAAACGGTCTCGGGAGCTATATCGCGCATTTCGCAGGACCCGTAAAATGGTTGGCGCCGCTGATGTTCCCGATCGAGATCGTTTCGCACATCTCAAGAATCGTTTCTCTCTCTTTCCGTTTGTTCGGTAACGTAAGAGGGGACGATCTTTTCTTGTGGGTACTACTTATGCTCGCACCCTATCTCGTACCGCTTCCGGCGTATGTGCTGCTGACGTTTATGGCGTTTTTGCAAGCGTTTATCTTTATGATGCTTTCATACGTATACCTCGCAGGCGCGGTTATGCTGCATGAGGAATCCCATTAACCTTGAGAGTTTCCACGAAATTTCTCGGGTTCATCATAAACTTTCTACTGGGGGTCGCATGGGCTTTAGTCGCCATCGGGGCGGCCTTCGGATTTCTTACGGGAATTAAATACGGCTTTTTCTACGCCGTTATCTTCACCTTCGTAGGTTCACTCTTCGGACTCTTTTTCGTTACACTTTTAGAGTTTTTCTTTCTCCGTCTTGACAAATATGTGGAGATGCAAAAGCAGACAAAGATCCTCAGCGATATTTTAAAAGGTATTGAAAAATAGTTCGCTACGCTATCACCGATCCAAAATACTACGATAATCAGGAACAGTTCCTCAACTATCTACACGCTATCCAAAGCGATTTTATCGTTTTTCGCGACAAAGAGACGGGAAACTACGCCGGATACGCAAAACAGTTTCTTGCCCAAAAACTCGACGCAAAACGTTTGCTGCACGGGGAGGTGATGCTGGCAAAGCGCCTGAAAGCGGACGGGGTGCATCTGCGAAGCGATCAGTTCGATCAAATATTAACGGCAAAACGCGCAAAACTCTTTACCGTCATCAGTTGCCACAGCATCGAAGAGGTCAAGCGCGCGCAAAAGCTCGGAGCCGACGCCGTCACCTACAGTCCTATCTTCGCAACCCCCGGCAAAGGCAAACCGCTGGGCGTTGAACGTTTGAAATATCTGCTCAAGCGTGTCAAGATCAAGGTGATCGCTTTGGGGGGCATCGTGGGGGAGAAGCAGCTTGAAGCGCTGGAGAGGGTTCGCCCCTACGGTTTCGCTTCGATCCGCTACTTCGCTTTGGCGAAAGAGCCGCGCCGCAGATAGGCAAAGGTCGCGATCCCGGCGAGGATCATCAATGCCGAGAGCAGCTGCCCCATGGTCATGCCGCAGCACAGGAACCCGATCTGCGGATCGGGGGCGCGAAAAACCTCCGCTACAAAGCGGGCGATCCCGTACAGCGCGCCGTACAGCGCCATCAACTCCCCGTCGACTTTTTTATAGTGTCTGTATACAAATAAAACCGCGGCGATCAGCAGCCCCTCAAGGAGCGCTTCATAAAGTTGCGAGGGGTGGCGCAAAATACCGTTGACGTAGATACCAAAAGGGGAGTCGGTGGGGCGCCCGATAAGCTCCTGATTTAAAAAGTTGCCGATACGGCCGAAAATATAGCCCATGGGGATGCTCAGCGCTACCAGATCCATCAGTTTGCCGAAACTGAAATCGTGGCGCTTGCTAAAAAGCCAGGAAGCGAGTAAAAATCCGATCACCGCGCCGTGGTAACTCATCCCGCTGATTCCCGTAAACTGTCCGCCGATAAAGGGGTTGAAAATTTGCCAGGGGTGGGTGATATAGTAAAGCGTGTCGGTGGAGTAGATAAAAACATACCCCAGCCGGGCCCCCAGGATCACGCCGATTTCGACATAGATAAAGTAGGTTTCCAAAAGATTGTCGGAGATGGGGATTTTATCTTTTTTGACAAACCACTTTGCCGTAAAAAGCGCCACGAGCAAAGCCGCGACGTACATCAGCCCGTACCAGTGGATATTGATAAACCCCAGATCCAGCGCTACGGGATCGAAATGGTCATATATATTGTTCCAAAACTCCATTAATCAAAACTCTTTATGATATAAAATTCTTTTGCTTTCGTCGTCGGCACGTACCAGTAGCGTACCGTTGTAATCTTACCATAAGTTGGATCTTTAAAGATGAATTTTCCCTTGGGATAATCGATCCCCCCGTCAAAGAGTTGATTGCAGCGGCATATACGGAAAAAGGATCGGTAAAAAGCGATAAGGGGGTGTGTGTTTTCAAACTGCCATTTGGCGTACTCCGAACAGGTGGGGTAGTATCTGCAACTTGCGGGAAAGAGTCTGGAAATATACTGATAGAGGGATAAAAGCTTTAATAGTGTGTACTTCATGGATAAACTTTGAAAATGAAAGTGGCGGAACAGACGAGACTCGAACTCGCGACCCCCTGCGTGACAGGCAGGTATTCTAACCAACTGAACTACTGCTCC
>LLYS01000011.1 GCA_002049495.1 Epsilonproteobacteria bacterium tcs-49 | reverse complement strand
GTTGAAGTTAAACGACTTAAGTTTTGAGTTTGACATTTCAAACCGTTTCAAATTGACAAATCAAACCGTTTTCCACATCAGGTCCAACCTCAATGGGAAAATCATTTGTAATAAAAGCTTTTTTATATGAAGTCATTAAAAATATTCCAGCAGAAAATATAATAATTATGGTTCCCACAAGAGCTTTAATCAACCAATTTGTACTTGATATTAAAAAAGAACTAGCAGGCAGTATAAATGAGCATAACTACAAAATTGCAACCAACTCAACAATCTCAGAAATAGATGCAGAAGCAGAACATAATTATATTTTAGTTTTAACTCCAGAACGGATTATTAGTTATGTCTCCGATGATAACAACCCGCCCATTGGGTTTTTATTTGTTGATGAAGCACACAAACTCGCTTCTCATAAAGATTCTCGTAGTATTACTTCTTATACCTCTATTGAAAAACTTGTTAAAAGATTTCCAAATATCAATCTGTATTTTTCCTCACCAAATGTTTCCAATCCGGGTGCATTTTTGCAACTCTTTAACAGACCCGTAAAAGAGTTCCATACGGATGAGTCACCTGTGAATCAAAATTTATTTTATGTCGACTTTATTGATAATAATCTTACTAATTATATTGAAAACACTCCACATGCCTTAGGCATACCATTCTCTAATATTGGTACAAATGCCAACCAATTAATAGATCAGATCGGTTCGAGTCAAAATAATTTAATTTACTGCAATTCACGAACAAAAACCATTCAAAAGGCACTTGAATTTAAAATCTACCTAGAGCAGAAACAAAAAAGACCTCCTGAAGTTCCAAGAGCCATTAAAAAAGCTATCTTTCAAATAAAAACTCATGTTCATAAAGATTATTATCTCGTTGACTTGCTAAGGTACGGCATTGCTTTTCACTTTGGTCGAATGCCGCAAATTGTTCGCAATATTATCGAAGACTTATTTCGAGCTGAGCATATTCAATATATTTTTTGTACTTCTACTCTACTGGAAGGTGTTAATCTTCCTGCGAAAAATGTTTTTATTCTTAGCAATAAAAAAGCACTAGCGAAATTTGAAGATATAGACTTTTGGAATTTGGCAGGTAGAGCAGGTAGGTTAGGGATGGAGTTATCTGGTAATATTTTTTGTGTTCGGGAAGAAGCATCAGAGTGGAAAGACAGTTCAATGCTTGTCAAAAAAGATATTAAGGTTGAACCAACAATTGAGTCAAATATCGATAAAAAAATTGTTGAAATAGAGCATCTGTTAAAACAAGAGCCCATAAAAGCACGTGAATATGAAAAAGAGATTCTTCAATACATAGCTAATATTATTTCAATAGATACGTTTGAATTACCTACAAACTATCAAAGCCCGATCATTTCCAAACTTATTGAAAATAACAAGTCAACGCTAGTTGAATTGTCAAAAAATCGAATAAACCAGTTAAGTGTTCCATACAAAGTATTGGACTCGAATCCATTTATAGATATTCAACTTCAAAATAAAATATTTACAACTCTGCAAGCAAAACCTGCAAAATTACCAAATGTAGATTATGACAACTGTAAGATCTCATTAAACTATTTTTATGATCTTTATAATTGGGATAAAATTGAGCGAGGAAAGTTCAAACTGCTAGAAACAAAAAATACAGGTAAACCTTATTTGGGATATTTAGCACTGCTAGTTAATAGCTGGATAAATGGCACAAGTCTAAATGAAATTATCAACAATTCGCTTAATTGGTATGAAAGAGAAGGTAAAGATATATACATAGATTATAAAAAAGATGGACCTTTTAACAGGAATAACCCAAAACATGTCAATCAAATAATCAATATTATTATAGATGACATTGAAAACAAGCTTAGATATATTCTCCAAAAATACTACAATCATTACTACTCTACGTTAGTAGAAATAGTTGGTGAAGAAAATGCTGGAAATAATTGGGCGCAATATCTTGAATATGGAACTCGAAATCCAATAGTTATCGCTTTACAAAATTATGGACTCTCTCGACATACAGCAAACTATATTACTAAAAATCATATGAATTGTATAGAAGTTAAAGACAATAAGTTAACTAATATTGATGTCACAAAGTTGACCACTTATCTAAATCCCAATTCAGTTGAGTATGAAGAGGTTAAAAATGTACTATGATTTTCATTAAATGTGAGATAACTTGAATAAATACTAAATGCTCTTTAGGTACTTGATAATGATACTGAATGATAATTGTTTTGGTTCCCTCTCAAAAGGGGTGCGCATTATTTTCGAGCATTTTGCAACAAGTCGGTAAAGTGTTTTCTATGTTTTTGATCAAAGGGTTTTAGGTTGCTATTAGTACCTACACCCAATTCTCAAGACGCAACCCTGCCACCCGCTCAAACTCTTTTGTATTGTTGGTAACAAGCGGCATATCAAGCGAGAGGGCATGAGCGGCTATCATCATATCCAGTCCGCCTATGACCTTTCCCGACTTTTCAAATTCAGCTCGTACTTTGCCGTATCTTGCCGCAGCCAGGCTATCATATTCTGCGATCTGAAAGGGTCGGAGGAAATGTTCCAGTGCAATAAGATTTTTTTCCACATGCCGGCTTTTATACGCCCCGTAGTATAGTTCCGATACGGTTACGGAGGAGAGTGCCAGCTCTCCAACGTCAAACTCTTTGAACTTCTCTCTGACCGATCGGGGTTTGTTTTTTATGATATAGATACAGATGTTGGTATCCAGCACTCTATGTCTCAAAACAGATCCTCTCTGGTTTGTTCCGGCTGTGTTCTTTGGGTCATAAAGTCCTCTGAAAATTCATCGAGCCTGTCAAACATATGATCCCACACGCTTTTATCGTGAGTGGGCAGCAAAATGATACCGTCTTCGACTTTTTTGATAAAAAGCTCCTCCTGATTTTCAAAGCGAAACTCCTTTGGTAGTCGTACGGCTTGGCTCTGTCCGTTTTTAAATATCTTTGCAGTGTTTACCATAATCCGCTCCCGAAAGTTTAGTATATATTTATGAGTATATACTAAATCCAATATCATGTCAATAGGGATAGGGCGAAATTGTGTTACAATCGACAAAAGCAAAGGAGGCCACATGATCTCTGGTACGGCATTGGTAGTGAGCGCGGCACTCTTTTGGGGTATCTCCGGCGGTATCGGCGCGCTTTTGATCGGCAGCGGCTGGGACCCCTTTGTGGTTTCGTTTTACCGGGGTATGATCGGGCTGCTTTTTGTCCTGCTGTGGCTGGCGCTGCGTCCTGGCCATAGCGGGTTGGGGAGTTGGCGCTTGTGGTTTTGGTCGGCGGTAGCGGGCGCGGGCGTAGCCGGCAATTTCGCTTTTTATTTTCTCAGCATTGAACAAAGCGGCGTGGCGGTGGCGGCTACGCTGATGTATTGCGCGCCCGTGTTTGTCTATCTCATCTCCTTCGCGCTTGGATTGGAGCGCTCCACGCCGTTTAAGTGGGGTGCTATCATCCTGGTGATGATTGGCATCGTGCTGTTAACGCGCATCTACAACCTTGAGGGTAGCGGCATCTCCGCTTTCGGTGCGGGAGCGGGGCTGCTTGCCGGGCTTTCCTATGCGCTGTTTATCTTCGGCTTCAAATACGCCGCGCCCCACGGCACCCCGCAGGCGATCCTCTCTATCGTCTTTACGCTGCTTGCGGGGCTGCTTCTTTGGCCCGCCGAGAAGGAGCAGATCCTGGTTGCGCTTGCCACGTCCGACTGGCCGCTTTTTATAGCTTTGGGGGTACTGGGAGCGGGGGTTTCCTTTGTGCTTTATGTTATCGGTCTTCGACGGACCGCCCCCGCCGTCGCCGCGGTCGTGGCGATGGTCGAGCCCGTGACCGCGTCGCTGTTTGGCGTAGCCCTGCTGGAGGAGCATCTGGTTTGGTCGCAGGTTGCGGGGATGGGGTTGATCCTGCTGACTGTAAGCGCGTTAAGCGCCTCTTCAAGGGGTAAAAAGCTAGTATTTAAAAAAGTTACCTCTTCGCCGTGATCTTAGGCAGGGCGTTGACAAGGATCGCGGCGATCACCAGCGAACCGCCCACGACGGTCATCTTCGGCGGGATTTCAGCTAGAAAGAGCCAGAGCCATACGGGCGCAAGCGTCGTCTCTATGGTGCTAAAGAGGCTCACCTCCGCCGAGGAGATATATCTGGTGGCTAAAAAGATCAGATAGATTGCCAAAGGCATCTGCACCAGCCCCATGAGCAAAAGCCACAGCAGCGTTTGTGCGGAGATATCTAACAGCGCGTCGCTGGCAAAGAGCATCGCAAACGCCGCTAAAAAGCCGCTTAGGGCTATGATCATAAGCTTGGGAAAGTGCGCGTATTTGCGCAGCAGGGTCAGCTCCAGCCCCATCACTACCGCCAGGCTCAACCCAAGCAGATCACCTATCCATCCCCCGCCCAGGGAGAGGGAGTTGCCAAAGACGATAAGCACGCCGATAAAGGAGATGACGATAGCGGCAAGGGTGCTTTTTGCGATGCGCTCGCCAAGGAGCAGGTAGGTAAAAACCGCGGCAAAAAAGGATGAGGTGGCCAGCAAGACCACCGTGTTGGCCGCGGCGGTGTATTTGACCGAAAAGACAAACAGCGTCGTACTCAGCGCCGAGAGCATGACGATCAGCGCAAAGACCCACAACTCTTTTCTGTCGGCGGGTCTCCAGGAGTGCACGCCTCTAAATTGCCAAAGCAGCAGCATACTCAGCCCCATAAACAGGCCGCGGTAAAAGGAGACCGTCACCGCATCTACCGCCGCCAAGCGTACCAAAAGCGCGTCAAAACTGATGACAAATACGCCCAAAGCGGCGATGCACATCCCCCGCAACCGGTGATCGTGTATCAAATCACTCCACCCACTGCTCATCCAGGGAGATCTCTTTGCTTTCTACCAGCCGTCGCAGCGTATCGGCGATGCGGGCTTTGGCGGCGTCCACGTCTGAACGTTTGACTTTGCCCAGGAGTTTAAACTCCTCTAAAAGCATCTTTTTCCGTCTATCGCTCACTCCCGAGAGCAGCTTTGCCGTGATGGCGGCTCCGGCACCCTTCATAGCAAGGAGCAGATCGTTTTGATCGGCCTTTTGGTGCAGCTTTGGCATATCCTTCTCATCGACATCGAGCAGATCGTCAAAAGTGTACAGCAGCGCCTTGATCTCTGCGGCGAGTTTGGCGTCCGTGGCTGCGATCCTCTCCAGCGTGCGGTCAAGTTCCACCTGCGGCATCTGGCTAAGCATCTTCGCGACTTTTCTTTTATCGGATGTCACATGCTTCCTTTAGTAGAAGTTTCGGTCATTCGCACCTTGTATTATACCACCAGTACCGGACACTCGGAAAGCCCCGTGACTTTGTGCGACACGCCCCCGAGCAGATAGCCTGCCAGTTCGCCGTGCCCCTGAGAGCCGATCACGATCAACTCTATCTCATGGGCTTTGACAAACTCCAGGATCTCCTTGGCGGGCGAACCCATCTTGATAAACCCTTTGATCCCCTTTAATCCCTTTTTCTCAAGCTTTTTTTGCCCCTTGTTGATGACTTGCTCATAGTACTCTTTGAGATCTTCGTCTAGTTTTTCGGGTTCCATATCGCCTCGAATCGCGGTAAACGCCCCCTCCGCGACGCTGTAGTGTTGAAATACCGAGAGGAGGTAGACGTGCGCGTCAAACTTTTTTGCCATTTTTGCCGCAACGTCCAGCGCCGCAAAGGATTGTTCCGATCCGTCCAGGGGAACCAGTATCTTTTTAAACATCGTTTATCCTTTATCGAAATGCGATATCGCGTAAAAACAGAGCGATTTCGGGGAAAAAGATCAAAGCTACCGAAACGCTGAGCAAGATGGCGATAAAGGGCGGCGTCCCTTTGATCACCTCCATATAGGGTCTTTTAAATACCGCAATAGCGGTAAAGATATCGCAGCCAAAAGGTGGCGTCGCGGAGCCGATGGCCACCTGCAGCGTAATGATGGTCCCCACCAGCACCGGATCAAGCCCCACCGCGTCGATAACGGGGACGAAGATGGGGACAAGGACCAGGATCACCACGATGGGATCGACAAACATGCAACCGATGAAAAAGGACAAAGAGATCACCGCAAGAACGCCGTAGGGACCCATCTGGTCGATACCGATAGTACCCAAAATCTCCTGGGGCACCTGGGCGTAGGAAAGCACCCAGGCAAACCCCGCTCCGGCGCCGACGAGGATAAATACCACCGCCGTGACCAGTCCGGTGGATTTGGCCGTATCGTAGAGGTCTTTAAGCTTCATCGTTTTAAATACGAAACCTTCCAGAAAGATCGCATACCCCACACTTACCGCAGCGGCTTCGGTGGGGCTGAAAACGCCACCGAAGATACCGCCGACGATGATGACGGGAAAGCCCAGGGGCCACAGCGCTTTATACATCGCCTGGGCACGCTGGGCCCATGTGGCTTTGGGTTCGGTGGGGATATTGTGCCGATAAGCGTAAAAGATGCTGTAGAGAGAAAACAGCAGCAAAATCAACAGCCCCGGCCCGATCCCGGCGATGAAGAGTTCGGGGATGGAGGTTTTAGCGACGATCCCGTAGATGATCATCCCGATACTGGGCGGGATCAAAAAGGCGATATCGCTGGAGTTGACGATGAGCGCGAGGATAAAAGAATCCTTGTAGCCTCCCTTTTTCAGCCGCGGACGCAGGGGGGAACCGATGGCGACGACGGTAGCTTGCGTCGAGCCCGAAACGGCGCCGAACATGGTACAGGCACTGGCGGTGCTGACCGCAAGTCCCCCCTTGATATGGCCCACAAACGCCATCACCAGATCGATCAGCTTTTCCGCCGAACGTCCCCTGGTCATGATATCTGCCGAGAGGATAAACATCGGTACGGCGATGAGTGCGGCGGGGCGGATGCCCGCCATCATCTGCTGCACCATAAACTGCATCTTGTTCATATCCATGTCAAACAGCAGGAAAATACCCAGCGATGTCCCCGCGATCAACGGTATCTTCATGGGAAAGCCCAGCAGTAAAAGCAGCACCATCAATCCAAAGATCGTAGCGGCAAGGTGGTTTTTCAAAAAGGCGAAAAGATTGAAACTGGTGTCTTTTTCCGCACTGTCTTTGACGGTGCCCAGCACACTGCCCTCTGCGGTTTTCATGGCGGCGGCAACTTTTATCGTACCGTCTGCCAGCTTGGAGATATCAACCCCGCTGATCTCCCACAGACCGTTTTTATTGCTTTCGGTTGTTTGGGTGACGCTGTTGGCTTCGCTGTCGGTAAGCGTGACCTCTACGGGGCGCCATTTGTGGCTAAAGGAATCCGCGGCTTCGGAGGAGCCGTACACCGTGATAGTAAACTGCTCCCCCTGTTTAGACGTTTGTATCTCGTCTACGTAAAGCGTGACCGTATCGTCCGTAGCTTGAGCGGTGAGGGCTGTAAAGAGCGTAAGAAAAGTCAGGATGATAAAGCGTTTGAGTAGCAGCTGCATGGTTTTCCTTAGACCTCTATTTCATTTTCGCAGTATCCGTCGCGAAGTTTTGTGGAGAGATACACATCGCTTTCGCGCAGGTTTTTGATGACGGTGAAGGTGTATTGTATCCCCGTTACGGCAAAACCGACGGGAACCCAGAGATAGACGTAGAAAACGGGGATACCCAAAGCGGGCAGGATACGGCCGCTTTGATAAACTTCTACGATATAAAAGTAGGAGTAGTAAGATAGCGCGAACATAAACAGCCCCGTAACGGTGGCGATGGTGATCATAAGCGGTTTTCTCGCTTTCGCGGGCAGGGCGTCGTAGATAGCGGACATGCGGATATGGCGGCCGTTGCGCGCGGCGTAGCTGAGCCCGGCAAAGGTGACGATGATGATAAAGAGCATATTGAGCTCATCGGTGACGGTCAGGGCGTTGTTGAAAACAAAGCGGGTGATAACCGCCGCGATGGTCACGACGGCCATGGCGATCACGCCCGCTGCAAGCATAAAGGATTCTAATCTGCTCAGCCACAGGTCCAAAAAATCCACGGCTTTAAAAAAGGGGTTTGCGGGATTTGTCCTATCGGAATCACGGGATGCCTTTTGATCCATACGGTTCTCCTTGTCTGTCTCATAGCAAAACAAAAACTCTATTTGCTTTGGTATGAGTCCCCGGGGCCGTTCGGCCCGAAGGGGTCAAGTTTTGAAATTACTGTGCGCCGCTTTTCGCCGCTTCGAGATCTTTTCGCATCTGCTCCATGATCATCTTGTTGGAGTCGCTTTTGCTCGCGAAGGATTCCTGTACCTCTTTCGCCGCTTCTTTAAAGGGTTCGCGCTCTTTGTCGCTGAGGGTGACGATCTTGTAATCGGGGTTTGTTCTTACGATTCTGCCAAGACCGATAGCATCAAGCTTTTGCGCCTCCTCAAGGATCGTTTTATGGGCGTGTTCCGCCGCTTTTTGCACAAGCATTCTGTCTCTTTTACTCAGACCGTCGTAAAACTTTTTGTTCGCGCTTACCGAAGCGTTGAAATGGCTGTGGCCCATATAGGTCAATACGTTTGTCAAATTATCCAAATCATACGCTTCGATCCATACGGTGGGGTTTTCCTGACCGTCGACCATTCCCGTTTTTAAAGCACCCACAAGGTCGCCCCATGTCATGGGCTGGGGTGAAGCACCGAACGCTTCCCATGTCTCTACCAAAATAGGGGATCCTGGCATAACACGCATCTTTTTACCTTGAAGGTCGGCGGGTGAGTGGAACTCCTCCATCGTCGTTACCGCCATCTCGCCTTCGGGGAAGATGGAGAGCAGCTCCAAGCCGTGTTTGTGAAAGATGGAGGGAAGCATTTCGTTGACGACTTTGGAGTTTTTGAAAAAGTGATCCAACTCTTTCGTATCCGTAGGCAGAACGTAGGGGAGGGTAAAGATATCCATTTCGGGGATCGTGCTGCCCATATAGCCCGTAGATTGACCGATAAATTGCAGCAAACCGGCTCTGGCTTGTTCCATCATATCCGCTTCTTCACCCAGTGAACCCACTTTGTAGAGTTTGATTTTGTGTCTGGAGTTTTCCTCGATAAAATCTTTAAACGCGTTTGCGTAGATCCCCTGAGGATCGCTCATCCCTTCGCCGAAGGCGTATTTCCAGGTAGCCGCACTCAAACTCGACGAAGCCAGGACGGCAGCCGCCAACAGTGTTTTCAAACCTTTAAATCTCATTCTTCTCTCCTTGTGTGTTTCTCTTCCCGCTTTGCCGGAACTCGTACGAAAAACGGGAATGGATTACATATTGTAAAGTACCAATCATACCTGAGAGAACTAAACTAAAGCTTAATATTCAGCTTTGGAGGTGCCGTCGGAGTAAAATACCGAGGTGTCGTAACACTGGTAACACTGTAGGAAAAGAGGGGGTTACAGATATAAGAAACGCTCATACTCCTGCTTTTTGTGAAAGCAGATATAGACCTTCATATCCAAAAAGGCGCTTTGAAAACGGTCTCTGATCATCTCAAAAACCCGCTCCTTCTCCAGGCCTCCTACGCCGCACCCAAGCAGCGGTAAAACGACGATAGGGGAGTGGACCTCTTCGGTGATGATCTTTTCCTCGACGATCTCCAGGATGCGATCCAGCGCCGCAGCGACCGTCTCGTAGGTGGGGGCGCCGGGCCTGGAGGCGTCGCTGTAGTTCATCACCGCCGCGTGCAGGGCGTAGGTGAAGTTTTTCGCGCTTCCTGCATCGGAGATGATCACTTCTCCCTGCTCGATGGGACCCTTCTCTTTGAGATGCTTTGCTTTGAGGTTGTCCAGTTCCAGCTGGTAACCTTCGCCGCCGCAGTGCTCATAAAAGGCTTTGGAGACGCCGCTGCCCAGGTTCAGCTCCGTATTGGAGGCGTTGACGATAAAATCCGCCTCTTTTTCCACAAGATTGCCGTAGGTGAGTTCAAACTGCATCTGTACTCCTTTTGCCGGATTATTTGGGGCTGACCGCCTCTTGGTACCGCTCAAACTCCACTTGCTGCGCTTCGGAAACCTGTTCGAAAGAGTACTGCCCCGCATGGTTGTGTATGATTCCCGTAAAGAGTTCAAAGTGCCACTGCTCCACGTCCAGGTCGTATTCCACCTGTGCCACGTGCAGCTGCGGAAAGGTGAGCCGGACCGCTTGCGGATCGTAAAACTCGCCGCTGAAAAGCTGCTCCTGCTCCTTGGGGCTCAGGTCGCCGTAGAGGACGCCTATGATGCCCTGCTGCGCGTAAAAAGGGCGCAGGTTAATGGTGCAAAAATAGAGCTTCTCCGGGTCGATCGCTTCGTCGATATCGAGATTTGCCACGGCGATGGGGCTTTTCCAATCTTTGATGCTGCCCACGACAACGCCGCTTTGATCTTTGAAGTCGATGCGGTGCTTGAAGTATTCGCCCCCGTGGATAAAAGGGTGTTTGGGGCGTAGAAGCGTTTTGTCGTCGTTGAGGCTAAAGTGTACCGTCTGCGCGTTATTAGCATCGTTGGCGACGGTAGTAACGATGGTGGCGACATCCGCATCTTTGAAACTTGTCTTTTCGCTTTTAAAATTGATATGAAAACCATCGGAGTCAAACTCCTCGTTGACCAATTCGGCTTCGATGGGCTTGATAAAGGATTGAATCCCTTTGGTATAAAATTTTATCTGCTGCATTGTAAAGAGACCCTTTGCTGCTTCGTTATCGTACCGTTTTGTACTATTTTACAATAAACCCCCCGGTGTTTGGCAATGATTTTTGGCAAATTTTTATCAAATGCCGCCAGATGGGAACAGATCGAACACTTTTCCGTGATCTGCAGTTTCGCTTCGCCTACGGTAATAATATCGCCAAGAGCGAGTTCGTGCGGGTCGAAACTCAGCAGCAGATTTTCCCCCAGGCTGCCCGGGGCCAGTTCGATACCGTGGCTTTTTGCCAGTTCGTATGCTTTTGTTCCGACGACCATCACGGCGCGTTCGGGTTTTTTCCCCGCGAACTTGTCGCCTTGGATACCGTGGCCTTTTATGAGATCGAGCCGCTCCTTTACGGGGCGTACGTCGCCTTTGTAGCCCTTTGGGGCGCTAAAGGTTTCGCAGATACTTCCCAGCGGTCTGAGCGCTATATTCATCGTCATAAAAACTCCTTAGTAGGGGGTGACGTCGACCCAGCCGCCCACGACTCTTTCGATCGCTTCGGCTACGCCCGCTTGTACGTAGGTCAAATCGCCGAGGAATTGATCCTCGCTCCAGCCCATCGTTTCCATAGTGTTTTTACACAAAATCAACTCCACGTCATAACCGCGCAACGAGCGGATGCGCGACAGGGTCTTTTTGTCGTAATCTTTTTTGATCACACGCACCCCTTTGGAGTAAAAGATCATGGCCACTTTCAGTGATTCCATGGGGTACTCCTTGAGGACGTTGTTAACCGCGTCGATTGTGTGGTTGACTTTGTCTAAATCGTTTGTATTTACTTTGATAAGCCACTTTCTGGGTTCCATAAAGCTTGGCTGCGGATCGCTGAAATCCGTTCTTGCAAAAAGAGAGAGTGTTACGAATGCAAGCAGTAAAAGTTTTTTCATTATCTTTCCTCATCGTTACGGGGGCAAAAGCCCGCCGTAAAGTATTAACTTTTATATAGGGAGTGTTCGATACCCGGATTGTTTTTCACGCCGATGATATCGGGTGATTCCAGGTTGACGTTTTTGATATGTTTGCGGTCTTGCAAATAGGTCGTGACCGTATCCCATACCGGTTCTCCGGGGGCCTGGGAGCCGACGGTAGACCATCCCGCCAGGCGGTAGTTTTTGCCCGCTTCGATCTTTTCGCCGTTGCTGAGTTCCAGCTTGGAGATACGCTTGCCGATCTCCTGGGCGGGGTCGATGGTATAGGAGAGTCCGCCCGTTCGTACCATATCGCCGCCTTGCTGCAAGAAGGGGTCTTTGTTAAAGAGGTTGTCGGCCACATCTTCGAGGATTCTATGGATATCCTCGCCCTTGACCTCTCTGACGTAGGTTTCGGGGTAAGTCATCGCCGTTTGCGTAGCGATATCTTCAAAGGTGATCTCGTGGCCCATGGGCACGCTTACGCCCCATCTAAAGCCCGGAGACATGGAGATATCCGCACCCTTGACCTCCCGCAGCGCGTCACAGATGATTTGATCGAAAGTCCCGTTGAAGTTGCCCCGTCTGTAGAGGGTTTCGTCAGTCGTCGCGATCGTTCTTTCAAGCTCCGCTTTGTAAGGAGCCCGCACGTTCTCGATGTAGGATTTCATCTGTTTATCTTCAGGTACCAGGTCGGAGAAAACAGGCAGAAGGGTATATCTGAAATCCTGTACCTTTTTATTTTTGATATCCAGATCGAGTACGCTGACAAACTTCCCGTTGGAACCGGAGTTGATCACGTGCGTCACGCCGCCGGAATTTTTGACCGGATACGCTTCGGGAACACCGTCGTGGGTGTGTCCGCCCATGATAAAATCGATCCCAGTAACCGCGTACGCCATCTTTTTATCCACGTCGTACCCGTTGTGCGATACGCAGATGACCGCGTCGGGGTTCTCTTTTTCACGGATATGGTTGACCAGCTCCTGCATCTTCTCGGGCCGGATACCAAAGGACCAGTTGGGGATGAAGCGTTGGGGATTGGCAATAGTCGTATAGGGAAATGCCTGCCCGATCACCGCAACGGTGTGGTCCCCCATCTTTTTCATGGTATAGGGTTTAAACTGCCGTCCGGAGCTTTCGTCGTATACGTCGGGAACGTCGCCCATCATCAGCGCCACTTCGTCCACCAGAACGTTTTGCGCTACAAATTCCGCGTCAAGGAGTTTGAGGTTTTCCAGGATCTCATTTTGCATATAGGTAAATTCCCAGTGCCCCGTACAAACGTCCACACCCAAAATATTGAGCGCTTCGACCATATCTTTACCGCGGGTTTTGAGCGCCGTCCAGCTGCCCTGCCACGTATCTCCGCCGTCAAGCAGCAGCGTTTTGTCTTCCCCGAACCGTCCGCGGAGGTTATCGACGATCGTTTTGATCTGCGCAAAGCCGCCCACACGATTGAAACGCTCGGCGTTCTCTTCGTAGTTCAGGCAGGTCAGCGCATACTCCATGCGGCTGCCGGGTTTGATCCCGTAGCGTTTGGCAAAGTGCGACCCGACGATATGCGGCGGTTCTCCGAAGTTGGAGTGCAGCCCCAGGTTGACGCTGGGTTCTCTGAAATAGACCGGGTTAAGCTGCGCATGCGTATCGGTGATATGCAAAAAACGCGCGTTCCCGAAATTTTCGAGCTGGGAGTAATCTTCTACTTTGTTTACGCCGTATATCTTTTTATGGGATTTGGCGTGTACCTGCGTACCGCCAAGACCCAAAACAGACATCAGGTAAAAAAACTCTCTTCTGTTTAGTGAACTCATCTATCGCTTCCTTTATTTGGGAACTGCATTGCGCCAAGTTTTTTCATACTCTTTTGACTCGGCAAGTGCCGTATCCGCTTCATACTGCGCCTCTTTTGCCAAGCGCACGGCCTCTTTGAGGTGCTCTTTGGATTTGGCGATGATACCCTTGGTTTTTTTCCACGGGATCACGCCTTCTTCTCCCAACTTATCGTATTTGACCTCGGCCTTTTTGATGGCTTCATAGACATTTTCCGAAGGAACATCCGCAACGGAGCTTGGCCCGGCACACCCGGAAAGCAGCAGCGTCGCTGCCGCCGCCGTTGAAATTAGCATCGTTTTCATCGTGTACTCCTTCTACTTTCTCGTGTCGGGACCGTTGATTTCGAACCCGTTGGACATATATGTCACAAAAAACTCTAACTCTTTTAACGCTTTTGTCTGCATTTTGGGTTTCTCTACCCCGGTATCACGTACGCAGCCCGCAAGTCTTCGCTGCATCGTTCCCAGACCGCCCCATTTGATTCTGTAGACGGGAAAGTGCGTGACTTGACCGAGTGTGGGGCTAAGCGCTTCGGCACGGATACGCTGTCCGGAACCGTCAACGTGGCACTCCACACAGTTGAGAGAAAAGTACCCTCTTTGCTTGTAAAACATCTTTTTACCGTTTTCATAGGCTTGTTTCGCCGCTTCGTTGGGGATCTCGACGTTGATCACTTCCCCTCGGGACTCATAAGCCATATACGCCATGATTTTGGCGATATCGCCCTTGCCGTAGCGCAGCGGTGTTTCGCCGTTTGCTTCGCGGCACTCGTTGATCGCTTGCCCCAGCGTAATCACTTCGTTTCGCTCAACGTCGAAGTAGGGGTATTCATGTTTTACGCCCGGCTTCTCAAAGCAGTCGGCGTAGGATTTGCCGTTGGCAAATGCGGTGTTGTACAGTTCCCGTCCCTCGTCCAGCGGAATTTCGTAGGGAGGGAAATCGTTGATCTGTGCCAACTGCTCCTTGGTAGGCTTGTACCAAGCAGCCGTCCCGTGCGCAAAGTCTTCAAGCTTTACGGGCCAGATATATTTCTCCTTGATCTCCTCCTTGTCTACATAGGGGAAATATTTGGAGGATTTCCCCAAAGGATCGCTGAATTTTTCCAAAAAATACTCCTGCATCGCGATGCGGTCTTTTTCGGCTTGCGTGTTAAATTCGCCGGCATATGCGACACCGCTTAACGTGATGGCCGCCAGTATGATTTTTCCCGTCTTTTTAAACATCTTTTACCTTTCTTCGTTTTTGAATCCGGGGAAACCCCGAATTGCAAAGGATTACTGATTTTGACTCGCTATGAACCGAGAAGACTTATCTGAGTTTAAAATCTTTTGTTTCCGATTCGCCGGTATTGTCCTTCCACATCACAGTGATCGTGTCGCCGCTTTTTGCGCCTTTGAGCATGAACTTGATGTAGGGGTTTTTGGACACGCCCATACTGGGGTACATGCTGTATACGGTTTTACCGCCGTGGGTGACCGTAAGCTGTTCGATGAATTTGGGTTTTTGATTTTTCTCCTTATTCTCCATCTGCATAGGGTGCTTGACCAGAAGTTTTACCGTTGCCACATCGTTTTTTGCTTTTGCAATTGCTTTAATTCCCATTGTTTTCTCCTATTTGTTATATTTTTTTGATAAAGATCGGGTTTGGATTAACCGCCGCATCCGCCGACTGTTACTTTCACTTGCTGTTTCGCCATATGCAGTTTGCCGTCTTTGGTCTTGACCACAAGCGTTACGTCGCTGGTTTTACCCATTCTGATCCGTGTGGAAAACTCCGGGATCGTACCTTCATGAATCTCCCATGCCGCAATAAGAGGGTAGGGGTTTTTCTCTACAAACAGCGTCATCATCACCGCATCTTTAAGGTCGGTCGCTACCGTTACGGGAACCGCCGCACCGTTTTCCGCGATATCGGGAACGGTCAAAGTCACTTTGTCGCTTGAAGCGGCTTTTGCCGAACCGTAGAGGTTATTCATCGCTTTGTCCGATTTTTCAAAAGTAAACGCTTTTGAGTGATCTTCCAAAAAGCCTGCGTATGCCGCCGTACCTGCCAGTGCAAATACACCACCGAATTTAATAAAACTTCTTCTTTCCATTATTTCTCCTTTGAATTGTTATTTAGCTACGTGTTTTACAAACGCAATGATCGCTTTGATCTCTTGGTCCGTTACTCTGTGATTTCTGCCAAGAGGCGGCATCATAGAGTTGGGATTGTTCTTGTTGGGATCCCAGATCTTGTTGTAAAAATACTCATCGGGCAAAGAGGCGAAATTTGCCAGGTTGGGACCCATATTGCCCTCCTGGTCAATCCCCGCGCCGGTGAGGGCATGGCATGCCAGACAGTTGCCTTTGGACTTGTTCATATAGGTCTCTTTGCCTAGCTTGATCAGCTCCTCTTCACTCATCTTATGATTGTCCGCTACCGCGGCCGTGGCGAGAACCACGGTGCACGATAGAGCCGATACCAACTTTTTAGAAATCATTTTCGCTCCTTTTACTTGCTGTGTTGGATCATGTAATCCACGATCTCTTTGACCTCGTCCTCACTGAGATTTGCGGCACCGCCTTTGGGTGGCATGGCACCTTTACCGTTGATGGCATTGCCGTAAACGGTCTGCATATCTTTTTTCGTGATTTTGGCCCAAGCTTTTTTGTCACCTATCTTCGGAGATCCGGCCAGACCGGAGTCGTGGCAGCCTGCGCAGTAGGTTTCATATCCCTCTTTACCGGGGCCGGCGTCCTCTTCACCCTTGGGTTTGACTTCGCCGTAGTAGTAGCGCTCCTCTCCAAAGGGCGGTTCTACCTGTGTCCCGTCCGTTTCGATACGCTTGACCGATACGTTGTCCCAGTCAAGGCAGTTCTCCATGCAGCGCGTATTTTGCGTGTCGGGCTTTCTGAGATTGTTGTACTCAAAGCCGTCCTCGTTTGGCATCTCTACGGATTTGATAAACTCCGCATCGATCACCGTGTCGTCGCTGATATACTCACCCTTGACCTTGATATCGTTGACCTGCAGGATATACCCGATGATTCCGTATACTTCGTCGTCGGTCAAAGACTTGGGCGAAGACAGCGGCATCGCGGTTTGGATATACCAGTACAGCGGAGCGATATAGGGCAGGTAGCTTCCCACCGTTTTTACGGGCCCCGGATCGCCGCCGGTTTCGGGTTTGAGCGTCAGCGTACCGAAGCCTCCGGAGAGAACGGGGAAGCGGTCGACGCCTTCACCGAAATCGCCGTGACAGGTGGCACACTTTTCGGAATAGACCATAAACCCTTCTCCGACACTCATCCCGCCTTCGGGTAAGCCTTTGCCGTCGGGGCGAACGTCCGTGTTCCACGCTTCGACCTGCTCCTTAGTCGCCTTTTTACCGAGGTCAAAATCCTCCGCACTGTGGGGCGAGTGGTAAACATGATTCACTTTCAACTCCTGGGGCAGTTTAATCGCCCCGTCGATATTGATCTTATTTCCCTGCTCATCTACCGTTTCGCTGGGATAGGGGTAACTATCCGGATCGGCGGGTACATAATCAAGCTTCTCTGCCAGAGCGTAGGAACCTGCCAGTGAGGCCGCCACACACGCTGCGGTAAGTTTAGCTTTCATAGATATGGACATTATGTACCTCCCCGTTGGGTTTTACTTCCCATGTTTGAATGGCATTTCTGTGATAAACCGCTTCCTTGCCTCTGGCTTCGTTGAGTTGCGTCGCCGTGGGCTGGGTAAAGCCGGTATCGTCGGTGGCGCGGCTTTGCAGCATCATGTGCTCACCGTCCCAATCCACCTTCAGAGCAAAGCGCGTGACCGCTTTAGGCAGCTGTACGCTGGTAAACTCCGCTTCTTTCCATGTTTTGCCGCCGTCGGTGGAAACATCCACGTGGGTAATGGTTCCTTTGCCTGACCAGGCGATCCCCTCTACCATAATGGGGCCCTTTTTCTTGCCCTGCCAATCCCTTTCGGGACACGGGGAAGTGATCACGGAGTTGGCTTCAAAGGACCAGTTATACATAAGCGCGTGCCCATCTTTTTGCAGCATCGTATATTTGGTACTCTCTTCACGCACCATCCATGATTTGGTATCGAACTTGAGGCGTTTGAGCCATTTTACCTGCATGACGCCTTCCCAGCCCGGAAGAAAGAGCCGGACGGGATACCCCTGTTCGGGACGGAGCGCCTCGCCGTTTTGGGCGTAAACGAGCATCGCGTCGTCAAGCACCTTTTCGATAGGAATCGAACGTCCCACGCCGGCGGGGTCGGAACCTTCGGGAAACATCCATTTGGCTTCGGGTTTGAGCCCGATATCCTCTAGAACCGTTTTCAAAGGCACGCCCGTCCACTCGGAACATGCAAGCATCCCCCGCGTGACCTGCAAAGAGCTCATCCCGGGGCCGCGCCACTCCATACCGTTGTTAGCGGCACACTCGAAAGAGTGGATGACGCTGATACTTGGATAGCGTTTGATATCTTCAAGCGTCAACACCACCTCTTTGTCCACAAGTCCGTGTATAAGCAGGCGGTACTCTTTCGGGTTTACATCGATAACTCCGCCGTGACAGCGCGTAAAGTGCAGACCGTTGGGTACGATAATACCCTGCAGATCCTGCCACGGCGTAAAGCTGACAGAAGCCTTTCTATCCGCCGTCAGCCAGGGAACCTCTCTTCGCACGACATGTTTTTCATATCGAGACGGAAACCCGTAGGGTGCGTAGTTGTTGTCGCGGCCCCATTTCAAACCCCATTCGGGATTGTTAGGCGGCAGGTTGTCGGGGTTGACCTGGTATTCGGCGTTGGCCTTCGTGGCACCGACGCCCCCTACCGTTGCAACCGCAGCTGAGGAGTAGAGGAAACCCTTTTTCAAAAAATCTCTTCTACTTCCGACCGTATCAGACCGTTGTAAATCTTTGTGATTGTCGGTATCGTTTTGCAAGCTTGAATCTTCAGCATTGCTTAACTCAACCTTACTTTTTTCTTTCAACATAACCCCCTTGGTAGTTGCTTGTCCGTTTTTTCAGGTATAAAAAACAAACATTTTAGTTTATAACAAAAACTTATGTATGTCAATTAGTTTTGAAAATCTTTTATAAGTTTTTACCATATGGTACGTTTTCACCCAGAAAAGTGAAAATGTAATCCTCTACCCATGGTAAAAGCACCGTGCCGTGACCGTTGCTAGAAAGCATAATGTATGTCCCCCTGTACGCTTTGTCGGCATACTCCAAAGCTCTTTGCTGTGCACCGAGGGGATCGTTTTTACCCGCAATGAACAAAGAGGGGGATTGGGCGTACATCAGCGAAGTTTCCGTTGCTTCCTCGCTGCTGCTGCCGGGTGAGATCGCTACCACCGCCGCAGGTTCGTAATCAAGCATCAGCGGCAGAATCGCTCCGCCTCCCAGGGAAGAGCCAAACAGTACCAGGCGGTTCATATCGAGCTTTTCCTTGGTTCCCAGGGCGTCCAGCCAGTAGGCGATATCCTGCGGAATATGTTCAAAGCCGACCTTTCGACTGCTTCTGTCAAAAGCCTCCTCGATGTGGGCCATGTCAAACTCATTTACGATCTCAACCGTTTTCCCGTTTTTCTTGATCGACTCGCCGTGTCCCCGCAGGTCGATCAGCATCGTCGCAAATCCCCTGTCCCGAAGCTTTTTCGCCAACTCGTCCCAGATGGAATGGTCCGATCCGAACTGGTGGGCAAAAACGGCTACGGGATAGGTTTTCTTTTTACTTTCGGGGTACTCAAGCCACCCGTACAGCTTGAACCCGTCATCGCTTTGTATACTCATCTTGCCCGCAAACAGCGACGTTGCGAGAAGAAGCACTAAAACCGATAGTCGCATAAATCCTCCTTTCTAAATGGGATTGCCGCCCTTAGGGACGGGGAATACACTTGGTGGTTTCATCCATGATAGCACCGTCTTGACGGGCCAGTTCACAGGTGTCTTCATACAGCGTCGCTCCGCTGAGTTTGGTTTTCCACAGGATGACGTCCTGCACCTTGGCTTTGGTCAAATCGGTGTTGATCATATTGGCCTGTCCCAGGTGGGCGTCGGTAAAGTCCGCTCCCCTCAAGTCGGCTCCTTGGAAGTTCACTCCCCAGAGTCTCGCTCCGCGCATGTTCGCATTTTGCAAGTCGGCGTTTTCCAGCGTGATCGCTTTGGCATCAGATTCGGAAAAGTCCGCTCCTTTGAGGTTCGCGCCGCTCCAGTTGGAGAAGTAGAGAATGTTTTCACTGACGTTGATTCCCGGCGCGTCCGCATCCACAAATTTTGCTTCCCGCAGTTTGGATTCGCGCAGATCGGTGTTGCCAAGCATCGCCATAGTCAGATTCGATCCGCTAAGATCCGCACCGCGCAGATCCAGTCCCGACAGGTCCGTACCCATCAAGTCGCACTTGATACATTTTTTCGTCGTTTTCAACTGTGCTACCGGGTCCTGCGCCAGAGCCGAAGTCCCCAGTAGCAAAGCCGTAGACAGCACTATTTTCATAAAACGCATCGTTTATCCTTCATGTTTCTTTTTTGCTTTTTGCAGCATCTTGAGGAATTTATTGCCCCTGCTGCCACCGATCTGCTGGGAGATGATATTGCCCTCTTTATCGGTGATATAAAAAGTGGGGACACCGATTCTGGGGTATTTGGACGGGATCTCCGTCTCTTTGAAATCCAGCGCGACGTTGACAAAGTTTTGACTCATGAAAGCGCTGGTGTCCTTTTGCTTAAAAACCACGTCTTTCATATATTGGCATTCGGGACAGCCCTGGACGTGGATCATGATCATCATCATCTTGTTCTGTTCCTGTGCCGCCGCTTTTCCCGATTTGAAATCGTGGTAAAACTTGGGCGCTTCCGCAGCAAAGAGCGCCGCTGCCGTAACGGCTAAAAGCAGTATGAGTTTTTTCATTATTTCTCCTTTGATTGTATATGGATTACACGCCGCCGGATACACCCGAGTCGATGAGCAGATCCGTGATCGCCCCGATACCGCCCGTGGCGATAGCAAGACCGATCAGGACCAGCAGCGACCCCGCGACGATTTCGACGATGCGGAAGTGGCGCTTGATTTTATTCATCAAACCGATTGCGCGGCTGGTAAGCAGGGCGCTGAGGAAAAACGGTACCCCGAGACCCGCCGCAAAAAGGGTCATCAAGATAACACCCTGGGTCGTATTGTCGCCGAAGGAAGCCATCCCCAGTATCCCTCCGAGAATAGGCCCTACACAGGGGGTCCAACCAAGTGCGAAGGACATCCCCAGCAAAAATGGGGCGAACTTTTTGAGCAGGGCTTTAAAACCGGTTTTGGCTTCGCCTTTGTCCATGCCTCCGAAGTCGGCGCGCTGCTCGTAATTGAGAAAGGGGATATTGATCAGATGCATCACGTGCAAACCGAAAATGATGATGATTCCGCCCGCTGCCATCGCCACATATCGGTTGCGCAGGATATCACCGATGATCGTCGCGGCAGCGGCACCCATAAGGATAAAGATCAAACTAAAGCCCAAGATAAAAAGCAGCGATGCGACGAGCACCTTCCTCTTTGCCTCGGGAGTCATATGCTCTTCATCTTTGAGTTCGCTAAGCGACAAGCCGGATATATAGGAAAGGTATGCCGGAATAAGCGGTAAAACGCACGGACTTAAAAAAGTCAATATACCGGCGAGAAAACTTACCGGATAGGGCGCACTTTCAAAAGCGGCCAGCAGGGTTTCTTCCATTAAGGAACCTCCTTTATACAAACCGAAACTAGAATAATTGTAACGAAAAGCACGGATATGATAAAAAAAATAGAAGGTAAATTATAACTTTTGGTTAAATATAGAGTGTACTTATTTTTATGATAAATTTTAAAAAAGTATATTTTTTACTTTATTTTACTATAAGTAAAAAATATTTTTCAAGTATTGTAGGAAAAATAGCATCAATATAGCAAAACGGTGTAGTAGTTATAATATATAAAATTATTTTAATAATAAAGCCGTCCCGGCCGGAAAGTTTTATGGAATTTCGTTATTATATGGTAACAGGAAAAAAGGAGCCAGTTTGCAAGCGGGAAAAGTGTTTATCATCTCTACGCCGGGATATGACGAAGCGGTTGAAAAGATCAAGGAGCGATTGCGAAAGCGTTACGGCAAAAGTGCCAAGCTCCTCTATCTCGATACGGTGCTGGAACAAGGGGAGTTTTTGGAAAACGCCCTGTATATGACCTATCTTGACGACAGCGGCTTGCGCACCTTTTTAAACGCTTGCATCGATCAAAAGATCGAATTGGCGATCCTGCCCCACAAAGAGTGTGCAAAGGCGCTGAAAAGCTATAATCTCGAAACCGACCTGGACCGTGCGCTGGAAAACGGATTTGATCCTAAAAGCGCCCAGAGCGTCGATCTGCTCAGCTGTAACGGGTCGGTCGTTTTCCAAAGCGTGATCGTCGGCGACGTATACGGGTTGAACAAGGAGGTGCTTCCCGATGATACGATCTTTACCAAACTCAAACGCTTTTCCGGTAATATCAAGCGATTGAGCTTTCAAAACTACCGCTTTAAAACGGCTGAAGGTGCGGAGGTGGAAACGGCCGCAACGGGGGTGATGGTTTTTGAACACAACCTCAAAAGCGTGCAAAGCAACTTTTTAAATGACGATATCTCGCTGCATGACGGCAAACTCAACGCTTTGATCCTTGCGCCGATGAGTATTTTCGCTTATCTTTATCTGCTTTTTATCATTTTGTTTTATAAACATTTTTCGTTGAAACAGTTGCCCAAAAGCGTCGGTTTGATCAAAAGCAATACATTATATATAAGCGCTTCCAAACCGATGGATTTTCTTTTGGACGGTTCCAGCCTTTCGGCCAAAGAGATCGAACTTAGTGTCCATACCGAAGCGCTGCGCCTGCATTTGAGTCAGAAAGCACCGGAGCAGGTAGAGGAGGAGGGTAAGGAGAGTTTGCAAACGCAGTATCTGCCCAAGGGGGAGTATAAGGAGCTGCTTTTGCAGCGCTCTTTGCCGCTTTTTAAAAAGGCCGGATATGAGGATTTCAAAGAGTTGTTTACTTCGCTGAAAACATCGGCGAAGAACAGTTTTGTCTATGTGACGCTGATGATTCTCAGTACGCTGCTGGCGACGGTGGGGCTGTTTCAAAACTCTTCTCCGGTGATTATCGGGGCGATGATTCTGGCGCCTTTGATGTCGCCGATCATCTCTTTGTCTATGGGGATCGTCCGCGATGATGCGGCGCTGATGAAAAGCAGTTTCGCAACTTTGATGACGGGGGTGTTTATCGCCCTGTTTTTTGCGGCGGTTTTTACGCTTTCGATGCCGATCAATCCGCTGACGACACAGATGGAGTCGCGTCTGCACCCCAATATCCTGGATCTGCTGGTGGCGATCTTTTCGGGGATCGCCGGGGCCTATGCCAGTGCCAAAGATGAGATCGCCAAATCCTTGGCCGGCGTTGCCATCGCCGTGGCGCTCGTGCCGCCGTTGGCCGTGGCGGGGATCGGAATCGGTTGGCTGGATTTGACTATGATCCAGGGGGCGAGCCTGCTGTTTATCACCAATCTCGTGGGGATCATGCTTGCCGCGAGTCTGACCTTTGTGGTTTTGGGCTTTGCTCCCATCCACCGGGCAAAAAAAGGGGTGGCGTATACCTTCTTGATCGTCTTGCTTGTCACCGTGCCTTTGGGGAAGGCGTTTTATGATATGATTTGGCAAAACGTCACGATCAACAAGCTGGGCAAAACGCCCGCACTGCAGCTGGAAAAGAGGCTGTTGCCCTACAAGGTGACCGGTCTTACCCAAAAAGAGGGGGTGACGGCGGTGGAGGTGGTGATCTTTTCCTCCCAAGCCCTGGATCGGGAGGCGTTGCTGGAGGTAAAACGGCTTTTGCAAAAGCGGGTGGATACCCCCATCGAGTTGGAAGTAACCAATAAAATTCGATTATAGGAGCAGTTATGGAATTTGGAAATATCGTATCCCAGTGGTTTGTCAATATCGCCCTGGCCGCGCTTATCTTTTTTGCCGGGAAACTGATCGCGCAAAAATTGACCGCCGTTATCGTCGCTGCGATGCAGCGCTCGCAGATGGATGAAACGCTGCAAAGCTTTTTACAAAGCGTTATCTACGGCTTGATGCTGGTTTTTATCACCCTGGCCGCACTGTCACAGCTCGGGGTTGAGACCACCTCCTTCATCGCCGTACTCGGTGCCGCCGGATTGGCGGTCGGGTTGGCGTTTAAAGACAGCCTTTCCAATATCGGCGCGGGGATGATGATCATCACCTTCCGTCCTTTCAAAGTGGGGGATTTCGTTACCGCGGGAGGCGAAAGCGGGACGGTCGAAGAGGTCAGTATCTTCCAAACCCGGATGAAAACCCCCGATAACAAAGCGATCATTTTGCCCAACTCCAACATCATCAGCGATAATATCACCAACTTTTCGGCCAAGGATACCAGACGGGTGGATTTCGTCTTCGGGATCGGATACGGCGACGACCTCAAAAAAGCCAAGGAGGTGCTGATGGAGCTGGCTTTGGCGGACGAGCGCGTACTTCAAGACCCCGAACCGATGGTCGCAGTCGGGGAATTGGCCGATAGCAGCGTTAATCTGGTGATGCGCGTGTGGGTCAACAGCGGGGATTACTGGGGCGTGAAGTTTGATACCACCGAAGCGGTGAAACTGCGCTTTGATCAAGAGGGTATCTCCATCCCTTTCCCCCAGATGGATATCCACTCTCCCAACTAGCTTATGCTGTGGTATTGAAAGGGGGGATAGAGGGATCTATCCCCCGCATGCTCTCTTTGGCTTGCCGTTTCATCTGCTCAAGCTCCTCCCGGCGCTCCTGCCACGTTTTGATTTGGGGCAGGGAGATATCGCGGCTTTCGACCAGGTCGGGCCGCAGCAGGGGTTCGGTATGGTTGATCCAAGCCGTGTGTTCGATGCCGGCTTTGGCGATCAGATGCTGCCGCAAAGGTTCGCTGCCTGAGCTTTTATCCTCCAACCCCTCTTGCAAACTGACTGTCCCGTTCATATCTTTATCCATCCTGATAGTGTGGCTGAGCTCCTTTTCCACCGTATCTTCAAAATCCAGTACCTGCGTTTGTAAAACTCCCGGCGCGGCCAGGCCGCCTTGCTTGTTCATAAAATCCTGGGTATCGGAGTATTTATGGTAGCGTGATGCCGTGGCCGAGCGCAGGGCGGTGACCTTTTCCCCCAGATAATCATACTCGGTACGGTGGTCAAAACCCAGGGCAAGCGCTCCCTTTTCCCCCGCTTCGATCTTGCCGTTGCCGTCGGCATCGGCGTCGGCATATCCCCGGGTGTGGGCGATATCGTACAGCCAGCTTGCCACGTACCGCTCGGCATCTTCTTTTAAACGCATGATGCCATCCTCACGCCGGAAAAAGTCATTATCGGAAAAGTGCTTTTGCAACTGCTCAAATGCGGCTTTGTCCAGTTTCATCGTGCGTATCTGCTCCGGATCGACAGGGTCACGGAAAGCGACCAGTACCCGGTCGTCCACTTTCTTTGTCGTCGAAGTGAGCGTCGTTTGCAGCTGCGGGTCGAGCTCGATCTGCTCCCGTTGCAATTCGCGGGTACTCTGGGGCGGGAAAGAGATGAGTTTGGACGTATAAACATCCCCCTCCATCAAAACCGTAGCGGGTTTTTTCAAAAGCAGCTCCCGCTCCTTTGTGTTTAAGACGGTTGCGGGGGTATTGTCCCGGGACGGACTGAAAAGGGAGGGATCGACTCGAACCGGCATAGGATTTCCTTTCTATTTTCATGTAGTATATATCGGTAAAAAAATGTTAAAAGAAAGCCAAGTGCCCCTTTAAACCCCTTTATTGTATAATTACGAAATTTTTTAATAATATTTTGCAGAGTGTAGGAGTATCAATGGCTGGACATAATAAATGGTCGAAAGTAAAACATATCAAGGCAAAAGAGGACGCAAAGAAGGGAAAAGCGTTTACCAAGGCGGTAAAAGATATTACCATCGCCGCCCGTGAAGGCGGGGGAGATCCCGATACCAACGCCGCTCTGCGCCTGGCGGTGGATAAAGCTAAAGCGGTTTCCATGCCCGCAAAAAATATCCAGCGGGCGATCGATAAGGCCACGGGCAACCTTGAGGGCGTCAATATGGAAAATATCACTTACGAGGGATACGGTCCCAACGGGGTGGCGATCATGGTGGAGTGCATGACCGAAAACCGTAACCGTACCGTAGCCGAAGTGCGGCTGGCCTTTTCCAAAAACGGCGGCAGCCTCGGGGAAAACGGCAGCGTGGGCTGGATGTTTGACAAAAAGGGCGTGATCGTCGTGGACAAAAGCGACAAAGATGAGGAAGTGATGGATTTGGCGATGGAAAACGGGGCTACGGATATCAAAGATGAGTATGAGGGAATTATCGTGATCGAGAGTGAGCCCTCGGAGTTCAACGAGCTTTTAGGCGCGATCGAGAAAACCGGCGTTGCCATCGAAGAATCCAAAGTGGATATGGTCCCTTCCAACGAGGTGGATGTGGATGACGAAACCGCTGAGAAGGTGGAAAAGATTATCGACATGCTTGAAGACTGCGACGATGTCCAACGGGTTACACACAATATGGCGTAAGCGGGTTGCAATCTATTTTCGGTACAATCTTTAAAAACAGTTAACAACAGCAGAGGAGAATATATGAAAAGCATTATAAAAGGAACTTTGGCCGGGCTCGTGCTGGCTACCACGCTGAGCGCAACCGAGACCATCGCTACGGTAAACGGCGTAAAAATCACCCAGGAGGATCTGCAGGGCTACCTCAAGCAGATGCCCCAAAACGCCAGAGCACAGGCGGGAAAACTCAATAAAAAAGCTCTTCAGGAGCAGTTGGTACAAAGGGAGCTTTTGACCCAGTATGCCTTGGAAAACGGGATCAAAGAGGATGAGCATTATCAAGAGATGCTGCGCAAGCTCAAACGCGACCTGGCTTTGGAGCTGTGGATGAAAAAACAGATGGACGGGATCGAGGTTACCGAAGCGCAGATGAAAGAGTATTACAAGGAAAACGAGGACCGTTTCCAGCAGATGGCAAGCGATCAGATCAGAGCAAGACATATCCTGGTAGAGGATAAAGCCAAGGCGCAGGAGTTGATCGAGCAGTTGCAAGGGGCGGATAATCTGCAAGAAGCGTTTATCGCGGCGGCGAAAAAGCACTCTACGGGACCGTCGGGGAAAAACGGCGGAGACCTGGGGTTCTTCGGCAAAGGAAGAATGGTACCGGAGTTTGACAAGGTGGTGTTTGATATGAACGTGGGAGATATGACAAAAAAGCCGGTTAAGACAAAGTTCGGTTATCACGTGATCTACGTAGAGGATAAAAAGGACCGTTACGAAGTGCTCAAACCGATGATCGAGCGGAATCTCAAGCTGCCCAAGTTCAGTAAGATTTTGCAAGAAACTACGGAAAAAGCCAAACAAAACGCGCAAATCACATATAATTAAAAGGGATAAACAGAATGATAAATGAAAAAGTGTTAAATCATATAAAACCCGGAGTCGTAACCGGGGATGACTTGACGAAGCTTTTTGAAATCGCCAAAGCCAACGAGTATGCGATTCCCGCGGTAAACGTCGTGGGGACGGACTCTATCAACGCCGTACTCGAAGCGGCGAAGAAAGTCAACTCCCCCGTCATCGTGCAGTTGAGCAACGGCGGCGCATCCTTTTACGCGGGCAAAGCGCTCAGCGGTAACGACGCTGCGGTACTGGGCGCGGTAAGTGCTGCCAAGCACGTACACACCATGGCGGAGCTCTACGGCGTTCCCGTCGTATTGCACACCGATCACGCGGCGCGCAAACTGCTGCCCTGGATCGACGGTCTCCTGGAAGCAAGCGAAAAACATTTCGAACAAACGGGTACAACACTTTTTTCTTCCCATATGATCGACCTGAGCGAAGAACCGCTGGAGAAAAACCTCGAAACCTGCGCACAGTATATGAAGCGTATGGACAAGATCGGAATGACGCTGGAGATTGAGCTGGGCATCACCGGCGGCGAGGAGGACGGCGTGGACAACACCGACGTAGACAACGCGCTGCTTTATACCCAGCCCGAAGAGGTGTATCAAGCGTACCAAACCCTGGGAGCGATCAGTGACAAGTTTACCATCGCCGCATCCTTTGGCAACGTACACGGGGTTTATAAGCCCGGCAACGTAGTGCTTCGCCCCTCCATTTTGGGCAACTCCCAGGAGTTTATCCACGACAAGGAGGGCAAAGAGGCAAAACCGGTCAACTTTGTTTTTCACGGCGGCAGCGGCAGCAGTCTCGAAGAGATCAAAGAGGCGCTTTCCTACGGCGTAATCAAGATGAATATCGATACCGATACCCAGTGGGCGTTCTGGGACGGGGTACGCGGTTACGAAGTAAAGTACAAAGAGTATCTGCAAGCACAGATCGGCAACCCCGAGGGCGAAGACAAACCCAACAAGAAATACTACGATCCCAGAAAATGGCTGCGTGCGGGCGAAGAATCCATGGTCGCGCGGCTTGAAAAGGCCTTTAGCGATCTCAATTGTATCGACCGCAACTAAAGGACGTGCTCAAACTTTTTTCCTCACAGGTTGATGAGGTTACCTTTGAAGGTCGCCGCTTTTTTATCAAGCGAGACGACCTTCTCCACCACGATTTCTCCGGCAACAAAGCCCGGAAACTCTACCACTTTTTAAAAGCCGACCTAAGCGCGTACCGCGCGATCGTTTCCCACGGTTCCATCCAATCCAACGCGATGTACTCCCTTTCGGTTTTGGCCAAGCGTAAAGGGTTGTCTTTTATCTACTACGCCGACCATATCCCCAAACTGTTGCGAGAAAATCCAAAAGGCAACTACCGTCACGCTTTAAAAAACGGTATGCAGCTGCGGATAGGAAAACCTGAAGCCGGGGCGGGGGAACTTTTTATCAGCGAGGGCGGAGCGGTCAAGGAAGCGCAAAAGGGGATTGCGCTGCTCGCGGCGGAGATAGAGCAGTGGGCCGATCATACGGGGTTTGCAAACCCCAACGTATTTTTACCTTCGGGGACGGGAACGACGGCGCTGTATCTACAAAAGTACAGCAGGTTTGCTATACACACCTGCTCCTGCGTAGGCGACGACGATTATTTGCACAAGCAGTTTTCGCAGTTGGAACAAAGCGGCTATCCCCATATCATCAAAAAGCGAAAGAAATACCACTTTGGAAAGCTCTATCCCGAACTTTACGAGCTGTGGCAAAAGCTCAAGGTGCAAACGGGGATCGAGTTTGATCTGTTGTACGATCCTATCGGTTGGCAAACCCTGCTGCAAAGCAGCTTGAACGATCCCGTTTTATATATCCACCAAGGGGGCGTTTTGGGGAATGAAACGATGCTGGAGCGATACAGATATAAGTATTCTTAAATTGATTATTTAACAGATAGTTAACAGCTTCCATGTACAATTTCGCAAAAAAGGAGTTGTATGAAAAAGGCAGTTGGAGTTTCTCTCATCGCGGCATCCGTGCTATGTGCCGCGGAGATGGATATGGGGACGGTAGAGGTCAGTGGCGGTATCGTTACCAAAAAGGTAAGGGATGTCGCCGCCGAGGAGTTGAAATCCGCCGATCTTGCCGAAGCGTTGACAAAGAGCGTTCCGAGTATTTCCCTGGTTCGAAGAAGCGGGATTGCCAACGATATTATTCTGCGCGGGCAAAAAAAGGATAATATCAATATCCTGATTGATCAGGCAAAGATCTACGGAGCGTGCCCAAACCGGATGGACCCGCCCACATCGCACATCGTAACCAACAATATCGAGAGTGTCGAAGTGGTTGAAGGTCCCTATGACGTGGAAAACTTCGGTACGCTGAGTGGTTTGGTAGAGATACATACCAAGGAACCCCAGGCTGGAGCGCACGGTTCTATCGACCTTAACGCCGGGAGTTTCGGCTACAAAAAAGTGGCGGCCGAGGTATCCGGAGGCAGCGAAAAGTTTCGTATGCAGGTGAGTGCTTCACAAGAAAGCAGTGAACAGTATGAAGACGGCAACGGCGACACCTTCGCACAGCAGCTGGTAAACAACGTGGTTGCGGGTATCGGTACGGCGGCAAATGAGTATAAAACCCTATACAGCGATATGGAGGCGTATGAAAAGAAAAATATTACGGTAAAAGCGGTAGCTTCTCCGACAAGCGATCAGGAGCTTAAGCTCAGCTATATCGGGAATAGAAGCGACAGGGTTTTATACCCGTCTTCCGGGATGGATGCGGATTATGACGATTCCGATATCTACAGTTTGGTATACACTATTCAAAACCTTTCGGACTTTTCAAAACGGTTGCGCTTTGAACTCTACAATTCCGAGGTGGATCACCCCATGTCGACCCGCTATAGAAATGCGTCAAGCGGGATGATGGGGATAATGACAAACGCTTTGACAACACAGATGAGCGGGATTAAAGTAAAGAACAGTTTTGAAGCGGCGGGGGTACACTATAGCGTAGGCCTTGACGCCGGTAAACGAAACTGGGACGGCGGTTATACGACCTCTACGGGTATGGGTCCACTGCACAATACGAAAAGTATCAATGATACCGATACCAAAAACAAAGCGCTCTTTGCCAAAGCGAGCAAGCGTTTCGATGCGCTGCTTATCGAAGGGGGCATACGGTATGACGATACCTCCATCGACCACGGCGGTGCATTTTTGGACCGCAGCTACAACGCGCTCAGCGCCAATGTGATGGGGACATACCGGCTGAGCGAGCGCAGCAGCTACTTCGCGGGTATCGGAAAATCATCACGGGTACCCGATGCCAGGGAGCTCTATTTTGAAAAAGGGGCGCAGATCGGGACCGATACGCTCGAAGATACGAAAAATTACGAATTGAATACGGGTTACACGATGGGATATGCCAGCGGAAGTTTGAAGGTAAAAGGGTTTTACAGTAAGCTCAAGGATTATATCTACTTCCACTCCGATCGTACGACCAACAAGTTTGTCAATATCGATGCGGCTATCTACGGTTTTGACGTCAGCGGGGCGCATCTGTTTACGCAAAGCTTTTATGCCGATTACGGCGTGGCGTATCAGCGGGGGAAAAAGGAGGAAGCGCTCCCCGGGCAGACGGATCGTGATTTGGCCGAGATTCCGCCTCTAAAAGCAAATCTGGCTTTGACGTATGATTTCGGTATCGGTCGTTTGCGTACGGAGTTGGTAGCGGCTCGGAAATGGAGCAGTTACGATAGCGACAACGGGGAGCAGGCCCTCGGCGGTTACGGGGTCGTCAATGTCCAATACGATCATGATTTTACCGATGCTTTACGGTTAACGGTCGGTATCGACAACCTTCTTGACAAAACCTACGCGGTATCCAATACCTACAAGGATTTGACGCTGCTTTCAAGCGGTATGACGGGGGACGTGATGCTCCTTAACGAACCCGGCCGCTACGCCTACGTCAACCTGCGTTACAGTTTTTAACCTACGTTTCATTCATTCTTTCTTCCAAACGGGGGTATCTATATACTCCCGTTTTCATCGTCTTTTATCACCGGCTGCCACGACAGCCACTCATCCTCAGCAGACGCATACATGAAAAACTCCGCTCCCTCCTGGGCTTTTTTACCGTATTCTTGGGGCGTTGCCATGGAGATCGTTCCCTGCAGGAGTGTTTCAAAGGTTCCCGTAGTGATCTTGAGCTCAAAAAGGTTAAAATCGACCCCGATCGCCGTAGAGAGGTAGAACTTGCTGTTTTGACGTACGAACTTTGCGTATTTGGGCCGGATAAAGCATTCGATCCGTACGCACTCTCCCGTTTCACACAGGTCGTAGCGCTCTACGTTGCCGATCTTGACCTGTCTGTAGTAGATGGGAGCGCCGATCTTGAGCGAGCTGCGCATATCGCTTTTGAGGGTGATGCGCAACCCCTTTTTATTGATCGATGGGGGCAGCTTTTCAGACCGTAGGGTTAAACTTTGTACCAAAATACCGCTATTTCCGGGTTTGACGTGCAAGGCACTGCCCGTTACCGCGGTTTGGATATTTTGTACCCCCTGGACCAGATCGGCGCTGAATTGCTCCGCCCAGATGAGCGTATCGGTTTGAAACAGCTTTTCATAGCGCTTTTGTATCTGTAGCGACGCCTGCAGCCGCTTCTGCTTGAGTCGGAGTTTTTCGACGTAGCCTATCTGCATCCCCCGGTAGATGACCGGGCTGTTTTCGACGATGCCGCTTTTATCTTCCATAGACAGGGTAAGGGGAGTGTAGCGATTCGCCCTTTCCGTTTCGGGATCCGTGAGGGTAAAAGCGGTTTGTTTCGGGGCGTTGGGAGCGGGAGTTTCAAAGCTTATCGCTCCGTAAGCCAACTCCTCCAAAGAATCGGTTTTGAGTTTTAAACCGCTCAGGGAGAGCTCCATATCCACGCCTTTTTTGATAAAGAAGCGGGTGGAAGCGTTGATCTTGTGGGCGAAATCCTTTTTCACGTAGGCGAAAACGGCAACACCGTCTTTGGCTTTATCGTACTCATATCCGGTAACCTCCCCGCATCGCAACCCTTTGTAGAGAATGGGCGTTCCCTTTTTGAGGTTTTCCAACCGGTCAGCCCTAAGCGTGATAAAGAGAGCATCCCCGGGGCTTTTTCCATGCAGTTTCGTATAGGAGGGGTACAGGGGGTAGTTTGCTTTACGCCCCTTGCTCTTTTTGGGCGTGATAAAGGAGATGGAGTTTGCCACCATCTGCTCCATAGGTGCCACATTTACGCGGACTTTGCGCAGGCTTGCTTCCACCTCCAGCGCCTTTTTGATAAAAAAGAGGGAGCTTTCATTGAGCAGGTGGGCATATTTTTCAAAAACGGTCACGCTGAATTCGACCCTTTTTTTGTGCAGGGTAACATCATCCACCACGCCTACGGCCACATCTTTATAAAAGATTTTTGATCCCGCATGCAGCCCGCCGGAGCGCTTTGCGGTAAGCGTAAAGTGTACCCCCTTTTGCGATGCCGGGGCAGTGTGCAGGGGGTAGCTGTCTTTGATGGCGGTTTGATCTCCCCGCAGGGAAAAGGAGATATACGCGCCCTGCGCGAGGGCATCGAGTCCTTTTGCCCCTTGAAAATCCAGCGAAGGTTTGACCACGTGGAAGTGCGGAGAGTGCCGCAGAAGGGAGCGGTAGCGCTTTTTGATCCCGACCTGGATGCGGCTTTGACGGGTCGCGGGGTCATATTCGCTGTCAAGGACTTTGCCCGCTTCCACCCCCTTGAAATAGACTTTGCCAAACTCCTTTGACAACCCGTAACTCTCGGGGGCAAGCAAAGTTATGGTTTTTGGGTGCAGATCGATCTGCTCCTTTGAGGCGTACAGCTTGAAACGCTGCTCCTTCGCCGCGGCGCCGTCACTGCCCGTGGAGACCCCCACCGCACCCGTGAGCATGTTGACCAGCGGTTGGCTGGAGAGTTGCAGCCCCGCCAGGGAGAGTTTGAGCTCAAAGGGGGAGAGTTTCCAAAATTTGCTATCCTCGGTGATAAGATGCTGAAACTGCTTTTCCACATAGATACGGTAGTGTATCGTATCTTTTACAAGCTTTTTTTGCAGTACTTCGCCTACGGTGATCCCTTTGTGCACAATGGGTGTTTTCAGCGGCAGGTTCCCGTTTTGGGAGATGAGGGTAAAGTATCGTCCTCCGCGCTTTAAAAAAGCGGGTTCCCTGTCGGCGATGAAACGGGTTTTTGCTTTTGCGTCGTTGTCAAAAGCGGGCAGAACCTCGATATACTCTCCGCTGAGGATGGTTGAAAGCCCCGAAACCTCATTGAGCGATACCTTGGGGCCCACACGCCAGAAGTGTGTCCCCTCTTTGGCGATCAACGGCGCCTTGTCCTTGTCGATCATAGCCGTAACGATAAACTTTTTGCGCGACTCGGGGTCCATCTCGATCGCTTTGACCGAACCCACTTTGATGCCGCGGTATTTCAGCAGGGTCTTTTCTTCCAAGAAACCGCTGGCGTCGTCAAAAACGATCTTGACGGTAACACCGCGTTTGGTGTACTCTTTGTAGAGCATATTCGCCGCCAGCAGCAGCGCGACAAGGGGAATGATCCATATGAGCAAAAGGGTGTGGCGTTTTTTTCTAGTGGTGCTTATCATCGTATATATCCCATAATAATCTCGTATCAAAGGTTTCGGTAGCGATCATGGTCAAGATCACCGCCGCCGCAAACGGTACTACCGCTGGGGCGGGCAGGACCGAAGCCATCTGCCCGAAGTGGACCATCGCCACCATCAACCCGACGACAAAAACGTCGAGCATGGAGTATTTACCGATGAAACGGACAAAACGCAGAGCTTTGGCGATAGCGGGGATCAAAGCCCTCAGTTTTAACCGCTGCACAAGCAGCGCGGCAAAAAGAATCAGCAGTTTAATAAAGGGGATAACGATACTGGCGACAAAGATCACGATCGCGACGAAATACTCCTTGTGGCGCAGGAAATAGATCACCCCTTCGATAATGGTATCGCCGTCTTTGCTGCCGAACTTTTCGATGATCATAATCGGCAGCAGATTCGCCGGCAGGAGCAGGATCAACGCACTTATGGCCAACCCCCACGTCAGCGGTAACGAGTGGGGTTTCCTTTGGTGCAGGGGGGCTTCACAGCGGCTGCAGTACTCCCCCAGCGTTTGCAGGCGGCCGCAGGTCAGGCACAGGGCTTTTGCCCTGTTCCTGTCGGTTTCAAGGCTCGGGAACATACCAGATATCCTTGGTGTTAAACCACATGGTCGCGGTAAAAAAACAGATTGCGTATCCCGCGATAAAAAGCAGCCCCGCTTCCGGGGTGAAATCCCCCAGGTCATAAAGCTTGACCGAAGCCACCAGTAGTGAAAAAAGAAACACCTCCTCCATATGCCACAGTTTGAACACCCTATAGGGGGCCAGAGCGTGTTTGATAAGGGGTGAGGGCAACTTTCTGGCTTTGAAGAGGATGACTGAAACCATGGAGGAAAGAATCGTTAAAGGGATCACGAGCACGAAAAAGATGATCGCTCCCCCAAGGAAGAAATGATCCTTTTCAAATAAAAACACAATCATTTCCCACAGGGAGCTGCTGACCGCTCTATTGGCGATGACGAGACTGAAGGAGGGGTACAGCAAAGCGGGGAAAAAGAACAGCAGTGACGTCAACGCCATGGTAAAGACCAGCGCGAAGGATTCGCCGCTGCGATAGATAAGGGCGCCGCACCTGGGACAGTAGTGCTCATAATCGTAATCCAGCAGCGGAAGGTGGGCCAAAATACCGCATTCGTGACAAGCCGTTCGTCGCATCACTCACTTTCTTTTTTGTTTCATTATATAATGTTACCCCTTTATTCCGGCCTGAAAATTACAAAAGGTGGCTAGGTTTTGTGGGTCAAGTGCTCAAAAACATGCTGCAGCGTGATGTGTTCGCTTACCTGCTGGATTGCGAAGTTGCACCGTATCTTTTCGCCGATAGCGAAGGTGTGGCCGTTGATTTTGTTTTGGAGTTTTTGCACAAACTCTTCGGCGACCTGTTTTGCGCTGTGGGGGAGCAAGATCACAAACTCGCCGCCTCCCCAGCGGGCAACGGAGCCCTTGTCTTTTAAAAACTTTTCAACAAGCTGTGCCAACTCGTAAAGCAGGGCATCGGTACTTTCGTGACCATACGCATCGTTAATGCGGTGCAGGTGCTGCAGGTTGAAAAAGATGACGCAGAAACTGCCCTTGGTCTTTTCGATAAAGCTTAACTCTTTTTCATAGAGCTGCTGGAAGCTGGAGCGGTTGAGCACTTTTGTGACGGAGTCTTTGGTCGCATGCTCTTTTAAAACGCTTTTTTCATGTTCCAATCGGGTGATATCGGTGAAATTGACCACATATTTTTTCTGCTTTGCCTGGACGTTGATCTCTTTTGCGTTGCACAAAAATATGCGGTGCTTGATCTTGACCTTCGGGGAGGGCGTGTGCAAAACATCCTCAAGCCACTGCTCCTTGCATACGTAGTCTTCGCGGCATTCAAAGATCGTATAGAGGTGCGGGTACTCCTGGCGAAAAAGCTTAATATCGCCCATCTGAAAAAAGCGCAAAAATGCAGCGTTGCAGTTAAACAGCCGATCGCCGTCGGTGACGATCACCATACTGTCGATATAATCCAGAATCAACCGCAGGGTATCGGTATACTCTTTGAGCAGGCGCTTCTTCTCCAACTCCACGGCTACCTTTTTCAGCAGCGGCAGTAAACTGCTGTTGGGGGAGATCGGTTTGGTTAAAAACCCCTCCGCTCCCAGCTCGATCGCTTTTAAAAAGAGGTCCTCCTCATGGTAAGCGGAGGTAAAGATCACTTTGAGCGAATGGTTTTTTTTGCGCAGGTGCCGTACCATCTCCAGCCCGTCCATATAGGGCATTTTGATATCGGTAATGACAAGATCGACCTTTTTGTTTCTAAACAGTTCCAACCCATACTCGCCGTTGGTGGTGACATGAACCTGTTTAACCCGCTTTTCCAAAAAATTGGTGAGCAGTCGTGCGGTTTCCTCGTCATCCTCAACATACAAGACGTTGAGTTTTCCTACCAAAGCGGCGGGGTCAAGCAGGGGCAGAGACATGATCGGCCTTTACGCAAAGAAGTTTCTAAAAGCCATTATACCCCAATTAGGCATAAAAATGAAAGAGTTTGCTGCTGTCAAAGATCTCCTCAAAAAGTTTGCTTGCCCGTGTAAACATGGTTTCATCCACATCGAATTTTTGCAATGAATCGTTGATCGTACCCGCGGTTTGCTCTTTTACATACTCTTCATTACCCGGGTTTTTCAGCGGTGCTAAGTGCTGCTTGATCGTTTGGGCTACATTGGTTTGAAAAGAGTTCAAGGCGCTTTGTTCCGCTTCGCGGCTTTTTTGGAAAAACTCCTCCATCAAAGGGGCGCTGTCTTGCAGGGCCCGGGCGATCTCTTTTTTATCCGCTTCGGAGATACCGTTGCCCTCATACTTCATCTGGTAGGAAAACTCTCTATAAAGGGTATGGGTCGAAGAGTTCGCGTCGCTTTTGGATCCGGTGTAGCTGCTGCTGTCCATGGAAAAGGTGAGCTTATCTCCATCTTTTGTGGTATATTCAAAATCAAAGCTGTTGGCAGCCGCCTGCATGGAACTTTTCTCCACGTTTTGGGACTGCTGTGCGCCGTTCATCGCCTCTTGCATATAGGGGTTGTTGCTCCATGCGGGCATTTGATTGTTTATCATCGCTCTCTCCGTCTTGCTTTTCTTACTCTATATATCGTAAAAAAAGCGGTTTTGTTAAATCAGCGGTAGGAGGCGTAAACCATCTGGTTGCCCGCTTTGTCAAAAGCGATCACGTCAAAGGGTTGTTTGATGTTTCCCTGCTCCATCCCCGGGCTGCCTATGGGCATACCGCCGACGGCGAGGCCCGCGATATCTTTGGGCTTTTCACGCAGCAGCTTCGCCACCGCTTCGGCGGGCACGTGGCCTTCGATGATGTAGCCCTCTACAAACGCCGTGTGGCAGCTGCGCAGGTTCAAAGGCAAAGGGATGCGCTGTTTTAGCGCGGACATATCTTTTGTGGGAATGCTTTTGACCGAAAACTCATTTTGCATCATATGATCGGCCCATTTTTCGCAGCAGCCGCAGGTGGGGCTTTTGTACATGGCGATGTTTTGGGCGGCAAAAAGCTGTATGCTCAAAAAGGCGACAAGGGGTAAAAGTTTTTTCATGGCTGATCCTTTGTGTTTTTAGCATTGTAAAGCACAATTGTGAATGAAGTTTTAACTATGAGTCGGAAAACAAGATGCTATAATATTTCGCAGATGCACAAAGGGAGCGCAATGATGGGACAACCGTTAGGTATAGAACAACTTTTTACCCCGTGTAATACGGAGCTTTTTGAATTTGAAACCACGCAGGAGTTGCAAAGCAAAGAGGGGGCTTTGAAACACCCCCGGGTGTATGACGCGCTCAAAAGCGGCGCGGGGATCGAGCAGGCCGGGTACAACCTTTTTGTCATGGGGCCTTCGGGCAGCGGGCGCCACAGGCTGACCGAAAAGCTGCTGCGCGAACAGGCTTTGGAGAAACAGGTACCCAGCGATCTGTGCTACGTGTATAATTTCGACGATCCGGACAAGCCCGTGGCGCTGCAGCTGCAAGCGGGCCGGGGAGAGGAGCTTAAAAAGGATATGAAAGAGTTGGTGGAGCACCTAAAGAAGGTGATCCCCGCCATGTTCAAATCCGATGAGTACTTTTTTAAAAAGCGCGATATCGACGAATGGCTCAAACACAAGCAAGAAGACGCCTTCTTTGAGATAAGCAAAGAAGCCAAAGAGGACGGCATCTTCGTCCAGTACACCCCGCAGGGGTATACGATCTCACCTATGAGCGAAGATAAAACCCTCACCACCCAGCAGTATCAGGCGCTGAGTGAGGAGCAAAAGGAGGAGATAAAGCAAAAGATCCAAAAATACCGCGATAAAATCGACACCGTCTCCCAGCAGGTGATCGCGTGGAACAACGAAGCGTACGAAAAGCTGCAGGAGTTGGAAAAGGGCATCTCCAAAAAGGCTGTGGGGCAGAGCCTGCAGCGGCTGATGGAAAAGTACGCGGCGTACGCGAAGGTGGTAAGCTATCTCGAAGCGGTGGAAAAAGACGTACTGGACAATGCGCAGGATTTCATAGACGACAACGGCAACAACACCACCCAGATGCTGCAATCGCTTTTTCCCTCCTCCTACGGGGGCACTCCCTCCTTTGACATCTACGACGTCAACGTTCTTGTGGATAATTCGCAGCAAACGGCCGCACCCATCGTTTATGAGGACAACCCCACCTACAACAACCTTTTCGGGGTCGTGGAGTACGTATCGCAGATGGGGACTTTGGTGACGGATTTCAACTACATCAAACCCGGCGCCCTGCACAAAGCCAACGGCGGCTATCTCGTACTGGATGCCAGAAAGGTTTTGTGGCAGCCGTATGTGTGGGAGGGGCTGAAGAGGATGCTCTTTTCCGGAGAAATCAAGATCGATACGCTGGCAAACGAGCTGGGCTTTGGCTCTACGGTGACGCTGGAACCTGAAAAGGTGGAGCTGGATTTGAAAGTGGTACTTATCGGTGAGCGCAACCTGTACTATCTGCTGCACCACTACGATCCCGAATTTCAAAAGCTGTTTAAAATCAACGCCGATTTTGAGGATGAGGTGGTGCGCGACGAGGACAATACGCGCCTCTACGCCGCGATGATAGCGCAGATGGCGCACCAAAACGGACTGCGGCCGCTGGATAGAGAGGCCGTGGCCGCGGTGGTCGAATACGGAGCGAAGGTTGCGGGGAGTGCGTACAAGCTCACCACGCAGGTTTCGCACCTGCTGGATCTGTTGCAAGAAGCAAACTATCTGGCCGCAAAAGAGGGGGACGGACAGATCACCAAAGCCTTTATCGCCCAAGCGCTCAAACAGCAGCAAAACCGCTCCAACCGCATCCAGCACAAGATCTATGAAGCGATCGAGGAGGAGACGATCCTCATCGACACCCACGGCTTTGTCAGCGGGCAGATCAACGGGATGTCGGTGGTGGATCTAGGCGATATGCGCTTTGGCGAACCCACCAAGATCACTGCCCTTTCACGTCTGGGCAAAGGGGACGTGGTCGATATCGAGCGGGAGGTGGATCTGGGCGGTCCCATCCACTCCAAAGGGGTGATGACGCTGAGTGCGTATCTGGGCTACACCTACGCCCAGCATCTGCATCTCAGTATCCACGCGACGCTGTCGTTTGAGCAAAGCTACGGCCAGGTCGAGGGCGACAGCGCTTCGGCTGCGGAGCTGTATGCGCTGCTCTCTTCGCTGGCGGATATCCCCATCGACCAAAGCTTTGCGGTGACGGGTTCGATCAACCAAAAGGGCCAGATACAGGCCGTGGGCGGCATCAACGAAAAGATCGAGGGATTTTTTGACGTATGCCAACGCTGCGACAGCGACAATGCCCACGCCGTGATCATCCCCAAAGCCAACGTCAAACACCTGATGCTCAAACAAGACGTACTCGATGCGGTGGCAAAGGGGCGATTCGCCGTCTACGCTATCGGGCACGTCCAGGAGGGTATCGAACTATTGACGGGAAAAACGGCCGGGAAAGCGCTGGAAAACGGGGAGTTTGAAAAGGGCAGTTTCAACGCCGCCGTACAGGCGAAGCTGCGCCTTTTTGCCCAAAAAGCGCAGCAGAAGAAGTTTTAACCCCTGTAATCTTCGTCGGCTTTTTTGATGGCAGTGTGCATCGCGTCTACGATCTTTCGCAACTCCCGGGGCGTGATGGTGTAAGCCACGATGGAGTAGATCAGCGCGCCGAAGGGGCGGATCCACACGCCAAGATCCTGGCACGTATCCTGGATTTGCTGGGCGTAGGAGGGGTCTTTGAGTTCGGCTACACCGATGGCGCCGATGTTGCGCACGCTTTGTACGATCTCTAAGTCTTTGAGCTTTTCCAAACCTTCGCTAAATATCGCTTCAATTTGTCTTACCTGATCTTGCCAGTCATTTTCTTCCAAAAGCGTGATGCTTTCCAGCGCCACCGCGCAGGAGAGCGGATTGGCCATGAAGGTGGGGCCGTGCATCACCACGCCGGGCTCTGAGCTGCTGATGGTGTCGCTGACCTCTTTGCTCGTGATCATCGCGGCCATGGTCATGTAGCCCCCCGTCAGCCCCTTGCCCACGGTCATGATGTCTGGCTTTATGCCCGCGTGTTCGCACGCAAACATTTTGCCCGTGTGGCCAAAGCCCGTGGCGATCTCATCGGCGATGAGCAGCAGGTCGTACTCATCACACAGCTTGCGCGCGGCTTTGAGATAAGCGGGGTTGTAGATGCGCATCCCGCCGGCCCCCTGGACTACGGGTTCTAAGATGATCGCCGCGACCTCTTCGTGGTGGGCTTTGACCGTTTGGGTCAGCGTGGCGATATCTTCGCTTACGTCCGCGTCAAAGCCAAGCCTTGGCGCGGGGGTGAAGATGTGGCGGGGCAGGTAGGTACCGTAGATGGAGTGCATACTGTTGTCTGGATCGCATACGCTCATGGCCGCTAAGGTGTCGCCGTGGTAGGAGTGTTCCAGCGCGATGAACTTGTAGCGGTGCTTGCCCTTGGCTTCCTGGTACTGAATGGCGGTTTTAAGCGCGACCTCTACCGAAACGGAGCCAGAATCGCACAAAAACACGCTGTTTAGCCCCGTAAGCTCCACGAGCTTTTGGCTTAAAAGTGCGGCCTTTTCATGGGCGAGCCCGCCAAACATGATGTGGGGCATCACCGCCGCCTGGTCGCTAAGCGCCTTGGTCAGGCGCGGGTGGTTGTAGCCGTGGATCGCGCTCCACCACGAACTCATCGCATCGGTAAGCTCCTGACCGTCAGTAAGCGTGATGGTGGTCTTGTCCGTTTTTGCCACGGGCAGGATCTTGGTCTTTGAGGGCAGGGCGTTGTAGGGGTGCCATACGTGGTCTTTATCGATCTGGGTCCAATCCAAAATAGCTGTCCTTTTGGTGTATGAAGTTTTTCGTGATTATAACAAAATGTGAAAGAGGGCGGCGAAGCTGCTATCTGTTCGGGGACTCTTTGGATCAATTCTTAGCTTTTTGCTTTTGTTTTAAAATAGTGCTATCATGTAAGAATTATTTTAAAAGGAGAAGTGATGAAAAGTAGAATTGTTGTAGCGTTGATCGCTCTTATGTTGGGCACGAGTGTCGGTTTCTCAGCCGAAAAAGAAAAAAAGAACGTGCTGAAAAACGGCGGTATCGATATAGAGTATGTCGATGAGTACGGTGACAAATCCACTTTCAATATCCAAAGACAACCCGATGCGACCTGCAAGGAGGTAAATGGAGGCAACCCCAATAATATCTGGGGCGGAGACTACGCAAACGCGAAGCTGCCAAAAGAGTGTACGAAAACGTATCTGACTACCATGGGCAAGTTGACCCCCATCAAAATGGCAGAGGGCATCGAAACCTACGGGGAGCTAGAGGTGATAGATTTCATCAAACAAAACGCCGATAATCCCGATGCGCTTTTGGTGGACGCCAGAATGGCTCCCTGGTATGAAAAGGGGACGATCCCTACGGCTGTAAATATCCCTTTTAAAAAGTTTGATCCCGAAAACGTCATAGACTTTGAGTTTGTGCTGCAAACGATAGGGGTAGCGCAAACAGCGGACGGATACGACTTCTCCGAAGCCAAAGAGCTGCTGCTTTTTTGTAACGGTACCTGGTGTCCGCAATCTAGCTGGGCTATGGAGAATCTGCTGAGTATCGGTTACCCAAAAGAGAAGCTCAAGTGGTACAGAGCCGGGATGTATGGCTGGACTCTTGTAAACCTTACGACCGTAGTACCTCAGTAAAGACCCGCTTGGGTATACAAGGCTTCAACCCTTTCACAAAGTGGAGGGGTCGAGGTCTCCTACGATCGATACTGTATTCTTCCGACTGTATGAAAGTGTTCTCAATACAAAAATCCAAATAGCCAAATCGGTATCTTATGGTCAATTCCAACCTCCAGATCATCTGAAATGACATAGCCGTTTTTTGTATCTTTTATCTGTTTGAAACCTTTATCTTTGCCGCCTACTTCAAAAGTATACTTCTCATCTAAAATAAAATCTGCGTTTTTTGGATAGTTGATATTTGGTTTGATAGCAGTTGCAGCTGTTCTGACATTTGTACTCCAATACAAAACAAATGTTACATATTTTGTATTGGAGTACAAATAATTTAATAAGTCAATTGTGCCAGATTGGAAGCTTGTAGTTTGATGAGTAAAAGAAGAGTATTTCATATGAAAAAAGAAGCGCACTCTTTATACTCGATCTTACAGGTGCATTGTTTTTCAATGTATTGAAAAATTTATGCTGTAATATTTTCAATACATTGAAAAGTGAAGATAACGCCTGTCTCATTAGGGATTGAACCCTTTTATCAAACAGTGCAATAAGCGGTCCGCTGTCAATGAGCGTTTTTTGCATTGATCTTTTCTTTGAACTTTTGTTTATATGTTGTAGAGAGGTTGGTTTCACCGCTTGCGTATTTGCCAAAAAGCTCTTTTCCCAAGTCATACGGTGTTGTTTGTTTCGACTCTTGTTCAAGCTTTTCAAAATAAAAGTTCAAAGAGTCTTTGATTATACGGCTTTTTGAAATACGCTTTTGCTTTGAAAAAAGATTCAATCTTTCTTCTAAACTTTCATCCAATCGTACAGAGATCATAAATCTTCCTCGTATTTTGATTGTGTTATATAGTGTATTACAAAATTTATTGCTTTGCAAATGAAAACACTTTCTCTTTTTTCGAATCTGCACGGTTTGGAATATTGAATTTATTGATAGGGATATCTGTGTTTGGGTAGTAGAAGCTGTTATTTTTTAGCTGATACTTTGATTGCATACTTTTCCATCAGTTTTTTAGCTTTTTGTTTTGAAGCATTTGTTGAAGTGTATCCCTCAATTGCTTGTGATATTTTGATGGTTTTATGAATGAGTTTTTTATTCTTTGGATTTTTGCTCATGACTTTCTCCTTCGATAATTGTATCATATAATGAAATTTTGCAAAAATCTGCAAAACTCCATATGTCGTGGCAGATGATATGGAGATAGGATTTGGCAAGAAAATCCCGCTGTGGCTTTTTGTATTGATGCATGTTGTGATGTTTAATTATTTTTTAGGTAGCATATGTTTAATCTGTATTTTATAGAATGTGCTTTTGTTGCGGAATATGGGTCATAAATGTACATTTTGTATGTTTGATAAGTTGTTAGACAAATAAACTAGGATAAAAAATGGACCGAGAAAGTATTGATAAATTAACAACATATATTGAAGAGAATTTGCGAACAACTGTGAATTCTGGTATGAGTTTTATAGATCCAAATAATTTTAAAAGAAAACTTTCTTCAAAACAAAATCATGTTGTATTTGGAAGACGTGGTTCTGGCAAATCATCTTTATCATCATCATTAAAAAAATCAAAAGACCATGTCTTTATTTATATTAATTTAGAAAATTTCAAAGACATTAGTTTCCCAAATATCATTTTACATGTCTTGAAATCAGGATTTTCTCAGTTACGTAAAGAGTTGAAAAGACCTTTTTATAAACCTTCTTGGTCAGCTTATATGAGTCGTAAAAAACTATTAAAGGCAATCAACACCTTAGAAGAAGATTTAGAAAAACCAGATAATCAAACATTTGAACAAAGAAACAAAGAAGCTAAAGCAATAGAAATTGGTGGAGAAGGCAAAGGTGCTTCTAGCAGTGTGAATGCAGGGGCAAAATCTGGAAAAGAAAAAGAACTAACAACATCTTTTGCAAAAGATAAATTGGAGACTCTCAAGCTATCTATTGATAAGTATCAGGAGTTTTTTGATGAGCTTTCGGAAGCATTTAATAATAAGCCAATTTATCTCGTGCTAGATGATATGTATTTTTTAAAAAAAGATATTCAACCATGTTTTATTGATTATATTCACAGACTTTCCAAAGGAACTAATTTATATATCAAGGTCGCAACGATTAAACACCGTAGTCTTTTATACCAACAATTCGAAGATTCATACATAGGTACTGAAATAGGTCATGATATACATGATTTAGATTTAGATTACACACTAGATAAATTCGAAGATTTGAAAAACTTCATGAAACAGCTCTTGACACATGCTTCAAGTGAGTCGGGGGCAAATCTAAATATTGATGATTTATTTGCTGGAGATTCGTTTTCTCAATTATGCCTCGCATCTGGAGGTGTTCCCCGTGACTTTTTATCTTTATTTCTCAAAGTTGCAAGTCAATGTTTAGTAAGAGATGAAAAAATTAATAAAGTAGCTGTAACAGATGCAACGATAGCCTCAATCGGCAATAAAATGGCTTCAATCGCCAAAGATTCCGACAATGAAAGTGAGATATTGGAAGCTTATTTAAATGAGATTAAAAGCTTTGTATATACGAGACATCGAACTAATGCTTTTTTAGTTGCAAAACAAGACCTCGAACAATATAAACAAGTTAGACAAGCACTTAAAGAATTAGTAGATATGCGACTCTTACACATAATTGACAGCAATACTAGTTGTGCACCAAGTGATGGTCGTAGATATGAAGCATATATCATTGATGTTGGACTATATGAAAATTCAAGACCAAGAAGTTTTAATCAAGTAGAACCAGGTATTACAGATAGTCAAGGAAGAAAAGACAAAATCAGGTCATCACCAAAACTCAATTTTGAGCAGATGCAATACAATCTTCAAGATAAAGACCTTAACAATCTTTGTGAGACTGATAATGTCTAACAAATCAGAGGAGCCAATAAATCACCCTGCGGGCAAGTCATTGGCTCATTTTAACCGTTACACCTCAAAGGAAAGCAAATGGAAACAATAGAATGGAACGACTTTCAAAAAGTTGATATTAGAGTCGGCACAATCATCGAGGTAGAGGATTTTCCGGAAGCAAGGAGACCTGCTTTTAAATTGCAAGTTGACTTTGGAGAAGAGATCGGCATTAGAAAATCCAGTGCTCAGATAACGGATTTATACACAAAGGAGTTACTACTGGGCAAGCAAATATTGGCTGTCGTTAATTTTCCGCCTAAGCAAATTGGGCCTATTATGTCGGAATGTTTAGTGACAGGACTGCATAGACCTGATGGTTCGGTAGTATTATCGACTGTTGATATGGCGTTGCCAAACGGTGCGAAGCTGGCATAACGCATCGGAAAACACCCACCCCTAAAAATGAGTAAACAACCGCATATAGTACCTGTTTCCCTGCGCTCCGTATTCGCTGTTTTCGCTGCCGCCGTAGAAGTAGCCGCCCACGTTTAGCGTCGTTTCGTCGCTGAGGCTGTATTCAAACTCCAGCGAAGAAAGCGTGCTTGCATCCCGCAGGTTTTGCAGCGCGAGGGCTTTGGTGCTTAGCAGCGGGGTCAGCCGGTACGAAAGCGTTGCGGCCGCGTAGTTGATGTGAGTGCGGGAGTTGTACTTGTACTCCCCCAGCAGCGTCAGCGAATTGGCAAAGCCGTACTCCGCGCCAAAGATCGCCTCTTTGTACTCTTTTCCGGTTTCGGGTTTGAAATACCCGCCCTCCGAGCGCAGCTCCACCCCCGTATCACCCAGCTCACCCGCGGCTTCGTAGCCGACGATGGTGCGGTGGTTTTTTTCATCTCTTAGCCCCAGCAGCGCCACGTCTGCGTAGTCCAGGTAGCCTTTGACGCGCAAAGCCATCTTGTCCTTAGAAAGCGTCGCGTCGATGTTTGAAAGCATCCCCGGCGCGTACTCGTAGTGCAGGGCGTCGGTGCCCTCTCGTTCGTTTGATTCTATGGCGGTGATGTCGATGGGATTGTAGATATCGACGGGGTTCCACACCCGCCCCACGCCAAAGGGGATGCGTTGCCGCCCGATCACCAGCAGGTTTTTCGCGTCGGCGTATTTGAGGTACGCGCGGTAGAGACTCAGCTCGTTGCGGTGGGTGTCGCTGCTGATAAAGTAGCGGTTTTCGTCATCGACGATCGCTTTAAACAGTACGCGGTCATACTTTGGCGAGGTCACCAGAGTATAGAGGCGCAGGCGGTTGTAGTCCACGTCCTGCCCGCGCTCCTGCTTTTGGATGATGTGGGTGTTTTCCAGATCAAAGCGCAGCTGCAGCGCCGCAGCCAGCGAGCACAGCAGCGCCCAGCTAAGAAACAGTCTCATTTTTGATTACTTTTCCGTCTTTGAGCACGACGGATCGTTTGGCTTTGCCGATGACCATGGGATCGTGCGAAGAGAAGATAATGGTGATGTTTTCTTCCCTGTTGAGTTTTTCCATCATATCCATCAGCTCCCCCGCGCTGACGCTGTCGAGGTTGGCGGTGGGCTCGTCGGCCAGGATCAGCTTGGGCTTGCTCGCCACCGCTCTGGCCACGGCCACGCGCTGCTGCTGCCCGCCGCTGAGGTTTGAAGGCAGCTTGTGCAAAAGCTTTTCGATCCCCAGCTTTTTGGCCACCTCCGTGACGCGCCTGTCGCAGCTTGGCTGGTCACGGCCTTGCAGCTTCATGACGTATTCGATGTTTTCCTTGGCGCTAAAGACGGGGATGAGGTTGTAAGCTTGAAAGATAAAGCCTATGTTGTCCCTGCGCTCGTCGCACAGCGCGTCTTCGTGTAGTGCCGTGATCTCTTTGCCGTCGATGCGGATCGTCCCGCCGCTGGCGCGGTCAAGCCCGCCCATGAGGTTCAAAAGCGTAGTCTTGCCGCTGCCGCTGGGGCCGGAGAGCACCACAAATTCGCCCCTGTCCAGCACCAGGTCGATATCTTGCAAAGCATCCACCTCAAGGGGCGTGCCGGGATTGAAAATCTTGCTTACGTTTGAAAGGGTTATAAACTTACTCATTGATCACCTCGACGGGTTTGGATTTGCGCAGGATGCGCAGGGGGATCAGGACACTCAAAAAGGTCGCGGCAAAAACGGCGACAAAGGAGGTCGTGAAATACTCCGGCTTGATCATGGCGTAGGTCACCGCGTCGATGCCAAACTCCCCCAGCGCGTCGCTGAAGCTGCGCAGGTCCAGCCCGAAAGCTGCGAAATACTCCAGCGTCGCCCCGCCCAGCAGCGACCCCGCCGCAAAGCCCGCAACCCCGATGAGAAAACTCTCCGCAAAGATCATGGCCGCTATCACGCCAAAGCGCGTGCCGATGGCGCGCAGCACGCCAAACTCCCGCAGCCGCTCCAGTACCGATACCAGCACCACGCCAAAGATCCCGATCGCGGCGGTACAAAAGACGATGGCGTAGCTGATGGAGTTAAACAGTTCCATCAACTCTCTGGATTGTTGCAAAGCGGGGTAGAGCTGCTCCCACGTGTAGCTTTTGACACCGGGGAACTTGGTGCGCAGCTGGGTTTGCAAAGTGGCGACCCTGCTGTAGTCGTGTACCATCACCGCTATCTGGTGGGCGTTTTCAAGCCCCAGCATCGCTTTGGCCCTTTGTTTGTGCATAAACACGCCGCTTTCGTCGATGGAGAGGTTGTTGGTACGCAGCACCCCTTTGACGCGCAGCGCTACCGATGCGATCTGCTGGTCCATGCTCTGCGCAGAGAGGACCACTTTGTCGCCCGGGGAAATTTTCAACTTTTTTGCCAGCTTGTAACCAAGCAGCGCACCCCGCCGTTTGTCGCCAAAGTCAAACGCTCCCTCCACTACGTAGCGATTTAGCGAAGCGTGCGTGATCTCCGCGCCGGGGTCGATGCCGTAGATCAAAGCGTTCCTGTTGTAGCGCGCGGTGGCGATCAGGCCGCGGGAAAGGATACGCGAAATGTGGCTTTTGACGTTGGGATGGTGTGCTAGAAAGTTTTTTATCTCCTGTTGTTTTTGCAGCTGCAGCTTTACGTCCGGCTGTGCACGAAACCCTTTGGCAAAGATAGAAAGCTGCGAACTGTCGCTGCGCACGGCGTTTCCAATCATCTGCTGCACCATGCCGTCATAGATGCCTTGCATCAGCAGCAGCCCCCACAGCGACATAGCGATCATAGTGATGACCAAAGCGGTGCGAAGCTTGCGGCGCAGCAGCGAGGCCAGGGCGCTTTTGAAGATCAGTTTAAACATGGTGCATCGCCTCCACGGGGTTCATGGCGTTGATCTTTACGATGGGATAGAGCGTACTTGCCATGCACAAAACAAACATGATCCCCATATCCCGCAGGATCGTCAGCGGCTCAAAGGTCGTGGGCAGTGCGGAGCTGACCAGGCCGTATTGTTTGAACTGCTTTTCAAACTCCGCGCCCAACTCGATGGGGTTGAGGTTGAAATAATACGCCAAAGCCGCTCCTATCGCGCCGCCAGCAAGCACGCCTGCAAAGGAGAGAACCGTACTTTCAAACAGCAGCATCCCCATGATCTGCTTTTTACCCGTACCGATAGCGCGAAGCACGCCGATCTCTCTGGTGCGGGCAAAGATATTGAGCAGGGTATAGATCAGGATCACAAAAAAGATCACGATAAAAAAGATCGCCAGCGTGATATAGCCAAAGATCGAATCCAGCTCCATCGCCTGTACCAGCGTATGCATAAACTCTTTCCAGCTTTGTACGTGCAAAGCCGGCGGAAGCTGCGGCTTGATCTTTTGGGCAAGTTCGTTGGCGGTGTCGATATCTGCAGGATAGATCACGATATGTGTAGCCAGATTGTCGCTGACAAACATGTGATCAAAGTACTCTTTGCTTACAAAGGCGCTGGAGGCGTCAAACTGAAAAAGGCCCGTTTGAAAGATCCCCTTGACCACCACGTTGTCCGCGCAAAAGGAGTAATCCACCCCGTTGCCGATATACGCCAGCGTGTCGCCGACCTTTACCTGCAGGTTCTTTGCCAGTTCGCTGCCCAGATAGATGGCGTTGCCGTCGCCTTTTTGCAGGTACTTCCCCCTGTGCAGAGATTTGGCCAGGATGGAGTTGGTTTGTTCCTTTTGGGGCTGGATGCCTGCGATCATGGCGCCGACGGAGTGCTCTTTGGTTGAAAGCAGCACGTAGGTTTCAAAGCGCTGGGAAATCGAGCCGATACGCGGATCGTTTTGCAGGCGCTGCACCAGCGTGTCGGAGTTTTCGATCAGGTTTTCATAGCCGGGGTTGTCGCGAAAATTTTCATGGGTTATCTGGATATACCCCGGGTAGGTTTCTACGGCGTTTTTGAGCATGACGCGGTGCTGTCCGTCCATAAACGCGGTGCTAAAGATCAACACCGCCGTGGAAAAGGCGCTTAGCAGCAGCGTCACCGCCGTGCGTCCTTTGCTTTGGGTGATGTTTCTTACACCCAGGCGCAGATAGGGCCGCATCAGCGTGAAAACCTTTTGAGTGCGCGCTTGGTGAAGTAGGCGGGATCGATCGCTTCGTTAAAGGTCGCATCCTTGACGATCACTTCCGTTTTGCGCCCCTTTTTCTCCTCGGTTTGGGGCAGCATGACCCAGTAGGTGGGATAAAACCGATCACCCAGCTTTTTGACCTCTTTGTAGCTGAGGATGCGTATGAGCGTGCCCTTTTCGTCGTAGTATTTCACCTCCGTGGGCAGAAAATACTTTTTGGATACGCGCATCTGCAGTCTGCCCCAGACCACCGCGGCTTGCTCTTTGGGCAGCAGCTCCAAAGTGTAGCTTTCCGCATCGCTTGCAAGGAGCTTTTGACGGTAATCCTCGGCGATGGAGCTTTCCTTGACCAAATCATCGTTGCTAAAATCACTCCCCATCCAGCTTTGCAGCATCATAGAAGCGGGGATTTTGATGATGCGTTCGATGCGCGGGACATACTGCCACATGGTATCATCGATCTTTAAAAAGGTGATACCCCGGTCTTTAAGGGGGTAAAGGATCTTGATAAAACTTTTTTCATCGCCCACCGAGTAGCTTTGCATCTTCATGGTGCGCTTGCCCCGGCTGGTGTGTACGATCATGCTCAGCTCCATCTGCGCACTTTCACCGCGCAGGTTGTCTTCGACTTTCTGGATGATCTCCTGCGCGCTTTGAGCCAGAAGCGGAGAGCATAGAAGCAGCAGCGCCAAAACCTTTGTCATCATGGGAGATCCTTTGTACGGGGATTGTTTGATTATACATGAAGCCGTATTAAATCTTTGCTACTATTTGTTATAATACTTTATAATTACAATACCAATAGGATGATCATGCAAGTTTTACAAACAACGCAGAAAGATTTCAACGACAACTTTTCCGAGCTTCTGACCCGGGGCAAGATGGATATCGACGGGGTGAGTGCTATCGTCACGGGCATCATCGGCGCCATCAAAAGCGAGGGTGATAAAGCGGTGAAAAAAGATATCGCCAAATTTGACAAGTGGGAACCAAGCAGCAGCGACGAGCTGATGGTCTCAACCGAAGCGATGCAAAAGGCGTATGACAACATCGACGCCCAGACCAAAGAGGCGCTGCACCTTTCCTATGAGCGCATCAAAAGCTACCACGAAAAGCTGATGCCAAAATCCTGGCTTGATTATGAGAAAAACGGCAACGTTTTGGGGCAGAAAGTCACGCCCGTAGATCGCGCGGGGCTCTATATCCCAGGCGGCAAGGCGGCGTACCCCAGCAGCCTGTTGATGAACGCCATCCCCGCAATCGTGGCGGGAGTGGAGGAGATCGTGGTGTGTACGCCTACCCCCGAAAACGAGATCAACGAGCTGCTGCTGGCCGCGGCGCACCTGTGCGGTATAGAAAAGATGTACAAAGTCGGCGGTGCCAGCGCCGTTGCCGCGATGGCGTACGGGACTGAGACGATCCCAAAAGTGGACGTGATCACGGGACCGGGCAATATCTTCGTAGCCACGGCCAAAAAGCTGGTATACGGCGAAGTCAATATCGACATGATCGCCGGACCAAGCGAGATCGGCATCCTGGCTGACAGCGACGCCAACGCCAAATATATCGCCATCGACCTGCTTAGCCAGGCCGAGCACGACGAGATGGCAAGTTCGATTCTCATCACCGACAGCGCGAGCCTGGCAGATGAGGTGCAAACGGAGGTGGAGAACTACCTGCAAAAGCTCAGCCGCGAAACCATCGCCAGAAAGTCCATCCAGGAGCGCGGCGCGATCATCGTGACAAAGGATATGGACGAAGCGGTGGAGCTGATGAATGAGATCGCTCCGGAGCATTTGGAGGTGATGACGCAAAACCCCCACGCGCTGCTGCCTTTTATCAAGCACGCCGGGGCGATATTTTTGGGCGAAAACACGCCCGAACCCATCGGCGATTACGTCGCGGGGCCCAACCATACGCTGCCCACGGGCGGCACGGCGAAGTTTTACTCGCCGCTAAGCGTTGAACACTTTTTGAAAAAATCCTCCATCATCTCCATGAGCCGGGAGGGGATCAACGCAATCGGACAGCAGTGTGCCAAGATCGCCAACATAGAGGGCTTGACCGCGCACGAAGAATCGGTGCGGGTGCGGTTGGATTAAAACGTTTTGATCTCGTTGTAGAGGCTGTCTCGCTGGACGGGGGTAAAGCCGCTGTTTTTGATCAGGTTGACAAAGCTTGACAGCGGTGTACCGTTGGCGCTTTTTGCTCCCGCCGCGGCACTGATCGATTCCTTTTCGATGGTACCGTCGAGATCGTTGGCGCCAAACTCCTGTGCTATTGTGGCAAGGTTCATCGTAAAGGTTACCCAGTACGCTTTGAGATTGGGAATATTATCAAGCAAAATGCGGCTGATCGCCACGGTTTTTAAAATCTCCTGCCCCGTTAAAAACTCTTTGACGTTGAGATAATTGTTCTGCGTTTGATACACCAGCGGGATAAAACAGTTAAAGCCCCCCGTTTCATCCTGCAGCTTTCTAAGGCGCAGCATATGATCGATGCGGTGTTCACGAGATTCCACGTGGCCAAAGAGCATGGTGGCGTTGCTTTTTTTGCCCCGCTCGTGCCACAGCTTGTGGATGCGCAGCCAGTCGGCAGAGCTGACCTTGCCCTTGCAGATATATTCCCGTACCTTTTCGTCAAAGATCTCCGCGCCGCCTCCGGGCATGGAATCCACGCCGTTTTCAATCATCGTATCAAGGATCTGCTCAAAGCTTTTATCGTACGTTCTTGAGAGAAATTCGATCTCGGCGGCGGTGAGGGCTTTGATATGCGTCTTTGGCAGCGCTTGACGTACCGAGCGGAACATATCCAGATACCATTGCAAACCCGCGCTGCCGTTGTGCGCCGAGACGATGTGCAGCTCGTCCGCTCCGTTATCTACCGCCTTGACCGCCGTTTCGACGATCTCGTCGATGCTCATGGTGTAGGGGTTGGGGTTTTTGCGCCCCGCACTGTAGGCGCAGAATTTGCACACGTCGTCGCAGATATTGGTGGGGTTGATGTGGCGGTTGACGTTAAAGTAGGTCTTCTTGCCGTGCTTTTGCGTGCGTATTGCGTTGGCCAGCTTGCCCAAAGTAAACAGGTCCAAATCGTAAAGTTTTACACCCTCTTCATAGCTTAAGCGTTCACCGTTTTGTACTTTTTCAATCAGATCCATAATAATTCTTTAGCATAGTGATTTTTCCAAAGATTTTATCAAATAAATCGCGAAAAAAAGCTTTATCACGCATTTATACAAAGTTAAAGCAGTTTTGTTGTAAAATAAGACAATCAATTGCGGAGGTATATATGGCAAAACGGGTTCTTATAAAATTTTCGGGTGAGGCGCTTTCCGGCGACGAGGGTCACGGCATCGATACAAATATTTTGAAGTATATCGCGGGCGAGATAAAAGAACTGGTTGACAACGGCATAGAGGTAGGCGTCGTCATCGGCGGCGGCAACATTATTCGCGGCGTTAGCGCGGCGAAAGACGGTATCATCAAGCGTACCAGCGGGGATTATATGGGTATGATGGCGACGGTGATCAACGCCGTGGCGATGCAGGAAGCGTTGGAACATATCGGGCTCAAGGTTCGATTGCAAAGCGCGATCAAGATGGAGCAGATCGCGGAATCGTTCATCGTGCGCCGGGCTAAGCGCCACCTGGAAAAGGGGCGTGTAGTGATCTTTGCCGCGGGGACGGGAAACCCCTTCTTTACCACCGATACGGCGGGGACGCTGCGGGCGACGGAGATCGAGGCGGATATGATCATCAAAGCCACCAAGGTCGACGGGGTATATGACAAGGATCCGAGCCAACACGCCGACGCGAAGAAACTGGACAAGATCACCTACGACGATGCGCTTAAAGATCACATCAAAGTGATGGATGATACCTCCATCGCCCTGGCAAAGGACAACTCCCTGCCCATCGTGGTGTGCAACATGTTCGAAAAGGGCAACCTGCAAGCGATCATGGATGGCGATATGAGCAAATGCTCCATCGTTGAATAGAACAAACAGAGAAAATTACATTAAAGGATAGATATGAGATTAGAACAACTTTCAGCACAAGCGCTAGAGCGTGTAGGATACGACAAATACCTTTTGGCCGAAGCGATCGCAAAGCGCTCCAAAGAGATCAGCAAGGGAGCAAAACCTTTGGTGGATATGGATCCTAAAAAACACAAGCACGCAGACATCGCCATTGCCGAGATCGCAGAGGGCAAGGTAGAGGTAAGCAGCTAGTTTCCGTGAAAGATTTGGTCCAAGAGGTCGCTTTTTGCCACTCGGTCAGCCGTGCCAAGGTTCTGCTGGACGAGTGTATAAAAAGCCCGCGTATCGAGGATGCGTTTAATTTTGCTTTAGAAGCCCACAGGGGGCAGTACCGCAAAAGCGGCGAAGAGTATGTCGTCCACCCCATCCTGGTCGCTACGATCGTCGCGCGACTGAGCATGGATGAGGATATGGTGATCTCCGCGCTGCTGCACGACGTGGTAGAGGACACCGCCTTTGAACTCAGGGACGTGGAGAAATACGGCAAAGATGTCACGCTGATGGTGGAGGGCTTGACCAAGATCGATGAGATCAGGGATGAGAAGCTGCTGCCCTCTTACGTGGATGAGAAGCTCATCTCTTCTGCGATGACCTTTCGCAAGATGCTGATCGCCTCCATCGAAGATGTGCGCGTACTGGTGATCAAACTGTGCGACAGGCTGCACAATATGCTTACTCTTGACGCCCTTCCCAAAAAGAAGCAGCGGCGCATCGCCGAGGAAACGCTGGTGGTTTATGCACCCATTGCCCACCGCCTGGGTATCTCTGTACTGAAAAACCTCCTAGAGGATAAAAGCTTTTACTACATCTTCCCCGAGGAATATGACAAGATACAAAACTATCTGGATGAACATGCCCAGGATTACACCATCTTGCTCAACGGCTTTATCGAGCGGCTGGAAAAGGTGCTGGTGCAAAACGGGCTCAAAGATAAAAGTTTTCGGGTTTTCGGGCGGGTCAAACACCACTACTCCATCTACCTTAAGCAGCAGCGCAAAGGGATCAGTATCGACGAGGTGCTGGATCTGTTTGCGGTGCGTGTCATCACCGAAAGTCCCATGGATTGCTACAAAGCGCTCGGGGCGATCCACCTGAACTTCAAACCCTTGATTGCAAGGTTTAAAGATTACGTCTCCGCGCCCAAGGACAACGGCTACCAGACGATCCACACCTCCGTTTTTGACAATGAAAACATTTACGAGATTCAGATCAGAAGCCAGCAGATGCACCATACGGCCGAGTTCGGCGTTGCGGCGCACTGGATGTACAAAGAGGGCAACAGCGCTTCGCAAAATATCAAACTTGACTGGCTTAAAAACCTGCAGTACCAAAATGAAAATATCGAAGAGTTTTACGAATTGGCGAAAAATGATCTGTTTAGCAACGATATCACCGTGCTTTCGCCCAAAGGGGATCAGTACACCCTGCCGCGCGGGGCGGTAGCGCTGGATTTTGCCTATATGATCCACAGTGAAGTGGGGCAGCGGGCAAAGGCGGCGTATATCAACAAGGAGCGCGCGACGCTGCTGACGGAGTTGAAAAACGGCGATATCGTCAGTATCCAAACGGGGGAGGAGCATATCTACCGCTGCAGCTGGATCGACGCGGTCAAAACCTCCCGTGCGCGGCATGTGATGAAGATCGATTGCCGCCACCGTCTTAAGGAGGTGGACGCGCAGGTGGGATACAACCTGGTCAAAACCGCTATCGACAGGGATAACCTGCAGGAGTGGCTCAAAGCCGAACACCTTTATGACAACCTGCATAAAGTAGCGAATAAAACCAGTTTTTTAAAAAATATTGTCAAACACTATCTCAATATGAATAAAAACTACCGTTTCCTACCCATCTTCAAGCGGCGGCGAAAGCTCAAAAAGGTGGAGAAGGACAATTTTCTGTTTGTCACCAACCGCTATATCGGGTCGGTGGAGTTTGACTACTGCTGCCATCCCAAGTACGGCGACCCCATCATCGCCTTTTTGGAAGGTTCCAAAGCGGTGATCCACCACAAACTGTGCCAGCACGCCTATAAGCGTATCCATGAACATGAGGATATGATCTATGTGGATTGGGCGCAGAGCAACATGATGAAATACAGCATGATCGTGTCTTTGAAAAATGAAAAGGGCGCGTTGGCGGAGATTCTTAAAAAGATCGCCGAGATGGATATCAACGTCCTTTCGGTGCAGCTGGGCGTGGCGTATCTGTCCGAACAGGCCAACTACTGCAAGATGGAGATCGAAAGCGCGCACCAAAGCTCCGAGGAGCTTCGGGAAGTGATCGCCGGAAAAGTGCGGCTGATAGAGCTAATCAGCGTAAAAGACGCATATAATAAGTGACCTGTTATAAAACCCTGTCTTAGAGGACAGATCCTCCCTGTGGTCTGAGCCTCACGACAGCGCTTTATAACAAGTTAGAATTTAGAGAAAAGAGGAGTGATTATGGTGCAAAAAGCATTGCAGGAGATTGAACGCGGTATCGCCGAGATTATCGATATGGAGCGGATCGAGAAGCTGGTTCGCCGCTATTACGATACGGGGGAACACTTCTACGTCAAAGCGGGATTTGACCCCACGGCGCCCGATCTTCACCTGGGGCATACGGTATTGCTGAACAAGTTGGCGACCTTTCAAAACTATGGGGGGATCGTACAGTTTCTTATCGGGGATTTTACCGCCAGTATTGGAGACCCCACGGGTAAAAGCGAAACCCGAAAGATCCTTTCCAAAGAGCAGATCAACCAAAACGTCAAAAGTTATACCGATCAGGTGTTTAAAATCCTTGATCCGGATAAAACGGAGGTGGTGTTTAACAGTAAGTGGCTGGACAAGCTCGGTGCCGCGGGGCTAATCGACCTGGCTTCCAACCTCACCGTAGCGCGAATGCTGGAGCGTGACGATTTTTCCAAACGTTTCAGAGCCAATACCCCCATCGCCGTAAGCGAATTTACCTATCCGCTGCTACAGGGTTACGATAGCGTACACCTCAAAAGCGATATCGAGTTGGGCGGTACGGATCAAAAGTTTAACCTGCTTATGGGGCGCCAGCTGCAAAAGGCGTACGGCGTAGGCAAGGAGCAGGCGGTGTTGATGATGCCGATTTTGGAGGGGCTTGACGGCGTGAACAAGATGAGTAAAAGTCTGGACAACTATATCGGCGTGACCGATACCCCCAAAGATATGTACGGCAAAGTACTTAGCATCAGCGATGATTTGATGTGGCGCTACTACGAGCTGCTGAGCTTCCTCTCCCTTGAAGAGGTCGCCGCGCTCAAAGAGGCGGTAAGCGGCGGCAAAAAGCACCCCAAGGCGGTCAAAGAGGAGTTGGCTTTTGAAATCACCGCGCGTTTTCATAGCGATGCGGACGCACAGGGCGCGAAAAAGGAGTTTGACAACGTACACAAGGGCAACCAGATCCCAAGCGATATCGAAACCTTCGAGACGCAGGGACCGATCTGGATCTGCCAGGCGCTGGTTGATTGCAAGATCGAACCCTCCACCTCCCAAGCCAGACGTGACATTAAGCAAGGTGCGGTTAAGATCGATCAGGAGAAACTCAGCGATATGCAGCACCAGCTTGAAAGCGGCGAGTATATTTTGCAGGTGGGTAAAAGAAGATTTGCGAAAATTAAGGTACAATAAACAATCATTTATAGCTGGGTGCATGAACAAGGAGAAAGTAAAGAATGCTAAAAATCGGTAAGTATGAGATAAACCATCCCATCATCCAAGGCGGCATGGGCGTCGGGATCAGCTGGGATCAGTTGGCGGGAAGCGTGAGCAAAGAGGGCGGCTTGGGTGTGATCAGTGCCGTCGGTACGGGGTATTACGACAATTTGCACTATGCAAAGAAGGTGAAACAGCACAGGCCCGTCAACGAAGAGAACTTCTACTCCCGCGAAGGTTTGTTCAAAATCGTCGAAAACGCCAGAAAGATCTGCGGGGACGCACCGCTGGCGACAAATATTCTCTATGCGCAGAATGATTACGGCAGAGTGGTCAAGGATGCGTGCGAAGCGGGGATCGATATCATCATCACCGGGGCGGGGCTGCCGGTGGATATGCCCAAATACGCGGCGGATTTTCCCGACGTGGCGCTTGTGCCCATCGTCTCCAGCGCCAGAGCGCTTAAACTGATCGCGCGCAAATGGAAGCGCTACGGCAAACTTCCCGACGCGGTGATCGTAGAGGGGCCGTTAAGCGGCGGCCACCAGGGCTTTAGCTATGAGGACTGCTTTAAAGAGGAGTATCAGCTGGAAAACCTGATCCCCCAGGTGATCGAAGAAGCTAAAAACTGGAATGATGTTCCCGTTATCGCCGCGGGCGGTATCTGGGATAAAAACGATATCGACAAGTTTCTGGAGATGGGCTGCGCGGGCGTACAGATGGCCACACGCTTTATCGGCACCAAAGAGTGCGACGCCAGCGGCGCCTTTAAAGATGTGCTTTTAAGTGCGGATGAAAAGGATATCGAACTGCTCAAATCCCCCGTGGGGCTTCCGGCAAGGGGAGTGCGAACCAATTTGATCAACCTTGTAGATAAGCATGAAGGCCCCAAAGTCACCTGTATCAGTAACTGCGTAGCCCCCTGTAAGCGGGGCGAGGAAGCTAAAGCCGTAGGGTACTGCATCGCCGACAGACTCGGAGACGCGTATCTGGGGAAGAAGGAGACGGGACTGTTTTTTACCGGTTCCAACGGGTACAGGCTCAAAGAGATCATCAGCGTCAAAGAGTTAATGGAAAAGTTGGTTAATGGAGAGAGTAGTTAAGCTTTTATTCGTACTTTTTTTAACATGCGGATCCCTGTTCGCGTCCTTTGACGGGGAGTTTGCGCAGATTAAGCGTGAACTTGCCACCGACCCGTCAAAGGCGTATACCGACTTGCAAAGTCTCTATCTGCAAGTGATCTTAGACGGCGACAAGCAGAAGCAGCGCCAAGTACTTGAAACGCTGATCAAAGCGTCAAAAAAGTTAAACTTCGATTACGGGCGTTATGAAAGTGCCCTTGCCGCACTCAAACCCGAACCCAAAGACTCCCCCGCAACCGCCTCTTCCCAAAAAACCGTTGCCGCAGCGGCGGCGAAAATCAAAAATATCCGCCTTGAAAAGAACCGGCTGCAGCTGGAGTTTTCCCGGGCGACGAAACTGTACCGGAGTTTTACGCTTAAAAAGGGGAAATACCGCTATGTGTACGATTTCAAAGCGGTGCTGCCCCAGGTGGTCAAAACCTTCTCCTACAACGGTTTGGAGATCAAAGCCAGCCAGTTTGATAAAACGACGGTGCGCGTGGTGGTTTCCAGTTCAGATAAGATCTATATCCAAAAGGCGGCCAAAGCGAGCAGTTACAGCTTGATACTGCCGGAAAAAAAGGAAAAGATCCAGTATAAAAAAGCGGGGAAGCCCGCGACGATAAAAAAGGTGGCGTTGCGGGATAATCTGTTAAGGGTCACCTTCAGCGCCAAGCCCACATACAAAGATTTTATCCTCAAAAGGAGCAAATACCGCTACGTGTACGATTTCCCGGCGGTGCTGCCCCAGGTGGCAAAGTCGTTTAAATATATGGGCGACAGTATCAAACTCTCCCAATTTAACAAATCCACCACGCGACTGGTCGTAACCAGCAGTAAAAAACTCACCCTCAAACCCTCAATCAGCGGCAGCGAGTTTATCCTCGCTTTCCCCAAAAGCGGCAAGAGTCCCGCGATCATGGATAGAAAACAAAAAGCTTTGACGGTGGTGATCGACCCGGGCCACGGCGGAAAAGACCCCGGGGCGGTGGGGTATCGCAACTACCGCGAAAAGATCGTGGTGTACGATATCTCGGCCCGGGTGAAAAAGTATTTGGAAAAAAGCGGTATCAACGTGATTATGACCCGTAACAAGGGAGAGTTTATCAAGCTAAGCCGGCGAACGAAGTTTGCCAACGCAAAAAAGGCGGACGTATTCGTCTCCATCCACGCCAACGCTTCAAGGAGCAAAAAGCTCCACGGCGTAGAAACGTACTTCCTCTCTCCGGCGCGGAGTAAGCGCGCCAAGCGGGTAGCGGCGCTGGAAAATAAAGATGTGATGGATCAGATGAAGGAGTGGTCATCGAAAAACACCTTTTTAACGCTGATGAACCGCGAAAAAATCATCGAATCCAACAAACTGGCCATAGACGTGCAGAAAAATATGCTTTATTATCTCAAAAAGCGCTACAAAGGCGTACGTGACGGCGGTGTACGCGAAGCGCCGTTTTGGGTGCTTGTGGGCGCGCAGATGCCCGCGGTTTTGGTTGAACTTGGCTACATCACCAACCCCACCGAAGCAAAACGTCTGGTACTGAACAGATACAACAGTTATCAAGACGGCCTTGCCAGAGGCATCGCCGAGGGGATCGTTAACTATTTGAGCATCGCAAAGCGCTTTTAAAGGAGTAGTATGAAATTGGAAGGTTTACTTGAGGCTACGCTGCTTAAGCGCTACAAACGGTTTTTGGCCGATTGTATCTTAGAGGGCGAAGAGGTCACCGCCCACGTGCCAAACAGCGGCTCCATGACCAGTACATGGGAAGAGGGGTGCGAAGCACTGCTTACTAAAAGCGACAACCCCAAACGCAAACTCAAATACACCCTGGAGTTTACCAAGATGCACGACTCCTGGGTCTGCGTCAATACCGGGCTGGCCAACAAGCTCGTCACCGAAGGGATCGAAAACGGCACTATCAGCCAACTGCAAGGCTATGAATCCATCACCCCCGAGCAAAAATACGGCACCAATTCACGCATCGATCTTTTGCTGGAAAAAGGGGATCAGAAGTGTTTTGTGGAGATCAAGAGCGTTTCGTTGCGGCTTGATGACACCCTGGCGTTTCCCGACGCGGTGACAAAGCGCGGTACCAAGCATCTGCATGAATTGATCGAAGTGGTCAAGCAAGGGGATAGGGCGGTAATGCTGTTTTTGATCAACCGCACCGATAGTGACGCTTTTACCATCGCCAAGCAGATCGACCCCGAATACTTTGACGCGATGCAAAAGGCGATCGAAGCGGGGGTGGAGGTACTGGTGTATCAAGCCCGCTTTGAAAAGGGGAGCGATTACAAAATCACGACGGAGCTTGCGCTAACATTATAAAATCCGGTTATATAATTGCATAAAGTTATCATATCTGTTATACTTAGTATCGAGTTGCCTGAGGGCTTACGACACTATGTGTGACAGGAGTACAAGATGCAACATACACTTATGGAACTACCTTTTGCAAAAGACGCATTGGAACCGATGCTTTCACAAGAAACGATAGAATACCATTATGGAAAACACCACGCAGGATACGTTAAAAAGTTAAACGCCCAGGTTGAGAAGGATTCCCGTCTCGAGGGGAAAACTATCCTCGAGCTGGTCAAAAGCGAAAAGGGCGGGGTGTTCAATAATGCCGCGCAGGTATACAACCACGATTTTTACTGGAACTGTTTAGTACCCAACGACCAAAAGGGTCCCTCCCGGACACTGGAAGATGCTATGGTCAGGGATTTTGGCAGTGTGGAAAACTGCATGGAGGAGTTTACCCAGACCGCCGCGACGCTGTTTGGTTCGGGATGGACCTGGCTGAGCTTGAATATGGAGGGGAAACTGGTCGTAGAAAAAACCTGTAACGCCAACACTCCCATCCGCTACGGCAACGTTCCCTTGCTGACCTGTGATGTGTGGGAGCACGCCTTTTATATCGATTACCGCAACGATAAAGCCGCTTATATCAACAAGTGGTGGGAACTGGTCAACTGGGAGTTCGTATCGCAAAATTTCGACCAGGCGAAGAAAGAGGATAAAAACTATATCGGCCCCTGCAACGACAATACTCCCGTCTGCGATTATATCGATGAACTTGAAGGCGGGGAGCGTGTTTCGACCTGATCTTGACAAAGGTCAATGCCCCATCAATAAAGCAGCGGTATAATTGAGGGAAAAAAGGACAAGTATGCGGTATCCGGCATTTTTCGACGAGATCAAACCCATCGTACTCAAAGATGAGTTGGCGGGGCTTTTAGGAGCGTTTGAAGGGGGAGCGGTAGAGTTTAGCTACCTCGATGTCGTAAAAAGTGCGGGACACAGCTGCCCCACCGTCGCGGGGGCGTACCTGATGGCTCAAAAGGGTTTGGAAGCATTGTATATAGGCAATCGCACCCCTATCCGCGGAGAGATCAAAGTGGAGTTTAAGGGCAAGATGCAAGAGGGCGTAACGGGAGTGATCGCCAATGTGTTTTCCCAAATTACGGGTGCTACCTCCACCAGCGGTTTCAAAGGGTTGACAAGACGCTTTAACCGGACGGGCTTGATGGAATACGGCGCCCAGATAGAGGGGGATGTGCGAATGACGCGCATCGATTCGCAGCGCAGCGTGGAGATAAGCTACGATCCCTCCGTCGTTCCCAATGATCCCAAAGTGATGACCTTGATGGTCGACATGGAGAAAAATACGGCACTGCCCCATCAAAAAGAGGAGTTTGCCGCGCTTTGGCAGCAGCGGGTGGAAAAGATTTTTCAAAATGCCGATAAAGCGGTACGCGTACGATCATGACCGAAGTGGCCAAAACCCTTTCAGAGGTACAGATATTGAGCTCCCTGAGTGCACGGCAGCTGCAAAGTGTAGCGAAGCTGACGCGGGTACGGAAGTATCGCAAGGATAATATCCTTTTCTTTGAGGGGGAGGAACCGGAAAACTTTTTTATTTTGCTGGAGGGGAGGCTAAAGTTGTACAAAGCGGGACCCAAGGGTGCCGAGGTGGTTTTGCACAATTTTAACGCTCCCATGATGATCGCGGAGATGGCGGTTATTGAAAACCACAACTTCCCCGCAACGGCACAGTTTCAAACAGACGGAGTGATCGGGATCCTTCCCAAGGGGGAGTTTATGGGCTTGATGCAAAGCGATAGCGAACTCTCCTTTGCGCTGATCCGCTCCCTGACCAAAAAGATCAAAACCCTTGAGGGGACGATCAATAAGAACCTCGTTTTTGACGCTTTGACGAAAACAGCGACGCTGCTGTATGAGGATCCCCTCTATTTTCAAAACACCAAGAAGGTGACGATCGCGCAGGAGTTGAATATGGCTCCCGAAACCCTTTCCCGGGTTATGAAAAAACTAAAACAGTTGCACATTATCGATGAGGAGCACCGGTTGCTTGATCGGCAGCAGCTGCGTGCCCTGATCGACGTAGGAGAGTAGTATCACGACGGAAAAATTTGCCCAGGAGTTGCAAACGCTTAGCGACTTTTCTGAACTGTACTGTTCGCATAAGCATAAAAAGGGTGCGTCTAAGCAGCACCGCTATCTTTACAAGGATGCGGAGTTTAGCCTTGAGACCACCCTGTGCAAAGAGTGCGAAGAGTTGCTGGAGTATGCCGTAGCACGGTTGCAGGCTTGCCCCCACGAGATCAAACCGCGCTGCAGGGAGTGCGACGCCCCCTGCTATGACAAATACCATTGGAAACAGATGGCGAAGATGATGCGCTATTCGGGTATCCACAAGGGGTTGGTAAAGTTCAAAAAGTTTTTTAAAAGGTAGAAATTTTAAGCGGGAATGTTATATGATATCTATAAACCCGACCAGGGGAAAGAAGGATAGATATGGCGCAGCTGGATTTGCAAAGCCACTCCGAAATGGCCCGGATTATTGTTGATAACTCCCACGATATGATCTTTGTAGTGGATATGGACAGTTTTGAGATCGTTTTTGCAAATCAAACCGCTATAGATGAGCTGGGATATAGTCTTGAACAGATGCGAGAGGTCGGGATCGACGGATTGCGCAAACCTTTGGAACAGGGGCAGGAGTTTTCCGACCACCTTGAGAAGTTGGAACAAAACCGCAGTGTAACCGACTATGCCAATGTCCAGCGCAGGGACGGCAGCCTTTTCCCCGTCGAAGCCAACACCGCTTTGGTAGAGGAGGGAGCGAAGCGCTACAACGTGGCAATCGTGCGCGATATCAGCGATCGGGTGGATGCGCAGCAGCGTTTGCGGGAGTTGAACCGATCCCTGGAGCAGGAGGTGGAGAAACAGACCGCGTCGTTGCAAAAAAACGTCGCTTTTTTAAAAAGTTACCAGCGGGTAGTCGACGCAAGCTCCATCGTTTCAAAAAGTGATATCAACGGCAAGATCACCTACGCCAACGATAACTTTTGCAAATTGACCGGTTACAGCAAGGAGGAGGTGATCGGCAAACCCCACAGCATCGTGCGCCATCCCGATACAAATCCCGAAGTGTTTAAAGATCTCTGGACTACGATCAAAGCCAAAAAGATTTGGAAGGGGATCTTGAAAAACCGCAAAAAAGACGGCAGCCACTACTGGGTCGATATCGTGATCATGCCGATCCTGGATGAAAACAGCGAGATCGACGAGTTTATCGCCGTGCGACACGATATTACCGAACTGGTTGATAATAGAAAGAACCTGGAGCGCCTTGCGACAACCGATACGCTGACGGGATACGGCAACCGGTTTAAACTGCTCGAAGATATCAAAGCCGGCACCGACCCAGCGGTGGCACTGATCGATATCGACAGTTTCAACGAGATCAACGATTTTTACGGCTCGGAGTTTGGCGATGAAGTGATCAAACATTTTGCCACGGCTATCTACAGCCGTTTGCAGCAAACCCCCTACCGTTTTTATCACCTCCACGGCGATCAGTGTGCCGTCCTGGCCGACGGGGCGGAGAAAGGGGAGTTTATCGGGATTATCAAAGACCTGAACAAGCAGCTCTCATCGCTGACGTTTGAAATTTCGCAAAAAGCGATCTCTTTGCAAACCACCGCATCGATCTCCTTTGAAAACAAAGACAATTTGACAGCCACGGCGGATATGGCCAGAAAGTATGCCAAAAAGCACCGCATGCACTTTATTACCTACAGCGACGAGCTGCATATCAACCGCGAGTATGAAAACAACATCAAGTGGACCATGGCGCTGAAAAACGCCTTTTATGACGATCGCATCGTTCCCTTTTATCAGGGGATATACAACAATAAAACCCAAACGATCGAAAAGTATGAGTGTTTGGTACGGATGATCGATGAAAACGGCAAAGTGGTCTCTCCCTTTTTCTTCCTTGATGTGGCCAAACGCTCTAAACAATACATCACGTTGACAAAACGGATGATCGATAAAGCGTTCAGCTATTTCAGCGGTACGGAGCTTTCCTTTTCTATCAATCTGAGTTTGGAAGATATCGAATCAAAGCTTTTGAGGCAGCACCTGTTTGAACGCATCGAACGCTACGGAGTCGCTTCGCAGCTGGTGGTCGAACTGGTCGAAAGCGAAGGGGTGAACGAGGATAACCAAACCGTGTCACGCTTTATTGAGGATATGCGCAACCTTGGAGTACAGATCGCCATCGATGATTTCGGAACGGGGTATTCCAACTTTGCCTACCTGATCCGCCTCAATGCCAACTTCGTCAAGATAGACGGTTCGATGATTAAAAATATCGACAGGGATACCGATGCCCAGGAGATCGTAAAAACGATCATCGACTTTGCCAAAAAGCGGAACTTGCAAACGGTGGCGGAGTTTGTTTCCAGCCGGGAGGTTTTTGATACGGTATGCGATCTGGGGATCGATTACTCCCAGGGCTTTTTTATCCATAAACCCTCTCCGGAGATAGCGCAATGAAGTTGATCCTTTGGATGTTCGGCGCAACGACCCTGCTGCTTGCGGGAGGGTATTTTCTGCTTTTTACCCAAAGCGGCAACAATCTGATCAAACCCTATATACAAAACAAACTCAACGCTAAAACCCCTTTGGAGATACGCCTGGAAAAGTTCCGCCTGACCCCTTCAAAAATCGCGTTAAGTCTGGGGTTTCCGGGCGACAACAGTATCTATTTCGCCGGACGTTACGACCTGTTTGCCAAAAGTATCGACGGACGGTTTGACGCTTCGCTTCAGGAGTTGTCGGCTTTTTCGCAACTGCTGGAGCGTAATATAAGCGGCGCATTGCAAACACAAGGGACGATGCGCGGTGATTTAAAACAGCTCAAGGTCGATGGAGAACTGCACGCGGCAAAAGGCGGCGGCACCTACTCCTTGACACTGCAAAAGATGCAGCCCGCCACTTTCCGGGCGGAATTTGCAAAGATGGACGCGGCACAACTGCTGCAGATGGCGGGTGAGCAGCCCTATTTCACGGGAGAGTTGCGTCTTGATGCGGAATTAAGGGAGCTTGCGGCCAAAGTGAAAAAAGGAGCGGTGGATCTTCGGCTTGTTGACGGGGAACTCAATGCGGCGGTGATAGAAAAGCGGCTGCAGTTGACTCTGCCCCGGCAAAAGAGGTTGCAGCTGCACGCTAAAGCGAAGCTCGAAGATGTGATCGGCTATGAAGCGCTGCTGGAGGGAGCGCAAAGTATAGTCAAAAGCAGCGGTACCTTTGCCCAGCAAACGCAAACCCTGCAGGGGGTTTATAGTGTCGACGTAGCGCGGATGGAGCTGTTTGAGCCCTTGATCGGCTACCGTTTGCAAGGACCGCTGCGGCTGCACGGCAATATAAAAGCCGATCCCGAATATGGAGCGGTGAGTATCGATTCGGGGTTGGCTTCGGGGCAGACGAAACTGCTGGTGGGGTTGAAAGAGTTCCGCCCAAGCTCCCTTAAGGGTACGATGCACGCTTTGGAGCTGGAAAAACTGCTTTATTTTCTCAACCAGCCCCGTTACGCTTCGGGGTTGTTCCAAAGCGATCTTGAAATAACAAAGATAACGCAGGAGGGGCTCTGGGGAGAGATCGATAGTGCATTGAATGCGGCCAGGTTCAACGAAGAACTTTTGCAAAAGCGCTTTGGGCTTGATCTGGGCGGGCACAGCGCTATAGAGCTAAAAGCACGGACCGTTTTAGATGCAAAACGGCTCCGCAGCGACCTTCGCGCAGAAAGTCCGCTGGCGACGCTGCGGCTGCCCGAAGCGGAGTATAATATGCAAACGGGTCGGTTTGAATCTCCCTTTTCGGTCGATATCGAGAAGCTTTCACGCTTGAATACGCTGGCAAAACGCAAACTGCAGGGAGGGTTTGTTGCCGAAGGGAAGATAGCGTATGATAAAGTGCTGCAAACAGAAGCGACGACCGCTTCGCTGGGCGGGGAAACCAGGTTTACGCAAAAGGGCAATACGGTGCGCGTCGAAGCTTCGGGTATCCTTGCGCAAAAGCTGCTCTCCATGCTAACATACCCCGAAAGCTTCGCGGGGGCGATGGATGCGAACCTCGATTACGATACGGAGACAAAAAAGGGTACTCTTGTTGCCGATTTGAAAGAGGGACATTTCACACAAAGTGCCTTTACCGACACGCTGCTGCGCCATACGGGTGTGGATTTGACCGTACGGGATCTTTCCAAAGCCGACGTGGCCACAAAGATCAACGACCGGGAATTGATGACGGCGTTGGATTTTGCCGCACCCCGGGTCAACATGGCAAGTAGGGGGATCTATACCGATCTTGCAACAAAGCGTATCAAAGGGGAGCTAGAATGCAGCATCAAGCAAGAGCCCTATACGATCAAGATCGACGGTTATACGAATAAGATGGCCAAAGCTTTTGACTACGGGGACCTTTTGGCCCAGGAAGCGAAAAAACAGATGAGGAAAAAGGCGGAAGAGAAGTTGCAAAAGGAGTTGGGCAAGGAGCTCGGAGAGGGAGCTTCCAAGCTGTTGAAGGGATTATTTCGTTAAGGATAGATAATGGCGGAAAGTAAAGCTGTTTGGCATACGTTGACAAGCGAAGAGGTAGAGCGGGAGCTGCAAACCGATCTGCAAAAGGGATTGGGGAAAGAAGAGGCGGCACAAAGACTGCAGGAGCGTGGCCCCAACGCTTTGACACAGAGTCGGGGGCCGAGTAAAATACTGCTGTTTTTACAGCAGTTTCATCAACCCCTCGTTTATATTCTGCTTGCGGCGACGCTGGTGACGCTGCTGCTTAAAGAGTATGTGGACGCTTCGGTGATTTTTGCGGTTTTACTGATCAATGCAATCATCGGCTATCTCCAGGAGCTTAAAGCGATCGAAGCCATAGAGGCCCTGGCGAAGATGGGGCATGAAAATGCGACGGTGCTTCGGGAGGGGGAACAGCTCGTCGTCGATGCCAAGGAGCTGGTTCCCGGGGACCTGGTTGTGGTCTATAGCGGCGACAAGGTACCGGCGGACCTTCGCCTGATAAAGGCAAAAGAGCTCTTTGTCGACGAATCCGCATTGACCGGAGAGTCGGTGAGTGTTGCCAAAACGACCCGGCCGCTGGAGCAAAATACCCCCCTTGCCGAGCGCACTAACATGGCGTACTCCTCAAGCCTTATCACCGCCGGCAGCGCCTACGGGGTAGTAGCGGAGACGGGGGATCATACGCAAATCGGCAAGATCAATGCGATGATCAAAGAAGCCGATATCCTGGAAACTCCCCTGACGATCAAGATCACCGCTTTTAGCAAATACCTGCTGTACGTGATTTTGATTATGGCGGCACTGACCTTTGCCGTGGGAACCCTGCGCGGAGAGGACGCTACGGAGATGTTTATGGCGGCTGTCGCATTGGCGGTGGGGGCGATTCCCGAGGGGTTGCCCGCTGCCATGACGATCATTTTGGCTATCGGAGTCGCCAAGATGGCCAAACAAAACGCTATCATCCGCAAGCTGCCCGCCGTGGAAACCCTGGGATCGACGACGGTGATCTGCTCGGACAAGACGGGAACGCTGACGCAAAACGCTATGACGGTCAAGCGTATCTACGCGGGGGGTGAAAGCTTTGACGTGGCGGGGGTAGGGTATCTGCCCGAGGGTGAGATCACCCCCGCTTCCAAGGAGGCGGAACTCGAAAGTGACGCTTTGTACAAAACCCTCAGCGCGGGCTTGATGTGCAACACTTCCAAGGTGTACAAAGAGCAGGAACACTACAGGGTCCAGGGTGATCCTACCGAAGGCGCGCTGATCGTCTCCGCGCAGAAAGCGGGGTTGCAAAAAAGCGTACTTGAAAGTGAACTTTTGCATATCGATACGCTGGATTTTGATTCACAGAATCAGTATATGGCTACCTACTACGGAGCGAAGGATAAAACCAACTCTTTTATCTACCTCAAAGGCTCTTTGGAAAAGATACTGGAGCGTTGCGATACGATGGTCGATGCCGCCGGAGAGGTGGTCGCTATCGATAGGGATAAAATTGTAAAAGAAGCCGAAGATATGGCAAAAGAGGGGATGCGGGTGCTGGCCTTTGCCTATTTGAAGATGAGTGCGTGGGTGGAGTCGCTGCAGCACAGCCACGTGTCTGAAGGCTTGACCTTTTTGGGTTTGCAGGCGATGATCGATCCGCCCAGGCAGGAGGTGAAAGACTCCATAGCAAGCTGTTACAAAGCCGGAATCGACGTGAAAATGATCACCGGCGATCATAAGATTACCGCCCTTGCGATCGCAAAGCAGATCGGTCTTCGGGTCGATTCGGATGATGCGGCGCTAAGCGGGGTGGAGTTGGAAGAGTGTGACGATGAGAAGCTCCACGAAGTGATCAAACGGGTCAACGTCTTTGCCCGGGTCGCACCAAAGCAGAAGCTGCGGCTGGTCAAAGCGCTGCAAGAACACGACGACGTGGTCGCCATGACGGGAGACGGGGTCAACGACGCTCCCGCCCTGCGCCAGGCCAATATCGGTACGGCGATGGGGATTACGGGGACGGAGGTTGCCAAAGAAGCTGCGGATATGATCCTGACCGATGATAACTTTGCGACCATTAAAAACGCCGTACATGAGGGCAGAGGGGTGTTTGACAATATCATCAAATTTATCACCTGGACACTGCCGACCAATATCGGCGAGGGGCTGGTGATAATGAGCGCGGTCTTTTTCGGACTGGCCCTGCCGATCCTGCCGGTACAGATATTGTGGATCAATATGAGTACGGCGGTACTGCTTGGCCTGATGTTGGCTTTTGAACCCAAAGAGAAAGGGTTGATGCTGAAAAAGCCCAGAGCCCCCGGGACCGCGATCTTGACCAGGGAGTTGATGATCCGGGTCCTCTATGTGGGCTTATTGCTGCTGGTTTTAGCCTTTGGCGCATTTTGGTATTTGACCCAGCAGGGAACGCCGATGGAGCAGGCCCGCAGCGTAGCGGTCAATATCTTCGTTTTCGGGGAGATGTTTTATCTGTTTACCTGCCGCTCCATGACCCGCTCCATGTTTGCCCTGGGGGTGTTCTCAAACGGTTGGCTGATCTTTGGCGTTTCCGTGATGACGCTGCTGCAGCTGCTGTTTACCTACGCACCGTTTATGAATACGATCTTTGAAAGCGCGCCCCTTGGCGTGGCCCACTGGGTTATGATTCTAGCTGCGAGTACGGTGATCTATACGGCGGTGGAACTGGAGAAATATATCAAGCGCAAAGGGGCCTAGTCGCCGCTGCCCACAAGCGGCAGCTGCTCGATGATGCTAAATTCCAGCAGGTAGGTTTTGATATCCCTGCGGATATCGTTGCGGCGCAGCGCATCGATACGCCCGCTGTCCTCCTCGATCCTATCTAGCTTTAGAGCAAGCCGTACGCCCTCATAGCCTTCGCCGTCTACTTTAAACAGATAGTACGCATAGGGGTTTTGCCGCAGGTTGTGCAGGTTTTTGCGTTCGACGGTCAGAAACAGCGCCTTGTCCTTTTCAATATGCGGCCGCGCGAAGAGGGCGCTGTTGACTTGACCGCCGCCGTCTGCGGTGGAGAGAACGCCGACGCCGCTACTGCTTTCAAAAAAGTTTTTCAAATCCACGGACACTCCTTTTAAATTTTTTTTTCGTTGAACGATATTAGGAACGATAGTTGCTTTAAAATAGGTGCAACCGATCGAGTTGATTTAAGTTTGCGACTTAGGCGGCATCTTTTGCCGCCTAATCACAAACCTACAGAAAGGTTCTGGACGGTTCTCCAAAATAGTACCCCTGCGCGTAATCCACTTCAAGCTCCGCTATCTTGTCATAAATGTTTTTTGAGTACACAAACTCCGCAACGGTTTTGATCCCCATCTCCTGAGCAAAACGGATGATCGTTTTCGTGACCGTTTCCGCATTGGTGTCCGTATCGATATTTTTGATGATGGAACCGTCAATCTTGATGTAATCGACTTTGAGTTTCATCAAATACTCAAAGTTGGAGTACCCGGTCCCGAAATCGTCGATCGAGATTTTTGCCCCTTCGGCTTTGACCGTGTCGATAAAGTCCAGTACCGCTTCGAAGTTTTCGATCCCCTCGGATTCGATCAGTTCAAAAGCGACCCCGGGGCCGACCCGCTGCTTTTTAAGCTGTTCGACGATGAAGTTTGATACATCTTTGTTCAAAATATCTTCGACGGAGATATTGATCGAGAGCATCTGCTCCAACCCCTGCATGGAGCGAAAACTTTTTTCGATCATCACTTTGGTCAACTCATGGTAAAGCTTGTTTTTCTTGGCCAGATCAAGAAAATGGATGGGAGCGATCAATTCACCCTTGTTATCCACCATTCGCATCAGAGCTTCATATTTGACCGTTTTACCGGTTTTGGTATCGATAATGGGTTGAAAAACCGGGACGATGCGATCCTCCTTGATAGCGTTTTTTAAGCGCTTTGTCCACTCAAAGTTCTTTTCATACTCCTTTTCCATCTGCATGGAACTGTCGTATACGAGGAAATTCTTTTTACTCTTTTTCGCCAGTTTCAGCGCGATATCGGCATTGGCAAGGAGCATCTCCGTCCCGTGGGATATCCCAATGGTCGCACGGAGGTTGATTTCGCTTTTACCGTTGATATTAAAGGTTTTGCGCGCGATCTTTTCCCCGAGAAAAGCGATAAAGGTTAAAAATTCGTCGATATCGCTCCCGCTGCGGCATAGAAAAGCGAATTCGTCGGAGTGGAGCCGGTAGAGGTGGCCGTGTTTAGCGGGGATAATCCGCTTGAGGAACTTGGCAAACTCTTTAAGCAGGATGTCCCCGGCTTCCTCGCCGTAGAGGTCGTTGATCTCCTGGAAAGCATCGATATTGATGATCGCTAAAAAAGTGTGTTCGCGCAGTTCCAACTGTTCGATCAGGCCGCGGCGGTTTTCCAGTCCCGTCAAATCATCATAGTAGAATTGATACTCGATGGAGTCAAGCATCTGGTTGAACACGTTTTTGATCGAATCGAGCTCCTCGATATCGTCGTCGACACTGACGCGCTTGGTAACGTCGTGGGACTGGGTGATGTTTTGGATCACCTGGGAAAAGTTTTTGATCGGTTTTAATAGATACTTATCCAACTCCATAAAGATCGCAAGGAAGGTGACCAGTGAAAACAGCAGGATAAAGATGATAAAAAAGTTGATCATTTCGCTCAGGGAAACTTTGAGGTTTTCTACGGGGTAGGAAACGTTGATCACGCCCAGGGTATCGCCCACCTGCGCATTGGTGTGGCAGCGCAGGCAATCGTTTTTTGCGATCACCGGGTAAAAGTAGTCGATATACTCCGAATCGGATACTTTGAGCTGTTCGTTGCCCTGCATCGCGTTGATGATATCGGGGTCGCTTGTCCTGACCTGCCGATCCTTTTTGATGTCGCCGAAAAGCCGGGCTACCACGGGACTGCGGTATACGTCCACATGCATCTTTTCATCGACGCGGTTGAGTCTGGCTATGATTTCGTTGAGATCCTCTTTGGTCCAGCCCCGCTGCATAGCCGAGTAGAGGCTTTCAAAAACCAGCATACTGGTCTTTTTCGCATCGATCTGCGCCAAGTGGCTGATGGCGTTTCTTTTCATGTATTCGCCGTAGATGAAGGAGCTAAGCAGGGTGACGATCAAAATGGACAGGATGATTTTAGCGGTTATCTTGGTATAGGTTGTTTTCTTTTTCATCGGTTGCATATACTTTTGATTAAGATTTATAACGATTGTAGCATAAATCCTGACAGGGGGGAAGTGTCCGGCTATGTTTTGGGCTCATAAAGGCTGCAACTGTTACGCCCCTGCTGTTTGGAGTGGTACAGGGCACTATCGGCGGCTTCAAAAAGCTGTTTGGAAGAGAGGCGCTGTTTGTGCGGTTCAATGGCGCAGACTCCGATGGAGATAGTAAGGTAGTCGCTGGCTTTGTTTTGGCTGTGTTTGATTTTCAATCCCTCGACGCTTTTGAGCAGCTTTTGGCACATCTTGACGGTGCGCAGCCGGGGTTGGCCGAACATGATCACGGCAAACTCCTCTCCCCCGATGCGGAAAACGAAATCACTGGGACGCTGGAAAGTGTTTTGCAGCACTTTGGCGACGCTTTTGATCGCCACGTCGCCTTGGGCGTGGCCGTAGGTATCGTTGTACTGTTTGAAAAAATCGATATCGAGGATAATAAAACTGAAAAACTTTTTCTCCCGGCGGGCACGTTTGAGCTCCTTGTCCATGAGTTCATTGAAGTAGCGGCGGTTATACACTCCGGTCATGGGGTCGGTGATCGCTTCACTTTGCAAACTTTCATTGGCGTAGCGAAGCTCGTCGGTGAGGCTTTGCAGCTGGGTCTGGTTGGTGTAGATATTGCTCAAAATCGGCATGGTCGCAAGGCCGGTGAGGGTAAACATCACCGCTAAAAAGACAAAGATCTGTGCGACGGTATCCTCGTAGCGTTCGTTGACCTCTTTTTTCAACTCCCTGGCGTTATCAAGCTCATATTCGATGATCGTTTCCATCATGGCACTGACCGTTTGCAACTGTGCGGCCAGATCGGGCAGGTTTGTCCGTAAAGGGGAGGAGGTACTCAGATCGTGGATGAGTGTATGCAGCTTGCGGTGCACGAGCTGTACGCGGGTGTCGGTATAGTTGACAAACTCCTGTTCCTTTGGACTTTTGTAGTGGGTTTTATAGTTTTCCCAATTCTTCCCGATACGCTCATGCAGCGTTTTGAGAGTCTCCTTTTGTCGCGAGAGACTCTTTTCATAGCGGTAGAGAAGCTGCTCGATCGTGCTGTAGTCGGTGCGGATATCTTTGAGTTCGACGATGGGGATCATGTGCCCGAAATAGATCAGATCGACGTTTTTTTTCATTTTTAGGGCGTGGAGGTAGGAGTTGTAGCTCAAAACGCCAAAACCAAGCCCCATCAGAACCAGCAAGATGGAGAGTTTTAAAGGAAGCGAATAGTTGTTGAGATTGAAAATTCCCATAAGCGATCAATCTTTCATGTGGAATAAATTTAATGGATTATTATAGCCAAGTAGGATTAGAACGGGCTTTGAAGTGATCTGTGTGGTGCGTGGTGGAGCTGTGGAGAATCGAACTCCAGTCCGAAAACCGACTCCCAAAAGCGTCTACATGCTTAGCAAGACTGTTTAATTTCACTTTGTTTCGTACAGCCTCCGAAACTACACAAAGCTAAGACAGGAGTTTCAGATCACACCTTGTCAAAGCGTGAACCTAAGCTATCTTGGTTGTGAACCCGAATCCGCATAGATAGCATCCGCGGTTACGAGCCTCCTAAGTTAAGTTAACTTACGCTGCTTTAGCGTAAGCAGGAGCGTAATTTTTGTTGTTTGCGTTTATAACGTTTAGAACAGTTTAACGATGTGTTCATATCGACATGCAGCTTAAGGTCATCGGCTCCCGTCGAAACCAGGTCAGCCCCGCCTATTCGTTGATCAGCTCTTTGATATTGCGAGCCATCGTGGATATATTAGCTATTTTTTGCGTTTTTGTCAAGCTCTCGTCCAGAAGCACCTTGACAAAGGCGCTGCCCACGATGACGCCGTCTACGCCTTTTGCCCGCTCCTTCGCCGTTTGTTCATTGACGCCAAAGCCTACATACAGCGGCGTGTCGCTGCAGGTTTTGACTTCGCCGATGATCGTCTCCAAGGGCGCGGCCGTCCCCGAACCGGTGATCCCGGTGTAGGCTACGAGATAGATAAAGCCCTTTGCGTCTTTGACCACTTTGGCGATGCGCTCCTTTGAATCGGTGGGCGCGACGAAACTGATCTGCGAAAGCCCGCTGTTTTCCATGACCGGCTTGTAACGCAGGGTCTCCTCAAAGGGCAGATCGGGGATGATAAAACCCTTGACTCCGCGCTCGCTTGCGATCTGTGCGATGTTTTCAAACCCTTTGGCGTAAAAGGAGTTGAAATACCCCATCCAGTAGGTGTCGATCAGTTTCGTAGCCTCTGTGGAGAGGTCGAAAAGCTGCTGCATCTTAAAGCCCTTTTGCAGTGCTTTTAAGTTCGCTTCCTCGATCACCGGACCGTCGGCCACGGGATCGGAGAAGGGGATGCCAAGTTCCAGCGCGTCGGTGCCCGCTTCTTTCAATGCGGCGATCAGATCCAGGGTGAAATCGTTATCTTCATATCCGGTTGTTATATACGCAACGAGTTTTTTCAAAATATTATCCTTCCGGCAGTTGTAAAATTCGGGTATCGATCTTCGATAACTGGGGGGCGTCGAAACTCAACTCTTCACTCCACTTTTGAAACTGATCGCTGACGATGATCAGCCAATCAACCATCTGCGGCGTCACCTCCACCAGATTGTCGCGTACTTCATCCAAAATCTCTTCGGCGAGATTGGCTACTTTGGACATGGTGTGCAGTTGTAAAAACCCCGAAGCGGATTTGATGTTGTGAAAAATTCGGAAGAGTTCATTGACCTTTGAGGGATCGCTTTGCATGGAGAGGATGTTGATCTCCATAACGCCCGTCATGACATCTAAATGGTCGATGAAATCATCTACGATCTCATTGTCAAAGTTCAGTATCAAGTCGCTTTTTATTCCCATTGTGCGAAATTATACCATTTTTTTGATAGAATAATGGTTTACTCTAAGCGAGCATTTATTTAACAACTTTCTAGTACGGATGGAGCGAATAATGGCGAAAACAACGATAAAACAGCTGCGGAAAAAGGAGCAGCCTTTGGTAATGATCACGGCCTATGACGCGCTTTTTGCCAAACTGTTTGACAAGGAGGCGGATATGATCCTTGTGGGCGATAGTTTGCATATGAGTTTTTACGGCGCGGACGATACGGTCAGTGCGACCATGGAGCAGATGATTTATCATACCAAAGCGGTGTGCAACGGCGCAAGCGAAAGCTATATCGTATGCGATATGCCCTTTGGCAGCTACAAAAATCCGGAGACGGCACTGGATAACGCCATGCGCGTATACAAAGAGACCAAAGCCGATGCGGTCAAGATCGAGGGCAACAAACCCAAAGTCATCAAAAAGCTGACCCAAAACGGCGTGGCGGTGGTGGGCCACATCGGTCTGCTGCCCCAAAACGCCAGAAGCGAGGGCGGCTACAGCGTCAAAGGCAGGGATGAGGAGCAAAAAAAGCGTATTATCAAAGACGCCAAAGCCGTAGAGAAAGCCGGAGCGGTACTGCTGGTCATAGAGGGGGTCAAAGCCGACGTCGCCGCCGCGGTGACGCAAAGCGTGGATATCCCCGTCATCGGTATCGGCGCGGGCAAAGAGACCGACGGGCAGGTGCTCGTGTGGTCCGATATGCTGGGCTTTTTCGAAGGCTTTACGCCCAAATTCGTCAAACAATACATGGACGGCGCGTCCAAGGTGCGCAAGGCGGTAGCCCACTACGCGCAGGACGTGCGCGACAAAGAGTTTCCGCAAAGTGAGCATACCTACTGATGGAAAGGGTTGTCGAAATTGAGAAGTTTGAAGAGGAGAGCAGCTATGAAAACTCCCTTCGCCCCGGCTTGTGGGATGAATATATCGGTCAGGAGAAGATCAAAAAGAATCTGCACGTTTTTATAGAGGCGAGTAAAAAGCGCGAAGAACCGCTGGATCATATGCTGCTTTTTGGCCCTCCGGGACTGGGTAAAACCACCCTGGCCAACCTCGTCAGTACGCAGATGAGCGCCAACCTTAAAACCACCGCCGCGCCCATGATCGAAAAAAGCGGCGATCTTGCGGCGATCTTGACCAATCTGGAGGAGGGGGATCTGCTCTTCATCGACGAAATCCACCGTCTTTCTCCCGCGATTGAGGAGATACTCTATCCGGCGATGGAGGATTTCAGGCTCGATATCATCATCGGCAGCGGTCCCGCCGCGCAGACGGTCAAAGTGGATTTGGCGCGCTTTACGCTCGTGGGCGCCACTACGAGAGCGGGGATGATCAGCAACCCTTTGCGCGAGCGCTTCGGGATGCATTTTCGTATGCAGTTTTACAGCGACGAGGAGCTCGGGCGCATCGTTGCCCAGGCGGCACAGAAGCTGGAAAAACCGGCGAAAAAAGATGCCGCGGTGGAGATAGCCAAGCGCAGCAGGGGGACGCCCCGGATCGCACTGCGGCTGCTGCGGCGGGTGCGGGATTTTGCCGAAGTCAACGATGAAAGCACCATCACTCTGGCACGGACCAAAGAAGCGTTGGATGCGCTGGGGGTCAATGACCACGGTTTCGATGAGCTCGATATCCGCTTTTTGGAGCTTTTGATCCAGGCAAAGGGCAAGCCCGTGGGGCTGAGCACCATCGGTGCGGCGCTGAGCGAAGATGAGGGAACCATCGAAGATGTGATCGAACCCTTTTTGGTAGCCAACGGTTACGTGGAGCGAACGCCGCGGGGCAGGGTGGCGACGCAGAAGTGCTATGAACACTTCAGACTCAACCCCGGAGGACTTTTTGAATAAAACCCAGTCCACCATAGGGATCTTTCTGCTTTTTTCATTTTTCGGGCTTTATCTGATCTACAAACCCTTTTTGCTCTCCATGGCCATAGCGGTACTGCTCTCCATGGCGACCTACTCGCTGACGACGAAACTGGCAAAGGTGAGCGGATCGAGGGGGCTGAGTATCGTGATCTCCACTGTTTTGCTGGCGGTACTGTTTATCGCGCCGCTGAGCTATCTGATCCACAAATCCGCAATTTTGTTCAGCGAAACCGATTTTACCCAACTCAATGCGCAGCTCAAAGATTTTTTGAATCAGGGGATGCTCAAAGATGTGGAGTTTTTGCAAAACAGCAGTTCCATGGTCAATGCGCTCAAAGATTACAGTGCACACTTCGCCGAATACGGCACGAAAGGGCTGGGGTTTGTCAAAGATATCGTTTTGATCCTGATCTTTTTCACCCTTTCGCATATCTATGGTATGCAGATGCTGGAGTTTTTCAACTCCCTGCTGCCCGTTTCCAAGATCCATCTGGCGCGGCTGTTTCTGCATGTGAGTGCGACGATGGAGGTGGTGTTTTACTCCATTTTGGTAACGGCGGTGTTTGAGGGTGCGCTTTTTGCGCTGATTACGTGGTTTTACGATTTGGACTACATTATGCTTGGGGTGCTGTACGGCTTTGCGTCACTGATCCCCGTCGTGGGCGGGGCGCTTATGTGGATACCGGTGTCGCTGTATGTGTGGTACGAGATCGACGCGGCCAGTGCGATCATCATCGCGCTGTATAGCGTTGTCGTTATCTCCATTATCGCCGATACGTTTATAAAACCCGTCATCATCAAGGGGATCAACGCTAAATTGCGCCGGGCAAAAACCGATATAAACGAGATATTGATCTTTTTTGCCATCGTAGCGGGGCTAACTACCTTCGGGTTTTGGGGGATGATTATCGGCCCGGCGATCACCTCGCTGTTTATCGCTTTGGCGAAGCTGTACGTGGACGTGTGCAACAATAAGCTGTAGTTATCAAAACGATAAGGCGTAAAGGATGTATTAAGTTATGTTTTATCGTTTCTAAGCTACTATAAATATTAATTACATAGTTAAGGAGAATAGAATGAACAAAGGGTTTACGCTGATCGAATTGATCTTTGCAATCGTTATTATCGGGGTGTTGGCCGCCGTGGCCGTACCGCAGTTTACCAACCTGCGCCAGAGTGCGGAAGTGAACAATATCATCAAGATGGTAAAAGATTCGGAATCTGCCGTTCCCAGCGCCGCGGTGAATATGACCGACTTGGAACAGAACGCCAACTACAGTCTCGATGATATTTTGCAGCTGGACGGGCAAAATATCACATTTACTGATAATAACGGTACTGGGGATACCTATGAAATAGATAATGCAAATAATAACAACATTGCCACAATCCGTTTCAATAGAGATAATCGCCAGCTACAAACGCAGATCGATTGTGACAATTTTATCGATGCAGCAAGTCGGCAAAAATGTGCAGACGCCATTTTAAATGGAACTGTGCCTGGTGATGCGGGTACGTATGATTACGATGTCAATACCACTTGGTAAGTTATAACACTCCATGAAAACGGCATTTACCCTGATCGAATTGATCGTCGCGATCGTGATCATCGGGGTACTCTCCGCCGTGGCCATCCCGCGCTTTGTGGGGATGGTCGATAACTCCAAAGTCTCTTCCGAACTCGCTACCGCTTCTTCGGTACAAACCATTATCGACGCCGCCCACGGCGACTGGATCGTCAGCGGCGATTGCCAATTTACCTGGGGCAACGGCCAACAGCACTTAAACGGCAATGACCTCAACGCCAACGGCTACCCGACTCACCTTGACGCGGGACCCGGAAGCGACCCACTCAGCTGGATTTTGCAAGATAGCGATTTCGTTCGCGATAATGCCGACAGGGATCGCTACTACGGACCGGCAAGCGATCCAAGCGGCAATCCCGTCACCGACAATACGGTCGGAGAACCCGATAACGGTGACTTTTGGAACTACGATCCGGCAACCGGACAGTTTACGCTGGTAGAAAATCCTGAATAGTTAATAGATAGAAAAAAAGCCCGTAGAGGGCTTGTAGTGTTAGAGGTTGGTCCAGTTGTGGATCTTTTCCAGTAAAAGGTTGGTTTTTACCGGTTTGGGGAGAAAATCGTTGGCTCCAAGCTCCAACGCCTGCGCTTTTTTCGTCTCATCGGTGGTGAGGATGATGATGGGGATATCTTTCATCGTTTTATCCGCTTTCATCACTTTGATCACTTCAAGTCCGTCGAGTATGGGCATGATAATATCAAGCAGCACGATATCAAACTCTTCACTCCGCAGCTTTCTCAAAGCCTCCTCGCCGTTTTCCACCTCCACGACGGAAGTGACCTCCTGATCCTTTTTTATCATAGTGGTTAAAAGTTTCCTATTGATCATATCATCATCAACATTTAAAATTTTTAAGCTCATTGCTATCCTCTACTGTGTTTTTGAATTACGACTTTGAGTAACTCTTGATTGATAAAGTTTTTGACAATATCCGAAACCGCGTTTTGCTCCTCCTCCGTCGCTTCATATTTAGAAGGGACAAGCAGAATCACGGGCGTATGTTTATTGATACGCTGGATCGCCTCGAGGTCAAAATCTTTGGCTTTTCGATCGACCATCACCATCTGGTAGGGATCTTCCCTCCGGTCCGCCTTCTCGACAAATCGGGCAAAACTGTCGGTGATCTCCGTATCGTGGCCGATGGTGCCGATGATTTTGTTAAACATCTTGGCTTCCAACTCATTCTCTTTTAAAAGTAATATTTTATCATTATTTTCTTTTATTTGACCTGCGTCTTCCTCCGTATCCAGCTCAAAATCGAGGGTGATGCCCTCAAGGTCTTCGTCGGATTGCTCCATGTTTTGTTCCGCCGGCGCTGCGGCTTTATCGCCTGCATCAGCGCTGCCGTCGGTATCGCTGTCTTCTGGCGCTTCCTCCTGCGTTTGCGTATCATCCTCTTTGATCTCTCTGGCTTTGTCTCCGATCAGCTTGTCCAGGATGGAGATGATTTCGTTGATGACCAGCGGTTTTGTCGTATACTCGTCCAAACCGTCATTCAAGAAGCGTTCCCTGTCCCCTTTGAGTGCGTTGGCGGTCAACGCGACGATGGGGATATGCTCAAGCTCCTCATCCTCTTCGTAATCCAGAATTTCATGGGTGGCTTCCACCCCGTCCATCACCGGCATCTGGATATCCATAAAGATAACGTCGAAATCATCTTCGGATTTGCGTTTTTCAAACGCTTCCAAGCCGTTGTTTGCCAGGGTGACGTCAATGCCCAGCTCCTCTAACGTACGTTTGATCAGTTTCTGGTTGATGCTGTTATCCTCGGCAACCAAAACTTTGGCGTCGAATTTGATATTGTTAAAAGATTTTTGCGCCGTGAGGGTTTCTTCATCGTCGGCTTGCCCGTGCAGCGCTTCGAGTGCCTGTTCAACCTTTGTCATATTTATCGGCTCATAGATCGTTTTCTTGACCGAGGCGGTGTTGTCGAATTTCCCCTGTTTCGTCGCTTTGGCGATGATGACCAGATCCATTCCGGTTTTTTGATACTCTTTGATAATATCCTCTTCGGCGTGTTCCAGATCCACAAGGATCGTCGAGAGGCCTTGCTCCTTGAGCTTTTTGAGCTCCACCATGGAGCTGAAGGGTTTAAACTTGACGCCGTAGTGTTTTAAGTATTTATTGATATAGTCATCTTGTCTTTTGTGCTTGTCTGAAAGCAGTCTGGCGATGGTGATGTCGTTGTAGTTGGGTACCTCCTGGCCAAGGGTGGGGAGTTCGTCAAAATCCAGCGTAAAGAAAAAGCGCGTCCCTTTGCCCTGTTCACTTTCCAGATCCAGTTTGCCGCCCATTTTGCCCACGTACTGGCTGGAGATGGTCAGTCCCAGACCCGTACCGCCGTATTTACGCGTAATGCTCGAATCGGCTTGCCCGAAAGCTTCAAAGACCTTCTCCTGCTGATCCGGAGTCATCCCGATCCCGTTGTCGGTTACGCTAAATTCGATGCGCACCTTATTATCCACTTCCGACTTTTTACGCTTGATCTCCACGTCGATTTCGCCGTTTTGATTGGTGAATTTGATCGCGTTGCTGATCAGGTTGATAATAACCTCTTTGATCTTGGTGGGATCACCCTTGATGGGGTTGTTAATACGCGGATCCATATAAAAGCCGAGGTTGATATTTTTCTCCGCGGATTTGACGGCGTAGACCTCCACGGCGTTTTCAAACTCTTCACGGGCGTTGAAGGTGATGTTCTCGATCTCGATACTGTTGCTTTCGATCTTGGAAAGGTCCAGAATGTTGTTGATGATCGAAAGCAGGTTCTCCGAACTTTTTTCGATAATCTGGATAAACTCCTTTTGCTCATCGTCCAGTTCGGTGTTTTTCAACAGCTCCGTAAAGCCGACGATCCCGTTAAGCGGCGTACGGATTTCGTGGCTCATATTGGCCAGGAAAAGACTTTTTGACTGGCTGGCGTCTTCGGCCATCTCTTTTTTCTTGTAGGATTCTTCCAGCAGGTACTCCAGCAGCTGGTACGCAGATTTCGTTCCTTCGGTGGTGTTCAGATCGATCTGCAGGTCAAGGTCCAGATGTTCGCTGCGCTTGGCGGCGGTTTTGAAGATATCTTCCAGGCTGCGGATATTTTTCGTAATATCTCTGGCAAATAAAAACCCGATCACGGCCAGCAGCACACTGACGATCCATACGCCCATCGCCGCTATGAGCAGATAAAGATAAAAACTTTTGATATTTTGCAGTTCGGTTCGCATCGCATCGGTGACCACTTTTTCGGCGTTGGTGATCAAGCCTACCTTTTTAGAGTGCAATCGAAACCATTCGGTGGGGTCGATGGAGTAAAACCCGTCGTTGATCGAGTGCATGATGTTGGATCTGGCGTCGTTGACCTGCTTTTTAATCGCGGCGGCGCCTTTGGAGTTGAGGATGGAGTTAAGCTGCCCTTTGATCCCCGAAATCTCCGCGATATCGTATTGGTAACTATCGGAGATACCGATATAGCGCATCCAGCTTTTTATCTCCTCATCGCTCATCGCCGTGTAGCGGGTCAGGACGTGGGAGATAAACCCGCGCTCGATACCGCTGTACTCCTTGGCCACGAGCAAGGAGCTGTAGGTGTTGGACAAAACGGTAAACTTCTCATTCAAACCTACACTTGTCAAGTTTTTGACATCGTTGAGCAGTTGATTGATAAAAGAGGAGTAGTAACCGAAAAAGATATCGTTAAACGTGATCCCCAGGTTGTCGACCTTTTTACGCATAGTGGGCAGCTTTGCGATGAAATCGCGAACCTTGGGGTTGGATTTGACTTTGGGGTAACTGTTTTTAAAAGATCGCAGCTGCTGTATGGTTTTATCGACGGTTTTGCGCTGGGCAAGGAGCTTGTTCTCGAGCATTCGACCCGAGCTGGTCACGTAGATGGAGCTTAAGCCCCTTTCGTTTGAGAGTTCGTTTGCAAGGGTGTTGGCGATATCGTTGTACTTTACCTGCTCTTCAAGCTGCGTGGCAAGGACATATTTGTTATATGAGTTATACAGCGTATAACTTGCCAGTGTAAACAGTAAGATGATCGGCAGTAAACTGATCAGTTCCAGTCTGCGTTTAAATCCGAGTTTCATTGTGCTACCCCTCTATTGTAGTTTATATTTTTCTTTGACTTCGCCGCACTCAAAAACGTTTTGCAGCGCTTTGTCGCTGAGGATGGAGCGCGCTTTTTGCTTTTGGTCCTGCTGCAAGTAGGTTTCGGCAAGCAGACACTTTGCTCTGGCATTGCCGATAGCCGAAGCAAGGCTGAGGTGACGCTGCGCCATGGACAGGTTTTTCTGCGTTCCCCAACCGCGCAGATACATCAAGCCGAGAAAATAGTTCGCCTGGATCGAGCTTTGGTTGTTGAGCGCGCGTTTGAACAGTTGAAAAGCCTGTTCGTAATCTTTGTTTTGGTACGCCTTGATCCCGTCGGAAAAGATCGAAGCCTGTGCTATAGCGATACTTAGCAAGAGTGCGAGGAAAAAACGCATAGCTTATACCACGTCTTTCAATCCAAGGTACATACCCCAGTACTCTTTGAGCAGTTCGGGGACCTTTGTCAAATCGTCGTTGTGCTGCAACTGCTCGAGTTTTTTGGCGATTTCGTCGATGCGCAGGTTCGCCGACGCGCCCTTGAGCTTATGTGCCGTTTCCTGGATTTTGGGCAGATCGCCGTCTTGGTACGCCTTGTCAAAGACCTCCTGGTTTTCCGCCGCCTGCTCGACGAAGTCGTTGACGAATTCACTGATGAGATCGGTGGGAAGTCCCAAACTTTCCGCGGCCACGTTGGGGTCGAACTCCACGGGGGTTTTTTCACTTTCATCCCAGGGGATGGAACCGCCGGGGGCCGCTTGGGAGGCGTGCTCATCCACGTAGGGGCTCAACTCCTCTTTAAGCTGCTTGATCTGTGAAAGCAGCAAGGTGGCGTTTTTTTCGCCGTTTTCTATGGTTTCGAGGGTCTTCGTGATGTTGTTGAGTCTGAAGTTTTCGGCGATACTTTTCAAACTTGCCGCTTCGGTGGAGGCGTTTTCTCCATAAAGCAACTCCTCTTTTCCCTCAACCATCTTGGTAAAGTCGTTGATAAAATTCGCCGCTTCGGTCTTTTCAAGTCCCAACTCTTTAGAAAGGGTATCCAGATCCACCTGTTCCGCGGATCTGCTCTCTTCGCTCTCACCGCCGCCGAAAAGGTCAAGCTCCTCAAGGCTTTCTTCGCTTTCTGCCTCGCCGGACTGTTTCGGCGTTTCCTCTTGCTCTTCCTCGCTTTCTGGCTGCGGTTGTTCGATCTGGGGCAGGTCGGGGGCCGTATCCTTGTCGGTATCTTTAAAATCCAGATCCAGTGTTTCGATATCCTCTATGTCCCGGTGCTGTTCATCCGATTCGGATTTTGAATCCCGGGGCTCGGGTTGCGCATCGTCCTCAAGGTCCAGCTCTCCGAGATCGAGGATATCTTCATCCTCTTGCTCTTGATCCTCTTTTTGCTCTTGATCCTCCTGCGGCGCCGGCGTTTCCTCCCGGGGTGTCTCCTCCTCGGAGGTTTGTTCGGTTTGTTCCAAAAGCTCCAGCAGCTCATCGTTGCCGCTGTGTTCCTCCTGTTCGCTTAGCGGCGACCGGGAGGAGTCTTCATCGCTTTCGAGTTCGAAGTTGTCCAAATCCTCTTCGCCGGGGAGTTGCTCCTGCTCTTCCGCGGCAAATGCCGCTTCACCGTGCTTGGGTGCGGTATCCTCCCTATCCGCTATATTCTTTTTTTTTGAGAAGCTGATCCCCAGAAGATTCTCATCTTCGGGGCTGTATACGGAGGTAGTAGAGATGGTAAGAGCGAGTTCCTGCTCATCTTTTTTGATCAATACCTGGGGCTTGACCATCACTTCGTTGCGTAGGAAATCGATCCATGAGAAGTTGTCATAGCTTGTGATATATCCCGGCCGCTTGATAAAAAGCGTCGACAGGTCATCGTATACGTCGAAAAATTCCTTAGCATCTTCATATCCAAAAGGCGCCAATGCATCATTGGTACAAGCTACGAGTTTTCCACTGTTATCGTAAATTAACATCTATTGTTCCTTTTCTCTCATCTCTTGATATATTCTTTCCATACGTTCAACGTCGATCCGCGGCGGGATCTTTCTGGCCGCGATAAAACCCGTGATATTTTGCTCTTTGTCAAAGATGGGTTTTATAAATTGGTGTACCCAGTAATACCTGCCGTCTTTACGCAGGTTTTTAACCAAACCGGACCACTCTTTGCCTGATTTTATTGTAGTCCACATTTCCTTAAAAACCTGTTTTGGCATATGGGGATGGCGTAAAATACTATGCGGCTGTCCCAATAGTTCACTTTTTGCGTAGCCGGACACTTCGGCAAGCTTTCTGTTGGCATAGGTAATAACACCTTCCGTATCGGTTTCACTTACGATCATGGAGTATTCAAAGGTATACTCTTTGTCGACAGGTTCAGGTCTTGTCATGCTCATATTACCCCGTTTAAAAAATATGGTTATGAAAATTATATCGTAAAATTAATGAATCTTGTAAATATAAAATTAATTTTAATCCTCTTTTGTGTAATGGGCATGTACCTTTTTCGCGTCGGCGTCGCTTAAAACCCCGCGAAGCTCCTTGATTGAAGCGCTTTTGATTTTGTCGAAACTGCCGAAATAGTCGATAAGCTTTTTGCTTTTTGCCGGGCCGATTCCGCTGATTTGCAATAAAGACATCTTTTTATCTTCCTTGAGCTTGGTCTGCTTGTGAAAGGTGATCGCAAAGCGATGGGCTTCGTCGCGCAGTTTTTGCAGCAGCTGCAGCCGCTTGTCGGTGGGTTTGAGCTTGAAATCCTCCTGCGCCTTGTAGACGATATCGTGGGCACTTCCTTTGGCGCGGTGGGCTTTGGCGTCCACTTTTTCTTTCGCGATGCCCAGAACCTCCAGGTTGACCCCCGCTTTTTGTAGCAGACTCTGGGCCAGTTTGACCAGCGTATCGCCCCCGTCAAGCAGCCAGAGATCCGGGGGACTCTCCCTGTCAAAAGATCCGATCCGCCGCTCCAGCATCTCCTGCATCTGATGGTACTCATCTTTAGCGTGCAGATGGTAGCGTTTGTAGCTGCGCTTGTCCCACCGTCCCTCGTCATAGATGATCATCGCTCCCACCGTCGCGGCCCCGGCCATATGGGAGTTGTCAAAACATTCGATGCGGTAGGGAGTCCGCTCCAGGGCAAACAGTTCTTTGATCTTGTGCAGCAGGGAGTAATCCTCCTTATTGCTGGTCTTTAGCAACTCTCCGGCGTTGCGTTTCGCCATATTTATCAAGCGCAGTTTCGCGCCTCTTTGCGGATGGATCAATGGGATCTTTTTGCCAAAACGCTTTTGGAAAAACTCCTCCAACCCCTGCGTATCGATGCCGTCGGCTAGAAGGATTTCGCTGCCCAGTACCGGGATATCCATACCGTAGTACTCCACCAGCGCCTGCCGGTAAGTTTCATCCTTGTCGAAGTTTTGGGTATGTTTGAAATAGCTGTAACTGCTTGAAACGATCCGTCCGTCGCGAACGAAGAGTTTGACGACCACCCCGCGCAGTTCGTTGGCGTCGATGGCGAAGATATCGTAATTGACCAGTTTCGCCATATCGATATCGCTGCTGATGGCGATCGTTTGCAGTTTCGCGATGCGTTCACGCATGGTGATCGCTTCCTCGAAACGCTCGTTTTCGGCCAAAAAGGCCATCTTCTCCTCCAGCTTTTGCAAAAGCAGTTTCGGTTTTTTGATATGTTCGACCGCTTCCTCTACGATCTTCGCGTACTCGGCGGGGGTGATTTTGCCTTCGCAGGGGGCAAGGCATTTTTTCATCTGGTAAAACAGACACGCTTTGTTCCCTTTGACGCAGTTTTTTTTCTGCACCAGCGGAAACTGTTTGTAGAGGGAGTCAAGCATATCCCTCGCTCCACTGGGGAAGGGACCGAAATAGCTGATGTTGCGCCCCTTGATCACTTTGCGCGTAATCTCCGGACGGGGAAAGGGGGTGTTGTAATCGATATAGATATAGGGGTAGGTTTTATCATCGCGCAGCAAAATGTTGTATTTGGGCCCCAGCTGTTTGATCAGCGAATTCTCCAAAATCAGCGCGTCCTCTTCGCTGTCTACGACGATATAGTCGAGTTTGACGGCTTCGCTGACCATCTTGTGGATGCGCGGCCCCAGATCGGGGTTGGGGCGCAGGCTCGGCGTAAAGCGGAAATAGCTTTTGACGCGGTTTTTAAGCACCTTGGCTTTGCCCACGTAGAGCAATCTGCCCCGGTCGTCGAAAAATTGATATACCCCCGGTTTTGCGGGAAGCTCCGTTATCCGTTTTTGCAAATGATCTCCCGTATGGTTTCAAATTTTTGCTGCACGCTTTCATCCCGTGCCAAATTCTCAAACTCTCCCGAAGCGTGTTCGGTATAACGGGGGACGGTATCTTCAGCCGTCGGCTCTTCGGCTTGTTTGGTTATAAAAATCCGGATGTCGCTAAATTTGATAATTTCGCACTTGGGCGAGCTTTTTTGCAGCATAGTTAATACGTTTTTTAACAAATTGCGCTTATAATATAGTTCCATTTTAAGCCCCGGGTGGGTAATGGCGATAAAAAGTATATCGTTGTGCAGATAACTGAAGGCGATAAACTTGCGAAGCCGCTCGGGCAGGGCGTGCGTAAGCAGCAGATCCAGGCATTTCGCCCTGGTGATATTTTTAAAAGTAGGTTGATCAAACAGATGGGAAATTATCGATTCGGCTTTTTTCATAAAGCGATTATACCATTTTTCTTTGCGATTGTTCTGATGAGCGGATGCGGATACAAAGGTGATCCGGTTCATGTACCGCAAGCGCAGGAAACACAGAAATAGTACATTTTATTAAATTAAGATTTGAGTTCAGGAAGGGGCTTGCCCCTTTCTAAAGGAGAGCGATGTTAAAAGAGTATGACGTAATCATTATCGGCAACGGGATCGCCGGCTTGTATGCGAGCATGAATCTGCCAAAAGAGATGAAAGTGCTCAATATATGTAAAGATTTCGCATGGGAGTGCAACACCTTTTACGCCCAGGGGGGTATCACCACCGCCCGGGATGAGAAGGATATAGGGCTGCACAGCAGAGATACGCTCGAAGCGGGCAGTTTTGCCAATGACAAGGCCGCCGTTGAAACCATGTCCAAGGGCAGCCTCGGCGTGATCGAGGATTTTATCCGGCGCGGGTTTCACTTCGATATGGAAAACGGCAACTTGCAATACACTAAGGAAGCGGCCCACTCCATAGCGCGTATTCTGCACGTGGGTGATGCCACGGGGCGCTATATGCACGATTTTATGATGCAGCAAAACCAGCACTATCTACTCAAAAACTCCCTGGTATACGATCTTTTGATCGAAGATGCCAAATGCTTCGGCGTCAAGGTGATGATTGAGTATAAACCCTACGTGCTCAAAGCCAAGAAGGTCGTTATCGCAAGCGGCGGGGTGGGGTCTTTATATGAGTACCACACCAATGCCAAATCGATCAGCGGCGATATCCAGGGCATCTGCTACGAAAAGGGGATCGAACTGGAAAATATGCACTATCTGCAGTTTCACCCGACGGTCTTTACGAAGATCCCCTGGGCCAGAAAGATGCTTCTTACAGAAGCGCTCCGCGGCGAGGGAGCGACGGTGATCGATGATGAGGGCAACCGTTTCCTCTTTGATTACGACAAAAGAGGGGAATTGGCTTCCCGCGATATCGTCAGCCACGCGATCTACGATTACAAGCAAAAGACCAACAAAGAGGTGTATCTGGATTTCGGTAACTTTGATGAAAAATACTTCAAACAGCGCTTTCCCAATATCTACAAATCCTTCAGGGACGTGGGCTACCATCCTCCCAAGGAGCGTATCCCCATCTCTCCGGCGTTTCACTACTCCATCGGCGGCATAAAAACCGATATCAACGGCAGGGTGCTCGATATCGACAACCTCTACGCCATCGGCGAGTGCGCCAGCAGCGGCGTTCACGGTGCCAACCGCCTGGCGAGCAATTCGCTTCTGGAGGGGTTGGTTTTTGCCAAAAGGGCCGCGGAGGATATCCTTGGATCGGGCTTTGATCTGAAATTTCACGGGTTTGACGAAGAGGATAAAACTATTTTACATGAAAAAAATGATAAAATAATAAAACGACAACTGCGAAGGGTGATGTGGGATCACGTCGGCATCGTTCGCAGCAGGTCAGGCTTGATGAAAGCAAAACGGTTCATCTATGAACAGCGTAATGTGGGGCGGTTGCTGGAGCTGCGGCTCAACAGTGCCAAAGCGATCATCGAACATGCTTTAAACGCACCCAAATCGATCGGGTCGCATTTGATGAAGGATCAATAAAAGATGGGTCGAAGTTTTGATCGGTTGCGATTGAATACGGACAATATTACACAGAGGAGAATAATTGATGATAAAAGGACTATTGATGCTGCTGTTAGGGCTTAGCGGCGCATTTGGAGCGGGCGGGGGCGCAGAGCATCCCGATTTGACGTTTACGTGGGTGGGGATCTTGTCCCTGGCTATTTTCGTGGTAGGGTACTACTTTGTTGCGATGGAGGAGAAATACCACATCGACAAGGCAAAACCCGCTCTTTTGACGGGGACGTTTTTGTTTATGCTCGTAGCGTTTTACTACGCGATCAACGGGATGGATATGGATGAGGTGCATGTGCAGGCGCAGCATTTGATCCTGGAGATCGCCGAGATCTTTTTCTTCCTGTTTGTAGCGATGACCTATATCGAAACGCTGATCCATATGGGGCTTTTCGATCGGCTCAAATACAACCTGATCTCAAGGGGCTACACCTATAAAAAGCTGTTTTGGGTAACGGGGTTTATCGCCTTTTTCCTCTCTCCCATCGCCGATAACTTGACTACGGCGTTGATCCTCTCAACGGTGTTGATCACCATCGAGAAAAAGCGGGCGGACTTTTTGGTGCCCGGTGCGATCAATATCGTCGTGGCGGCAAACGCAGGCGGTGCATGGTCGCCCTTTGGGGATATCACGACGCTTATGGCGTGGACCGCGGGCAAAGGGGCATTCAGTGATTTCCTATTCCTCTTCCCCGCTTCGATCATCGGTTATCTCGTTACTGCGGTACTGCTTTCAAAAGTGGTTCCCGACGAGCAGCCGCCCTTTGACGCCAGTACGGAGAAAAAGCCCGAATTGATGGAGGGGACCAAAGTGGTAGCGGGACTTGGCGTATTTACCATCTTCAGTGCGGTGATGAGTCACCAGGTACTGCACCTGCCCGCGATGTGGGGTATGATGTTTGGTCTTTCACTTTTGAAAATCTACTCCTACAGAATGAAGAAAAAGAGAAATACGCATTTTGACATCTTCCAATCCATGGCAAAGATTGAAAACAATACGCTGATGTTCTTCTTCGGTATCCTTGCGGCGGTAGGCGCGCTGTACTTTATCGGTTGGCTGGCGCTTGCGGTCGTGGTGTACGATCCGAGCGTTCTTGGACCCACCGTTTCCAATATCGGGGTCGGGTTCCTCTCCGCAATCGTCGATAACGTACCGGTGATGAGTGCGGTACTGAAAGCCAGCCCCGAGATGGGACTGGATCAGTGGATGCTTGTGACCCTTACCGCCGGGGTCGGCGGCTCGCTTATCAGCTTCGGTAGTGCAGCCGGCGTAGGGGTTATGGGGAAACTTCCCGGCATCTACACCTTCGGGGCACACATGAAATACGCATGGACCATTTTGATAGGGTACTTCGTATCCATCGCCGTATGGTATCTGCAGTATGAAGTTTTAGGGTTTTATATCAAATAAACCCTTTTCCGGCGGATCTTTTCCGCCGGCGGACTTTTTATGGAAGGAAACGGCGGTTTCTTGCCATGAGAAGGTCGTAGCTCTCAAAACAGCCGCACCTGCGGCACAAAAAAACAAAGAAAGAAGGCTTTATGAACAAAGTAGGTATAGTAGTTTTGGATTTCGGAAGTCAATATACTCAGCTTATCGCGCGTAAACTGCGTGAAGAAAATATTTACTGCGAAATCGTACCTTTTAGCGAAAGTATCGAAGATATCAAAAAACGCGAACCCAAAGGGATCATCCTCAGCGGCGGACCCGCATCCGTATACGCAAAGGATGCCTACCACCCCGACCCGGAGATTTTCAACCTGGGACTTCCCGTCATGGGGATCTGTTACGGGATGCAGCTGATCTCCCAGCACTTCGGCGGTTCGGTAATCCCCGCCGATCACCACGAATACGGCAAAGCGGAGTTGCATTTTGACGAGGAGCACCAGATCTTTAAAGATACCACCGACGGGCAGATCGTATGGATGAGCCACGGCGATCGCGTCGAAAAGCTGCCCGAGGGTTTTATCAAGATCGGATACAGCTCCAACTCTCCCTACGCGGCGATCGCACATGCTACGGAGCATATCTACGCCTTTCAATTCCACCCGGAGGTATACCACTCCAAAGAGGGTGTGAAGCTGCTCAAAAACTTCGCCAAGCGTATCTGCGGCTGCCCCGCCGATTGGAACATGGGCAACTTCGCCAAGGAACAGATCGCCAAGATCCGAGATATGGTCGGGGACAAGAAAGTTCTTTGCGGCGTAAGCGGCGGGGTGGACAGCTCCGTCGTAGCCGCGCTGCTGGCCGAAGCGATCGGTGACCGGCTTGTGCCTATCTTCGTCGATAACGGCTTGTTGCGGGCCAAGGAGCGCGAGCAGGTGGAAGCGATGTTTAAAACCCGACTGGGCGTTGATCTGATCACCGTCGACGCGAGCGATATCTTTTTAGAAAAGCTCAAAGGCGTTACCGACCCGGAGAAAAAAAGAAAGATCATCGGCGAAACCTTTATCGAAGTGTTTGACAAGGAAGCGCAAAAATATGACGGGATCGAGTTTCTGGCCCAGGGAACGCTCTATACGGACGTGATCGAATCGGTATCGGTCAAGGGACCATCCAAAACGATCAAATCCCACCACAACGTCGGGGGGCTTCCCGATTGGATGAGCTTTGAATTGATCGAGCCGCTGCGGGAAATCTTTAAAGACGAGGTGCGAAAGCTGGGGCTTGAGCTGGGCTTGCCGCCGCAGATGATCGGGCGCCACCCCTTCCCCGGACCGGGACTTGGCATCCGTATCATGGGGGAAGTGAACTTTGAAGATTTGGAGCTGCTGCGAAAAGCCGATACGATCATGCTTGAGGAGTTGCGCGCGACGGGGTATTACGATAAAACGTGGCAAGCCTTTACGGTATTGCTTAACGTCAAAAGCGTGGGCGTCATGGGGGATAACAGAACCTATGACAACACCGTATGCGTACGTATCGTCGAAGCGACCGATGGGATGACGGCGACCTTCGCCCACATCCCCCACGATATTTTGGAAAATATCAGCCGCCGCATCATCAACGAAGTGGACGGTATCAACCGGGTGGTGTATGATATCAGCTCCAAACCCCCCGCAACCATCGAGTGGGAGTAGGGCAATTATCTATCTGCTTTCCAAAACGGGAAGCTCCCGCCGGGGGGTGGTTCACCTGCCTATGATCGAAGCGGTGTATATCGAAACCGATATCGATCTTGATAGCTTTGACCTTTGCGTTTTCACCTCCAAAGAGGCGATCAACGCTTTGCAAAACTCAGGAATCAACCTCAAGGGCAAAAACGCGATCGCCGTCTCCGCCAAAACCGCCGAGTACGCGCGGCAGGCGGGGATGAACGTGTGCGACCATGCCGGAGGGTACGGCAGGGAGCTGCTGGAGTTGATAAAAAAGAAGTATCACGATAAAAAGCTTTTTTTCCCCCACGGTAAGGTTTTGGCCTTTGACCTGCTATCCCCGATGCGCGAGGCAAATATCGAGTTTTTTGAACAAACGGTTTATGAAACCCGCTGCAGCAGCGGGTGCGGTAAAGTACCGTTTGAAAAAGATTCGATATTTATCTTCACTTCACCCTCAACCGTCCGGTGCTTTTTTGACCTTTACCCATGGCGGGAGGATTTTTACGCCGTGGCCATAGGAAAAACCACGCGCGACGCCCTTCCAAAGCAGTGCAAAAGCGTTTTGGCGGAGGAGACGAGTATCGATGCGTGTATCGAAAAAGCATCGCAGATAGAAAAAGGATATGTTCAATGATTATTCAAAACGCAACTTTGATCGACCAGTACAGCGACTATGTGACGGATCTGCGTATCCAAAACGGCGTTATCGATAAGCTTGGCAAAAGTATCGTACCCCTTGAAGGGGAAAAGGTGCTAGATGCTACGGGACTTTATCTGATGCCAAAAGTGATGGATATCGGCGTAAACTTCAGCGACGGCAGTTTGAAAGGGGTGCCCAGAGTGGCGCAAAAAGCTTATAAGGGCGGGGTGGGTACCGTTATCAACAGTAGTAAAACCACTCCGCCGATCAACAATGAAGCCGCACTGGAATCGCTGCAGTTAAAAAGCAGTTTTGAAAAGATCGAATTTTGCTCCCTGGTCAACGCCAAAGGGGAGCAGGGGTTGAGCAACCTCGCTATTTTACTCAATAAAGGCGGCGTGGGGATCGAGATCGATAGCGATTACGATATGAACCTTATAGCCCGCACCTTTGAATATGCCAAATTGAAAAACGTTCCCATCGTCTGCAACGCCAACTCCGGTTCTTTGCAGGGCAACGGTATTATCCACGAGGGAAAGGTAGCCGCCAAACTCGGTCTTCCCGGTATTTCGACGCTTTGTGAAAGCGCGGAAGTGGTCAAGATCGCCCACATGGCCGATTTTTACGGGGTGAAGCTGCTGTTTTTGAATCTCAGCACCAAAGAGGGGATCGACCTTTCCCAAGGGTGCTTTGTCAGCACTTCGATCCACCATCTGCTTTTTGACGACAGCGCGTGTGAAAACTACAACACCACCGCAAAGATCCATCCGCCCCTTCGCGAAAAGCTCCTTGACAAGCTGGAACAGATCGATATCCTCACCTCCATGCATGCCAAAACCTCCGTTTCAAACAAGGATTTTGCTTTTGCGGAAGCCAGTTACGGTGTGGACTCTTTGGAGGAGTTTTTGCGGGTAAGCTATACCCATCTGGTCAAAAGCGGGGTGATCGGTATGCCCGCTTTGGTAGATAAGCTGTGCTACAAACCCGCTTCCGTATTTAATATCGAGTGCAGTATCGAAGAGGGCGCACCTGCGGAGATGATTCTCTTTGATCCGACTGCCGCCGCCGTCGTTAACAATCCCAACTCTTTGTATGAGGGGCAGACCCTTTACGGAAGGGTAATACACCTCCCGGCTGACTAGTTTGTAATCAAAATGTCACCTTCGCAATCGTAACTTTATAGGCTATTTGTGTATAATTTATACATATTAAAAGCCATAAAGGAATAAGATGAAGAAGATGTCCATTAAACTGCGCGTGATCGGTTTGGTAATCCTCTCACTCGTTGTGATGGGATTTGTCGTCGGTTTTACGGCGGTATCGCAAAGCACGGAAGCGCTCATGGAGAAAAGCTACGGAGGGTTGACCGCGTCGCGGGATATGAAAAGAAACCAGATCCAAAACTTTTTCGACGAGCGTATAGGCGATATCCGGGTACTGGCTTCAAGTAACGACTTGAACGCTTTTATGCAAAAGCTGTCGGTGCAAAAACGTGAACTGGGTATTGCAGAGGATGAAAGGTATCCGGTGCAAAATACAGGGGTACAGGAGATAACAAAAGCCCACCATAAATATTTTGAAAACTATATGAACGAGTACGGCTATTACGATATCTTTTTGATCAGCGACGCGGGGCATGTGATGTATACGGTCGCCAGAGAGTCCGATTACGGAGCGAACCTCGCAAGCGGCTCGCTCAAAGCCAGCGGCCTTGCCAAAGCGTGGCGGCAGGCAAAACAGAAGGGGCGGGCAAGCTTTGTGGATATGGAACCGTATGGGCCCAGCGCGGGTGCACCCGCCATGTTTTTGGGGTATCCGCTCAAAGAGGGGGTGTTGGTTTTTCAAATCAGCGATGAAGCGATCAATAAGATTATGCGTTTTCGCAAAGGCTACGGCGAAACCCAGGAGGATTACCTTGTAGGGCCTGATAAACTGATGCGAAGCGACAGTTACCTCGATCCCAAGAACCACTCTTTAAAAGCATCCTTCGCCGATCCGCAAAAGGGAAAAGTGGACACGGAAGCGGTACGACAGGCCTTTGCGGGAGAAACGGATACGCAGATCATTATAGATTATAACGGGAACCCGGTACTTTCCGCGTATTCGACGATCGATATAGGGGAGGATTTCAAATGGGCGATCCTTTCAGAGATCGATAAAGCCGAAGTGATGGAAATGCCGAACAAAGTGCGCAACACCATGATCGCGGAAAATCTGATCATTTTAGCCGTGATCATCTCCCTGGCGTTTTGGCTGATTAACACCGGTTTGATCAAACCCCTCGAAGCGTTCAAAAGCTCCATGCTTGAGATTGCGGACAAACACAACCTGACCTATAAAGTCTCCACCGATGCGCCGCTGGAGATTGCGCAGATGGCATCAAGTTTCAACTCGTTACTGGATTCGCTGCGCGATCTCATCGCCAACACGAAGCAATCCTCGTCGGAGAATGCGAGTATTTCCCATGAGTTATCCACCACGGCACTGGGCGTGGGGAACAATGTGGAGAAATCGGTCAGCGTTATCGACAACGCCACCAAGCAGGCGGCGACAATAAAGACGGAGATTGTAGAGTCGGTCAAACACGCCAAAGAGAGTAA
>LLYS01000010.1 GCA_002049495.1 Epsilonproteobacteria bacterium tcs-49 | reverse complement strand
TAACCCACGAATAACCCACGAATAACCCACGAATAACCCACGAATAACCCACGAATAACCCACGAATAACCCACGAAATTCTTTTTTGGAACACCCTTTGCTTTTCGATTTAAAACTTTTGCAAGGATTGCACCATATTCAAGGAGAGTAGAAATGGGTTTTAGAATTAATACCAACATTGCTGCGATGAATGCCCATACAAACGGCGTGACCAACAACAGGGCGTTAAGCAGTTCACTGGAAAAACTGAGTTCCGGTTTGAGAATCAACAAAGCCGCAGACGACGCATCGGGGATGGCGATTGCCGACAGTCTCCGCTCCCAGGCCAGTGCTTTGGGACAGGCGGTCAACAACGCCAATGATGCGATCGGTATCATCCAGGTGGCGGATAAGGCCATGGATGAGCAGCTTAAAATTCTTGATACCATTAAAGTAAAAGCAACGCAGGCGGCACAGGACGGCCAGAGTGCCGACTCCCGGTTAGCGCTGCAAAAAGATATCAGAAGATTGATGGAGGAGCTTGATACCATTGCGAAAACGACGTCTTTTAACGGGCAGTCGCTGCTAAATGGAAGCTTTACCAACAAAGAGTTCCAAATCGGTGCGTACTCCAACGAAACGGTAAACGCCACGATCGGAGCCACCGCTTCGGACAAGATCGGTCACGTGCGGCTTGAAACCTCCGTTATCAGTGTTGCGGGAGCGGCAAAACTGCGCTTTTCCGTATCCGGCGAAACGGTGATTTTGGAAACGGCGATCGTATCAACGAGTGCGGGAACCGGCGTGGGTAATATGGCCGATATTATCAATAAAAACTCCGACCTTATCGGTGTCCGGGCAACCTGGTCCAACGAGATCGCTATCAACCTGGATACGGCGGGGGATATCACTTCTCTCTCCATTAACGGAATCAATCTCGGGAATATCAGCGGCGTCGAGGTAAACGACAGGGACGGCAGACTCGTCGCTGCGATCAATGCGGCGAAAGAGAAAACCGGAGTTGAGGCTTCCACCGACCACGAGGGGAACCTCTATCTGCGCAGTATGGACGGCCGCGGGATCAATATCTCCAAAGCGGGCGGTTTGATCAGTGCCCAGGAATCCTACGGACAGATCACGCTTACGCGACTGGATTCCAGAGATATCATGGCGACGGGCCTTGGTATCAGTGAAGCCGACTCGGTAGCGAACATCAATCTTAAAGATACCATCGGTACTTTTGACGCCGATGTCCGAAGCGCCGCGGGGGCGAATACGACCAGTATGACCTTCGGAGACAGTTTGGGATCGGGGGTTTCAACGCTTGAGGGTGCGATGCTTGTTATGGATATGGCAGAAAGCGCCACAAAAGCGCTTGATACGGTCAGAGCGGATCTTGGTTCGGTACAGAATCAGTTGACCGCGACAATTAACAACATCTCCGTTACACAGGTAAACGTAAAAGCGGCGGAATCACAGATCAGAGACGTTGACTTTGCAGCGGAGAGTTCCACTTTCCAAAAGCATAACATCCTCGCGCAGTCGGGAAGTTACGCTATGAGTCAGGCCAACGCCGTGCAGCAAAACGTTCTAAAACTACTTCAATAATCATTACAACTACTAAGCACAATGGGCGGGGAGGGACCCCCGTTTTATTGTGTTTTGTAAAGATTTCTCAAAAGTTTTTATGAAACACAAAGGTACTACGAAATGGATTTATTCAAAAAAAACATCGCAGCCCTTGGCAGTTACAATATCGTCTTAGCCCAGAAGCTTCTGAACCTGGAGGGCCAGGAGTTGCAGTACGATCTGCATATCGGAAATGATCCGGCAAACATCAACCTTTTTGAAAAGGAGGGCTTTACTCCTTTGTACAAGGGTGTTCCTTTGGATGAGACCCTGATGAAGGTCAAAGAGTTTGACAAATATAAACGTTACCCCTATCTCTATTTTTTCGGTATCGGCAACGGGGTGTTTTATAAAGTGCTTTTGGAGAATAAAACCCACAAGCGGATCACCATCTTTGAACCCAACCTGGAAATTCTGTTTATCATCTTTCACGTGATCGATTTTTCCGAGGATTTGAAAACGGAGCGGCTTTCGATTTTGCATACCGAGCAGTTGACGCTGGACATTTTGCACACGCTGTTCGGGCACGACGCCAAAGCCTACTCACGGGTGTATGATCTGCATATTGTCAATAAGTATTACGAGGATAAGTATGAACCGCTGATCCACCAGATCAACCAGATGTGTTTGAAAACGATCCACCACCACGTGGTTTCCATGGGTAACGACATCAACGACAACCTGCTGGGTCTGCGCCACTTTCTGCGCAACGTTCCCCACGTCGTGACAAGGCCTACGCTAAAGGAGTTGCTGAAAAAAGCGAAAAATACGGAAACCGCCGTACTGGCCGCGACGGGCCCCTCTTTGCAAAAGCAGCTGCCGCTGCTGCAGCGCATTCAGGATCACGTGACCATTTTATGTATCGACGCCAGTTTCCCCATTTTGACCCGCTACGGCATCAAACCCGATATCGTTTTTTCCATGGAGCGTATCGAACCGACGGGGACCTTTTACGAGAGGGTAGCGAAAGAGTACGGTTTTGAAGCTTTCGAGGACGTGGTTTTCGCACTGACGAGCATCGTGCACAAAAAGACGCTGCAGTGGACGACGCTGGATAAGCGCGTTCCCAAAAGCGCGGTGACGCAGCTGAGCAACCGGCCGCTGAAATACCTCAAAATGTTCGGCTTGGACGAGTGGGGCTATATGGGCCGGGGGATGAGTGCGGCAAATATGGCCTTTGAGTTGGCGTTTTTGTCAAATTTCAAACGCGTTATTCTCATCGGTCAGGATTTGGCGTACGGCAAAGACGGTACCAGCCACGCCAGAGGCAACATCTGGGGGGAGGACCAGCTCGCACACAGGGTGCACGATCTGTACGTGGACGCCTACGGCGGTGAGGGCAAGGTGCGAACCAGTAAAACGTGGCAAATGTTTTTGAACTTTTACGAAAAAGACGTGGAGGAGTTTTGCGCGGCCAAACCCTCATTTGAACCTATCAACGCCACCCAGGGGGGCGCACGGATCGCCGGGACGATCGAGATGCCTTTTGAGGAAGCGGTGATCAAGTACGTGGATTTTGATAGGACAAAGCAAAGGGTGGCGACGACGATCGAGTATCCCGAAGCACAACTCGTTCAAAGCAGCAAAGAGAAGATGAAAGAGAATTTGCAAAGCTTTATCGATGCCGGAGAAGAGGTCAAAGAAAAAGCGGAGGAAACCTTTTTGAAATTGGCCAAAGAGTGTGAAAGCCTCGAAAAGCTCAACGAGGAGGATCGGCTCGATGAAGTGGATCTGGATTATCTCGTGGAGTTGATCGAAGAGATCGACGAGGTCAAGGCCGCTACGCAAAAGGATCCGTTTAACCGTGTTTTTATGGACCTGGTTACCTCCTTTATCGCCCACCAGGAGTTGGAGCTGGCAAAGGTGCAGGTTTCCAATACCGAAACGGCAGAGGAGAAAAAGGGCAAAATGGTCGAGTGGATCTACGCGCACCGGTACTGGCTTTTCTCCCTTGCCGGGGGGATCGAGGCGATTTTGGATACGATGAAAGAAAATGAAGAAGCCATCATGGCGATGTAAAGGAAACAGGGATGTTTAACGGGAAAAATATACTCATCACCGGCGGTACGGGAAGCTTCGGTCAAAAATATACGCAGATCCTGTTGGAGCGTTTTTCCCCCAACAAAATCATCATCTACTCCAGAGATGAGCTCAAGCAGTATGAGATGAGCCAAAGGTACGATGAGAAGTGTATGCGTTATTTTATCGGCGACGTACGCGACGGTAAGCGGCTCAAAGAGGCGATGCGCGATGTGGATTACGTCATCCACGCCGCGGCGCTGAAACACGTGCCCGTTGCGGAGTATAACCCCATGGAGTGCATCAAAACCAACATCAACGGTGCCCAAAACGTGATCCAGGCGGCGATGGATAACGAGGTGGAAAAGGTGATCGCGCTTTCGACGGACAAAGCGGCAAACCCCATCAATCTCTACGGTTCGACCAAGCTTGCCAGCGACAAACTCTTCGTCGCGGCAAACAATATGGTGGGCAAGCGAAAAACCCGCTTTAGCGTGGTGCGCTACGGCAACGTCATCGGCAGTCGCGGCTCGGTGGTGCCCTATTTTAAAAAGCTTTTGAGCGAAGGTGCGGATACGCTGCCCATTACCGACGAGGGGATGACGCGCTTTTTGATCACCCTGCGCCAGGGGGTGGAGTTTGTATTGAAAAACTTTGAGCGGATGCAAGGCGGGGAAATCTTCGTGCCCAAGATTCCGTCGATGAAGATTACCGAATTGGCAAAGGCCCTCGCCCCCGAGGTCAAACGCGAAATCGTGGGTATCCGCCCCGGAGAGAAGATGCATGAAGTGATGTGCCCGGCCGATGACAGCCATCTGACCCTGGAGTTTGCCGACCACTACGTCATCTGCCCCACGATCCGTTTTGCCCACGTGGTGGATTTTACGGCAAATATGCTGGGGGAAAAAGGCGTACAGGTGCCCCAGGGCTTTGAGTACAACTCGGGCAACAACGACTGGTGGCTGGACCACGGTGAGTTTTTAGGGCTGTGTGAGAGTATGTGATGACTTATCAACCCTACAGCAAGCAGTGCATCGAAGCAGACGATATTCAAGCGGTCGCCGAAGCGATGGGCTCCTCCCATTTGACGCAGGGGGAGCGTACGGTCGCTTTTGAGAAGCAGCTGGCCGAATATATCGGTTGCAGGTACGTAACGGTGCTCAACTCCGCCACCTCCGCTTTGTTCGCGGCGTATAAGGCCTACGGTTTGGGGGAGGGGGATGAGGTGATCACGACGCCGATCTCCTTTGTGGCTACGGCCAATATGCTTTTGGAGTGTGGAGCGACGCCGGTATTTGCCGATATTAAATATGACGGCAATATCGACGAGCGCAGGATCGAAGAAAAGATCACGGGCAAAACCAAAGCGGTGGTCAGCGTGGATTATGCCGGCAATCCGGCCGACGCGGCGGCGATAGCGAAGCTGTGCCAAAAGCACGGACTGCATTTTATCAGCGACGCTTCCCACGCCCTTGGCAGCACGGTTTCGGGTAAAAAGGCGGGGACGCTTGCCGAGAGTACGATCTTTAGTTTTCACGCGATCAAACCGATCACTACCTTTGAAGGCGGAGCGGTCGCCACGGACGATCCGGCGGTCGATGAGCAGGTGCGCCTTCTCCGCAGCCACGGGATCGTCAAAAAGCGGTTGTGGAATTCGGACATGGTGCGCATGGGGTATAATTTTCGCCTCTCCGACGTCGCCAGCGCGCTGGGCAGCAGCCAGCTTAAAAAGCTGGAGCGTTTCATAGCCCGGCGTGAAGCGATCGCGCAGTATTATGAAAAACGCTTTGAAAACAACCCCTATTTTACGACGCCAAAGATCCCTCAGGGGGTGCGCAGCGCCAGGCATCTTTACCCGATTTTGCTGGATCGGACGCTGTTTTGCCCCAAAGAGGATATCTTTACGCAACTGCAAGAGCGCGGCGTAGGGGTGCAGGTACATTACAAGCCGATCCATACCAACAGTTTTTACAAGCAGCGCTTCGGGGAGCAGGATTTTCCCGTAGCGCAGGAGTTTTACAAAGCGCAGCTGAGCATCCCCTGCCATCAGGGGATGGAGATAAGCGACGCCGAGCAGGTAGCCGATACCCTTTTGGAGGTGTTGCAAAACTATAAAGGACGGTGCAGATGGTAAATTCAAATCTTTTTGTGATCATCCAGGCACGGATGGGGTCAACGAGACTGCACGGGAAGGTATTGCTTCCCCTATGCGGCAAAACGGTGCTGGAGATGATGTTTGAGCGCCTCAAACCCTTTGCCGATAATATTATCGTCGCTACCACCGACGACGGCAGCGAAGAGCCGATCGTCAAGCTTTGCGAGCGCCTGGGCGTGCGCTACCACCGCGGCGATACCGACGATGTACTCAGCCGCTACTACGAAGCGGGGGTCAAATACGGCGCCGAGGACAGCGATACGATCGTGCGTCTGACCAGCGACTGCCCCCTGATCGATCCGACGCTGGTACAGCAGGTGATCGACAGGTTCCGCCAAAGCGGCTGCGATTACGCTTCAAACGTGGGCAAGCGCACCTATCCGCGGGGAATGGATACGGAGGTGTTTTCTTTCGCCGCGCTGCAAAAGGCGTTTTTCCAAGCCAGGGAACCCTTTGAGCGCGAGCACGTGACCCCCTATATCCGCGATACCCACAAAAGCGAATTTCATATCGAGCGGGTCAAAGACAGCCGCGATAACTCCAAATACCGCCTGACTCTGGATGAGTTTGATGATTACAAAGCGATTCAGAAGGTGTATAACCATTTTGGATGCAGCGCGGATTTCACTTATGAGCAGCTTTTAGACGCCCTTTACGAAAAACAGGAGATCCACGCGCTCAACGCCCACGTCGAACAAAAAAAAGCATGACGCTGCTGTTTCGCTGCGACTCCTCCGCCGCCATCGGCACGGGACACGTGATGCGCGATCTGCAGTTGGCAAAACGCTATAGCGGCGCGCGTATCGTGTTTGCGGTACGGGAGCTTGAGGGCAGTATCAACCATGTGATAAAGCAAGCGGGTTATGAGCTGCACAGGCTTGAAAGCGGGGATTTGGACGAGTTTGTCAAAACGGTGAAACGCTATGATCCCGACCTGGTCGTGATCGACCACTACGGTATCGACGCGGCTTTTGAGTGGGCGCTTCAAGAGCAAACGGGCGCAAAGCTGCTCTGTTTTGACGATACCTATGAAAAGCACAGCTGCGATATCGTACTCAATCACAACCTCTACGCCCGCAAAGAAAACTATGAGGGTTTGGTACCCCGGGGCTGCGAGCTGCGCTGCGGGAGGCACTATACGCTGCTGCGCGATGAGTTTTACGCCTATAAAGACACCCCCGCACCCGCCAATGAGGTCCCAAAGGTATTCATCGCCATGGGCGGAGCGGACAGCGGGGGAGTGAGTCTTGAGATACTGCGTGTTTTAGAAGGGTTCGTATGCGAAGCGGTCGTGGTGACCACAAGGGCCAATCCGCATCTGCACAAGTTGCGAAAATATGTGCGGCACAACGCATCTGTGACCCTGCACGTGGAAACGGCGCAGATGGCGAAACTGATGGCAAGCTGCGATCTCGCGGTGGCGGCGGCGGGTTCGACCATGAATGAGCTGCTGTTTTTGCGCATCCCCGTCATCGCCGTAGAAGCGGCGGACAATCAGCGCTACATGGCCGAGTACGTGCGCCTGCTGGGGATGGATGTGCTGCGCGGCTTTGATAAAAAGCGGTTGCGAAACGCGCTTGCAAAAAGGATAAAAAGAAGATGACGATCGGAAATTTCGACCTGGACAAAGAGGGCGTGTATATCATCGCCGAACTCAGCGCCAACCACAACGGCAGTCTGGAAACGGCGCTAAAGACTATAGAAGCGGCAAAGGCGTGCGGGGCCGACGCGGTCAAGCTGCAAACCTACCGCGCCGATACGATCACCCTCGATTGCGATAAAAAGGATTTTCTCATTGAAGGCGGTACGCTGTGGGACGGCAAACGGCTGCATGAACTCTATGAGTGGGCCCATACCCCCCGGCAGTGGCATAAAGAACTCTTTGATCACGCAAAAAAAGTAGGGATTGATATATTTTCATCTCCTTTTGATAAAAGTGCGGTTGATTTTTTAAAGCAGTTTAATCCCCCGGCATATAAAATAGCAAGCTTTGAAATAACCGATCATGAACTAGTAAGATATTGTGCAAAACAAAAAAAACCTCTTATTATTTCAACCGGGATCGGTACAAAACAAGAGATAGAAGATGTTGTGAAGATATGTAAAGATGAAGATGTCGCGTATATACTGCTTAAATGTACCAGTGCGTACCCTGCACCTTTGGAGGAGGCGAATTTGGCGACTATAAAAGATATGGCTGAAACCTTTGACTGTCCGGTCGGGTTTTCTGATCATACCCTGGGAACTACCGCGCCCGTTGCCGCAGTCGCACTTGGTGCAAAAGTAATAGAAAAGCATTTTATCCTCGATAAAGCCCTCGGCGGTCCCGACGCGGAGTTCAGTCTGGATCGGGAAGAGTTTGCGCAGATGGTGCGCGCGGTTCGCCAAACGCAAAAGCTGCTGGGAAGCGTATCTTACAACGATAGGAAGAAAAGTTCCCGCCGTTTTGCCAGAAGCCTGTACGTCAGCAAACCGATCAAAAAAGGTGAAGTTTTCACCGGGGAAAATATAAAAAGCGTACGCCCGGGCTATGGATTGCATCCGAAATATTTCGATACAATTTTGGGCATGAAAGCCCCCAGGGATTTTGATTTCGGCGATCGCTTGGAACTGGAGGGGATGGAGGCGACCTTTGAGGCTTGAGTTGATCGAGTACACGCTGCTTGACAAAGAGCGCCACAAAACGCTGCTGCAACTGCGAAACAGCGAATATGTCCGAAAGCAGATGAGCGACCCCAAGGTCATAGCACTCAATGATCATCTGGGGTGGGTTAAGGGGTTGCAAGGGGCAAAGCGGCGGCGCCACTTTGCCGTTTTTTTCCAAGGCGAACTTATCGGCGGCGTAGCTTTGACCGATATTACCAAAGAGTCGGCTTCCTGGGGCGTGTTTTTTGCCCGGGGAGCCAATCCGCTGGCCCTTTCCGCGGCGGTGTACCTGTTTTTGCGCTACGGGTTTGAAACGGCCGGGATAAAGCGGCTTTATGCGCAGGTAAAAAAAACCAACGCCAACGCCCTGTCGTTTAACAAAAGTTTCGGCTTCGTTCCCCGGGGCGAGCTGGAGATAAACGCTACGGCGCATGAGGAGCTTGTCCTGGAAAAGGCGCAGTTTGAAACGGCTCCCAACCGCAACGTCAAGGCGCTTGAGAAACGAAAAAAGAGATTTGAAATCTATATAAACGGGAAACGGTATGAATGAAAAGATTGAAAAGATTATTATAACGGTGTTACAAGAGCTGGGTGAGGAGTTGGAAAAGGAATCGCTGGAAAACCCCACGGCGCAGACGCGGCTGTTTGGCGGCCGCGGGGTGTTGGACTCGCTGGCGCTGGTCTCTTTTGTTACCGATTTGGAAGACGCGATCGACGAGGAGCTGGGCCAAAGCGTGGTGCTGGCCGATGAGCGGGCGATGAGCCAGAAAACCTCCCCTTTCAGAAGCGTTGAAACGCTGAGAGATTACATAGCGGGGCTGCTCGATGGCTAAAGTTTTTCTCATTACCGGCACGCGCAAGGGGCTGGGCAGGCAGCTGGCCGAGCACTATCTGGCCCGGGGGCATATCGTCGCGGGCTGCAGCCGGGGCGAGGGTGCGATCGAGCATGAAAATTACCGCCATTTTTGTCTGGATGTCGGTGAGGAAAAGCAGGTGGTGGCGATGGTACGAAGCGTAAAAAAAGAGTTTATGCGCATCGACGTACTGCTTAATAACGCGGGCATCGCTTCGATGAATCACTGCATCACCACCGCCGCAGAGAGTGTGGAAAAGATCTTTGCGACCAACTTTACGGGCACGTTCCTTTTTGCCAGGGAGACGGCAAAGGTGATGATGCGCCAAAAAAGCGGCCGCATCGTCAACTACTCCAGCGTCGCCGCGGCGCTACGGCTGGAGGGCGAAGCGGTGTATGCGGCCAGCAAGGCGGCGGTGGAAAACCTGACCCAGACCATGGCCAAGGAGTTGGCGAGTTTTCATATCACCGTCAACGCCGTCGCGCCCACGCCGGTTAAAACCGATCTGATCAAAGCGGTCTCCGAAGAGAAGATCGAGCAGTTGCTGCAAAAGCAGGCGATCAAGCGTATGGGCACCTTTGAAGACGTGCAAAACGCCATCGATTTTTTCCTCGGGGAAAAAAGCGATTTTATCACCGCGCAGGTGCTCTATCTGGGCGGGGTACACAATTAGGAGCGCCTATGGAGTTGATGGAAACGCTGCAAAGCCACGGGGAGCAAACGGCTCTTGTCCACGGCGAGACAACATACAGTTATGCCCGGTTGGTCGACAGGATAGGGGAGTATGAAAAGCTGCTGCAAGAAAGCGGCGTCCAACAGGGAGACGTCGCTGCGCTGGTGGGGGATTACAGCTTTGAAACCATAGCGATGCTGCTGGCGCTGCACCTGCACCGCTGCATCATCGTCCCCGTGACTTCCGAGCTGCAAAGCGAACAGCGGCAGCGCTTTGAAGAAGCGTTTTGCAGGCTCGCTATCTTCATGACTCCCCAACCGCGGATTGAAAAGCTTTCCTGCGGCGATACCCACCCCATGATCGAAAAGCTGCGGCAGGCGCGCCGTTCGGGATTGGTGCTGTTTTCCAGCGGCTCTACGGGCAAGCCCAAAGCGATGATCCATGATCTGGACAGGTTGATCGCGCATTATGAAAACAAGCGGGGCAAACGGCTGTATATGCTGCTGTTTTTACTATTTGACCATATCGGCGGGCTCAATACGCTGCTTAACGCGCTGTTTATGGGAGCGGCCATGGTCGTACCCCCCTCAAGGGAGCCCGAAGCGGTCTGCGCGCTTATCGAGCGCTACAAAATCCGCGTACTTCCCTCCTCGCCCACCTTTTTGAATCTGCTGCTTATCAGCGGTATGCCCGAGCGTTTTGATCTAAGCTCGCTGCGCATGATCACGTACGGGACCGAAGCGATGCCCGAATCGCTGCTTAAGCGCTTGAAAAGCGCTTTCCCCAAAGCCAAGTTGCTGCAAACCTTCGGTACCAGCGAAACGGGGATCGCCGCGACAAGCTCCAAATCTTCGGAATCGACCTATATGAAACTGGATGATCCGAACCTGGAGCACCGCATCGTCGAAAAGGAGTTGTGGCTGCGCAGCGGTACGCAGGTGATGGGGTATCTTAACGCTTCCATGGAGAGCTTTACCGAAGACGGGTGGTTTAAAACCGGAGATCTGGTAGAGGAGGTCGGGGACGGCTACCTCAAAATCATCGGCCGCAGCAAAGAGGTGATCAACGTCGGCGGGGAGAAGGTGCTGCCCGTGGAGGTGGAGTCGCTGCTTTTGCAGATGCCGGAGGTGGAGGACGTGATGGTCCACGCCGCGGCAAACGCCATCACCGGACAAAGCGTGGCGGCCGATATCGTCCCCGCGAAACCCACCGATGCCAAAAGTTTGAAAAAGGCGGTGCGGCGCTTTTGTAAGGGAAAGCTGGAGGGGTATAAGATCCCTACGAAAGTACAAGTGGTGGAAAAGACCAACTTCGGCGGGCGGTTTAAAAAGATGAGGTGCGAATAATGGCAAAACGGGTTATCACCTACGGAACCTTCGATATGTTCCATATCGGACACCTGCGCCTGCTGCAGCGTTTAAGAAAGTTGGGCGATGAGTTGATCGTGGCGGTTTCGACGGACGAATTCAATGAACAAAAGGGGAAAAAGACGCTGATCCCCTATGAACAGCGCGCCGAGATCGTAGCGGCGTTGGAGTGCGTGGATCGCGTGATCGCCGAGCGCAACTGGGAACAAAAGCTGGAGGATGTGCAAAAATACGGCGTCGATATCTTTGCAATGGGTGATGATTGGCGGGGGGAGTTTGATTTTTTACAACCCCACTGCGAAGTGATCTATCTGCCCCGGACCGAAAATATCTCCACGACGGAGTTGAAAAAATCGATGGATCGCTTTTTTAAAGAAAAATATTCGGAGTTCAGGTTTGGATTTTAGCGGCAAGCGGGTCTATATCGCTCCGCATACTCCAAAAACCACCGCTTTTGCCAAAGAGTTTCGCAAAAGCTACGACGTGGATTTCGCGGGTTTTATCGACAAGGTGAAAAGCGGAGAGGATATTAGCAGACTTGAAGATATCAAAGGGGAGTTTGATTATATTCTGATCCTTTCGCAAAACCACTTTGACGCTATCTATGGCGAGCATAAAAAAAGCGTCGCTTTGGATAAACTTATCAAAGTCGCCATCGCAAACGGCCGCTACCGCTATCTTGATAAGAAGCAGATAGCGAAGCAGCAGCGAAAAGGGTTTATCACCGTGCTCAAACGGCGCTTTTTAAAAGTTACGGCGGCTTTGCTGGATCATGTGGGGTACAAGCGGAATATGAGGGTGTTTATCTCCAAAGGGTTTGTGGGCAGTAACAATAAGGCGCTTTTTCTCCACTGCCACAGAAGCGGAGCCGATGCGGTGATGCTTACCGATAACAAAGCCCATCTCGCCGCTTTGCGACGAAACGGTTTTCCTGCCGTATGGCTGGGAAGCTGGCGCTCATACTTTTATATGGCGCTGGCCGATTGTATCGTGCAGGATCAGGGAAACTTCATCCGCGAACTTGCGCTGCTTGCCCCCGGGCAAAAGACCATACAGCTGTGGCACGGTATCCCTCTCAAGCGCATGAACAGGCTCGTGGGCGTGACGTACGACGTTTTGGTTTCCCCTTCCGATTTTGTCAACGAAACCAGTCTCGGGGCGGTAATCGGGGCAAAAAGCTACAAAAACTTCGGGTATCCCCGCAACGATCTGCTGCTTAAAAAAAAGCTTGAAAGGGGAGATGAACTCCTGTGCGATGAGCAGGTATATCCCCGTATCAAGGCGCTGCGGGAGGAGGGCCGTAGCATCGCGGTATATATGCCCACCCACAGAGAATCCACGCAAAGCGCGAAGATCCCCCTGGATTTTGCGGCGCTGAACGAAGCCCTTCGCCGTGCAAATACCCATCTGGTCATCAAACTGCACCCTTTTGTGATGCAGCTGTATGCGAAGGCGGAGCACGGGAGTTATTCACACATCCTTTTTCACAATGCCCAGGGCGATATCTACCCGCTGCTGCGCTACTGCGACGTACTGATTACGGATTACTCCTCGATCTATTTTGATTTTATGCTGCTGCATCGTCCGGTGATCTTTTTTGATTACGACAGGGATGAATACGAGGGCAATATGGGTGGCTTCGTGTACCCTTACGAAGAGTTCGCGCCGGGGGTAAAGGTACAAACGCAAAAAGACCTTGAACAAGCGCTGGCGCAGGCGGTCGGAGAGGAAGCAAACGTTCCGGCGGTGCCGGAGCGCTGCTTTGACTACCGTGACGCGAAAGCGTCGCAGCGGATATGCCGGGAGGTGCTGGGTGTTTAATGGCGCCTATCTTGAACAAAGCGTCGCCAGGGGGCAGCGCGTCATCATCGCCCCCTTTTCTCCCACGGCAAAGGCGCTGGGTCAGTATCTGCAAAAGCGCGGGGTAGAGGTGGTGGCCTTTGCGGACGCGAAGGTGCGCAAACCGGGAGTATCGGGCTATGATGAGATTGCGGACAAGGGGGTCGAGAAAGTATTGATCTGTTCTCCCGCCCACGCCGAAGCGATCTATAAGCAGTTGCGAAAGCGGATGGACGCGAAGATGCTGGAAGTGGTGTATCTGCAAAGCGGAGAGTATAAAACGGGGCGCCGCCGCTTTTGGCTGCGCCAGCGTATGGAGCGGCTGCAGCTGCGGCTGCTCGCCCTGGCTACGAAGTTTTTGAAACCCTCGGTTCAAAGCCAAAAGCGCGTTTTGTGTCTGGGAGCGGCGTTTGTCGATAACAATGTCAAAGATTTCGCCTGCACTCTTGAACAGCGGGGATATAAAGCGGTGGTTGCCACCGATAACGCCAAGCAGCAAAAACTGTTTGCCAAAGCGGGATTTCATACGGTGCTGTTTCCCTCTTTCGGGTTTGTGTATCACGCTGTGCGGGCAGCGACGGCGGTACTGGATCATACCCCGACCGATCCTTTCGTGCGCCGGGCGATAGAGGGAGGTAAAACGGTGCAGCTGTGGCACGGCATCCCGCTTAAGCAGATCGGAAGGTTCGCGGATTACAAAAAGGTACGGTACGATCTGCTGCTTTCAACCTCGCCTTTTGTGACGGAGTACGCCTTTAGCAGGGTTTTCAATGCCGAAAAAATCATCGAGTGCGGCTATCCCCGAAACGAAATCTTTTTTACCCCCGAACCCTCAGAGAAACGGCTGGTACTGGCGGATAAAGAGATCTACGGCTTTTGCCGTGAGACGAAGCGCAAGATTGTGGTGTATATGCCAACGTACCGCAACAATGCCCGGCCCGCGCCGATCGATTTTGCCGATTTGGACAGCTTTGCCGGGGCCAACGGATTGTTTTTTATCATCAAACTGCACCCTTTCGTGCTGCAAAAGCTGCGTGAACATCCCGGAATGGAGGGGGAGGTGTTTGCGGGATATGAACACCTTTACCTCTATCCCGAAGGCAGGGATATCTACCCGATCCTGCCCCTGTCTTCGATGCTTATTACGGATTACTCTTCGGTTTATTTTGATTATCTGCTGCTGGATAAGCCGATTTTATTTTTCGTTTATGATCTGGATGATTATGAAGCGCAGCACGGAGCGTTCATGCTTGATTTTGAAAGCGTTACGCCCGGGCAAAAGGTCACAGAGTACGGGGGATTGAAAAAGGCGGTGCTGGAGGGGATCGACCGCGACCAATACGCAGCTTCGAGAAAGGCGCTTGGGCGAAAGCTTTTTGTCCGTGACGGTCGGGGTGCGGGAGATTGTATCATCTCATACATGAGGAGTGAAGGTGCCTAAAATCAGTTTGATCATCCCCGTATATAATACGGAAGCTTTTCTTCAGCGCTGTCTCCGCTCGGTCGTGACGCAGACTTTGCGGGATATAGAGATCATCGTCGTCAACGACGGTTCCACGGATTCAAGCCCGGCGATCATAGAGCGGTTTGTCCGCGAAGACGATAGAATTTTGCTTATCGAGCAGGAGAACAGGGGGTTGAGCGCAAGCAGAAACAGGGCGCTGCAAGCGGCAACGGGAGAGTTTGTCAGCTTTTTAGACAGCGATGACGATATCAAAGAGGATATGCTTGAACAGATGTATGAAACGGCGCGGAAAGAAAAAAGCGAAATCGTGCTGGCACGGGTGGAGCGGGTGCACGAGGGCAGGGGCAGTACGCTTATCTACCCCTACCGGGAGAGGGAGGATCACCTCTATAACATTCTTCATCCCAACGCCTCGGCGATTGCGTGCGGAAAACTGTTTAAGCGCTCCTTGTTCCTCCTTGGCGGGATCACTTTCCCCGAGGGGATGTATTATGAGGATCAGCCTACGGTCATGCGGCTTTTTTACCGGGCGCAGCGGGTCAGCTATCTTGAGGAAGCGTATTATCGCTACTACGTGCGCGAAGGTTCCATCACCGGAAGTTTGAACGCCAAAAAGATCGGCCATATCTTTTCCATGATCGAGGCAATAAGGTCGTTTCTGGCGGAGAAGGGGCTGTTGCGAAATTATGAGGGGCTGCTGCACGCCAGGGGGATAAAGCTGCTCAACAACAACGTATTGCGCTTTTTTGAACGGGGGGAGGAGCTTGCGCATATGGGGGCTTTTCGAAAAAACCTTCGACAATACCAGTGGTTGCGTCCCAGCGTGATACAATCGCTGGAAAAGGATCATTTCGGCGTTTATTTTATCCTGCTTCGCTCTTTGGTGGGAACGGAGCGTTACTGCGATATTGACGGGTTGCTTGCACACTTTGACAGCGGCAGCGTGGAAACGGTACGGCGCCATCTGGCCGCCTTCGGTTCGCTGGAGTTTCACCGGCTGTTAACGGGGTATCTGCAGCGTCGGGGGATCAAAAAAGTGATCCTTTACGGCGGAGGCAGGCTTGCGCGGGAAACGATCCCCTTTGTACGGGAAGCGGGCGTAGAGATCGCAGGGATCGTCGATCGCAACGAAACGCTTTGCATCGAGGGGATACCCATGCTCAAAAAAACCGAGCTTGACGCGTTTGCGCAAACTCCCGTTGTGGTCACCAGTATCGCTTTTTCAAAAGAGATCGTCGCAGCACTTCGCAAGCGGTACGAAGGGATGGAGATTATCGATCTTACGACGCTGCTGCGGATGAAAGACTGATAAGGCGCAGCTGCCCGTTTCGGGGCAGCAGGTTATAAAGGGTTTTTTCCATCTGGGGGTAAAATTTCGCCGAAGCGATCAAAAAGCTGCGCTCCCGCCGTGCTATGGCTTCTTCGGGTAAGATGGGGACTTTCCCAAAGATCTCTTTTGGTCTGGAAGAGGCGTTGGAATCGACGAGAAAATTGACGGTGATACCAAAATCCCGTATGGTCGGATAAAGGGCGTGAAACAGTTCCCCCGTGCCGTAAACGCTCAATGCGTCTCCCTGGAAGTTTCGCAGCTTTTTTTGCAGCAGATAGAGGGCAAGGCCGTTGGCTTGCGTCGCCGATTTGCGCATGCCGTAAATGCGAAAAAGGTGCTGCTGTCTATGGTAGGGCGACATTAAGTGTTTATATTTTTGGAAAAATTGAAAATACCCCTTTTTCTTTTTCGCGGAAACGGAAGATATACGCTGCCTGCCGCTTTCGGCGTGGATGATCTGCGTTGCTTCGGGCAAAACCTTTACCCTTTGATAACGCAGTAGCAGGCGCATCCACATATCGTAATCCTGGCAGGCCAAAAGGGTTTCGTCGTACAACCCCGCTTGGATCAGACGCTGCTTTTTGATCAAGCCCTGATTCATCAAAACGTTGTTTGCAAGCATCTGTTCCAGCGTGACCACTGCCGGAATATTTGAACGTTTCCTCCCTTTGCCGTCGTCGAGGTAGTTGTTGGACGTAATAAAAGCGTAGTCGTCGTCGTAGTGGGTCAGCAGCAGTTCGATGCGGCGGGGCAGAAAAACGTCGTCGTCGTCCAGACCGGCGATAAACTCCCCTTTAGCGGCCGCGATGCCGCGGTTACGCGATACGTTGGCTCCGCTTTGGCGCTCGTTGCGCAGGTATCTGACCCGCTTATCGGTCTGTTTGCGCAGGAACCGTGCCGTTTCTTCGGTGGAGGCGTCGTCGACGACGATGACCTCTATGTCGGGGTAGGTTTGTCTCAGGGCCGAATCAAGGGCTCTTTTTAAAAGCTCGGGCCGGTTTCGCGTGGTGATGAGGACAGAGACCAGCGGCTTCACTTTTGCTCCTTTTCCCACTGCGTCCAGAGTTTTTCTTTGGAGTAGTACCCGGCTAAAAATTCGTAATCCTTTTCGCAGTAGGAGTATATCCGTCGCAGCTGTTCTTCGCTGAGTTCCCCAAGAGCGATCTTTTTGCCTCCCGTTTGCAACCTGGGGAGTTGAAGCCGCGTATTGCAGCTGCTTTGGATGAAGCGTTCAAACTGCCCGATCTCTTCCATGGTAAAGATACGGTTAAACCCTTGTAAAGAACCGCCGGTGATATAAAAGACCGGTTTTGTGTGGTGCCACAAAGAGGGTTCGTGCTTGTAACTTTCGAAATGGGTGATATAGGTGTCAAGATCGGGCGTTGTGGGCAGAGCTTTATGCAAAATCGCTCTTCCCTTTTCGGAGCGCAAAAGGTGATCTTGAGAAAGCTCTTTGTAGTGTAAAACGCGGTTTGAATACACCGATAAAAAACGCTTGACCGGATCGCGCAGCAGGAGAAAGCGGTTTTTCGCCCCGGATATATCTCCCATGTTGCGTTTGAAGAATCTGTGGATATTGTCGCCGTTATGGTTGTGTTTGTCATACTCCCTGCCGTAAGCAAGCAGATACAGATAGCGCTTTATGCTCGTCGAAGCGTTTTTGGGAACATCGACATAGCCCAGCGAAAGGGAGGGAAGGAGGATGCCTTGCATTATCGTCGCTCCTTTGCCAGGATGGAGGGCAGGGTTTGGGAAATGAACTTTTTTAGGGCCCGTTTGTCGTAATAGCCGCGCTCGGAGGTGCGGTTCAAAGCATCGCGCTTCTTTTTTGAGGAGAGAAGCAGCTGCAGCTCCTTTGCCGTGTTTACGCGGGTAAACACCCCGCGCTGCAGCTCCTTTGCCATATAATCAAAACAGAAATCCCCGAAAAGCAGGGAGGGGACGCCAAACTCCAGCGCCTCAAACGCGACGGTGGAGTGGGACGTCATATGCAAGTCGGTATGGCGCAAAAGATCAAAAAGCTTTGCCCGGGTCGCCTCTTCATACCGCGTATCCACCCCTTCGTTTCGCAGCGCTGCAAGCGCTTTTTCCATATGTTCAATGTAGCGGGGCATGCTCGGATGGGAGGGGTGCAGCCGCACAAGCCACTGGATATCCTCCTTCGTCGCTATCATCACCTGCCGGATCCATTCGGGTAGAAAATCCTCAAGGGGTTGCAGCGAAAGCAAAACGGTGGGTTTTTCATCGTTTATAAAAGAAAGCTTTCGGTGCATCTGCACATCCTCCATATAGCGGGTAATCCACGGATTGCCGATGGAAAGCGCGTCGTGGGCGGGGGTTTTGTCGCTCCAGTGGCGTATGCGCTTTTGCGTACGGGTATCCCAAGTCAAAAAGGTGTCGGGCAAAACCGCATAACCCTCCTGCGGTACGGCGTGTTCGTAATGGAAGTAGATACCGTTATGCTCTCCCATCGCCCCGTGCTGCAGATCAAAAGTGTGGATACCCGACTCCTTCGCGGCCAGAAGCAAAGCAAAGTGTGGAAGCGTGACGTAATACTGCATGATGATCGCCTTTGGATCTATCCTGTGCAGCAAAGCGGTGAAATGCGCTTTGAGGATAAAGATATGCACAATGTGCCACCGCAGCAGCTGGGCGTTATAGCGCGTTTTGAGCCCGTGGGCGCGGAGAAACTCCAACAGTTGCTCAAGCCGTTCTACGGGTTCGACGGCGTCAAAGAGCCGTTCTTGGGTCAGTGCAATGTGCTTTTGCAGCGAGGAGAGGCCGATGAGGTGATCAAGGGTCGAGAGGGGGTACACCGAGGGGCGGTTGTGGGTCTTTTTCAGCGACCATTCCAGCGTCGCGCAGCTGTAATGCGGCGATAAAAAGTACCGGAGACTGTCAAGATGCTTGTTGTAGTAGCGGTTATCGGCCAGTTCGCTGCGGTATTCGGCGCTGGAGATCAGCAGGATATCCACAGGTCGCAAAAGCTCTTTGGGATCTTCGCCGCGCGCGTGCAAAGCGTTTGTATCCCGGGCGAAGAGTTCGGCTCGTTTGGCAATATTTCCTGCGGCGTCCCGGAGGTCAAATGCCGCCGTTTGGTGGGGATCGTCCGCAAAATCTTTTTGAAAGTCAAAAACGAGCAGACCCCGGATGATAGGCCAGACGGCGACGCCGCGAAAGCGCAGGGCGTTGACATCGAAATTCTGCTCGATCAGTTTGAGGGTTGCGACGCTGGATTTATTCATTACAATCCTTGTTGTGGTCGTATCTGCTTTTACCCGCGCTATAAAGGATCAAAACAAGCCTTCGAGTTTGTGCAGCGCTTCCCAAAACCCTTCACCTTTGTTTTTATGTCCCTGCCATATTTCGGGAATAAAGGTGATATCGGGACAGTGCCGCTGCAGTATTTTTCCAAGGGATTGAAAATTAATTTCCCCGTCGCCAATTTGTAAACCCTCGTCGTCAAAGCCTTTGGCGTCCACAATATGTAAATGTGCTATAAAAGGGCTTACTTTTTGTATAAAGTTTTCAAAATCCCACTGAAAATAGTTACAGGCGAGTTTGGTATGTGCAACATCCATACAGATGCGAAAATCATGTTTTTTGCAAAAGGAGATAATCTCATCGGCATCCATAAAGAGATTATGGTGGCTTTGCCCGCCGAAGTGCCAGGGGAAAGGCGGCATGGTTTGCGCAATTATCTCTACCCCTTCGGAGTCGATTTCACTCAGACTCTGCGCAATTCGTTCATACAGTCTTTCCCGTTTTGAGATATCGATGAAGCCGTGTTTGCTAAAACCGCCCATGTTGGTAACGATACAGGGAGTGGCAGTCGCCGGGAAGTATGCCTTGAGCTTTCTGGTAAGGTCAACGACCCGCTGTAACTCTTTAATGGAGTGTTGTCTATAGCTCTCCTCTTCCGCACAAAGATCGAGTATATGATCATTGGCAAAAAGTTCCGGGGTATGCACTACCAAACCTATATCTTCATGCCTTGACATATACTCATCCAAGTTGACGTCCAAGTCTTTATAGGATAAGTGAAACTCCAAAATATCCGGTTTTTGCCGGGTTATAAGCTTTTGATAATCGTGAAACCGCACCGGGACACCCCACTGCAAAGTGAAGTGGAAATCCTTTGGATAGTACGCCCGACCGCTAATATCACTGGGAAAAAAGAAATCGCCTTTTTTGAAATCCCTGTTGGCGACTTTGCCAAGCAGAAGGTCTTTATAAATAGGTTGCAAACCCTTTCCGGGACTTTTGATCTGCAGCATCTGTTCATCTATGATCTCACCGGCTTTGATTTCCGTTTTCGCGACGATACTTTTTGCCAGGGTTTCTCTATTGATCAACTCTCCCTGGGAAATGGATTTACTCTCTCCCTCACCCATCGCCGATTCAACGTCACGTATGGCGTGGACCATATTTTTGAACTCGTCGGGCAGCAGGCTTACTTTATGGTCATTGCCTTCCATACTTTTATCTATGGTAAAGTGTTTTTCTATTACCTTCGCCCCCATGGCGACGGCTGCTATGGGAATATGATACCCCCGTTCGTGGCCGGAGTATCCCACTTCAAACATCGTAAGTTCCTTGAGGCGGTTCAGGTATTTTAAGTTAACGTCTTTAAAGGGGGTGGGATAGGTCGAATTACAGTGAAGAAACATATATTCCGCCGCTCTTTTATTTAAAAAATCCACGACGGTTTTAATCTCGTCTTCATGGGACATTCCCGAGGAGATCAAAAGAGGCTTGCGTGTTTGTACGAGAGCGTCGAGAAGCTCCAGATTGGTCATATCCGCAGAAGAGACCTTATATGCCGGCATACCGTAGTCTTCAAGGTCTTTCAAACTTTGTAGATCCCAGGGAGTACATAAAGCAAGGACCCCCCGGGCCTTGCAATAATCAAAAAGTTCAAACATCTCCTCTTTGGAAAGAGAGAACCGTGACAACAGGTCCAGCACATATTGGGAGCCGAGATCCTCCGAAGCGTCGTCGGCATCTCCTTTGTTGAGATAAAGCGTGTCCAGGTCTCTCATTTGGAATTTGATGCAGTCCGCTTCCGCCCAAACGGCCAAATCGATAAGTTTTTTTGCCAGTTTCATACTGCCGTTATGATTATTCCCGATCTCTGCGATAATCATGGTTTTTGAGTTTTCATCGATAGAAAAATCACCCACGGTGATACTTTTTTTATTTTTAAAAGCGATAGCTTCGAGCTTACCGGTTGCATTGATTAAAGGAACGGCATCGATCTTTATCGTAAAAGCGTTTTTGATCTCCTCCATATCCGTTGTATAGGGTAAAACGGAAACATCTCTGTTGCAGACATTTGCGACACTGCTGCTCAAATCGATATCTTTGTTATTTTTCAGAAGCCATTTCCCCAAATCACCCGAGGATAAAGCCCCGAGCAGAGTCATATGCTCATCTACGACAAACAGGACGCGATTATTGTATTTTTGGGACTTTTCGATAGCACTTTGTAAAGGCGCATCTTTGAAAATGATATTGTTTTCTATGTTTTTTTTAATGTACATGCACTAACCTATATTGTCTTTTTTTTGATTGCAGGAAAGAACAATCTTCATAATCTCCCCCAAGCCTTTTCCCATATCTTTTTTCAGGGAGTGCATGGCATAGGGCTTGTTCTCTCTTTTTTTGATTTTATCTTTTTTATTCTTAACGGCCGTAATAAAGGGCCCACTTCTTAGCGGGTCGGTCCTTTTGATTTTGTATTGTTTTTGCATAAGCGGGTCCGTAATATATTCAACGAGATCGAAATTTTGCCTGGTCATATCCCTACATCCGTATAAAATGTCAAACGTCATCGTTGAAAATACGGTTATGACAAATTTTGAACTGATGAGCTCCCTGGTAAACTCCCCATCGTCCCGTATAAATTTTGTATCTATTCTATATCGGGTGAAAAGGCGTTTCAATAAAGTGTGGTTTTTCGTATTTGGGTGGGGCTTGATCAAAAGGGAAGAGCCGTGTCTTTGTAAAAAACGCGCCAACTGTTTTACGTTTCTTCGATATCCCGGGTTATGCCATAAACACTGGTCTATAAAAACGACTTTGTTTTCGCTTTTTATCGGGTATCTGGATTCATAATGAAAATCGTGGTATTTAATAGGCGGGATTTTACAGGTGTTGCCAAAGCGCTTAATCTGTTTGCAGCTCATATCTATTTCGATAAGCAAAAGTTTGTCGGGGGATTGAATGTGTCGGTTCACTGTGCCTGAGCTGTCCTTCACAAGATAACAGGGCTTACTGCCGGCATTGTTGATAACGTATTCATCGATACCGCTACCGTATTCACGGTGTCCAGATACGATAACATCACACTCTCTTAGAGCTTTTACCGTTTGGTTGTCTACTCTGCTGAACTTTAAAGGGGTGAGCCCGCTGTTTTTAAAATAGCTGTAAGCGGGCTCCTGGGCAATTAAGATGGGGTCGGCAGAGCCGCTTTCCAAGCAGTAGCCGTAAAAAAGTTTAATATAGCTCGCTGCTCCGATATCCCTTGAAGTAAAGAGTATTTTCAAACCTGCTGTCCGAGTATATACTTTTTCATCGCTTTTTCGGCGATCTCCCAATCATCCTCCTCGTCCAGTTCAATATCCGTATAAAAGGGCATTTCATAGATCCCCACCTTTGCGCTTAAGCGGTTTTTGTCTTTTAGTATATTGCCCACCCTGTTTAAATACGCGGCGCCGTTTTCCATATAGATGCCTTCAAAATCCTGCCTTCTGGGGCGGTGTCTGTAGTCATAGTTTATGGGGTGAAAGTTTTCATCCCAAAAAAATCTTTTTGTTTTGACGCAGGTGAGTATGGAGTCGTAATCACTCTTTTCATAAAGATCGATAACACCGTCGATATCTGTGGCGGTAAGCAGCGGTGAGGTGGCTTGGACAAGAAGGAAGTTCGTATTTTCATCCTGGGGGTTCCTTTCCAAAAACTCCAGCATAACGGATTCCGTACTGGAGTTGCTTTGCGCGTTTTTTTCACTTCTATTGAAAATCTTGACCTTGTCAAAACCAAAAGCCTGCACCGTTTCTTTGATCTGTTCGCAATCTGTCGCAATATGGATTTGCGCAATCTTGCTACTTTGCGTCAGCGCCTTTACCGTCCAGTAAATCAACGGTTTGCCGCAAAAATTTTTGATATTTTTGAATTTTATGGATACGCTTCCGCATCGTGCAGGAATAAATGCGATATAGTTCAAAACCGTCCTGTCCTTTCGTTACAACGCATCGATATTATCATAGCTCAATCCGGCATAACTTTTTAAACTATCGCTATTGAGCTGCTCACATTCGATAACATCTTTGAAATAAAGCAGGGATAAGATCTCTTTTTTTGCTTCTCCGAAGGTTTTTAAGTCAAACTTTTCCCCGCTTTCTTGATAGCGCATCAAAAATTCCGCTGTTTCGTTGGAACACGTCACGGTATTTGCCCATCGTATATTGACCAGGTAAAAGTCTTTCTCTTTTCTGAAACGGAGCCGTTTAGGAACAAAGAAATCGTACCGGTCCAGTTTTTCCAAAACTTCAGGCTCGTTCGCCAAATTGTAATCGTTGGTAAAAACCGGGTTATCGGCCATCAGATGGTCTTTGCCGCTCATACTTTTTGAATAGGCAAAGGCATCCATCCTACATCCCGAGTTACAAACATCGACGTAGGGACAGGTTTTGCATTCACTGAAAAGATAGCTTTCGTCATGCCATTTATGCATCTTTTTGTATCCTTCAAATATCCCCTCTTCAAAAATGTTGCCGTAGGAGATATCCTCATGGGTACAAGCATGCATATCGCCGTTGGCATTTATGCTCATTCTGTGCCCTTTTTGTGCGGGGCATCCCCGTCCCACAAAGTCTTTGTACTTTTCAAGGTCGCCGAGAAGGCACAGGGGATAGTTGATCAGCGTGCCGATCATTATTCCAAAGTCGTTTTTTGCTTGTATGAGCTGGTCAAGTGCGTAGCGGGCTTCATCGGCATCAAATTGTAGGTTTTCGGGTATATTGCCGCTTTCGTTAACCGACGGTACCGTTCTTGTTCCGAATATTTTTTGAACCCCCAGTTCATGTACATACTGTGCAGTTTTGTAAACATCATCTTTATTTGATCTGGAGATAACCATATTGGCACTTACCCGGATACCGTGTTTTCGGGCCAGTTTGATACCTTCGGCAATTTTTTCGTGTGCACCCTTTACGTTGAAAATCCTGTCCGTAAGCTCCTCTTTATAGGAGAAGACGCTTGTTAAAAAGTGATCGACTCCCGCGGCTTTCAATCTTTTGATCTTGTCTTCATCCGCAAGCATCAGGTTGGTATTGCAGCTGATAGAGATGCCGTTTTCGGTTAGTTTTTTAAAACCGTATTCCAAAACGTCAAAGTTTGCGAAGGGTTCGCCGCCGGTTAAGACAACGTGAAAAACCTTGGCTTTGATAAACTCATCCACGAGTTGGTCAAATTGTGATTCTTTCATAGAGTAATATTGTGAATTGTCATCTCTCCAGAAGTTATAGCAGTGCACACACTTCGCGTTGCATTTATCGGTGATCTCCATATTAATAACAGTTGGAGCGGAAAAAATTTTTCTCATTTTAAAACCTTTATTTTTTTAAAGCATCGGGAGTGATGAGTTTATGTTTACCTATCGCTTTTGCGATTTTTGTGTTTTCCAGTGAGGGAAACTTCATCGGCGAAAGACCAAACCCCTCTTCGGTTCTTAAAAAGGCAACGTTTTCACGACTTAAAACATCACCCTCTTTGAGCTCTTTTGCCGCGACGATCTGCTTTTTTTGGAACTGTCTATAGCCTATTTCGCTTTGGGAAAATCCGCCCAGAGAGTAGTCTCCCAGTGCAAGTTCCGCATTGCGGATATGCTGCACGTACTCTTTTAATTCGCGGGGTTCCAAGGCAGAGTGGTAATCAAGTCCCTTCTGTGTTCTGTCCAGGGTTATGTGTTTTTCCAATACCTTTGCTCCCATTCCAAGTGCTAAAAGGTCGATATACTTTCCAAGTTCCATCCCTCCGGGCGTATGATCCGCATAACCTGTAATGATGCCGAAACTGTTTCTTAAAAATTCGACCCTTTTAATGTTTGCGGTGTCCAGATGTGTGGGAAAACTTTGCAGGCCGTGCATAAGAACAAAGTTCGTTGTACCGCCTTCGGTGAGCCTGTCGATGGCTTCTTGTATCTCTTCAACGGTCGAAGCACCCGCTCCCAGCGTGAAAAAGATCTTTTCTTTGGCGAGGAGGTCCAGCATTTCAAAGTTTGAAAGATCGGAGGAGTTGAGCTTTACCCCATCTAGCTCCAACTCGATTGCGAGTTCCAAAGCGGGATAATCGTAAGCCGTCGTCAAAGTATCCAACCCCTTTGCGCGGGCATAATCGTTTAAAGAACGCCACTGCTCTTTGGTGAATTGGATTCTTTTGTAGAGGTCCAAATCGCTATGATCCATTGTGACGAGCGCTTCAGGTTCAAAAAACTGAAACTGCACGGCATTGGCCTTGGCGTCGGCGGCAGCATCGATCAGCTTTTTTGCATCTTCAAAACTGCCGTTGTGCGCGCAAGCCATCTCCGCAATGATATATGTTTTGTCTCCGCCTATGGGAAAGCCGTTAAGTTCTAATATGTTGGGAAATACCATTTTTACTGCCTTGTATTACAAAAATTTCTTTAATTCGAGTTCATCTATTCTATCGGTTAACGCTTTTCTGTCTTTGTCGCTTATTCTTTTCAGCGGCTCTCTTTCATAGGGGCTCATCAATCCCAGGTAGTGCATCCCCTCCTTCATAGTCGGGTGCCACCCTATATTAAAAGTAACATCAAAATATTTGGCTTCAAAGTCCCGTTCGATTTGATACGCTTCTTCAAGCTCCCCGTTTTGGAGGTGATGCCAAAACCGCATTGCCAGTTTCGGTACCAAACTGCCTACGCCGACTAAATAGGATTGGGCCCCATAGGGCAGGTAGGACATAAAGAGTCTTTTCCCGGCTCCCGCTATAATGATACTGTGGGTCTTAGCATACCGTTTTATGATTTCGTAGCTGTGGGAGTAGTTGCCACTCTCCTCTTTCATCCCCACGACGCGCTCAAAGGAAAAGAGCTTTTCTATCAGCTCAAGGGAGTAGTGGGCCTGGTTTTGGCACCGGGCGCCTCCCGCTCTCATGGGCATCTCATGCATCATGAGTTTAATACTTTGCGTAGCGTCTAAAACAGCTTTGTAATAGTCGATAACGTGTTCATCTTTATAGTATCTTTCGGGATAAAAAAGAATTAACGCATCAGCGCCGTCCTCTTCCGCCGCACGGGCAATTTTTTGTGCGGTTCTCGTACTTCCGGTCAAACCGTTGGTCACAATGACGTTTACGGAAGCGCTGCGCTGTTTCGCGGCTTTGGCCACCGCGGCATTGACCTGTATTATCTCCTCTGTTTCCAAAAGATTGTATCTGCTGGTACCTACCGTGAGCATGAGGTTTTGTGCACCGCTGTCGACAAGATAGGTTGTGTATCTTGCAAGTTCATCAAAATCTATATTCCCGTCTTGGTCAAACGCCGTCGGTATGGGGAATACAGGGCCTGTTATATTTTTCATATCCATTCTCCTTCCAGGATTTTTTCAGCTATATAAAAATCGTACATCGTGTCGATATCTATAGAATGAACCTTGTCCATTTCATATGCTTTAACCCTGCCTTTATAAAAGTTTTTGTTTTTTTTGAATTTTTGCCAGTTCAATAGGAAAAACCCCCCATTGGGGTGATAGACTTTTTTCCTATCCTGGGAGCGTGTTTTCTTTGTTAAAAAGGGTGAAGGATCAACGGCGGGGACCATATCGCCTTCATCGTTGTATATAAGCGAGGATTCCCAGGGGAAATCAAACTCTGTCACGCTTATGACGGAGTTTAAACCCTCTTCGTAAAGTTTGAACCCCTCTACGATATGCCGTGCTTGTCTAAAGGGACAGGTTGCCAGCATGATGGTAAAGGTATCGTAATAGCGCTGTTTTTGTTCCAATCTCCCTATCATCTCTATAGCCACTTCAAGGACCGTCGATGTGTCTTTTGCCAAGGAGGGATCACGTTTGTCGATGATGATCCTGTCTTTATATTTTTGGCAATGGTCAATGATCTGTGTATCATCGGTCGAAACGATAAGATCCGTAAACATTTCCGATGCCAACGCTTCATCGATCACCCTGTGCGTGATACTCTTGTCACCGAGCTTTTTGAGGTTTTTTTGCGGTAATCGTTTGGAACCGCCCCTGACGGGTATAAAGCCTAAATTTTTCATATGCGGATTACTTTTTTATAATATATGACGGAATGTCACATATACTGAGTTTGTTGATAATGACGTCACGGTCTTTGAAAAAATCATCGATAGCTTTTGTTTCACCGGGGAAGGTGCCGTAATCATCAAACATGATGATCCCTCCGCGAACAACCTTTTCATACATGTTTTCCAAAATCGTGACCGCCGGTTCATATACATCGGTATCGATATGCAGCATCGCAATCTTCAGATGCGGATTCTCCCGGCAGTAGCGGGGAACCGTTTTATTGATATCACCCTTGACGAATTCATAGTTTTCGATATTTTTATACCCCATTATCTTCTCTATCTCGTCCAACGTGATACTGTGTTCCCCCGCGGAGGATGTGAAGTTTTCGAGATATTTTTTATCCTCTTCGAATTCGGTAGAGGGGAATTTTCCGAAAATATCAAATCCGATTAGCTTTCTGGAGGTTTTTGATTCCAACAGATCCCTGAAATGTGCGAGTCTGAAAAAGGAGTTCCCTTTAAACAGGCCGCATTCCACAACGGCTCCGGGAAGCGTTGTGATCCGTTTGTATAGTTCATAATGCGCAAGGAGTTTTCCCAGCCTTTTATCTTTTGCAGTAGTGTAAAAACCATTTTCATATTCAAATGCTTTTTCTTCTACAAATCCATTTAACATAGTTGTGTTCCTTATAGAAACTGTTTCAAGTTTTTATTGTATATCCGGTTTTGTCGTGACGCTTTTTGAAAGCGACTGTAAAGATATTTTCTGTTACCGGTATATTCAATCCAGACAGGGATAATCTGTAAAAACGAGCTTTGGCTATCTGCATTGAATATACTATTATCCGCACTCGAAGACCTCTAAGAAGGTGCTGTTTGAGGCGGCCGTAATTATATCATAGCTCTTACTTTCTCCAATTAAACAAGCACGGGATATATCGGCGGTACAGCGATAAACGTTTGTAACAATTCACGTTAATCTATTTTTGAATTTAAACTCATCATCCCGGGTTTTATCGGCTCGGGATTGCAACTCGTCACCGACGACACGCTCCTCCGTGATTTCACTTACGGGGTGGGAATGGCCCCGCATCACCATCCTTTCTCCCCCTTCTGCCACAACCCCTCCACGGTGAAAACCGTCGGGGTCGAAAATAATCATATCCCCTGCTTTTCCCTCTATCGTTACGGGATTTATCAGTTCGTCATCGGGGATATCGTTTGGCAAATCTTTTACCTTAACGCCTTTGAGCAGATGATAACTTGCTCTGTAACGGCCCTCCCGATGACTTCCCGGGCAGTATTCAAAAGCCCCGTCCTTTTTTGTCGTGTCTTTTAGGTACACAAAAAATTTTAAAGATTGCTGCCTGTCGTAGTGCCAGGGCAGTATCGGGGTTTCGCACGGCTTTTCATGTGTAATGAATATATCGTCATTGAGCGTATAATCATAAGGGGCATAGTAGCTTTTGACGATTTGATCCATAAACTCGGAGCCAAAAAGTTCCTTTGTAGCGGGGAATTCCATATCCAGCTGCTTGCGCTTGACCCTTGCGACCTTACCGTTGACGTTGGTCGCATGTTTATGTTTTAAAAAGATCGCTTCATGCGGGGAGGTAAAAAAGTCATCAAACTCTTTACGAAGTTGCGTCAAGGTTTTTGCGTCGACGTAAGAGGGCACTATCGCGATACCGTATTTTTTCAGCCGTGCTAATATGGTAGAGGGAGCGGGGTTGTTGACTTTTAAATTTTCATACATCTGACGTTCCTTATATTCGGTAATTGCTGTAAAGTATTCTTGATACGTTTTAAGCGGTATATCCCCTTTGACCACAAGTAAGGAATACTTTTCATTGAGTGGAATAAGGTTGAAAGTTTTTCTGCGTACCTTTTGTTTCCAAGCCTCAAGGTTGCCGTTTTTGACGATAATGAGTTCTAAAAGGTTGGAAGAGAGTGTGTACTCATGACCTCCATCCCTATAGAAATCATCCGTAATAACTACTATATCGGACTTTTTGAATTTTTTTACAAACCTGATGTTGGAATTGTTGCGATTGAGGATCTCAAGGTTTCTCTTTTTTTCTATGGCGTTTTCGGTGGAGTAGTAGGTGAGTTCGCAGTCATCGATACGAAAGGGGATAAAGCCCTCTTCCAGATTGAAAATAAAAAGGCTTTTTACGGCGCCGATTTCTTTGCAAAGAGTGATAATCTCAACCGTTTGCAAAGTGGCCCTTGTCAAATATCCGTATTGCGACCAGTTTCGAGGAGACGTTTTTTTGTAAACGAGGTCTTTTTTGGGGAAATCTCCCCAGATATAAAAGGATCTCCGCTCATTGTAGGGGAATTTGTATTTGTATTGCCAGGTGTAGTTTTTTCTTTTTTCCCCGAGCAGGGAGAGGAAAGTATCGGCAAGTTTGTGATTTCCATGTATAAAATCCCCGATATATTGTTTTTTAATCGTATGATTGTTATCTGTACATGCATCAAATATATCAATACATGGAATTTTATTTTTTGCCAACTCTCTTTTCAAAAAGTTGCTGTATGCAAGTGCGAGTTTAGCGTACTTTTTATCTGCTTTTGGAATAGCGGTCGAAATGATGAGTTTTCGTTGTTTGGATATTTCGGCAAAAAGCTCTACCTGGCGCTTTACCAGGGTTTTAATGAAATGTTTTTCCGAAGAGAAACAGGGTTTGAACTGATCGAGATAAAAACGGATATTGGGTTCATTCAAAACAAAAATAATAGGTATCTTTTTATTTAAACGGGCGATAACCTCTATAATTTTGTTTTTAGTTGTCTCATACTGTTCCCGGGTGAGAAAAAGGTTGTCTTTTCCCGGACCGATAAAAAGAGGGATGAATTTAGCGCTATAGGAAAAGGTGCGGGAATGGGAGTCGGAGATGACATAATATTTTTTATTCATTAAACTGTCTTTGCATTAAACTGATTTCCGTAATCTTGCTAAAAGTGCCGATATATCGGGAGTAAAAGCTCCCGTCATGCAAATTAGTATCGGCATTAAAGGGCGGAACTTAAGCTGAAAACACCGTTTGTCGACGGGCGGTATGGAGGTAGCGTGCCTCTTAAACGCAGGTGCGAAAGCGTGTAAAGTGCCCTTTACGAGTCATTGATTTTTCTCATTTGTGCGCGCAGGTGAAAAAATGCTTCGTTAAAGTTTTCATTTTCCAGTGCAAATCGCACCTGCGCAAAATTGAAAAAGGTGTAGGCGTTTTGATCGAGGTCCAGTGAAAAAGGTTCGGTTTCCTTTTGCAAAAGGTTTTCATAACGCAGCTTGAAAAGGCTGTTTTGGGCCCGTTTGACATCATCCTCACTGTAGCCCAAACGATCGAGATATTTTCCGGTAGGGTGCTTGTCCACCGCTTTATCCAGCTGGGCAAGGGTGCGCGTTTTGTCGGGGAAATATTTAAGGAGAAAAATGTTGTGAAAATACTCTGTTATCGTTTCGGCGAGTTTCGCGAGTTTATGGGCATCGTAGGAAGCGTCATGGGGTGGAAGGAGAAAGACTTCCACGTTGGAGACGATATCTTGCAGCGATGTCGCTTTATACAGGGTCATTTGAGGTAACTGCTTTTCAAAAGCCGTCTCCAGCCCAGCTTTTTGAGGGGCGTCAAAATAAAAGGCTATAAAGCGGCTTTGGGGAAACTCTTCGCACAACTGCTTGATATATTCCATAAACTCTGTATTGGAGATAACGTCGTTTAATCCCAGAAAACCGATTGTATTTTTACCGTGAAGACCGGCGTCGAGTTTTTGGTGTTCTTCCAAAGTGTTAAAAAAAAGTTTTTCTGTATATCTCATCTTCAGCGGGGAACCCAGGATATGTTCTTTGGTTGAGGCCGTTTTGAAAGCGATCGTATGGCCGGTATCAAAGTATTTCGGATCCATGGTAAGTGAAAAACAGTGCTTCCCCGCGTTGTAAAGGTCGTTTAACTGTTCGATCTCCCGGTCTGCAGAGAGGGTTTGCAGTAGTTCCCCGTCAAGGTAGGCTTCTATGAGTATGGGGTCTTCACTATTGAGTTTTTTGCAATATCCGGTATATCTATAAGGGGTTGAAGTGGTGACGTCCACATCTTCGACGGCTCCGTAAATGATGTTTTCTATATTGGTTTTTGACATTGCAAAAGACTCCTTCATCTCATAATCTTAACGCGCTTTGCACCTCTATGCGTTGGCTGGATAAAAGCAAAAACCGTACCGTATAAGCAGGGTTATTTTATCGCAGTATCGGAGCTTATGCTCATATAGGTTCTTAAAGAGAGTTCTGCGGTGCGCCCATTGCCGCTTTGGTGGATATCGCTTGATAACCCTTTCGCGATATTGCTTCGAAACTTCTGTACCTGCTTTTCAATCTCCTCCATACTCTGACCCGAATCCTTCATATCCGCTATGAGCGTGTTGCGGTACCCCTCCACCTCTTTATCGATCTGCATCTTTTTAAGCTGGGCGCTCACTTCAAGGGCACTGTTTGAAAGGAACTCCCGCATCTTATATTGTGTTTCCCGCGGATCGGGGCGCAGTTGGCTTACATCACGCTCCCGTGTCGTATCGCTGTTTTGCGAAAGCGCTTCGGGGATATCGCTTTTTTCCGGTTGCGACTGCACCGACGCCGGGTTTTCGGGCGCCGCTTGTGCGATGCGCTGCTGGAACAAGATACCGAAGCGCTGCTCCCCACCCTTTGCCGCATCGACGCTGCCGCCGTACTTTTGCAGGGGGGAGAGATTGTTTAAAGAAAAAAGATAGGGGTTGTAACTGCTTCCGATCTCCATAGTCCACCTGTAATCTTTATTTGATTACAAGTGCTACAGCAAAAAACGTGCCAAAATAAAATTGAGTAAATTATGATGTTTTACGTGGTAGATGGTGTGCCATAGAGGATTCGAACCTCTGACCTCCAGGACCGCAACCTGACGCTCTATCCAGCTGAGCTAATGGCACATTTGTGTTTGTGAAGCGCAATTATATCAAAATTTTTTTAAAAGCGCCATAGGTTTGAAAAGTTTATGGGCGGTTTTGTTATGGATAAAGGAGATATTGTAGGGATGTTCCATCCTGTGCAGCGTCAAAGCGTTGTCGAAGCGCTCGATCTCTTTGGAGATATTGCCAAAGAGGATCAGCTCGATCTCTCGATTTTGCAGCTGCGTCAACAGCGATTGCATAAAGGGGCGCCACATCTTGACGTGGTAGCGGCTTTTGCTTTTTTCCGTAAAAACTAGCCCCATATTCAAAAGCAGTACCCCTTCGCGCAGAAAGTTATCCTTTAACTCCCCTACCGTTTCGATGAGGTTGCTTTTATCCGCCCGGGCGATGGCCGATTGGCCCAGATCCTTTGCAAGCTTGCCCTCAAGCAGCAAACACATCTTCATAAAATTGCGCAGACTCGTGGCGCGATTAACCTCTTTTGCAAGTCCCTTCCGGCTAAAAAGCTTATCCACCTTGCCGTCGATAAAGGCGTAGCCGATGGCGCTTTCGCGTCTGGGGTAGGGGTCTTGACCGAACAGGATATATTTCGTCTTTTCCAGGGGCAGGGAAAAAGCGTTGAACATCAGCGCCTTTTCGGGGAAATACTCCGTGGAACTTTCCAAAAAATCACGGTACTGCGGATCAAGCGCGCCGTACGCCCTCTCGACGATCGGTTTCCAGCTTGGGTGCATCTTAGGTCAAATCCGAAAATTTGACGATCAGTTCCACTTCCCCCGCACCGATGCGGAAGTGTTTTGCGATATCGTCGATGCTGAAGCCGTTTCTATACATGGAGACGATCTTTTCCTCGTCGTTGCTGCTGATTTCGGGCATCATGACGCTTTGTTTGACGTGGTTTTCCACGTGGTCGAAGCGGTTTTGGATATTGCTTTGAAACTCTTTCATGGAGAGTTCGGTATTGCTCAGGGCGTTGCTGATGGGTTCAAGGACCGTTTTGACCTCCTGCTTGACCATCGCTTCGATCTCCTTCTTCCCCAAGGGGCGCTGTTCGTTTTGCTCATGCAGTTCCAGCTTGTTGCGCAGGGTTTTGAGCTGCTCTTCGCTTTTATACAGCTGATTGTGCAGCCTGTCGATGCTGTGTTCCAGGTAGCCCACCTTTTTGCTGTGTTCGGAATCTTTCATCATCATATACATGATAATCAGTGCCAAAACCGCTCCGAAACCGCCCAGATAAAGCAGCTCGGTATCGATCATCTCCATCATTGTTGCGCCTTTTGTTCCCGTATCATTACCCGCTCCCTTGCCGTGAAATATGCCGCCCACTCCTTTTCGTCCGTGGCGTGGATTTTAGCGATCTTTGCCAGAGTCTCACTTTCGGCTTCAAAGATGACCGGCACATCTTTTTGGGGAAAGATCGGCATTTCGATACGCCCGTAGTAAAGCATCCCCGTATTGAGTAAAGGGCGCTCAAAACTGAAGTGTTCAAATCCGATGGAGTCGATCTTGGCGTGGTGGGGGAGAGCAAGCTTTTTACTCTCCTCCTCTTTGATCATCGCCGTCAGCGCGTCCACTTTGCGGTGCAGCTCCACCAGCAGTTTCAAAACCACGTCGTCGGCTTCCGCGGTTTCGCCCTTGGCCTTTGCCAGTTTGATCCACTGCCCCACCGGGTCGTTGTCCGTTTCGGTCAGGGAGTGGTACTCCCTTTCATACGCTTCCCTATTGTTTTCCAGCAGGTCGTATTCGATGGCGATAGGGGCTTTGACGAGTCTAGGCATAGGCGATCCTGTCGATGATGATAAAGGTTAAAAAGATGATCCCCAGATAACCGTTGACCGTAAAAAACGCCCGGTCGATCTTGGTAAAGTCTTTGCGTACCAGATAGTGTTCATACCCCAGCATCACGGCCGCTACGATCACGGCCAGCCACGCGAAGACTCCCAGCTGCGCCAGGTGGACAAAGAGCGCCCAGGATCCCACCGTTACGGTGTGAAACAGCGCGGCAAAAGCCATGGTGTTTTTTGCCCCGAATCTGGAGGGGATGGAGTGGAGGTTGTTTTTGATATCAAACTCCATATCCTGCAGGCTGTAAAGCAGATCAAACCCCGCAACCCAGAACATGACGCCCATCGAGAGGATGACGGTCCAAAGATAGATATCTTCGCTGACCGCCACCACCCCGGCGATGGGGGCAAGGGCCAGCGAGAGTCCCAGGATCAGGTGCGCGGCGGCGCTGAAGCGTTTGAAGTAGCTATAGCTGCCGATAACGAGTAAAATCGGTACGGCCAGCCAAAACGCCAGGTCGTTGACAAAGTAAGCGACGGCGATAAATCCCAAAGCGTTGAGCGTGTTAAAAGCCAGCATCGCCTTTGTCCCGACCCTGCCGTCGACGGAGGGGCGGTTGGCCGTGCGCGGATTGGCTTTGTCGATATCGCGGTCGAGGTAGCGGTTAAAACCCATGGCGAAGTTGCGCGCCGTCAGCGTGGCAAGCACCCCCAAAAGCAGTAGCTTCCAGCCAAACCAGCCGTTGGCGGCGACGATCATGGCGATAAAGATAAAGGGCAGTGAAAACACCGAGTGTTTAAACGCCACCAGTTCGCTAAAGTCGTTGAGTAGTTTACCAATCTTCAAATGCAGTTCCTATAGAGCGTGAAATTGTCTATATTATAGCAAATTGCAAATTATATATAAGTGTGGATTATTAAAAGATGGCTTATATCTTTTGAAAGATGATATCGCCGATGTGCGCCCTTATATCTTGTGCGACGACGTTGCACTTGACCTTGAGCAAGTGGTATACCGGGCGGCCCGCGCGAGCGGCGAGGGATTCATAGTTGCCCATCCCCTTGGCGATGACCAGGTCTGCCCGGCTGAGCAGCTGCAAAAAATCATCGTCGGCGCGTTCGATCTCCAAGCCGGGCGTATCCACGCCGCTGTCGACGATCCGGGCAACGTCGGCGACGGGACTGCTGAGCGCTTCGTCGTAACTGAGGTCGTTGATGATGGGTTTTGATCTGGGGGCAAAGGTGTAGGATTTGTGCGGATCGAGCTCTTTGAACAGTTCGATCATATAGCCGTCAAAGATATGTTCCCCCGCGTTGTCGCCGATAATAAGGATCGAATCGGCCTGCTCAAACTCCCTGGCAAACATAAAGGAGCTGTCATAGGCAAAGGGGGTGTCAAAAACGTTTTGGATCTCTTCATGCAGGTCAAATTCCATCTGGGCGGCAAGGTCGATCACATTGCCGATGACGGCGGCTTTGATGGCAAACAAAAGGGTGTTTGAATAATCAGGTCGCATCTGTCTGAGGGTATTGAGCGCCACCGAAGCTTGTATCGTGGCTTCGTTTTTCTGCTTTTTGTACAGATCATCACTGCCTAGCATATGTGCGATTTCGCCGTAGACGTCCACGGCGATGGCGGGGGGTGTTTTGCTGAGGTCAAAACCCTTGATCATCGCACCTATGCGATCAAGTACGGCCTTTGTCTGCCGTTCATCCGCCCCTACGTTTTCGCAGACGCGGAAGGCTTGGTTGAAGATGCAGCTGACGCACTCGTTTTTAGCTTGCATGCTTCTCTGAAGAGGCGTTTTCCAAAACCTTGTTCCACATAAGGCGGTATTTCTTCTTTGCGTGTTCCAAGTCCTCCTGCGCTACGCGAAGCTGCTCGTTGAGCACCTGAATCGTTTTTCTGTCTTCGTCGTAGATCTCTTGCATGGAGACCAGGGCTTCTTTGAGAAACTGGTTTTCGCTCTTAAGCGACGTGACCGTTTCATCTTTGGCCACAAGCACCTTTTCATGCATGCTCAAAATGGTACCGATCGTTTTTTCCACAAATTCGATCCCGTTGGTCTCTTTTACGTCCAGTTCGGAAGAGTCGATCGCGGAAGCGTTGAGTTGTAAATGTCCGTTTTTTTCGTAGATTTCGGCCTGTGTTTGCATATGATATCCTTTATTTACCATGTGATTGCAGGTATTAAAGCAAACAGTGTGCCAAAAGAAAAGGCAAAAGCGCGAACGCTTTTGCCCGGGAGGTGTTATTTTTCCAGAATCACTTCGATATCGCTGGAGTCAAGTTCGACTTTTCGGGCCTTTGCCACTCTGTCTTCGTGGAGTTTGACCTTCAGCTCCTCGTCGTTGAGCGCGATGATCTGCATCGCAAGGTAGGCACTGTTGACCGCCCCGGCTTTACCGATGGCAACGGTCGCTACGGGCATCCCCGGAGGCATCATGACCGTAGAGAGCAAAGCATCCTCGCCTTTGAGATCACCCGCATTCATGGGAACGCCGATGACGGGTTTTGTGGTCGTCGCCGCGATGGCTCCGGCCAAGTGTGCCGCCATCCCCGCAGCGGCGATGAAAACCTGTGCCCCTTTTTCCTCGGCGCCTTTGATATAATCTTTGGTCCGCTGGGGGCTTCTGTGTGCGGAACTGATGATAAACTCGTAGGGAACGCCGAATTTTTTGAGCGTATTGGCACACTCCTCCATGATAGAGTAGTCGCTTTTGCTGCCGATAATAATCGAAACAAATTTCATTTTGAAATCTCCTGTGTTTGTGTTATTGTTGGAATTGAACCTGCGTTCTGAATATGGTAAAAGAGGGCAGGGCAAAACCCAGCTGCACCGCGTCGGTGTTTCCGCTGTGGATACATTCAAATTCCTTTCCGCTTTGCCCTACAATCTTTTTCATGGAGATATAAAATTTACCCCGATCCTCATATACCTTGGCAAACTCGTTTTCCATGGGTTGTAACTCCACCCCTTTGGGGACGACCACTTCCACGCTGTCGCCGATGCAGATCTTGTGTTTGCACAAAAAGCTCGTGCCGCTTTCATCCACAAGCCCCACCACCTGATGGCTGCCGTCGCTGATCGCCGTTTGCAGGTTTTGGGTGTTGTGCTTTTGGTAGGGACGCTGGATCAGGTACGCGTCGGTAAAGCCGCGGTTTTTCGTGGTGTTGAGTTCCGCCTGGTACTTTTTCGCATCATATCTGCCCGCGTAAAAGTCGTCGATGGCGTCGCGGTACGCTTTTGCGGTGATCGCCGCGTAGTAGGGGCTTTTCGTCCGCCCCTCGATCTTGAGCGAATCGATCACGCCGCTTCGCAGGATCTCATCGACGTGGGCGCTGAGGTTCATATCCTTGGCGTTGTAGATATAGGTTCCCTCCTCGGGTTGCTCCTCGATCTTAAACAGCGTACCGTGTTCTTCGTTTGCCGCGTACATGGTGTATTCAAAGCGGCAGTCGTTGGCGCAGCTGCCGCGGTTGGGTACCCGTCCCATCTGCATGGCGCTGATCAGGCAGCGGCCGCTGTAGGCAAAGCACATGGATCCGTGCACAAAAGCTTCCAACTCCAGATCGGGGAGCTTTTTCTTGATCTCTTCACAATCTTTGAGGCTGATTTCGCGTGCGGCGATGATGCGTTCGACCCCCATGTCGTAAAACACCGAAGCGTCCAGGTAGTTCATCACATTAGCCTGCGTGGAGAGGTGGATGGGCATATCCGGGGCGATGCGCTTGGCCATACGGATCAATCCGGGACTGGAGATGATAAACGCGTCGGGGCCCATCGCCGCCATCTTTTCCATATGTTTTTCATAGAGTTTTATCTGGGAGTTGAAGGGAAAACCGTTGATGGTAACGTAAACCTTTTTCCCCAGGCTGTGCGCATAATCGATCCCGGCTTTGAAGCTTTCGTCGTCGAACTCTTTGCCGCTGCGCACGCGCAGGCTGAAGTGGCTAACTCCGCCGTAGACGGCGTCGGCGCCGTAGTTGAAAGCGATTTTGAGTTTTTCGAGATTCCCCGCAGGGCTGAGTAGTTCTACCATGCAGCGTTAACTTTTTCCCAGGTTCGCGATCAACTCTTCGATATCGTCGTTGTTGACAAGGTTTTCCGTCGTGGTGTCCCCGTCCAGGTGGGTCGCGGAACCGACGCGCTTGTCATCTTCGATCTGCCCCTCAAACAGAGAGTGCATATATTTTGAAAGGGCGCGCATGACGTTGATGACCCGTTCGATCTTTTGGCGGTGGATATCCTGGTACTGCATCCCGTCCATCGCCATCATCACTTCATCGCCGCCGGTTTGGCTGTTTTCGATGCAGCTTTCAAGTTTTTCTTTGCTGCTTTTAGAGCGTTCCAGGGCCTCTTGAAACTTTTCGATATGGGGGAAGGAGGTGGTGAGCTTTTCAAACAGTTCCATATCTTTATCGATATTTTCACCGATCTCGCCCAGATCGCTTTCCATATCCATCAAGATAGAGCTTACCGATTCAAGCTTGTCAAACAGTTCTCCGGCTTTAAGCTCCGAATCTTTCGTCACGTCGTCGAGCTGGTGTACGACCTTGTGATCGTCCGTCGGCGGCGGAGGTGGCCATGCCCGGTTGGCATCAACCCGATAATCTTCGTCGCTTTCATGGGTGTTGGTCTCGGACGAGGCTTGCTCCTCCTCCTTTTCGGGCTCCTGTGAATCCTCTTGGGCGTCATCGTCGTCGAGGTTTTCCACCCCTCCGCTCATCAATGCGTCCAGTTCTTCCTGTGTCATACCGCTCTCCTTGCATTACTACCTCAATTATAGAATATTTTAGCTATGAGTAAATTTAAATAAATCTTTTATTTGCTACTATATCATAATTCTATAACGTTCAAGGATCAGTCAGTGAGAGTAGATCTGCACAACCATACCCCCTGGTGCAACCACGCCACGGGATCCCCGCAAGAGTATGTCAAACGCGCCGTAGAGCTGGGGATCGATATCTTCGCTTTTACCGAGCATGCCCCCATGGCGTTCGACGAGCACTACCGTATCGGTTTTGAGCAGATGCAGCTGTATAAACAGACGGTTTTGCAGCTGCGAAAATGTTATGCGCAGAGCATAGATGTGCTTTTCGGGTATGAAGTGGATTACCTCCCCGGGTATATGGATGAGCGGGTGCTTAACGAGGAGGTGGATTTTTTCATCGGCTCGGTGCACTTTTTAGGCGGCTGGGGGTTTGACAATCCCGAGTTTATCGGCGGGTATAAAGATAGGGATATAAACATTATATATAGGGAGTATTTTGAAGCGATCACACAGATGGCAAAAAGCGGTCTGTTTGACGTAGTGGGGCACCTGGATCTGATCAAAGTGTTTGATTACCACCCCACCGAAGATATCAAAACCGTCGCAAAAGGGGCGATGGAAGCGATCAAAAAAGCGGGCATGGTGCTTGAACTCAACTCTGCCGGTCTGCGCAAACCAGTTGGCGAAATCTACCCTTCACGCCCCCTTTTGGAGATGGCGGCGGAGCTTGATATCCCTATCACCTTCGGCAGTGACGCCCACAGTGTGGAGCAGGTAGGGTTCGGGTATGAGGAAACGGTCAAGGCCGCGCGGGATGTAGGGTATAACAGTTGCGCCGTGTTTAAACGGCGGGACCGGCAATTGGTTACTTTTTAAACAGCTGCCTGCTTTAAAGTGCAAGCTTATTTCGATAAAATTGTCCATAGAAAGAAAACAAAGAGGAGAAAAAATGGGAAAGTTTGTTAACAGCGTTGATGAATTCTTCAAATTTTGTGAAGAAAACGAAGTGGAGTTTGTAGATTTCAGATTTACCGATATCAAAGGTGCGTGGCACCACATTACCTACAGAATGAGTGCGGTAAATGCGGAATTGTTGGAAAACGGTATGCCTTTTGACGGTTCCAGTGTCGATGCGTGGCAGCCGATTAACAAATCGGATATGATTTTAAAACCCGACGTACCTACGGCGTTTTTGGATCCCTTTACGGCAGATTCTACGATCATCGTATTCTGTGACGTGTATGACATTTACAAAAACGAGCTTTATGAAAAGTGCCCCAGAAGTATCGCGAAAAAAGCGCTTAAACACCTTGATGAGATCGGTGTGGGCGACGTTGCATACTTCGGTCCCGAAAATGAGTTTTTCATCTTTGATGACGTAAAATTCAGAGACGACATTAACAGTGCCTACTTCAGAGTTGAAACCGAAGAGGGCGGTTGGAGCAGCGACAGCGAGTACGAATTCGGCAACATGGGGCACAGACCCGGTACCAAAGGCGGTTACTTTCCCGTACAGCCAACGGATTCTATGGTCGATCTCAGAGCGGAGATGATGCAGGTTCTTGAAGAGGTCGGTCTGGAAGTGATGCTTGGGCACCACGAAGTTGCTCAGGGTCAAGGTGAGATCGGTGTGAAATTCGGTACACTTCTTGAAGCGGCGGACAACGTGCAAAAGTACAAGTACGTGGTGAAAATGGTTGCGCACCTTAACGGAAAAACGGCGACCTTTATGCCAAAACCCCTCTACGGAGACAACGGGAACGGGATGCATGTTCACCAATCCATCTGGAAAGACGGAAAGAACCTTTTTTACAATGAGGGTGAATACGCAAACCTCAGCGATATGGCAAGACACTATATCGGCGGTATCTTTAAGCACGCAAGAGCGGTTGCGGCATTTACGAACCCCTCTACCAACTCTTATAAAAGATTGATTCCCGGTTTCGAAGCGCCTTCAATCTTGACCTACTCCAGCCAGAACAGATCCGCAAGCTGCCGTATCCCTTACGGTGCCGGTGAAGCTGCCACAAGAGTGGAGATGAGGTTCCCCGATTCTACGGCGTGCCCCTACCTTGCATTTTCAGCGATGCTGCTTGCGGGACTTGACGGGATCAAAACAAAAGCGGAACCCACGGGACCGATGGATGAGGACCTGTTTGAATTGACGCTTGACGAGATCCGTGAGAAGGGTATCCCACAGCTGCCCCACACGCTTAGAGGTTCTTTGGAAGCGCTTATCAGAGATAACGAATTCCTCAAGCCCGTTATGAGCGAAGAGTTCTTGAATACATATAAAGATTACAAATTTGAAACACAGGTTTGGCCGGATGAGGCGAGACCTACCGCATTTGAGTATATCTCCACATACTCTTGCTAATCATCCGTGATCTGCGGTATTGATGAAGCCGGCAGGGGGCCCGTCGCGGGCCCTTTGGTGGTAGCAGGCGCGATTTTACACACCCCCGTAGAGGGACTTACCGATTCAAAAAAACTTACCCCGAAAAAGCGTGAACAGCTTTTCGATACTATCATAGACAACTGCGATTATGAAATTGTCACGACCCACAACGATACAATAGATGCAATAGGATTGTCCAAGGCGATCGTAAGCTCCCTTTGTCAAATCATGGAGAAGCTTGATGCCAAGCGCTATATCTTTGACGGCAACAGCAGCTTCGGCGTGTGCGGATTGGAAACGATGATCAAGGGCGATTTGAAAGAACAAAATATCAGTGCGGCGAGTGTCCTGGCGAAGGTGACCAGAGATCGCTATATGGAGAGTATCGCAAAGCGGTATCCGCAGTATGATTTTAAAGGGCACAAGGGTTATATTACGAAAAAGCATATCGCGGAGATCGAAGCCCACGGCTACAGCGACGTTCATCGCAAAAGCGTCGTGATCAAGTCTCTCCGCCAAAAAAGTTTATTCTAAACTGGTTGAGTTCATTTATTAAGAGGAGAAAGTAAGTGGTGACCCCTAGGAGAATCGAACTCCTGTTACATGGATGAAAACCATGGGTCCTAACCGCTAGACGAAGGGGCCACTCAGGTGAATATACTTTTATGATGGTGACCCCTAGGAGAATCGAACTCCTGTTACATGGATGAAAACCATGGGTCCTAACCGCTAGACGAAGGGGCCATTCATAAAATGTGACGAAATTATACTCATTTAAACTTAAATAAACATTAAATTGTGTATGATTGGGGGAAATCAATCAAAGGAGAGGTTGTGCGTTTACCCTTTTTTATTTTGCTGCTGAGTATCGTTTTTTTCTTCGGCGGCTGCGGCATGAAGCAGTATGCGCATAAGCGCAGCGCCTATATCGTGATGAAGACCCCGGCAATCAAGTATGCGGATATGGGTTTTATCTACAGTGACGAAAGGGAAGTCAAAGCGCAAATATATAAACTCGCCACTCCGGTATTGACTTTAAAACTGGGGAAGAAAGCGTGTATGGAAGGTTTTTGCTACGATTACGGTGTTTTCAACCGGAAATACCTGCATCCCGGCTATCCAAAGGAGACGATCCGTCAAATCTTTTTGGGACGGGAACTGATGCAAAGCCGGGGAAAAAGCGGTACCGGCGAGGGGTTTGTCCAAGAGATCAGCGATGCGGACTTTGATATACTCTATAGTGTTACGAAAGATATGGTACGATTCCACGATAGAAAAAACAACATTTTGATCAAGATACGAAATATTGAGTAAAGGATAGAGTGAATGAAATTTGTAGGAGCACACGTCAGCAGCAGCGGCGGCGTTTTCAACGCCCCGAAAAACGCACAGGCTATCGGCGCAAAAGCTTTTGCGCTATTTACCAAAAACCAGCGGCGCTGGGATGCAAAACCCTATGACGCCAAAACCATCGACAAGTTTAAAAAAGCCCTCGAAGAAAGCGGCATCGCCCCCAAGCACGTTTTGCCCCACGACAGTTATCTGATCAATCTGGGCCACCCCGAAGCCGACAAGCGGGAAAAATCCCTCAACGCCTTTTTGGACGAGGTGCAGCGCTGTGAGCAGCTTGGATTGGATCGGATCAACTTTCACCCCGGCAGCCACCTCAAGCAGATCAGCGAAGAGCAGTGCATGGATATCATCGCCGAAAACTGCAACAAAGTCCTGGATCAAACCGAAGGGGTGAGTCTTGTCATCGAAAATACCGCGGGACAGGGCAGCAATCTGGGCTATAAATTCGAGCATCTGGCGTATATCATCGATAGGGTCGAGGACAAGTCGCGCATGGGCGTATGCCTGGATACCTGCCACACCTTCGTCGCAGGGTATGATCTGCGCACCAAAGAGGCCTATGAGAAAACGATGGATGAGTTTGACCGCATCGTCGGGGCAAAATATTTGATGGGGATGCACCTGAACGATTCCAAACCGCCCCTTGGCAGCAAAAAGGATCGCCACCACAGTCTGGGTCAGGGCGAGATCGGCTGGGATGCGTTTGGATTTATCATGAACGATCCGCGCATGGATGATATCCCCATGGTGCTTGAAACCATCGACGACACGATCTGGGATCAAGAGATCAAAGCGCTGTATGATCTGGTAGAGCAGTAGGAGTGACATTGGAATATTTAATCGAATTTGTAAAAAGCGACGACGTAGAGAAAACGAAAATTTTTAAAGATCTGGGTTGCAGCGTCGAACAGGCTCAGGTACTGCAGTTTTTGACCCTGCGCTATATCGACGGCAGCGAAGATTCGGTGGTACTGGATATTTTGCAGGCACTGTATAAAGCCGACTACGAATACCTGCAAAAGATCGATCTGATCAAAAGCCTCATCGATCTGGGATGGCTGGTACAGGTCAATTTCGTGCAGGCGAAGGTGGATGAAGTCTCCAAGCTGGAGCTGCTCAATACCAACGTGGGCTTAAGCACCACCTTTTTAAAGCTGCTTGAAGACGGCAGCTTGGAGATGGCGCTGCCTGACGTGAAACCCTATACCGACCACCTGGAGTATCTGCAGGATCAGTTTTTCAGAGTGGAGCTTTTGGTACAGTTGACCAACCTGCGCTCCAATTACAACGAGGACGCCCCCAATATCAACCGCCTCAAAAACAAGCTGACCCTTTTAAAAAAGCGTATTTGTCAGCGGCTGGAACAAAGCAGCGAAAAGATTATCGTCGAAGAGTTTTTCAAAAAAAACCAGCTTGACGAAAAGGAGCAGATCATCTTTTTGGCCCTGCTTCGTGAAGAGTACGCGGGCAACGAGGGCAATCTGCGGGAGATGAATTCACTCATCGAGATCGTCAGCCATGATGAGTATGAGCGGATCAAAAACCGCGCGCTGCTTGAGGACGGCTCCAAACTGATCGCGCAGAATCTGATCAATTACGATGAAATCCTCAACCCCTTCGGCGGGATCAGCCGCAGCTTCTTTATCGACGAGGAGGTGCTGCAAGATATCATGCACCCCCAAAAGAAAAAGAAGGTGGGCAAACTCAAGCTCAACGCCCTGGTCAAAGAGCAGGATATGTTTGAATATATCGAGCCAAAAACCACCATCGACGACGTGGTGCTGCACCAAGATACCCGAAAAACGCTCGATACCATTTTAAAACAGATGGATAAAGAGGTGCATAAAAAGCTTAAGGAGTGGGGGGTCAAGGAGCGCAAAAACGTGGATGCGCGCATCATCTTTTACGGCAGCCCCGGTACGGGCAAGACTTTGACCGCGTATTCGCTGGCCAAATCGCTCAGACGCGCGGTACTGAGCTTTGATTGTTCCAAAATCCTCAGCCAGTACGTAGGCGAAAGCGAAAAGAACGTGCGCTCCATCTTCGATACCTACAACGATCTGTGCAAAAAGTCCAAAAGCGAACCGGTACTGCTTTTAAACGAAGCGGATCAGTTTCTGAGTTCGCGGGGCGGCGTAGGGCACTCTACGGATAAAATGTATAACCAGATGCAAAACATCTTTTTAGAACAGATCGAAAAGTTCGAAGGGATCCTGATCGCGACGACAAACCTGCTGCAAAACCTGGACAAAGCCTTTTCCCGCCGCTTTAACTACAAACTGGAGTTTAAAAAACCCGGGTATGAACAGCGTATCCGGCTGTGGCAGTTGATGCTGCCCGAAAACGCCGATTACGAGGAGGGGTTTTGTATCGAAGAGTTGGCAAAATACGCACTCACCGGCGGTCAAATCAATCTGATTTTGAAAAATACCGCCTATAGCGTCGCCGTTCGCGAAGAGTCGGTCTTTAAGATGAACGATTTTAAAGCCGAGATCAAAAAAGAGCTTGGAAGCGAGTTTGAAAACGAGAAAGCGATGGGCTTTGGTATAGAGTAGCGCCAAGGTAGCGAAGGCCCGAAAACAGGGCATCAAAATTATAGCAAGCTTATTTGCCCACAGTAGCGACCGATGCGCTGAGCACCTTAAGGCGAAATTTGTTATAACCACGGAATTTATATAAAAATCGGTAAGAGAACACCACCAAGGAGAGATATGGCCAATGTAAGATATATGACCAAAGTAAAAAAGATCGAGCAGCTGTCCCCAGAGGAGATAGAAGCGCTCCAACCCGTCGAACGGAAGTTTGTTTTCCGCTCCAACGACTACTATAACAATTTGATCGATTGGGACAACCCCGATGATCCCCTGCGAAAGCTTGTGATTCCCCGTGAGGATGAGCTTAGCGAATGGGGCGAGCTGGACGCCTCGGGGGAGCATACCTATACCAAAGCAAAGGGGCTGGAGCACAAATACAGCGATACCGCCTTGATCCTTTTTAACGACGTGTGCGGGGCATACTGCCGCTACTGTTTTAGAAAGCGTCTGTTTATGAACGACAACGACGACACGGTGCGGGACCTGAGCGAAGCGATCGAATATATCAAAGCCCATAAAGAGATCACCAACGTACTCATCACCGGCGGCGACGCATTGGTGGCGTCGACAAAAAAGATCCGCCCCCTGATCGAGCAGCTGCGCGCAATCGACCACGTTAAAATCATCCGTTTCGGTACCAAGATGACGGCGTTTAATCCCTATCGATTTATCAACGACGATTCTTTGATGGAGATGATCAAAGAGTTTTCCACGCCCGAGAAAAAAATCTACTTTATGAACCACTTTACCCACCCCAACGAGTTGACCGAAGAGGCGATCAAGGGGATCCACCGGTTGATCGAAGCCGGGGCTATCTGTACCAACCAGACGCCGATGCTGCGCGGGATCAACGATGACGTGGAGGCGCTTAAAACCATGTTTGAAAAACTCTCCGAAATCGGCGTACCGCCGTACTATATCTTTGGCGTACGCCCGACGCTGGGCAACGAACCCTATACCATGCCCATCGAAGAGATCAGTACGCTCTTTGAAAAGGCCAGGGTGCAAACCAGCGGTCTTGCGGGCAGAGCGCGCTTTGTGATGAGCCATAAAACGGGCAAGATCGAAGTGCTGGGCATGACCGAGGAGAATATACTGTTTCGCTACCACAGAGCCGCGGAGGCGAAGGATCGCGGCAAGGTGATGGTATATAAAAGAAACCCCGAAGCGCTCTGGTTTGACGATTACACCGAGCTTGTGGAGGAGTACTACCTGCAATAAGTTTATGCTACAATAGGTGATCATCTTTTCAAGGATCGCCAATGTCTCCATGGATCATCGCAGCGGCAATCCTCGGCGTTATCGCCGGGTTGCTGTATAACTTTCTGATCAATAGAAAAAACCAGGTCGATAATATCTACGCGGGCATCGATGCGCTGCTGAAAAAGCGCTACGATCTGATCCCCAATCTCGTAGCGACGGTAAAGCGGTACGCCGACCATGAGCGCCAAACGCTCGAGGAGGTTACGGGGATGCGTGCCCAGGCGATGCGAAGCGACTCCCAGGATAAAACGATGGAGTTAAACGCCAAACTTTCCACCGCCCTTGGAGGCTTGATGGTCAACGTCGAAGCCTACCCCGAACTCAAAGCGAACGAAAACTTTATCCATATGCAAAAAACCCTGCATGAACTCGAATCCCAAATCTCCGCCGCAAGACGGGCGTTTAACCAAGCCGTGACCGATTACAACAACGCCATTGAAATGTTTCCCACCAATATTTTGGCAAATATGATGGGCTACAAGCGTAAAGGGGTATATGAAGCCGAAGATGTCGAGCGCAAAGCCCCGGATGTCAACGGCCTGTTTAACCGCTAAAGCATGCCTCCAAAAAGCGACGTTTACGAGTATTACTACAGGGAACTCTTCCCCGCCATAGAGGAGCTGGAGCAGAAACGTCTGGAACTTAAAAACCGCTTTTTAACCTACGGAAGCCTTTTTGCGGTGCTTGCGGCGATGGCACTGATTTCGCTGCTTAAGCGCGCCGACGGCACCAATCTGGAAGGGATCGTTTTTGCCGTCGCAGCGGTAGCCGGCGTGCTTGGCTTTGGTTACAGATATCTGCAAAAAAGATTTCAAAAGCAGTTTAAAACCCGCATCTTTGAGCGGCTGATCACCTTTATCGATCCCGGGTTGCACTATATGCCCGAAGGGTCAGTTTCGCGCCGGCGCTTTGAAAAAAGTCAAATCTTCAAGCAAAACATCGACCGTTACCGGGGCAATGACCATATCTTCGGCAAGCTTGGCAAAACGCAGTTGGAGTTTTCCGATCTGTATGTGCAGTATAAAACCAGACAGAAAAACAAAACCGTCTGGCATACCGTCTTTCGCGGCATCTTTTTCACGGCCGGGTTTAAGAAACACACCAAAGGGGAACTGTTCGTACTGCCAGACAGCGCCGAACGGCTGTTCGGGACGCTGGGCGGATTTTTTCAAAGTATCAACAAAGCGTACGGCGACCTGATCCGACTGGACCACCCCGAGTTTGAAAAGCATTTTGTCGTCTACGGTGACGACCAGATCCACGCCCGCTACATTTTGACCCATACGTTTATGGAGCAGATCCTGCACCTTCGCAGGCAAGCGGGGGTACCGATCTATCTGAGCTTTAACGACGGGCAGGTATATATCGCGATCTCATACGGCAAAGACAGTTTCGAACCGGGGCTTTTTCACTCCCTCAAAGAGTTTGGTTTTATCAGGGAGTTTGTGGAGGTGCTACAGCTGTGTATAGGGGTCGTAGAGCAGTTTGAACTCAATAAGAGATTGTGGAGCAAAGAATGATTTGGTATAATACCCCCAATAACTCTAAGAAAACAGGATACAGATTTTGAAAAAAAAGAATATTGCGGTCATCGCCCACGTTGACCATGGAAAAACCACCCTTGTGGATGAATTGTTGAAGCAATCGGGTACCTTTGACGAAAGAGCCGAGCTGGCCGACCGGATGATGGACAGCGACGACATCGAAAAGGAGCGCGGGATCACCATCCTTTCAAAAAATACGGCGATCAAGTACAACGATTACAAGATCAACATCATCGATACCCCGGGACACGCGGATTTCGGCGGCGAAGTGGAGCGGGTGCTGAAGATGGTCGATGGCGTTTTACTGCTCGTTGACGCGCAAGAGGGGGTCATGCCCCAGACCAAGTTCGTTTTGAAAAAAGCGCTTTCATTGGGACTTCGCCCCATCGTCGTAGTCAACAAGATCGACAAACCCGCAGCCGACGCCGAGCGCGTGGTGGATGAAGTGTTCGATCTGCTCGTGGCGCTGGATGCCGATGACGAGCAGCTGGATTTTCCCGTCATCTACGCTTCTGCGAAAAACGGGTTCGCCAAGCACGGGTTGGAAGATGAGCCCGAAAACATGACGCCGCTGTTTGAAGTGATTTTGGAAAACGTGCCAAGCCCCAGCGGCAGCGAAGAGGAGCATACCCAATCGCAAGTATTTACCCTTGATTACGATAACTACGTCGGACGTATCGGGGTAGCGCGGATCTTTAACGGAACGCTGAAAAAGGGGCAGGAGGTCCTGCTGGCCAAGGCCGACGGCGAAAAGGTCAAAGGCCGCGTGCGGAAACTGATCGGCTTTTTAGGGCTTGAACGTATCGAGATCGATGAGGCAAGCTGCGGCGATATCTGTGCGATCGCAGGCTTTGACGATATCGACGTGGGGGATTCTTTGGTGGATAAAGACAACCCCATGCCCCTTGATCCTTTGCATATCGAAGAACCCACGCTCTCGGTCGTCTTTTCCGCGAACGATTCGCCGCTGGCGGGGCAGGAGGGCGATCACGTCACGTCAAACAAGCTGCGCGACCGCTTGGAAAAGGAGATGGAGACCAACATCGCTATGAAGCTGGAGATCCTGGAGGAGGGGACATACAAAGTCTCCGGCCGGGGGGAGTTGCAGATCGCGATCTTGGCGGAAAATATGCGCCGGGAAGGGTTTGAATTTAATATCTCCAGACCCGAAGTGGTGATCAAAGAGGAAAACGGCGTGAAGATGGAGCCCTATGAACACCTCGTGATCGACGTGCCCGAAGAGCACGGCGGTACGGTGATCGAAAAGCTCGGGAAGCGGAAAGCGACCATGCAGGGGATGACCACCATGCCCGATGGCACCAACCGTATCGAGTTTGAAATTCCCGCACGGGGATTGATCGGGCTAAGAAGCGAATTTTTGACCGATACCAAAGGTGAAGGGGTGATGAACCACTCCTTTTTGGAATACCGCGCCTTTATCGGCGAAGTGGAAAGCCGAAGCCGGGGAGCTTTGATCTCCAAAGAAAACGGCGACGCGATCGCGTATTCGCTGTTTAACCTGCAAGACCGCGGCGTACTCTTTATCGAGCCCCAAACCAAAGTGTATGAGGGGATGATTATCGGCGAAAACGCCAAAGCGGGCGATCTGGAAGTCAATCCGCTTAAGGGCAAGCAGTTGACCAATATGCGTTCGGCGGGCAACGACGACGCGATCAAACTGGTTCCGCCAAGGGATATGAACCTGGAGCGCGCACTGGAGTGGATCGAAGATGACGAGTTGGTGGAGGTAACGCCCAAAAATATCCGTGTGCGTAAGAAGCTGCTCAACCCCCACGATCGTAAGCGCGCGGCGAAGCAGTCGAAAAAGTAACCCGAAAGCGCCCTCGGGCGCAAAGGTTGTTGCGTGACCTACGAAGAACTCCAATGGGCGGTAAAGACGCTGAATCTGCTTTCAAAAAGCAGTATGGATGACCTCAAGCGCGAATACCGCGAACTCTCCCTGCGTCACCATCCCGACCGCGGCGGCGATCCCGAAGAGTTTGCCCGGATCAACAAAGCCTATACCATCGTTAAAGAGTATATGGAAAGTTTTCGATTTATTTTTGACGAGTATGAGTTTAAACGCCAATACAGCTTCATGAACCATTCACAAAGCCAGTGGCTCTCCACGGAGGGTGAAGAGCCCAAAAAGTAACCTACTTTTCGATCTCCGCTACGATAGCACCGCGGAACTCGCCGAGTTTGAAGTTTCTGGCTCGGTCATAGGGGTAGTTTTCATTGAGAACGTTTAAAATCCTGCTATCGATCTTGTTAACGTCCCCGTGGCATTTCAAGCAGGGCTTGCCGACACCCAGAGCTTTGTAAACGAAGTATTTCTCTTTTGTTTCAACTACCTTCATCATCTTTTTAGGGCTTTGGTTCAGATTTTCGATGCGGTGCTGGAAATCATCCATCACGTTTATATCCTGAATGGAGGGTTCATTGTGCTCGCTTCGGTATTTCAGTGCCGTTCTGCGCACCTTCACGTCCGAATCAAGACGGGCATTGACCTCCTTTGTCAATTTCTGCGCCTGATTGGCACAGTACTCCACCGCTTTTAAACCGCTGGGGTCCTCTTTGAATTTTTGCTTGAGTTCGCCTTTAAGGGTTTTCCCAAGCTCCATCATACTCTGTTTCGCTTTTTGTACCACCGCGGCGTCCGCTGCAAAGAGAATCGACGTTGCCAGCAGGGCAGTTGAGACAATCTTTTTCATTACCCACTCCTTTAATAATCTGCTATTTAAGAGTTTTATGATACTAAAATAACTTTTTACTAACTTTAGATATACTAGAAAATTAAGTTTTTATCGATTTTGAAATAGATATTACATAAAATACAATCAGATGCATTAACACTCAGGGGGTGTAGAGGTGAAGATCATAGATTTAAAAGAGTTTTCCTATTTTTTGCGGGTAAACAGAAACGATATCATTGAAAAGTGGTTGGGTTCCGATGCGGTGCAGGAGATCTTTTTAAAGCACGCGCTGCAGATTCAACAGGAGGAGAAAAACGTATTTTTCGATTTTTTCGATTGCTATATCAGCGTGATGCAGTGGGACTTGACCATCGCGGAGTGTCCGGTCAAGATCAAGTTTTTGACCCTGTTGAAAAACCACCATATCACCATCGCGGAGCTTTTTAGCCTGATGATGGGCTTAAAAAACGTAGTCGCCGAAGAGTTTTACCATAAGGAGTACCTCTCCTTCGGTCTGCAGCGTGATTTGGAAAAGGTATCGCTAGCCATCGCCAACGACCTCTCCATCGCCTATGAACACATCCTTGAAGAGGTGAATTTTCACGACGAAAGCGCCAATTTGCTCAACGAGTATAAAAAAGCGGTGGATCTGAGCAATATCGTTTCAAAAACCAACACCAAAGGCGTCATCACCTACGTCAACGACAAGTTTTGCGAAATCAGCGGTTACGCCCGCCACGAACTGCTGGGCAAACCCCACAACATCATCCGCCACCCCTCCATGCCAAGCAGCGCTTTTAAGGACCTGTGGGATACGATCAAAAGCAAGCGTCCCTGGTACGGAATGGTGACCAATATGAAAAAGGACGGCCGCAAATACGTCGTGGACACGGTGGTGATCCCCATCTTGGATATCGACGGCGATATCGTCGAATATATCGCCATCCGCCACGACGTGACCGAATTTGAAGAGACAAAAGAGCAGCTGCGAACGCTGAACATGGCGATGAAAAACAAGGTAGACGAACTCTACAACATGACCGCTACGCTGGAGGAGGAAGCTTCGCTGGACGGGTTGACCGGAGCATTTAACTGCATGAAGTTCGAAAAGTTCTTTGAGTTTGAAACGGACAAGGCGGTCATCAGCGGAAAGGATTTGAGTATGATCGTTCTTGATATCGATTATTTTAAAGATATCAACGACAGCTACGGCCACAATAAAGGCGACGAAGTGCTCAAAGAGATCGTGGAGCTTTTAAGCAACAATATCCGCAACGTCGACACCCTCGCACGCTGGGGAGGAGAGGAGTTCGTGATTTTGCTGCCCTCCATGGGGATAGATCAGGCCAGAGAGTTGTCCGAGCGGCTGCGCCAATTGATGGAGGAGACGGAGTTTAGCACCGGAGATCGCATCACCAGCAGCTTCGGTGTGGGAACGCTGCGCAAAGGCGAAGATCAAAACAGCTTTTTCGAGCGGGTTGACCGGGCCCTCTACCGCGCCAAGGAAGCGGGACGCAACACCGTCGTAAGCGATGATTAAGGAGTGTGGATGGATAGCGTTTTACTGGAGTTTTCCATGTTTCCCACCGACGTGGGGGAGAGTAAAAGCGAGTATGTAAGCAAAGTGATCGACTTTATCGACAAAAGCGGGGTTAAATACAAATTGACGCCCATGTCCACGATTATCGAAACCGGCTCCATGCAAGAAGCCCTGGAGCTTGTGGCGCAGGCGTCGGAAGTGCTGGGGGAACACAGCAACCGCATCTACTCCTGCATCAAGATCGATTACCGTAAAAACAGCGATAACCGCATGGGCGGCAAGATCGCTTCGGTGGAAAACAAATTGAATAGGGAGGTAAAGAAATGATCATACCAAGCAGTGATTTAAGCCCAAAGGAGCACTACCATATGCTCGCATCCACGGTGATACCGCGTCCCATTGCGTGGATCTCCACCAAAGGCGGCGACGGGAGTTGCAACCTCGCTCCCTTTAGCTTCTTTAACGCCGTTACCAGCGATCCGCCCATGGTCAGCTTTTCCGCCGGTCCCAAGCGAGACGGCGGTGACAAAGATACGATCCGCAATCTCAAAGAAAGCAAAGAGTGCGTGATCCATATCATCGACGAAAGCCTCGCCGATGCCATGACGCTCAGTGCCCACCCCTTTGCGTACGGCGAGTGTGAAATCGAAAAGGCGGGGCTGGAAACACAAAAAGCGAAAATGGTCGATATAGATATAATCAAGGGTGCAAAGATCGCGTACGAATGCAAACTCGACCGGATCGTCGAAGTGGGTAACAAGCCCATGAGTGTTGCTTTTGCGGAGATTTTATGCTATCATATATTAGATGGGGAACAGGACCAAAACGGTGTGAAAGAGTCCTCCATCAAAGCCCTGGGACGATTGGGCGGAAAGAATTATATCAGGTTTGACGAGGGGAATATCTTCCAAAGTCAGGTTGACCAAAAACATTAAAAGCAGAGGAACGTATGATACCTTTTAGTGATGAAGAGCTGCAAGAACCGGTTCAAAAAACCATCGAAAAGATCCGCCCGTCCATCGCGCTTGACGGCGGAGATATAAAATTAATAGATATAAAAGAGGGAAAGGTATATGTACAACTTCTGGGGGCTTGTGTCGGATGCGCAAGCAGCGGAACGACGCTCAAATACGGCGTGGAGAGGCAACTGCGTATCGATATACATCCCGAACTGGAAGTGGTAAACGTACCCGTAGGAGAGGACAATCGATAAGGATTAACCATGAGAGTACATATTCAATCATTATTAGACAAAGCGGAAGCTGAATTTTATAACCAAAATTATGACGAAGCACTGAAAATTTACGGATTACTTTTGACCGATTACCCCGAACTGACCGAAGCGAAGGTCGGGGTTTATCTCAGTGATATCGGCGCGGAAAACAGTGAAGAAGCGCAATCGCTGTATGAGTATTATCAAATTATCAAAGAAAAAGACGAGGACGCCGACAGCGTGATCATGGATCTGGTCGAATCGATCGAGGGCAATCGTGCGAAACTGCAGCAGCTGCTTGCCGATCCTTTGCAGGATCAGATCGAAGCGGAAAACGGGATCAAATACGCCGATTTTAAAGATATCGTTCAAGAGGTCGGCAGCTTTAAACAAGCGTTTGAAAATATCATGTTTTCAACGCGGGTGATTATCACCAGTAAAGAGGAGTTTATCGATTTTGTGCAGACGCTGATTGAAAACGGTTTTACCAAGATGGCGCTGAGCTATCTGGACAATGCGCCCAAACCCTTCGAAAAAGATCAGGAGCTTTTAGCGCTGTATGAGAGAATCGATCTTTGATACTGCACACTGAAAACGGTACCTTCACCGACGACACCAAGGCCGTCGGAGAGAGGATCACCTTCGTTAAAACCGCGCAAAATATCAAATACTTTGACGGCAAAGCCCCCAGCGTTTCCACAAGAGAACTTTTAAAACTGCTGGATCTTGGCTCCATGCGCGTCGTGGGTGTGACGGGAACCAACGGAAAAACCACCGTAACCGCTGGCATCTACTCGGTACTTTTGGATCTGGGTGAAAAGGTGGCGCTGCAGGGGACCCGCGGCTTTTTTATCAATGAAAACCGGGTCGAGGAAAAATCACTGACCACCCCGCCTATTTTGCAAACCATCGCGCATATGTATGAAGCGAAGCGGCAAGGCTGTGGATATTTCATCATGGAGGTAAGCTCCCACGCCATCGCGCAAAACCGCATCGAAAACCTGCCCTTTGCGCTGAAAGTCCACACCAACGTCACCGGAGATCATCTGGACTTTCACGGTTCTTTGGCCGAGTACCGCCGCGTGAAGCAAAGCTTCTTTGCCGACAGGGTGCCAAAGCTGATCAACCGCGACGAGCGATTTGACGTGAATTTGAAAAATGCCCAAAGCTACGGGATTGAAAACCCGGCTACCTTTAAGGTCCTGGCGTACAAACTGACCGACGGAATCGAAGCGGTGCTGAATCATTTTGAGCAGACGCAGGTACTGCGCTCGCCCATGCAGGGGGCTTTTAACCTCTATAACCTTTTGGCGATCGCCGCCTCGGTAAAGATGCTTACCGGTGCGCCGCTGGAGCGGATATGCGAAGAGTTGGAGTATTTCGGCGGCGTCAGCGGACGCATGGAGGTGGTCAGCGAAGAGCCTTTGGTGATCGTAGATTTTGCCCATACCCATGATGGGATAAAAAAGGTGGTGGAGAGTTTTCCCTCCAAAGACGTTGCCGTCGTCTTTGGTGCGGGCGGAGACCGCGACAGCGGTAAGCGCCCGCTCATGGGCAAGGCCGCGGCGGCGGCTAAAAAGATTTACCTCACCAGCGACAACCCGCGAAGCGAGGATCCCCAAGCGATTATCGAACAGATTTTGCAGGGGGTATACAACAGGGAGAAAGTTCGCGTCAATCCCGACCGAAAGGAAGCGATCGCCCGGGCGATAAAGGAGCTTGAAAGCGGCGAAGTGCTGCTGGTTTTGGGTAAAGGCGACGAGACTTATCAGGAGGTCAAGGGCGAAAAGATCCCCATGAATGACAAACAGATGATTCTGGAACTGCTGGAAAAAACCTCTTAAAAGCTGCTAACCCCCTATTTTGGCATACTAATTGCTTTATATATCGCAGATAAAACTCTGTGAAGAAATGATAAAGGATGAGGTATGCCCGCAATCGTCGTGTTTTTGTTACTGTCAAACCCCCTGTTTGCCGCATACAACCCCTTTTTCAACGAAGCGCCCAAAGCAGAGAAGAAGGTTGAAAAACCCCGCCCCAAGCCCCAGCCGAAGATAATTTACAAAAAACCGGAAAAGAAAAAGGTCTTCGATATCGTCTATTTCGGTTTTTTAGAGACCAACAGGGGCAAATTCGCCCTGCTGGAAACGGGGGATAAAAGCTTTGCCGTGCGCAAGGGCGATTCGCTTTATTTGCAAAACAGTAAAATCGATATCGTCAAGATCACAAGCAACTATTTCGTTCTTCGCAGTGACCGTAAAAATTACCAAACGATCCACTTTAGCAAAAGGAGCGCTCGGTGAGAAGAGCTTTACTATGCCTGCTGCCCTTTGCCGCCCTCCTTTTCACGGGGTGTTCGCAAGCCGCGAAAAAAGAGACTATCGATCCCATAACACCTCCGGCAAAACTGCAGAAGTATAAACGCAAACCCGAACCCGCCGTCCGTACGGTCCCGGTACAGGCGCAGAATTTTGCGGTGGATGCCATGGAGGTTCCCGATAACGTGACGATCAAGCGCGCCAAGATTATGGGGGCGCCGCTGACCGACGTGATCTCGCTGCTCAGCGAAGCGACGGGCGAGAGTATCGTTTTTCAGCTGGAGTCGCAAAGTGAAAACTTCGATAACGATGATGACGACAACGACGGGATCGCCGATAACAATAACGACAGGGAGGACAGCGGGGCAAAGCTGCTGACGCAGGCGGACGTGTATCTCTCCGCGAGCAATATCGGGGTGGGAACGCTGCTGGAAAAGGCGGTGGGAAACCGGTTAAGCGTAAGTTACGAACAGGGGACGTACTATCTGGGGTTTGTCAAAAACGTCACGCTCAAGATCCCCGCGGTGGACAAGCTGGGGGAGTCGCTGGTGGAATCGCTGAAGACCTTCGGCGCGAACAAGGTCGTATATGACGCCGTGACCTCTTCGATCTCCTTTTCGGCGCGGACGAAGGAGTATAAAGAGATTATGGAGTATCTATTGCTGCTGCGAAACAACCTCTACGTCATCGAATACTCCATGGAGATTTACAACGTACAGCTTAGCGACGAGTACAACCTGGGCATCGATTGGGAGATGATCCCCTCCGCGGCCAAATCTACGGGATTGGTGCTTAAAAGCGCCACCGAAAGCCTGGCTTCGGGCGTGCCCTATCAGATAGGGGTCGTCAAAAACGACAATGATTACGAATCGGCATCGGCCATTTTGAATATTTTGGAGCACTTCGGCAAGGTTGAAAGCGTACAGCGCCCGACGCTGCTGGGACTGGCGGGAACGGACGTGACGCTCAAAGACGGAACCGAGGAAGCGTATATCAAATCCTTTCAAACAACGCTGGTCAACAACGGCGGGGCGCAAACCTCCACCGTCAGCGACACCGCGCTTAGCGGTTTGGAGATCACGCTCAATTCCAACATTATGGATGAAACGGTGGTTACGAGTATCGAGATGGAGATTAACGATATCGTGGGCTATACCAGCTTTAATCTGGATAATCAGGAGTATAAGCAGCCAAAAATCAGTACGAAAAAGATCCAAAATACCGTGCGGGTGGAACCGGGGGTACCTATCGTGATTTCGGGGTTGTACCGCCAAAAGCACGACGCGGGGCATAAGGGTGTTCCCGGAACTTCGGGAACGGTTTTGAACAATGTCGCGGGCAGCGATTATAGAAGCAGCACCAAAAGCGAAATGGTGATCATCGTCACGCCGCGCATCATCAAATACGTGATGCAGTAGGGTACCATGGCGATCTTTAGTGCAGGCTGCATCCAAGCCGAGGGAAGTAAAAAGGCGATCCGGGAAAAGGTATATCGCCTGGTGCGTGCCGAACTGGATTCGGCGGCGATGAAGATCTCTTTGCACGGCAATAAGGACGTGATCAACTTCATCGCCTTTTTGCCCAAAGAAAAGATCATGTACCAAAACGTACTGCAAACCGTCGCCGCTACCGCCGGGCGCATCGTCGTGATCTTTGAGCTTGATTACAAACACGTGGGTGTGGTGTGCGAAGAGGGGCGCATCATCGACTACATCCTGGATAAACCCGAAAACTTCGCTCTGGAGCGGGGATTTGCGACAAAGTTCGTGGATAATAGCGGGGGGCAGAAACTCCAAAGCATCAACCTGCAGCGCCAAAAGATGGAGATCTTTTTAGGCAGCGTAACGCTGCTGTTTTCTCTGGTACTGGTTTCAGGCGTTTTGTACGGCGGGTATGAGTACCTCAAGCAATCAAATATCAAATCCAAGCAGCAGCTTAGCCTGCAGCGCCAGTATGAAGCGATGGTCAAAAAGGAGTTTAGCCGCTCGGTAAAAATGATTGAGCGCATCGACAGCGTCAAGTGGCTCAACGACGTGGAGAAGCTCACGAAGCGTACCAAATCAACTTTAAAGCAAATAGTGTATAATGACAACAGATTTTGTGTACAAATCAAGCCTGCCGATAGAGTTGAATTTTTGGAATACCTGCCGCAAAAGACAAACCTGATCGAAACCAAGGGGCAAGAAAAGGATCTGATACAATACTGCTATGAAAAAATATAACCTGCTCATCCTCTTTATACTTTTGCTATGTCTTGGAGGGGTGGGCGGTTACTTTTACCTGCTTGATCTCATCTATGAAAATAAAGTGACCGAAGAGAAGATAACGTCGCTGAAGCAGTTGAAACAGAAGGTGCAAGAACCCATCGTCGTCAAGGCAGACACCAAGTACCTGGAGCAAAAGCGTGCGGAGTATGAGGAGATTTTGCAAAAGCTGGAACTTCCCGGCCGCGTCGAAATCAAAGATCGTTTTATCCTCATCAACGGCGCCATAGAAAGCTCGTATTCCTACATGATGCTCAAGCGCCTGCTCAATATCGTCAAAAACGATAACGCAAAATTGGAGAGTATGTGCATCGGGGCCAACTGCAACGAACACAAATACGGTTTTTTTATCAAAATCGCCCCCTATATATTAAAATTTGGATAACCCTGCCGATATTACCTTAACCAATTGCACAGGGATTGTGCGTAAAAACATATTCTAAAAGGATGTAGGATGACAAAAGAGTACTCGCAAATGCGTAACGGTATATCACTGGTTGAGATGATGATTGCGATCATCTTGTTCGGGGTTATCAGCGTTATCGGTTTTAAATACTACAAAAACTTTATGAACACGGACCTTTCGGCGAAAAAAGCCCGTGTCGCTTCTTTGATGGATCAGGCTAGACAGCTTTCAAACGCTTATGACGTGTATCAGGTACAGGTGGGTACCGCTCCCACGGCGATTACGGATTTGAACGCTTCAAACGTAATGATCGTCACCGAAATTCCAAGCCCCATTTCAGAGATCGGTACGACGGGATGGACGCTGGATATCGGTACGAACTATACCCAGGGAACGGGTAACGACGTGGCATTTGTCTACGCTATCGATGACGTAGCGACGGCGGATAATGAAGAATACTGCGCTTTGTTTAACAACCTGATCGATTCCAACCTCAGCGTCAACGTCGGCGACGGGGCAACATTTCAAACTTCCGAAGATGCATACAACGCTCTTGGTAATGCGTATTGCTACAGTGCGGTTGCGGGTCTGCCAAGCGGTCCTGCCGGGGCGGGAAGTTTGGAGATCGTTATCTTGAAAGAAGCAAACTAAGCGTTGAAACACGCTTTTTCACTGCTTGAACTGCTCCTTGCCATAGCCTTCAGCGGGGTTATGGCGTGGCTGCTGCTAAACTACACCGATTTTACGACTATAAACAAACAAAACATAAAATCCACCCTCCAAACCCATATTCAAACCATCTCTGAAGCGATTTTGCAGTGTAAAACCCTCAGCAGTCAGTATCCGCTGCAAACGGACGGTTCGCTTGCGGGCGATACGGCCGTGGCGCAGCTGGAGTGCAACACCACCACCCCCTATCCCCTTGACGGAGGCGAAGGCGTATTTATCCCGCCCGCGCAAAACGGGTTTGATACCTACAGCGCTACGCAAAGCGGCAGTGCGTTTTATTTCTCCACCGCCGCCGCACTTGGATCGATGCAGGAGGAGGTGCTGCGCGATCTTAACGGCAGCTATTCGCAAAACCAATATATCCTCAGCGAAAACGGGGGAAAATTGGAGCTGGATTTTTACCTGAGCCTCTGAGGCGACAACCGCCGCGCCCGTGACATTATGGTATAATTTTTGCCATGAACGCCAAAAAACTTTTAACCGCCAAGCAGCTAGAGATCTGCAAAAAAGAGCAATATTACTACAACCAGATCGGGGTATCGAAAAATCTGCTGCAGATCGCGCTGGAGCACAACTTTCTTCACCGCAAAGAAAAACCTTTGCACAATCTCGATATGATCAAAGAGTATGAAATTATTATCGTCGGCGAAGATGAAAAAACGCTTCAGGTGGAGGTAAAAAAGCTTATCGGCGCCAAGCGCTTGAAGCTGCTGGAGAAAAAAGCGGGCAAAAGGGTTGAGCAAAAAACGATCCCCGTCCGTGAATTTGATCAAAAGTTCCAAAAACTTTTAGCAATCGACCCCGATCTTATCGAAAAGCGGATCAAGCAGTTCAATGCCCGGGATGTCCAGGACGTAGAAGTTTTGGAGATCTTCGAAATGCTGCTGCACTACGCGATCAAGCGACAAGTCAGCGATATCCATATCAACCCCTATGAAGAGTTTTGCTGGCTGCGTCTGCGGGTCGAGGGTCGGGTGGAGTCAAAATACCTGCTCAGCCACGATTTGGCAAAGCGGTTTTCTTTTATTATCAAAGAGAAATCCAACCTGGATCTGGTGAATGTGCAGGTTCCCCAAAGCGGTAGTTTTGAGCTGCACTTTGACGGGCAACCCATCGATTTTCGTATCGAGATCGCCCCGGCGAACTTCGGGGAAAATATCGTCATCCGTATACTGAACAAAGCCAACAGTATCAAATCCCTGGACAAAATCTTCCCCGATCGCCACCCCATGACGAGCCATATCTGCAACTTTATCAACCGCAAAAACGGTTTTTTCCTCGTCGTAGGCCCCACGGGAAGCGGGAAAACCACGACGCTAAACTCCATCCTCACCCAGCGCCAGCGGCTCCATGAGATCATCTACACCATCGAAGATCCCATCGAGTACAAGATCGATTTTGTTACCCAGTACCAGGTGAACGAAAGTATCGGGTTTGATTTTCCCACGGCCATGAAATCGGTAATGCGTCAAGACCCCGATGTCGTGGTTATCGGGGAGATGCGCGACAAGGAGAGTATCCAGATAGCGCTCAAAGCCGCCCATAGCGGCCATATGGTGTTTTCCACGCTGCACACCTCTACGGCGTATATGGCGATGGAGCGGATCCGAGACGAGGAGGGGGATCTGTTTATCCTGGCTTATTCGCTCAGCGGCGTCATCGCCCAGCGGCTTATCCCCAAGCTGTGCAGCTGTAAAGTCCCCGCCAAAAGCGGCAGCGGCAGCGAATATTTTAAAACCCAAAGCAAAGGTTACGAGAAAAAAGGGTGTATCAAATGCAACTTTACCGGCTACAGCGGTCGGACGCTGCTGACGGATATGGTATTTATCCCGCCCGATATCAATGTCCGCTACCGCTTCTACCTGGCGTTGAAAAACTCCACGGTGCTCAAAGCGTGGGATGATTTTATCACCTTCAGCTATTTCCAATCGGCGCAGTATCTTTTTGAACACGGTTTAAGCGATTATGAAACGCTGGTAAGCGAACTGCTGGCACTGGGGTATATCGATGAAAGTTGACGCCTATCCCATGCTCAAAACGATCCTGTTTACCCTCGAAAACGGCAAAAACCTGCCAAACGGGATCCGCTTACTTGCCCAAAGCGCGCGGAAAAAAGCGGAGCGCAAAGCCTATGAGCGCATAGAAGATACCCTGCAAAACGGGGAGAGTTTTTCCACGGCGCTGCAGCACCACTGCGTGTGCCCGATGGACGTGGTGCATTTTGTCTCCATGGCGGAGAAGGGGTTGAACTTCAAAGAGGCTTTGCGCAAAGTGATCCACTACCTGGACGTGAAGCAGGAGTTTCGGCAAGAATCCAGCGACAAAGTCACCGTACCGACTATCTACTTTGTCCTGGCGACGCTGGTCGTATTTGTGGTGAAGTTCTTTGCCGTTCCCTACCAGATCGAGCGCTCCAAAGCCTACAGTGCGGAGATTATGGATATCGTCGGTTCCCACCTGCTTTTAGCGCAGCTTTTCAGCAATCTGCTGCTGGTAGGATTGATTCTCGTAGCGGGATATTTTTTTATCTTTTTGATCGCGCTGTTTAGCAATTCGCGCTTTTGGCAAGCTTTTGCCAAGGCGGTTGCCCTGCGTCTGCCCTTTGCCCGTCATATCGTCATGCAGTTTGAAAAGTTTGTGACTTTCAGTATGCTCGGACAGATGCTGCAAAGCGGGATCGGGCTCAAGCAGGCGCTGGGCGCGGCGGTGCATAACAGCAGCACGAAGCTTTTTTCCAAAAGTTTTGAACGGATGCTGGAGCAGATGCGTACCCAGGGGCAGTTGCAACTGCCCGATAAACTCTTTGACGCCGTGGAGCAAAACCTGTTGCGCGGCGTGGGGTCAAACGTGCAGCTGGGGCAGTCCTTTTTGCAGATCGCGGATAAGGCGCGCTTCGAAGCGCTCAATGAGAGTAAACGCTTTTTTCGGATGGTCACGATGTATGCGATCTTTTTGATGGCGTTTGCGGTATTTGTGGAGTTTTACGTGGTGGTATTGACGCAGATCCTGCTGCAAAAGGGGTTGGTGGATCTAGCCGGAAGCGGAGCGATCTTTTGATGCGGCGGGGCTATATTCTCGCCGAAGCGATGATCGCGGTGATTATCGTGGGCGTTGTAGCCGCCGCATTTACGGCGATGAGCTATTATGCCCATGTGGAATCCAATCTTTTAAAGCTGCAAAATAGTAAAATAATGCTCGATATTATCCGCAGCCGTCTGATCCAAAATGCCGCGGACGTGGACAGCGATTCTTTTTTTGAGTTGCCAAAGGAGAATAATGATTCCACCTTGCCGCCCTTTGTGGGAGTGACAAGCGATGCGTGGGGAAGAACCATCTATTATACAACCCGCGATCTGGGTTTAGACAACGACGTCAACGCCAGCTACGCCGACGGCAACGTCAGTATCAGTCCCACCGCAAACGTTATGGGGCGGCTTATCAGCAGAGGTGAAGACGGAATCTTGCAAACGGGCGCGACGGATACGCAGGCGCGCCAGGATGATATCATGATCGAAATCGGGGTAGGGGAGGTCAACCACTTCAAACTCTACGGCGGTTCGGAGATCAGCGGTGAAACGCGCAACTACAACAGCGCCATCGTCTCAGATACCGAACCCGCCACCCCCGCAAACGGGACGCTGTGGTTTGATACCACCGTTTCAAAGATGAAAATCTACAGCCAAAGCGACGGCAACTGGACGCAGCTGTAGCTACAGATCGATAAAAAGGAGAAATTATGGCAAAAAAGGTCGTACTTTTTACCGGACCGGGGTGCAAGTGGTGCACCGTGGCAAAGAACTACTTTAAAGAAAAGAGGATCAAATTTAAAACCATCGATATCAGCAAAGACAAAGCCGCCGCAAAAGATTGCGAAAAGCACGGCTGCCGCGGCGTACCCGTCGTTTTGATCGGCAGCAGATGGATCTGCGGCTTTGACAAGGACAAAATCCAAAAGCAGCTGGGGCTTGCTTAAAAGCTGCAATTAATCCCGGGATTAAAGTAATTTTCCTGTAACTTCGCTGCTATAAAATTACCGTCTAGTTTTCCCTAAAGGCAGCACATGTACCAACCCAAAAGCTTGGCGACAAAGATCCATATCCCCCTCATGTCCATCTTTTTTCTCGGGCTTATTATTATCATCTTCGTTACCTACAACGGGATGACCGAAGTGCGCGAAAACGTGTACAAGAAGGAGCTGGTCCCCGTGACCGGCTACCTGGAGAAAAGTTTACAATCCAAAAACTCCACGGGTTTGACCAACGCTATCTTGATGAGTCAAAACCGTACCTTGCAAGAAGCATTGATGATGACAAACCGCACCAAAGCGCATAAAACCCTGCAAAGCGTGACCAAAGAGATTTTGAAAAATACCGATCTGGAGAGTTTTCGCATCCACGTACACGACGACAAGGGCAAAAGCTTTTTGAAAGTGTGGGATAAATACAACCACGGCGAGCAGTTAAAGCGCTCCAGCATCGCAAAGATGCAAAAGGAGCAAAAACCGTTTAATGTTATCGAAGTGGATAAAACGGGCTTGACGATCCGCTCACTTTCGCCCATCAGCGATATCTTCGGCGACTATATGGGCTCGATGGAGATCATCCAAGGCTATGAAAGCGTCGTAAAAAATCTCAAAACCGACCTGGAGGTGGAAGCTTTGGTTCTGGTCAAAAGCGCGCTGCTTCCCCAAAAAAATCAATTGGGTGAAAACCCCGGATGGGGCGGGTTTACGGTATCGCAAAGGGAAAAGTTTATCAATAAGACCTTTGTCGACCAGATGCGCACACTCAATCCTGCAAAGGTGGGCGAGTACGCTTTGACAAAGGGTTATCTGGTCACCGCGCGGGCACTTAAGGGTTTAAACGGGGAGGTTTTGGGCTATATCCTCGTGGGTAAAAAGCTTTCTCAGGCGGAAAGCAGCGTCAACGATTTTGTCGATATCTCCATCTCTCAGCTTATTACGGTGACCATCGTCGATATTATCGTCTTGATACTGCTGATCTATATCATCAATACCGTGGTGAAAAAACCTTTGAAAGTGTTTCAGGAGTTGGCAAAATCGGACGGGGATTTGACCAAGCGGTTGCCCGTACACTCCAAAGATGAGATCGGTGAAGCCAGCAGCTGGGTCAACCGATTTATCGACAAGGTGCAAGATACGGTCAACAGCGCCAAAGCATCTTCCCATATCAGCTTTGAAAGTGCCGATGCGGTACAAAAGCACGCCGATACCATACAGAAGCGGGTCAACCAAAGCAGCGACAACGTTCAGGCATTGATCCAAAGTGGTACGCAGGTACGCCATATCCTTGAGAACTCCAGCGGCGTCGTGGAAACGACGATGGAGAAGATCCATGAAACCCAGAAAAACCTCAACTCCACCAAAGATATCCTTTTTGCCTTGACGGCGGAAGTGGAGCAAAACGCTGCCAGCGAGATGGAGGTGGCTGACCGGCTCAATCACCTCAGCGAGGAAGCTTCCAAGGTCAAAGACGTATTGGGTATTATCCAGGATATCGCCGATCAGACCAATCTGCTCTCACTCAACGCCGCCATCGAAGCGGCCCGTGCAGGGGAACACGGCAGGGGCTTCGCCGTGGTGGCCGATGAGGTGCGAAAGCTGGCGGATAAAACGCAAAAATCCCTGGCCGAGATCGATGCCACGATCAGCGTCATCGTCCAGTCGATCATGCAGGCAAGTACGCAGATGAACGGCAACGCCCGCTCTACGCAGCAGCTGCAAGAAAGCTCCAAAGAGGCGGAGTCGATGATGGAAGCTTCCTTTGAAAATATGGATGATGCTACCGGCGAGGTGGAGAAAAGCGTGGCAAATACCAAAGCGATCTCAAAAGAGGTTGAGCATATTTTGGGTAAAATTGAAGATATCGGAAAACTGGAAACCTCCAACGCGAAAAACGTGGACGAAATGGGCGAATCGATCAAAAACCTCGCCCGCGTCGTCAGCGAACTCAACGCCAAGTTGGACGATTTCCACTCGTAGGAGTGAAGGTGCACTATTTTTTACTTGCCGCTTTGGCACTGCTGCTTGCCGGCTGCGGCGCGAAACAGTATGACCCCGACTTTAGCGAAGCCGCTTTGCAAGAGCGCGGTTGGGACCGCTTTGAGAAAAAGGATTTTGATCGGGAGTTTTTGCAAACCTTTTATAAAAGCTGCGAGCACCAGCCGCTGCTAAAGGGGCAGTGCGATAGCAACATCACCACCTTTGAACAGTTTCAAAAGCATTTTCTCCCCGTAAAGGTCATGGGCGAGCAGGAACAGGGGTTGATGACGGGGTATTACGAACCGCTGCTGCACGGCAGCAGGGAAAAAACCAAGCGCTACTTTTACCCCCTGTATGAAAAACCCGAGGATATGTACACCGTCGAGCTGCACGAAATCTACCCCGAACTCGAGGGGTACCGCCTGCGCGGCAAGATACAAGGAGACAAGATCGTGCCCTACTATGACCGCAACGATATCGAAGCGGGGTTGGCAAAGGCGACGCCGATCTGCTACGTCGATAGCAAGATCGATGCGTTTTTTTTGCAGGTGCAGGGCTCGGGCAAGGTGCAGCTTGACAGCGGCGAAATCCTCAATATCGGGTATGCCGATCAAAACGGGCACCGCTACCGCTCCATCGGGCGCTATATGTATGAAAAGGGGTATCTGCAGCAGGTATCGCTGCAAAGTATCAAAAAGTATCTGCAAAGCAATCCCGAAAAGATGGATGAGATTTTAGGTTATAACAGCAGTTATGTTTTTTTCCGTGAGCGCGAGCAGGGCGCTACGGGGGCGCTGGGCGTGGAGCTGACCCCCATGCGAAGCGTGGCGGTGGATAGAAACTACGTTCCGTTGGGCTTTCCCCTCTATCTAAAAACCGAAGAAAAAGTCGTCAACCGCTACGTGGTCGCCCAGGATGTAGGCGGCGCGATCAAAGGGGAGATCCGGGTGGATTATTTTTTCGGTCACGGCAAAGCGGCGGAACGGCTTGCGGGAAGGATGAAAGCACCGGTGGAGGTGTATATGTTCGTGCCCCGGGAATTGTTGCAAAAGTAGGGGCGGTGTGCTATAATACTTGTATGACATATAATACAAAGGATGAGCATGTTATCCGTTCGATTACCGCAAGATGGAAGAAAAGATCGTTGTGGATGTGATTAAAGTAAAACATCGTAAAGATGTCTATTAACTGTGACTTTCGATTATTAAAATTTAATTTCAACTTTTACGAGCTTACCTCCCCCTAACCGCCCCTATGGTATAATCACGTAAAAAACAAGGTAGTGTATTTATGATGACATTTAGCCAGATGCTGCTGAAACTGCAAGAGTTTTGGGCAAACGAGGGGTGCAATATCGTCCAGCCCTACGATATCCCTGCGGGGGCGGGGACTTTCCACCCGGCCACGCTTTTGCGCAGCCTTGATTCCACGCCGTGGTCCACGGCGTACGTGGCTCCCAGCCGCCGCCCTACCGACGGACGCTACGGGGAGAACCCCAACCGCCTTGGAAGTTACTATCAGTTCCAAACGCTTATCAAACCCAGCCCCGACAATATCCAGGAGCTTTATCTCAAAAGTCTGGAGTACCTGGGGCTTGATCTCAAAGAGCACGATATCCGCTTTGTCGAAGACAATTGGGAAAGCCCGACTCTCGGGGCGTGGGGCCTTGGCTGGGAAGTGTGGCTAAACGGCATGGAGGTGACGCAATTTACCTATTTTCAGCAAGTGGGTGGTGTCAGCTGCGATCCCGTCGCCGTAGAGATCACGTACGGTACGGAGCGGCTGGCGATGTATCTGCAGGGGGTTGAGTCGGTCTTTGACATCGTCTGGAGCGAAGGTACCACCTATGCGGACGTGCACAAGGAGAGCGAATACCAATTCAGTAAGTACAACTTTGAAATCGCCGATACCAAGATGCTTTTTACCCACTTTGAAGATGCGCAAAAGGAGTGCAACCGCTGTTTGGAGGCGGGGCTGCCTCTGCCGGCGTACGATCAGTGCATGATTGCTTCACACCTGTTTAATACCCTCGACGCGCGAAAAGCGATCTCGGTGACCCAGCGGCAGGATTACATCCTCAAAATCCGCGACCTTGCCAAAGGGTGTGCGATGATGTACAAAGAGCAGGAAAGCCAACGACTTGAAAGGGTCAAAGCGTGCAACTAGGCGCGATCTACGAGTATTTAGACGAAATTTCGCCCTTTGAGCTGCAGGAGAAGTGGGACAACAGCGGTATCCTCGTCGGGGCCAAAGATCAGGAAATAAAACGCATCGTTTTGGCACTGGACGTGACGCTGGAACTGGCTGAAGAGCATGAAGAGGATACGCTTTTTCTCGTGCACCATCCACTGATCTTTTCTCCGCTGAAGCAGATGGATTTTGACTACTACCCCGCCAATATCATGCGGCGTTTGATCCAGAAAAACCAAAGCGTCATCGCTATGCACACCAACATCGACAAAACCCACCTCAACCGCTACGTTTTTGAACGGGTGCTGGGACTGCGCATAGATAAAGAAGCGGAGTTTATGCTGCAAGATACCCGGCGCTTCGCGACAAAGGAGCTGTATGCGCTGCTGGGGCGGAAACTGGGGCTGGATAATTTCAAAGTGGTCAATGAAAAACCCGAACTCAGCGGCGTTGCGCTGACCACCGGGAGCGGCAGTTCCATGATGGATATGTGCGAAACGGATTGCTTCTTAACCGGCGATATCAAATACCACGAAGCGATGAAGGCGCAGCAGCAGGATTTGATGCTTGTCGATATCGGTCACTACGAGAGCGAAAAGTTTTTTGCCGACGCTTTAAGCTCTGATTTGAAAAATTTGGATATTTCGGTTATAATTTCAAATTCTAAAAATCCGTTTAAAACAGTAGCACTCTAGCGCACAGTAATAGAGTTTCACAAAGCTTTGAATTACAGAAGAATATACAGGAGATAAAAGTTGAATAAACACTTAGAGCAAATCATCGAACTATCCGACAAGGATAAAGAGATCCAGAGTTTTGAACCCCAGATCCAAAAAGCCAAAGAGAAGTTGACCTACATCGAAGAGGAAGAAAAAGAGATCGAGGTTCAGATCGAGGGGATCGAAACCGATATCAGCGAAGCAAAAGCGAAGGTTGAGCAGTTTGACGAGCAGATCGGCGAACTCAACGATCAGTTGGAAAACAGCCGCAAAAAAGCCAACGAGGCTAAAAACGAGCGCGAAATCAAAGCCGCTTCTTTGGAGGAGGAGATCGCCAAGGAAAAGATCACCTTTGCCAACGAAGAGATTGAGCGCTTGAACAAAGTGATCGAAACCAAAGAGCAGCTCAAAACGGAAAACGAGCAAAAACTCGAGGATTTGAAAAAGGACCTTGAAGAGGTCAAAGACAGCGTCAACCAGACGCTGGTAGAGATCGATACCAAAAGAGGCGAAATTTACAAGCAGAAGCAGGAACTCATCGCCAAGATGGAGCAAAAGGTGATCGCTTTTTACGAAAAAGTATACCGATGGGCGGGCGTCAGCGCCGTATCTCCGGTGAAGAAGCAGGCGTGCTACGGCTGCTATATGAAGATCAACGACAGAACCTACTCCGAGATCATCAAATCCGAAGAGATCGTGACCTGCCCCCACTGCGGACGGATACTCTACCTTGAGAGCAGTGGTGAAGAGTAAACTCTTTTTTGTTACTTACACGCTTTTAATCTCCGTTATCTACGTGCTGGCACTGCCCTTTGCGGCACTGCTGGCAAGAAAACCCAAGTACAGAACTTCCATCCCGGCACGTTTTTTTCTCCGACACAACCCGCCTTTGCCAAAGCACGGCCACTGGTTTCACGGCTGCAGTTTCGGCGAAGTGGCGTCGCTGAAACCTTTGCAAAAAGAGTTTGACGATTTTGCGGTGACGACCACGACGCAGACGGGCTTGGCCGAAGCGAAAAAGCTCAGCGCCAACGCGCGCTACTTGCCCTTTGAACCGCTGCTGTTTTTCTGGATGCGCAGGCAGAAGGTACTGGTGGTACTCGAAGCGGAACTGTGGTACCTGCTGTTTGCTTTGGCAAAGCGTAAAGGTACGCCGACGCTGCTTTTAAGCGCGCGTATCAGCGACAACAGTTATGAAAAATACTACAAAGCCAGGTGGTTTTACAAACGTCTGTTTGCCAACGTCGACCGCATCTACGCCCAAAGCCAAAAGGATAAGCTTCGATTTGAAGCTTTGGGTGCGCAAAACGTCGTTGTCGGCGGCAATATCAAACTGGCCAATCTGCCAAGCCGCAGCGGCCGCTACGCCAAGCCGAAACAGCGCGTCATCACCGTGGCGAGTTCCCATGAGGGGGAGGAGGAAAAGGTTTTACAAGCCTTTGACGCCGCGGCTTTGCGTGATACGAAGCTTATCATCGTCCCGCGCCATCCCGAGCGTTTCGACGCGGTGGATGCGTTGATCCAAAGGTATCGCGGCAAACGCAGTTACCACCGCTTTTCCGAGAGAAAGGATTTTGACAGCGAGATCGTACTGGTTGACGCGATGGGGGAGTTGATCCATATCTATGAGATAACGGACGTGACGATCCTGTGCGGGGCATTTGCGCCCATCGGCGGGCACAACCCCATCGAACCGGCGTTTTTTCACAACAAAATCATCAGCGGGGAGCACTACTTCAACCAAAAAGAGACGTATAAATGCGTGGACGGTATCCACGTGACGAACGATCTGGAAGAGAGTTTGAAAAAGCTTGACGCCCTAAACCCTACGGCAATAGAGGGCAGCTTCGATCTGCAAAGCGTCGTAGAGGATATAAAAGCACTCACAAGGAAAGAAAATGCAAGCGTATAAATTGCTAGCACGGCAGGAGGGACTCTCCAACAACAAGGCAAAAAAGCTTATCGACGACGGGCTGGTTAGCATCGAGGGGAAAAAGGTCGTGATCGCCCGCGCCGAAGTCCCCGAAACGACGCGATTTAGCGTCAAAAAGGTGGAAAAGCCCAAAGTGATCTTTGAGGATGAAAAAATTATCGCCGTGGATAAGCCGGCGTTTTTGACAAGCGGCGATATCCGTTTCGACAACGCCGAACTGATCCACCGGTTGGATAAAGAGACCACGGGGGTGCTGCTTTTTAGCAAGGATGAGGATTTTCGAAAGCGGTGCGTCGAAGCGTTTAAAAAGCAGCGGGTCACAAAGCTGTACGTCGCGTGGGTCGAGGGGATCGTCAGCGAAGAAACGGTGGTGGATTGCCCCATCAAAACCGTAAAAAAGGGGATGGCGATAAGCCGCTGCGCCAAAGACGGCAAACCGGCGAAATCGATCGTGCGGCCTTTGGAGATCCACGGCAAGAAAAGCAAGGTCGAAATCGAAATCACCACGGGAAGAACCCACCAGATCCGGGTCCACCTTGCCCATATCGGCCACCCCATCATCGGAGATAGTCAATACGGCGCCAGATACAAGGCAAATCGGGTACTTTTGCACGCGAAATATCTCAAGATTTTCGAGTATGAACTCAGCGCCAGGGAACCCAAGGATTTCAAGGGCTTTAACTAGTAAAATGTTTTAAGTTTGGATACAATCTTTTTTGGTAAAATTCCAAATTATTTAAAGCAAATACAGCAGCAAATTTTTACGACCGACAGGAGATCTTAGTGTTTGACAGCTTAACCGATTCTTTTAAAAACTCAATCAACAAGATCCGTTTCAAAGATGATGAAAAAGCCTTGAAACGGGCAACGGGAGAGTTGAAGAAGTCACTTTTAAAATCAGACGTGCACCACAAAGTGGTCAAAGAGCTGATCAAAGCGGTTGAGTTGGAAACAAAAAAAGCCGGTATCGGGAAGGAGAATTTTCTCAAAGCGCTGCAGGATGAGTTGACAAAGATCCTCACCGCACCGGGAAATCAGGGGTTTGTATTTGCTTCCAAACCGCCGACGGTAGTTTTGATGGCGGGGCTGCAAGGTAGCGGTAAAACCACTTCCACGGGTAAACTTGCCTACTACCTCAAGCAGCGGGGCAAAAAGGTGCTTGTCGCGGCGTGTGACCTCCAGCGTCTGGCGGCCGTGGAGCAGCTCAAGCAGATTACAAGCGATATCGAGGTGGATATCGTCGCCGACGAAAACGGCAAACCCGATCAGATCGCCAAGCAGGCGCTCAAACAGGCCGAAGAGAAGCTTTACGACGTGCTGCTTGTGGATACGGCGGGGCGTCTGGCGATCGATGAGGAGCTTATGGCCGAGCTTAAAGAGGTCAAAAAAGCCCTTGATCCCGACGAAGTATTCTACGTCGCCGACGCTATGACCGGCAAGGATGCGATCCGAACCGCCGATACTTTTAACAAAGAGATCGGAACCACCGGCGTGATCCTGAGCAAATACGACGGTGACAGCAAGGGCGGCGTCGCACTCGGTATCGCCGATCAGGTGGGGGTGCCCCTGCGCTTTATCGGTAGCGGCGAAAAGATGCCCGATCTTGATACCTTTATTCCCGACCGTATCGTCAAGCGGCTTATGGGTGCGGGCGATATCGAATCGTTGGCGGAAAAGACCGCCGCGGTCATCAGCGACAAGGAAGCGAAAAAGCTGAACAAAAAGATCCAGAAAGGGAAGTTTAACTTCAACGACTTTTTGGAACAGATGGAAAATATGAAAAAGCTCGGTAGCATGAAATCGATCATGGGGATGATCCCCGGGATGGGCAACATGGCCAACCAGCTCAAAGATATCGATTTGGAAAACTCCAAAGAGATCGTGCATATCAAAGCGATGATCGGATCGATGACGAAGAAGGAGCGCGAAAATCCCGAACTGCTCAATAACAGCAGAAAACGGCGTATCGCGCAGGGGGCGGGACTAAGCCAGATGCAGGTAAATCGCATCTTGAAACAGTTTAAAAACGCTTCCAAACTGGCAAAGAAGTTCTCCGGAAAAGGGGGGATGAAGGATTTGCAAAACATGATGAGCCAGATGGGCGGACCCGGCGGGATGCCCGGAGGCAACATCCCCAGATAAAGCTCGCTTGGGGACTTTATAGTAAGCAGTACGCTGCTTAGCATAAAGTGCCCGCGAAAGCACACTATACAACATAGAAAACAGGAAAAGGAAGAATATGACAACAATCAGATTGACAAGAATGGGTAGAAAGAAAAAGCCCTTTTACAGAGTAATCGTAACGGACAGCAGAAAAAGACGTGACGGTGCGTGGATCGAATCTATCGGTACGTACAACCCCGCAAAAGACCAAAAAGCGGTAAACATCGATGAAGAGAGACTTAACTACTGGATCAGTGTCGGTGCGCAGATGAGTGATACCGTAAAAAGACTTGCAGGTAAAAAATAAGCGTAACTTGAAGCGGCCGAAGCTTTAGCGAAAGGAATTTTTGCCGAACCGTGTCCGGCAAAAAGGAGAAAACAATGGTAAAAAACTTTATACTGGAGTACGCAAAGTTGATCGTCAACCACCCCGAAAACGTCGCCGTGCTGCAAACGGAGATCAGCGACGACCTCGATGAGATCATCATCACCGCGCATAAAAACGACGTGGGCTTGCTCATCGGTAAAGACGGCAAGATGATCAACGCGATCAAAACCATTGTCACCGGCTGCAAAGCGAAAAACTCGAAAAGTTACAAGATCAATATCCAGGCCCATGAGTAGATTTCCCATCGCCAAACTGGGCAAAACGGTCGGTCTGAAAGGGGAGATGAAGATCTATCTCGAAACCGACTTCCCCGAGCAGTTCGCTTCCGGCAACAGCTTTGAAAGCGACGGATGCGAACTGACTATCAAGCACTACAACCCGCAAAAATCCACCGTAACCTTTGTCGGCTATGAAGATATAGACGCGGCCAAAAGCTTGACGAACAAGCACCTTTACTCCGATGAGGCAAAAACACGGCAAATGTGCAAGCTCGAAGAGGGGGAGATGTTTTGGTTTGATCTGCTCGGCAAGGAGATTTTAGAGGAGGGCAAGGTTTTAGGCAGCGTCAAAAAGATAGACCGTATCGGCGATACGGAGTATTTTCTGATCCAAACCGCGCCCGAGTACGCCTCCATCGCAAAAACCTTTCTCATCCCAAACATCGAGCGCTACGTGCTCAAAAAGGATGAGCGGTATATCCATACGCAAGAGTGCATGGATATCCTCGAGGCCAGCTAGGCGATGCGTTTTACCTTTGTCACGCTTTTCCCCGAGTTGATCTCGGATTATTTCGAGCACTCCATTTTGGGTATCGCAAAGAACAAAGGCTTGATCCAAACGGAGTTTGAAAACCCGCGCGAGTATACGACAAACAAGCACAATAAGGTGGATGAGTATCAAGTGGGCGGCGGCGCCGGCTTGGTGATGATGCCCCAGCCGCTGATGGATCTGCTTGAAAAGCACAAGGATAAGCATATTGTCTTTCCCGCTCCCGCGGGCAAGCCCTTTCGTCAAAACGATGCGGTACGTCTGAGCAGGAAAAAAGAGGTGCTTTTTGTGTGCGGCCGCTACGAGGGGATCGATGAGCGCGTGGTGGAGAAATACGCCGACGAGCTTTTCAGTATCGGAGATTTTATCCTCACCGGCGGGGAGTTGGCTTCGACGGTGATGGCCGATGCGATCAGCCGCAACGTCGACGGGGTACTGGGCAATATGGAATCCCTGAGCGAAGAGAGCTTCAACGATGCGCTGCTGGAAGCTCCCAGCTTCGCCAAACCTAAAGATTTTAGAAATTTAAGCGCTCCTTCAGAATTATTAAAGGGAAATCATAGTAAAATTGCGGAATTGAAAAATGCTATGGCAATGGCTAAAACGAAGTTTTTTAGACCGGATCTGTATAGAAAGTACAGGGCGCAGGGCAAAAGATAGCATTCCAATAGGTAAAGCAGAACACACAAAAAAGGAACAAAGATGCGAAACAGATATGTAGAAAACTTTGAAAAAGCGCAGATCGCTGACAAAGAGGTTCCTTCTTTCAGAGCCGGTGATACCGTTAGAGTAGCCGTGCGTATTAAAGAGGGTGACAAAACAAGAGTACAGGACTACGAAGGTGTATGTATCGCCATCAGAGGTACGGGTACGGGCAGAAGCTTCAACGTTAGAAAGATCGCCGCGGGCGGTGTTGGCGTTGAGAGAACGTTCCCCCTTTACTCAGAGAGTATCGAATCTATCACGGTAGTTCGAAAAGGTAAGGTAAGAAGAGCAAAACTTCACTACCTAAGAGGCAGAAAAGGAAAAGCTGCCAGAATTAAAGAGCTTCGAAAGTAAGCTCCCCTTTCTCCGTGAAGCCTTGAGAGGGCTTCACGATTTCTTCAACCTTCATTCAGTAAATTTAACACTTAATAGAGATAATTTTTTCGATCGATATCGTCCCACGTGGGCTTTTTGACCGCTTGCTTGTGCCGGAGAATATGCTCGATATATTTGGCGAACATATCCGTTTCGATATTGACTTTGCTGCCGGGTTTATACTCGCTGATAAGCGTTTCGGCGATGGTGTGGGGGATGATGGTCAAACGGAAACTTTCCCGGTCGACGCTGTTGACCGTCAAGCTGACGCCGTCGACGGTGACTGAACCTTTGGGTACGATCTGCGAAAGGTATTCCGGGTCGATCTTGATGTGGTAATCCACCCCGTTTTCCTTTTTTTCGATCTTTATCACTTCGCCTACGGTATCCACGTGTCCCTGGACGATGTGCCCGTCAAAGCGGTCTCCCATCGCCATGGCCGGTTCGATATGCAGCTTTCCCTTGAGGTTGTCGATCTGGATGATTTTGCGTGTTTCGTCGGCAAGTTCGACGCTGAAACCGTCATCAAAGGTTTCGATCACGGTCAGGCACACCCCGTTGACGGCGACGGAATCGCCGAGACGGGGTTTATGCTTCGCTTTTAAGCGGAGGATATTGTTGTGGTAGCTGTGAACATCCGCTATTTCGCGAATGAGACCCGTAAACATCAGATCAGCTTTTCATGGAGGATCTTCAGCGCCGTATCGGCGTGTTGGCTGTTGACGGCGATATGAAAGGAGATTTTCGCCGGACTTTGATCCATCATCTCGATTTCGATATTTTGCTCTTTGAGTGCGATGATCGCATCGGCGATGATAGTGGTGTCATCTTTAAGTCCGATGCCGACCGCACTGAGGATGGAGAGGTTATACACCACGTCGATCACGTCGGGATTGAGCTCTTTTTCGATATCTTGTTTGAGGTTGTTGATATTACCCTCAAGGTCCTCCTGGCTGATCAATACCGCTATATCGTCCTTGTCCGTGGGGTAGTAGTAGGTGTTGATCTTGTAGCGGTTGAAGATGTTAAGCAGGTTTTCCGTAAAGCCCACTTCGTCACTGATACCGTCTTTCTCCAGGTAGATATATGCCATATCGTCCAGTTTGGCGATGCCGACGATATTTTCCATGGGTACGCGGTCGGTCAGGATCATCGTCCCGTTTGCCGAGGGTTTGTTGGTGTTGCGGATATTGATCGGGATATTGGCTTTTTTACAGTTGATCATCGCATCGAAGTGAAAGACGTTAAACCCTTTGGAAGAGAGCAGCCGGATCTCTTTAAAGGTCAGGCGCTGCACCACGTCGGCATTGTCCACGATGCGCGGATCCGCTTCGTAAACTCCGTCGATGTCACTCCAGTTTTCATACAGCGACGCATTGATCGCATAGGCGATCTCTCCGCCGGTGAGATCGGAACCGCCTCTGGAAAGTACGGCGATCTCACCCTTTTTCGTCACCCCGTAAAAACCGGGAACGAGGCAGATGTCGCTTTCATTTTTCAGTTTTGCCAGGTTTTTATAACTCTCGGCCAGTACTTTGGCGCTGAGGAAGTCGCTGCTGACGGTAAAACCGACCTCTTCGGGGAGAATGAGTTTGGTTTTTAAACCCAGTTTGTTGAGATAATCCGCGATGATACGCGCGTTATATTTCTCCCCTCTGGACGCGAGGAACGCTTCACGCTTTTCCCCCGTAAGTTTTGTATCCAAATCCTTTTTCAAATCCTCAAGGAGGGTTTTGTCCTCAATGACCAAATCTTTCAGTAAGCCTTCAAATTTATCTAAAACGATCTCTTTGCTTTGTTCCGAGGTGAGGTCCTCGTCGGCTAAATGTCGGGAGTTGGAGATATTGAGCAGGTGATCGGTGATCTTGATCCCATGCTTTTCGTCGCGCCCGGGGGCTGAAACGACAATATATTTTCTCTTGTTATTATCTTGAATGATGTTAGCGACCTTTTTGATCTGCGCCGCGTTCTCCACCGAACTTCCACCGAATTTACAAACGATCTGTTTACTCAAAAAATACCTTTCTATTTCCGTTTTTGTAATTGATTTTGCCCCGATAGACGCCGGGACAGACTGACTCTATAATACATAATCTTCTCTTAAATTAGCCTAAGATATGAAATGTGGCGCACTTTGGTATAATTACGAAAAGAAAACATGCGTGAAAACGGAAGTAGTGAGAAGGATAGTTATTGAAATATGACGTAATAGTCGTAGGCGGCGGCCACGCGGGCTCGGAAGCCGCACTCGCCTGCGCTCGAATGGGACACAAAACGATGCTGTTGACCATCCTGGCCGAACAGGTGGCCGCATCGAGCTGTAACCCCGCTATCGGCGGGCTTGCCAAGGGACATCTGGTCAAAGAGCTCGACGCCCTGGGCGGCGAGATGGGTTTGGTGACGGATCGGGCGGGATTGCAGTTTCGCATCCTCAACGCTTCCAAGGGCCCTGCGGTACGCGGCAGCCGCGCGCAGATCGATATGGACCGCTACCGCATCGCCATGCGTGATACGATTTTACACACGCCGAATCTGGATCTGTGTCAAGAGATGGTCGAGGAGCTTCTGATCGAAGGTGAGAGTGTCGTAGGCGTCAAAACGGCGATGGCCAACGAGTATGAAGCCCACAAGGTGATCATCACCACAGGAACGTTCCTCGACGGTACGATCCATATCGGCGAACACAAGCAAAAAGCGGGGCGTGCAGGGGAGTTCGCCTCTATCGGCCTGAGTGAAAACCTGCGGATGCTGGGTCTGGAAGTGGGGCGTTTGAAAACGGGCACCTGTGCCAGGGTGGACGGCAGCAGTATCGATTTTGACGTGATGGAGGAACACCCCGGCGATGAAAAGCCCGTGGCCTTTAGCTTCCGTACGGAGAATTTCGATCCGGTGAATATCCCCTGCCACGTCACCTATACCAATGAAAAAACCCATAAAATTATTGAGAGCAACTTTTACCGGGCTCCCTTGTTTACCGGGCAGATCGATTCGCAGGGGCCGCGCTACTGCCCCAGCATCGAAGACAAGATCAACCGTTTCCGTGAGCGGCCGCGCCACCAGCTTTTTGTCGAACCCCAAACCCTGGAAAAGAACGAATACTACATCAACGGGCTTTCCACCTCTCTGCCTCCGGAGGTGCAGCGGGAGATGATCCAAAGTATCAAAGGGATGGAACAAGCCAAGATCGTGCGTTACGGCTACGCCATCGAGTACGACTACGTCCAGCCCACCGAGCTGCGTCATACCCTGGAGACGAAAAAGATCAAAAATCTCTACCTCGCCGGGCAGATCAACGGGACCACCGGCTATGAGGAAGCGGCGGCGCAGGGGCTCATGGCCGGGATCAACGCCGCCTTGGCGCTGGAGGGCAAAGAACCCTTTGTTTTGCGCCGCGATGAAGCCTATATCGGCGTCTTGATCGACGATCTGGTCACCAAGGGCACCAAGGAACCCTACCGCATGTTTACCAGCCGCGCGGAGTTCCGGCTGCTGCTGCGTGAAGACAACGCCGTGTTCCGTCTCTCACGCTACGGGCATAACCTGGGGCTTATCGATAGTCAAACCATGGAACGGATCGATGACGCTAGAGCGCAGATAAACGAAGTGATCGAGGATTTTAAATCCACCTTTATCACGCCCACCAAAGAGAACCTCGCCCTGCTGGCTTCCATCGGCGAAGACAAGATCACCGACAAGGTTTACACCATCGACGTGATCGGGCGGGGCAATTACGACAAAGCAAAACTGCTCAAGCTCAAGCCGGAATTGGAAAAATATGATGATTTTATCATTGAGCAGATTCTTATTGAAGCGAAATACTACCGCTATATCCAGAAGCAAAAAGCGGGGGTGGAGAAGCTCAAAGCGATGATGGAGGTCAAGATCCCCGAAGACTTTGATTTCAAAACGGTCTCAGGACTTTCAACGGAGATCATCGAAAAGCTCGAAACCTACAATCCCCCCACGCTGCAAGCGGCAAGCCGGATCAGCGGCGTGACGCCCGCGGCGCTGGAGATTTTGCATATCTATTTGAAGATGCGGGGCGTTACCCCTTAGGGTTCAGCCCGCTGATATACTCCGCCAGTTTTTTCATATCTTCCTTTGAAAGGTTGGCGACCTGTCCGGTCATGGTACTTTTCATGGCACCGCCGTAGATCCCTTTTTTGTATCCCATCAGCGCCTCCTCTATCCGTTTGGCATCCCAGTTGGCGATGATGTCTGAAGCGTTAAAGGCGTGTTTTTCCGCATTGACGCCGTGGCAGGGGATGCAGGCCATATAGAGGTCTTTCCCGGTTTTTTCGGCAGCTGCCGTTTGGGCCGGCTGTGTTTTCGGAGCGGGCGGTTGCTCCGGCGTTTGGGTTGTGGCTTCGGGTTTTTGCTGCTTTTGCTGCGGTGTGCTTTGCTTTGTTGCCTCTTCCCCTTTGTTTTCCTGCGCCGTTTTCGTCTGCGCCGTTTGCTCTTTTCCGTCACATCCGCCCAGGATAAAAGCGGCGAGGACAGCTGTCAAAATGGTCTTTTTCATACCTTCACTCCTTGTGGTCTCATGTGACATTATAGCAGTTTACAACCGCAAAAGGCGGTGTTTTTCAATTTTTGCATATTGCAGTATACGATGCGAACGCGCAACCTGGAACTGCCGTTGACGGTTCCTCCTTTGATCTGGAGCGTCGCCGTTTCATCCATCATCGATTTATTGTGTCCCGCTTTGTGCGAGTCCTTAATGAAAAAGGAGATGCCGTCGTTGGAAGCGTCAAAGACGTACGCTCCCTCAAAAGTCGGCCCGCTGTCAAAGCTGATGGTGGCGGGTTGCGGGGGCGAGATGACCGCCCTTTGGGTCTGTCGATTGTTTTGCAGTACCACTTCAAAGCCGTCGCTGAGCAGTTTCAATTCGGCGCTGTCGTCGGTGATTTCGCCCATGATCGATTGCATCTGCTTGGTGGTGCTGGCGACGTTTTCACTCTTGTCGGTGACTTCGTTCAAGCTGCTGATAATCCCCTCAAGCTGCTTGGTTTCACCTTTAAACTCGCTTTCAAACTCGGAGAGGCTTTGCGTGGTTTCATCCAGCGCGGTGTTGATATCGCTGAAGTTGCCGCTGAGCTTGTGGCTGCTCTCTTCCAGGATGCCGATCACCTCTTTGGTTTTGTTGGCGTTGCCGATCATGTTGTCGATATTGCTTTTCATGGAGTTGACCACCGTTTTGATATCGTCGGCGTTTTTCAGCGATACGTCCGCCAGTACCCGGATCTTGTCCGCAACCACGGCGAAACTTCTGCCGTGCTCTCCTGCGCGGGCCGCTTCGATGGCGGCATTGAGGGCGATAAGGTTGGTCTCGTCGGCGATGTCGGTGATCGTTTCGACGGTCTTTTCGATCTCTTCGGAAAACTCTTCAAAGGTCCGTATCGTCGTTACCGTCTCATCCATCGCCACGTTTGCCTGGTTGGCCGATTCCCGGTTTTCCTCGAGGGTATGCTGGCCTTCGTTGACTTTGCTCATGGAGTGGTTGGATTTGGTCTGCAGATCCTGCATCCGTCCGGTGAGGTCGTTGTTGAGCTCCATGATCCTGTCTATGGTGGCGTTGGCGTTGTTGATCGACTGGGCCTGATCTTCGACGATATCTTTGGTCTCCTTGGCGCTGACGAAAGCAACCGAGCTTCGAAAAGCCACGTCTTTGGATTGTTTGACCACCTTGTTGATGACGGGCTTGAGATTGTTGGCTACCCTTGCCAAATGCAAAAAGAGGCGGTCAAGTTCATTTTTGGAAGATTCCAGCTTGGGGTTTTCTCCCTCCAGGTACTTATCGAGGATAAAGTTGCCGTTTTCAAGCTGAAACATCATCTTCAGCAGTTTGTTGACCCGGTCCGAAATCAAAAGTTTAAACAGCACCTGGACGATTGCGATGATCAGGGCGATGTTGAGCAGCCACTGTCCGATGAGCAGATAGAGGTTTTCTTCCAGGTCGGCGTTGAACTGCTGGGTATTGATCTTGACGTGCTCGGCGGCGATGACGTCCCCGGGGGTCCACGTGGGGTGGCACATTTTACAGCGCTCCTCGGCGATCATGGGGCGTGAGAGCACGAAGTACTCGTTGCCTCCGGCATTGATGAAGCGGCTTTCCTGTTTGGTGTTTTTGTTCTGCTTGAAAAACTCGATGATATCCTCTTCAAAGGGCTTGGCTTTGTGTTTGGGGTTCATAGGGTGTTTGGAGGATTGGTTAAACAGTACCTTTCCGTCCGAAATCTTGGTAAATTTTTCAAAAACCTCCCCCTGGATCACCTGGGGAACTTCGTGGCTTTGGTTGCTGAAAAATTTTTCATTCCGGCTTTCAAGCAGTACGTCGGCAAAATCCAAAATGGAGCTGGCCTTGGATTTGAGGTTGTGTTCCAGCGCCGTTTTGGTTTTCTCGTAGGTGAGCCAGTAAAGGGCGGTGGTGATGATGATCATGGCGCCGCTGATGACGATAGCGAACATGGTGCCGAGCTTGAGGTTTTTTAAAAAGTTGTAACCGGGGATAAAATTCATTCCAAATCTCCTTAATGAACCGACTGACAATATTTTAGCCAGTGCGTACTTATAATAAGCTTTGCAAAAGGGGTATTGTGCTATAAATCTATACGATAAAGTTTTAATTATACGATTTATTAGGAGAAGCAATGTTAACAATAGGAAAATACAATTTTAACAGCCGCCTCATCGTCGGCAGCGGGAAGTACCCCGACTTTCAAACCACGTACGACGCGACCATCGCCAGCGGCGCGGAGATGATCACCGTAGCGGTCAAACGCGTCAACATCACCGACCCCAACGAGGAAAACCTGATGGATTATTTTAAAGACAGCAACGTTCAGATGCTGCCAAACAGCGCGGGGTGCACCACCGCCGAGGAAGCGATCACGCTTTTTCGCCTCGTGCGTGAAGCTACGGGGATCGATCTGATCAAACTAGAAGTGATCGGCGATACGCAAAAGACGCTTTACCCGGATGTAATCGATACGATCAAAGCGTGTGAAGTACTCAAAAAAGACGGCTTTACCATCATGGCGTATACCAACGACGACCCCATCATCGCCAAGCGCCTCGCAGAGGCCGGAGCGGACGCGGTGATGCCTTTGGCCGCACCCATCGGCAGCGGTCTGGGTATCCAGAACAGATACAACGTAGACTTTATCCGTGACGCGGTGGACGTCCCCGTCGTCGTCGATGCGGGCGTGGGCTGCGCCAGCGACGCGGCGATCGCTATGGAGCTTGGAGCCGACGCGGTTTTGACCAATACCGCCATCGCCGGAGCGAAGGATCCGATCAAGATGGCCGAAGCGATGAAACACGCCGTCATCGCCGGACGTATGAGCTTTGAAGCGGGCAGAATCCCCAAGAAACCTTACGCCACCGCAAGCAGCCCCATCGAAGGGATGTTCGCATAAGCAGACATAATAATATGATATAATGCGTGCATCCCGCGGCGGGATGCCGCGAATATATCGACAGGGGTGAGGATGGATCTATTAAAACTGCTTGCAAAACAGGTTGAGGAGGTAAATCTCGCCCACCCCAAAAAACTTCGCTACCACGACGAAGATAGCGAATATGTTCAAGTTGTCGATACGATCAACAAGCTGCTGGAAAGTTATAAAAAACAGCAAGCCACTACCAAGCGCCTCAATGAAAACTTCACCAAAACCCAGTCCAACCTTTTAGAATCGCAAAAGATGGCCAAAGTGGGCAGTTTCGAATACGATATGAACACCGGCCAACTCACCGTCAGTGCCCAGATGTACCGCATTTTGGGTATCAAATCCAAAGAGGGACTGGAGTGGAAGGACTTTTTGGAGTTTATCGCCTTTCGCGACAAAAAGATGGTATTGCAGGAGCTCTCTGATGCCGTGGAAAAGGGCTCGAGGTTTACCCTGCGCCATAAACTCTACTCCCAAAAGCGCAGCATGGTCGATGTGGAAACCCGGGTCAAAGTGCGCAAAAAGAGTGGCGGCAGCGTTAAAGTGATCGGTACGGTGATGGATATCAGTTCCCAGATGGAAGCGAAAAAAACCATCGAATATCTGGCGTTTCACGATTCTTTGACGGGGTTGGCCAACAGGCGGCTTTTGCATGACCGGCTCGAAGAGGCGATCGCTTTGGCCAAGCGCTACGAACATCTGGTGGGCGTACTGTTTCTGGATGTGGACCGCTTCAAATTTATCAACGATTCGTTGGGGCACGATATCGGGGATAAGCTGATCAAAAAGATCGCAAACGTTTTGAAAAGCGTCGTCCGTGAAAGCGATACCATCTCCCGACTGGGCGGGGATGAGTTTGTAATCGTTCTGCCCCATCTTGAGGGGGTCGAAGCCGCCGAGACGGTGGCGAAAAAGATCAATACGGTGATGAAACAACCCTTTAACGTCGCCGATCATACGCTTTTTGCGACGATGAGTATCGGGATCGCGGTTTATCCCAACCACAGCAGTTGCAAAGATGAGGTGATCAAATATGCCGACGCCGCGATGTATCGGGCCAAAGAGATGGGGCGCAATAATTATCAAGTATATGAGATGAATATGACCCGCGATCTTTCCGATCAACTCTCTTTGGAACAGGACCTGCGCCGTGCACTGAAAACCGACGATGAGATCCAACTTTACTACCAGCCAAAGGTCAATCTCAAAACGGGCAAGATTATCGGCGCCGAGGGATTGGTCCGCTGGGAACACCCGCAGTTGGGTGTTTTGTACCCCGACAGGTTTATCTCCCTTGCCGAAAATACGGGGATGATTATCCCCATCGGACAAAAGGTGCTTGAACTTGCGGCCAAGGAGATCAAAGCGTGGGAGAAGCACAACCTTGCCGTGGCGGTCAACCTCTCGGGTCGGCAGTTCCAGCACGGTTCGCTGGTGGAGGATGTGAAAAACATCATCGAAAAGTATGAAATCGACCCCAAATGTTTAGAGCTGGAGATCACCGAAACCATCTCCATGAACAACGTCCAAAACAGTATCCGTATCCTCAAAGATCTCAAAGCTTTGGGGGTAACGCTCTCAATCGATGATTTCGGCACGGGCTATTCGTCGCTTTCCTATCTCAAAAAGCTGCCCGTGGACGTGCTGAAAATAGACCGGGAGTTTGTGATGGATCTGCACAAAGACAAAGGGGACGTGATGATCAGCAAAGCGATCATCGGCATGGGCAAATCGCTGGATTACAAGATCGTCGCCGAGGGGATCGAGAAGGAGGAGCACACCGAGATTTTAAACTCCATGGAGTGCGAGTACGGACAGGGGTTTTTTTACAGTAAAGCCGTAGCCAAAGCCGACTTTGACAAACTGCTGGAACAAAACGGTTAGCGGCAGCGGGGACAAACCCCTTTAAACAGCGCCGTTTCCACCTCAAATCCCTCCAGTGCGGGCATATGGGGCAGGCAGCTGATATCGTCGCAGCTTTTGCACAGAAAGTGGGCGTGCTGATGGGTCGTCAGTTCAAAATACCAGCCGTCGCTTAACTCTATCTGCGTTAAAACCCCCGCGCTTTCAAGCTTTTCAACGTTTCTGTAAAAGGTAGCCTTATCCATCTTCAAGCCCCCTTTGAGCTGGGCATAGCTGGCGGGGGTACTTTTTTTATGCAGCGCGCCAATAATCTCCAGACGCTGTCTGGTGACGCGCAGGTTGTTTTTATGCAATATATTTTTTAAGTAATCTGTCATCTCTAAGCCTTTTTGCAACTTGGTTGCGATAAAATTGTATCATGTTTTAAATTAATAAGGAGTTTTAGATGAGAGTACTGCTTTTGCTTTTTGCAGCTATGTCACTGGGGTTTGCGCAGATGGCCGTTTCCGTAAGTATTTTACCCCAAAAGTTTTTTGTCCAAAAAGTCGCCGGCGACAAAGTCTCGGTACAGGTGATGGTCCAGCCGGGCAACTCCCCGGCCACCTACGAACCTACGCCTAAGCAGATGATGGAACTGAGCAAAACGCAGCTGTACTTCTCCATCGGCGTCCCCTTTGAAAAGCGCTGGTTGGAGCGCTTTCAACAAGCGGCTTTGGATACGGTTTTTGTCGACGCTGTCCGGGGGATAGAGAAGTTGCCCATGCAAAAGCATATGCACGCAGAGCAGGATCACGGGCACGGGGCGCACCGTGAACATGAGGAACATGACCACCATGAAGATGAAGCAAACGGGCACCATGATGAGGACCATGCGGGCTTAGACCCCCATGTGTGGCTGGACCCGGGCAACGTCAAAGTGATCGCGCGAAACATTTCCGAGGCGCTGATTCAAGCCGATCCCGCTTCCAAGGATTACTATGAGGCAAACCTGCGCACCTTTTTAGATGAGCTCGATACGCTTGATCGGCAGATCAAAAGCCTGCTGCAAAACAGAAGCAGTGATGAGTTTATCGTTTTTCACCCCTCCTGGGGGTACTACGCCAAAGCGTACGGGTTGACGCAAGTCCCCATCGAGATCGAGGGGAAAAATCCCAAACAGAAAGATTTGATGGAGTTGATCCGCTTTGCCAAAGAGCACGGGATCAAAGCGGTTTTCGTCGCTCCGGAGTTTTCGCAAAAAAGCGCGGAGATGATCGCTAAAAGCATCGGCGGAGAGACGATCAGCGTTTCCCCCGTGGCCCCGCAGTGGGATAAAAATCTGCTGCAGATGAGTAAAGCGTTGGCAAAGGTACTGGATTGAACCATATCCGCATTGCAAACCTCGGCTTCGCCTATGAGAAGCAGCCGGTTTTGGAAGATGTGAACCTGGAGTACGACAAAAAAGATTTTTTGGCCCTGATCGGTCCCAACGGCGGCGGCAAGAGTACGCTATTGAAGCTGATCCTGGGGCTGCTAAAACCCGATCGGGGTTCGGTGCGCGTGGCAAAGGGGACCAGCCTTGCCTATGTACCGCAAAATACCAATATCAACAGGGACTTTCCCATCCGCGTGATCGATACGGTGCTGATGGGGCGCCTCTCCCAAAAGCGCTTCGGCTTTTTCAGGAAAGAGGATTTCGCAAAAGCCAGAAAAGCTTTAAACGCGGTGGGACTTGAGGATTTTGAAAACAGAAGTTTGGCCAAACTCTCCGGCGGGCAGCGGCAGCGGGTTTTTATCGCCCGTGCCCTGTGCAGCGACGCGGATATTTTGCTGCTGGACGAGCCCACCGCGAGCTTGGACAGTGAATCGCAGATACAGATTTATGAGCTGCTCAAAAAGCTCAATAAAAGCGTGGGCGTGATCATCGTCAGCCACGACACCACCGTACTGCTTGGCTACGCCACCAAGATTGCGCATATCAACCAAAAGCTGCATCTGCACGGGCCTTTGGGGAAAAAGAGAGAGGATTTCCACGGGGAGCACGTATGTCCGGTCGAGCTGATCCACGCGGGGTGCGATCATGTTTGAGATTTTACAGTTTGAGTTTATGCAAAACGCTTTTATCGCCGCATTGCTGGTAAGCATTGCCACAAGCATCATCGGTACGCTGGTGGTGGTCAACCGCATGGTTTTCGTCGCCGGCGGGATCGCCCACGGCAGTTACAGCGGCTTGGGTGCGGCGGTCTTTCTGGGTTTTGCGCCGATGCTTGGCGCACTGGTCAGCGCGGTGCTTTTTGCCGTCTTGATCGGCTTGCTTTCCTACCGCTCAAAGGAGCGTATCGATACGTTGATCGGGGCGATGTGGGCCTTTGGGATGGCCTTTGGGATCATCTTGCTGGATTTGACGCCCGGATACAATGTGGAGTTGATGAGTTATCTTTTTGGCAGTATCCTCACCATCGGCAACTTTGATATCTGGGTCATGGCGGGGCTTGATCTGCTCATCGTCGCCGCGGCGCTGCTGTTTTACAAAGAGTTTTTAGCGGTTAGCTTCGATAGTGAATTCGCGTCGCTTCAGGGGGTCAACGCCAAACTTTTTTATGTCGTCATGATCATTCTCATCGCCCTTGGCGTGATCATCAGTATCCAGGCGGTGGGGTTGATTTTGATCATTTCGCTGCTGACCATCCCGCCCTTTATGGCCGAGCGCTACGCCAACTCCCTGGCATCGATGATGGGGCTGTCCTTCCTGTTGTCGCTTATCTTTATGTACAGCGGACTCTACGCGGCATACAGTTTCGATATCAGCAGCGGAGCGGCGGTGATCGCCGTAGCGTCGGTGAGTTTTTTCCTTTTTTTAATCTATGAACGTGTGCGGGGGAGTAAAAATGAAGGTTAAAGCCGTTATCTTCGATCTGGACGGAACACTGCTGGATTCGCTGGAGGATTTGAGCTGCTTTGCAAACGAAGTGCTGGAGCAAAACGGGTTTGCTCCGCTGGGATTAGAACAGTTCAAGTCTATAGCCGGGTACGGTACAAAGGAGCTTTTTCAAAAAGCCACTGATGTAAATGAGGATGCATTATTGGAAAAACTGGCTAGGCAGTATCTGTATCTGTACCATACCCGACCGCAGCGCTACTCCAAACTGTACGAAGGCATAGAGCAGCTGCTGCAAGACTTGCATAAACTCTCTATACAAAAAGCGATCCTTTCAAATAAGCCCGACGGGTTGACAAAAAAATGCGTGGAAGATTTCGTGGGGGGCGGACGGTTTGACCGGGTGTGCGGCCATATGGAGGGCTTTGCCAAAAAGCCAAACGGCGAAAGTACGCGCTGGCTGCTCTCACGGCTGGGCGTCGGGCCCGCAGAAGCGCTTTTCGTGGGTGATACCCAAACCGATATGCAAACGGCAGCAGCCGCAGGGATCGATGCCGTGGGTGTCAGCTGGGGGTTTCGCGACGAAGCGACTTTGAGAAGCGGCGGCGCCAAGCACATAATCCATCACCCAAAGGAGCTTTTGGGACTACTTTAAAGCTTTTTGTGTACAATATATGTAAAAAGGCTGTAGGTATGTCACAGGAGTGTTTCAACCGATCCATGCGCTGGCTGGAAACGGTGGAGGAGCGGTTGGTGGAGAGTTTCAACCGGCACGTGAAATATGATATTTTTATCAGCGTCGCCCTTATCGCCGGGGAGGTGGAGTATGAGCGCCGGCAGATAGATAACTGGATACGCAATACCGATATCCTCATCCCCCTTGACTCCAAACACGCTTTGATCTTTTATGAATATACCGATATCGAAGAAGCGCACTATGCGATCAAAAACCTTTACGGCAAACTCTGTAAGCGTGACGAAAAGGTGCGTATCGTCTGTACCGAAGTCAAACCCAAAGACCGCGATCCCGCTAATTTGCTACGGCGCTTGTGCGCTTTGAACGAAAGTATGGAAAGCAGTGATCAAAAATATGTGGCGCAAAACCGTATCGAAGAGGGCGTAGAGATATTTGACGTGGATTTTAGCGACATTTAAGCTCAAAAGCGCGCAACTCCTTCACAAGCGCCCTGTACGGTGGCAGGTGACGCGCCACTTCCCCCCAAAATCTTTGTGAATGGTTTTTATGTTTGATGTGGGCCAGTTCATGGATGATGACGTATTCGATCAGGTGCGGCGGCAGTTTCATCAGATAGTAACTCAAGGAGATACTGTTTTTTGCGCTGCAGCTGCCCCATCTGGTTTTTGCTTTTCTGATGCCCAGTTTTGAAGGCCGTAAACCGGTTTGTTCGCCGAGCTTTTCCACCAGCGGCGGCAGGTAGGCTTTTGCCCGGGCTTTGTAAAACCCGTCCATATCTTCCCGGGGGTTTTCCAGGGGTTCGCCCAGATAGTAAAACCGCTTTTCGCGTAAGAGGTGCGCCGCAATCTGCGCGGCGTTTTGCCGCACCAGCGCTTTGGCCTGCCTGATCGTGCCGTAGCGCCCTACGGTAAGCAGAACGTAATCCTCCTTTACCCGCAGATAGGTGTTTTTATTGCCCGGTTTTTTAACGATGCGGCAGGGGATGGCGCCGTGGGGCGTTTGGAGCAGCTCATGCTTCACCGCTGAGTTCTCCGAGGATATCGCAGGTGGCGACGTTGGCTTCGGTAAGGGTGACGCTGATCTTGTCAAAGAGTGAAAAATCCAGGTTGCGGATGGTGACGTCGACGTGGTTGGTCTCCAGCGTAGCTGTGGCGCTGCTTTCTTCCAGCTGCGTAACCGTCGCCTCAAAACTTTCGCCCAGGTGCGCTTGCGCCCAACGGGCGAATTTCCGCTTCTCATAATCGCGCTGAACCCGATCCGCTTCGCGCTCTAAGTTGCTGACTCTGGCACAGAGGGGTTTGATGTTGCGCAGCAGATACCCCAACTCCTTTTTGTCATCCTGGAGTTTGGCTTTGATGAGGCGGTGCAGGATGAGATCGGAGTAGCGGCGAATGGGGGAGGTAAAGTGCGAATAGCTTTCAAACCCCAGTCCGAAGTGGCCGATGTTGTCGCTGCTGTAGGTGGCTTGTTTGAGCGATTTGATCAGCATCTCGTCCACCTCTTTTGCGATGCCCATCTCCCTTGCTTTGGTCTGGATTTTGGTAATCAGTTCCGGCGCGTCCTCGTACTCTTCGACAAAGATCCCCACCGTCGCCAGTTCGCCCAGCAGGGTTTCGAGCTTTTTGAGGCTGGGTTTGTCGTGGACGCGGTAGATCGATTCCTTGTTGACTTTTGAAGAGGCGATATTGGCCAGAAGCATACACTCTTCGATGAGGCTGTGCGACGGGGTGGAGGTTTCGATGCTGATATCTTCGAGGTTGAACTGCTCGTCAAGGCGCAGTTTCAACTCCTCCGAGGCAAAGTCAAACCCCTTTTTAAGCCGCCTTTTGCGTAAAATCTGCGAAACATTATAGAGTTTTTTTATAAACCCAAACTCCCTTTCAAATTTGCCGCTTTGCAGCAACTCGTCCACCTCGTCATAGTTGTAGCGCCGTTTGGAGTGGATCAGCGCTTCGAAAAACTCCTCTTTGATAGGGCGGTAATCCGTATCGAGGGTGAGTTTGCACACAAAAGCTAAGCGATCTTCATGGGGGTTGAGCGAGCAGAGGTTTTCGCTGAGCACCCGCGGCAGCATCGGGATCGATTTGTGCGGCAGATAGATGGAAAAGCCCCGTGTTCTGGCTTCCTGGTCGATGGCGTCGTAGTAGTTGACGTAGTAGCTTACGTCCGCGATGGCGACGTAGAGGATATTTTGCGCCTGGTCGTAGTAGATGGCGTCGTCGAAATCCTTGGCGGTAACGGGGTCGATGGTGCAAAAATCCAGATGGCGCAGATCCACGCGGCCCGGGTGCATATCGCCATCTACGCTTTTGCCGTAGGCTTTGGCTTGTTCCTGTGCTTCGGAGCTGAAGCTCTCCTTGCGGCCAAAAAGCGCCAGTGAAATCTGCTCATCCACCGCAGAGTCGTCGATATGGCCCAGCTTTTCGTAATGGCCCTCGCCGTCGATGCTGATCACTTCCCCCTCTTTCAAATCCGCTTGAAAATCCACGGGAAACTCGTTTTTGATATTGAGCAGCCGTCCCTGTTTTTTATACGCGATGGTATAGAGCGATTCCTGCTTGATAATAAAAAGCACCTTCGCCGAAGCTTTTCCCCGCTTGGCGAGGAGTTTTCTGGCCAGGACGATATCGCCGGTCTGGGCGCCGTGGAGATTGTGCTTGTCGATATGCAAATCAGCGTGGGCTTTGCTTTCGCTGATGAGGTAGGCATCGCCGTCTTTGAGCAGAAATACTTTGCCGATGCGGTGGGTGGAGCGCAATTTGACGCTGCCCTCTTTTTCTTCGATCGCGCCCAGTTCGCGCAGGCGATCCAGGGCGGGAAGATCCTCCTTTTCGATGTCGCGCAGCAGCGCACCGTCTTCGAGTTGAATGGCTAGGGGTGTCAAAAGCGTCCTTTATACAGATGTTCCAAATTAAAACTATTATAACACATATTTTGATATAATCTGCCAAAAATTCACTCAAGGAAAACTACATGGCATTAAATGTATACTACGACAAAGATTGCGACCTGAGCATCATCAAATCCAAAAAGGTAGCGATGATCGGTTTTGGCAGCCAGGGGCACGCACACGCCGAAAACTTAAGAGACAGCGGTGTAGAGGTATGCGTTGGTTTGAGAAAAGGCGGAAGCAGCTGGGCAAAAGCGGAAGCGAAAGGTTTTGAAGTATTGACCGTAGCGGACGCGGCTGCGAAAGCCGACGTGGTTATGATCCTTCTTCCCGATGAGAACCAGGCGGCGATTTACGAAAAAGAGATCGCTCCCAACCTCAAAGACGGCGCGACGATCGCCTTTGGTCACGGGTTTAACATCCACTACGAACAAATTACCCCCGCAGACAACATCAACTGCATGATGGTAGCGCCCAAAGCTCCCGGACACACGGTAAGAAGCGAATTCGTAAAAGGCGGCGGGATTCCCGATCTGATCGCGATCAGCCAGGACCCAAGCGGTACGACGAAGGAGTTGGCGCTTTCTTACGCTTCTGCGATTGGCGGCGGTAGAACGGGGATCATCGAAACCACGTTCAAAGATGAGACGGAAACGGATCTTTTCGGGGAACAAGCAGTTCTTTGCGGCGGTGCGACCGCGCTTGTACAAGCGGGTTTTGAAACGCTCACCGAAGCGGGATACGAGCCGGAGATGGCGTACTTTGAGTGTCTGCACGAGTTGAAACTTATCGTTGATTTGATGTATGAAGGCGGTATCGCGAACATGAGATACTCCATCTCCAATACCGCAGAGTACGGCGATTACGTCAGCGGTCCAAGAGTGATCAACGACCAGTCCAAAGCGGCGATGAAACAGATCCTTAAAGAGATCCAAAACGGACAGTTTGCCAAAGACTTTGTCCTTGAAGGTCAAGCCGGATACCCCAGAATGAAAGCGGAGAGAAAAAATACCGAAGCTTCACTGATCAATCAGACAGGCAACAAGCTGCGAGCGATGATGCCCTGGATCTCTGAAAACAAGATCGTCGATCAGGACAAAAACTAATCCCTTCCGCGCAAGCGGAGGATTGGTTCCTCTTCCATGACAAAAAAGCACAATAAACACAAAAAAAACAAAAGATCCAACACTAAATTGCAGCGCAAACTGCTCTTTGCTGTTGTGATCTTGACCATCACCACTATGGTGGGTTTTATCAGCGGATGGCTGGGGTATGAGCTGGGAACGACCACCGAGGAGCCGCAGCAGCAGGCGCAAAGCCAACTCAAAAGCGCGCAGCAGCAGATCCGAGAGTTGCAAGCCAGGCTCAAAGATCTCGACAGCGCCAAACAGGTGGTGATCGAAAAGAAAAATGTGGTTGTAAACTTTTTGACCGAAAGCGGAGATTATGGTGCGCATGAGGAGAAACCGCCTCCGCCGCCGGTAAAAAAGATCGAAGCGCCCATGCCGCTTGTAGCGATCGTGATCGATGACGTGGCGTATAAGCACCAGCTGCAAAAGATCGAAAACCTGCCCATCGCGGTAACGCCTTCGATCTTCCCCCCGGCGAAGGATTTTACTACCACGCCCAAGCTTGCGCGCTATAGCAAACACTATATGATCCATCTGCCCATGCAGTCAAAGAGTTATCCAAAATACGCGCTCAAGGATACGCTGACCGTCGGTAACGGGGATTTTGCCATGGAGCAGCGTATCCGAAACCTTCGCCGCTGGTTCCCCGAGGCAAAATATATCAACAACCATACCGGCAGCGCTTTTACCGAGGATTTTGCGGCGATGAAGCGGCTGTATCGGGTGATGAAAAAGTATAACTTTACCTTTATCGACAGCCGGACGACGCCCAAAACCGTCGTGCCCCGATTGGCGAAAAATCACGGCGAAACCTACCTCAGACGGGACGTGTTTTTGGACAATAAACGTGAGGAGGCCTATATCCTCGGACAGATCAAAAAAACGATCGAAATCGCCAAAGAACACGGCAGCGCCATGGCGATCGGGCATCCCCACTCGGTGACGCTTGACACGCTGGCCAAAGCGAAGGGGCTTTTTGAGGGGGTCAAGGTCGTTTATATCGACGAATTCGTACAAAGCCTGATGTAGCGATCGGTACCCCAGGGGCGATTTGACGGAAAAAATCCCGCAAACTAAGGCACAACTTACCAACACTGATTATAATTAGAAAAGACAACTATCGGAGGTAGGGATGGTCAAAATAGGGATCGGAATTCTCATCGCGGCGGCGGTGACGGCTTTGGGACTGCTTTTTTTCAATCTGCAGCAATCGCTGCTTATGGGCGTCGTCGCGTTTTTGGTCACCCTTTGGACCAATCAGGCGCTGCCGCTGGGTGCGGTGTCTTTGCTGCCCATCGTTCTTTTTCCCCTTTTTGGCGTCCTTGAGGTCAACGACGTGACTTCCAACTACTCCAACTCTATCATTTTTCTTTTTCTGGGCGGTTTTTTACTCGCGATCGCCATGGAAAAGACACAACTGCACAAGATCATAAGCCATAAACTTTTAGCGACTTTTCCCTCTACGCCGCTGGGCGTCATCTACGCCCTCGCGACCATCTCCGCGCTGCTTAGCGCCGTACTTTCCAATACCACCACGACGCTGATGCTGATCACGATCGGGCTTTACCTGACCGAAAACGTGGAGTTGAAAAAGCGCTTCTTGCTCGCCATCGCGTACGGGGCGAGTATCGGCGGGATCATCACCCCCATCGGGACGCCGCCCAATCTGATCCTGCTTGGTTTCCTGGAGGATCGGGCAATGAGCGCGCCGACGTTTGGGGCGTGGGTGGCGCTGATGAGCCCCGTGGTAGCGGTGATGCTTGCGACCGTCCCCTATCTGCTTTCCCTGGGGGTCAAGGATCAGGCGATCGGGTTTGAGAGTAAAGCCCAGCCTATGAACAAAGAGCAAAAGCGGCTGAGTTATCTGCTGCTGGTTTTGGTGGGACTGTTTATCCTCAATACGCCGATCCGTCCCTATTATGAGGGGATAGGACTGAATGAAAAAGCGCTTTTACTGGCGTTTGGGCTTTTTACCTTTATGCCCAGATACGGCTTTTTACAGTGGGAAGACACCAGAAAGATCCCCTATCAGATTATCTTTTTATTCGGGGCGGGCTTTAGTATCGCCATGGGGTTTTCGCAAACGGGGCTGGCGGCTTCCATCGCGGAAAATCTGCACTTTTTGCAAAGCATGCCCTTTTTGGTGATGCTCTTTTTTATCGCTTTGTTTGTCAGCTTTACTACCGAAGTGACCAGCAATACGGCGCTTATCTCCATCGCGCTGCCGATCTTTTACTCCTTTGCCGCCAACGACCCCGAAAACGGGCTTTTGATTATGCTTACCGCTACGGTGGCGGCAAGCTACGCCTTTATGCTGCCCATCGCCACGCCGCCAAACGCCATCGCCATGAGCAGCGGAGCGATCAGTATCGGCGATATGGCAAGAGTGGGGGTCAAGATCAACTTTATCGGCGTTTTCGTCGTCTCGCTGGTAGCGTATTTTATCTGGTCGCTCTTTTTGTAAATGCGCTGCGTCGAAAGCAAAATCGCCGAACTTGAGGTGATGGAAAAATACCCCGATCGGCTGTTTTACAAGGGGCGTCTTGAGCTGCTCAAACGTCCCAAGGTAGCGATCATCGGCAGCAGAAAGTGCAGCCAGTACGCCAAGCGGTGTGCCTTTCAAATCGCAAACGAATTGGCAAAGCGGGGCGTGTGTATCGTCAGCGGGGCGGCGATGGGGATCGATGCGCACGCCCACCGCGGAGCGGGGGCGGAAAACACCATCGCCGTGATGGCAAACGGACTGGATCTGCGCTACCCAAAGATCAACGCTTCGCTTATCGAAAGCATCGAAAAGGAGGGGTTGACGCTCAGCCGGTTTGAACCGGGGTTCAAAGCCACCCGCTGGAGTTTTCCCGTGCGCAACGAAATCATCACGGCGCTTGGCGAAGCGGTGATTATCGCCCAGGCGGATGAGAACAGCGGTTCCATGCGCAGCGCCGAACACGCCTTGCGACAAGGCAAGAAGCTGTACGTCCTGCCCCACCGTCTGGGCGAAAGCGGCGGCAGCAACGCTTTGGCCGCAGAGGGCAAAGCGGAGGTGATCTATGACCTTCACGGCTTTTGCGACCGTTTCGGCAAAGTAGCAAAAAACGCCGACGAAGTGCTGGAGTTTTGCAAAAGTGCCAAGCCTTTGGAGGAGGTACTGCAGCGTTTTGGAGAAAAGATTTACGAATATGAACTGGAGGGAAAAGTGCATATAGAAAACGCAAAGGTACAGACGCTGTGAAACTGGCGGCGATAGACGTAGGGCTCAAACGTATAGGCACGGCGATCTGCTTAGACGGGCAAACGGTACTGCCCCAGGAGGCGGTTCTGCGCAAAAACCGAAAGCAGGCTTCCCGGGACGTGGACAGCTTTTTAAAAGAGTGGGAGATCGAGACCCTGATCGTGGGGTTGCCCAAAGACGGCAGCAGTGCCGAGGAGATGGAGCGGCGCATCCGGCACTTTACGGGACTGCTGGATTTTGACGGTGCAATCGAGTACTTTGACGAGTACGGCAGCAGCGCCGAAGCCAAGGAGATGAGCAAAGGGATCTTCCGCCATAAAAAAGACGGCAAGGTGGATTCTCTGGCGGCAAAAATCATCCTGGAACGCTATCTATTTGCTAAAAATATGCAAAGATAGGGTAAAACTCTTGACATAGAATTTTTTTTTCTATATAATTTCGCCATCTTTCAAAAGATACCCAATCCGGCATAGCTCAGCGGTAGAGTAGATGACTGTTAATCATTTGGTCCCTGGTTCGAATCCAGGTGCCGGAGCCACTTCAAAATTTTCCCCACAAACATCAAAATTGAAAATCTTAAACTAAAAAGCTACACGGTTTTATTTACATCTTTGCAAGAGCAAAGGGAGTACTATTAAAGTAGGTGACGGCAACGTTATTTCCGAGCTATCGTAAAATGGCTGCGGATGATGGTCGGTTTGTCGCATACAAAGGAGGAACCGTGAAATACTCAGCAAACGCCCCGTGCCCCTGCAGCAGCGGGAAAAAATACAAAAAGTGCTGTAAGATTTACCATGACGGAGCCCGGCCCAAAAGCGCATTGCTGCTTATGCGTTCGCGCTACAGCGCTTTTGCCCTGCACAAGGCAAAGTATATTATCCATACCACCCATCCGCAGCATCCCGAGTACAGTGAGCAAACACAGCAGTGGAAGGAATCGATCCTCCAATTTTGCCGCAGCGTCACCTTCGAGGGGTTGGAGATTCTTGATTTTACCGAGGGAACGGAGCGCTCAAGCGTGACTTTCCGTGCCAAACTTTCCGCCGGAGAACGGGATCTTTCCTTTTGTGAGGATTCGCTGTTTTTAAAAGAGGGAGAGAAGTGGCTGTACCATAGTGCACTGCAATTGCACTAAACGCTACGAATGGTAACAGTCATCAATATTACAGCCGGTTTTTCTCTTTAGCTATTTGAACGGTACCTGTTTAAGACTTTCACCGTTTATAATAGCCGCAGAGAAACAAAGGAGCGGCTATGAAAAAGATCGAAACCCTCATAAACAAATTGCCACACCTCCTGTTAAGGGGGCTATGAAATGTCAATAGAATTTTTTAGCGAACTTTTTAAAAGAAGCCCTATTTTAAGGGCTTTATAGAGAATAGAAACTAATTTTTTTAGAGTTGTCAAAAAAAATATTTTTCACGCAAAGCCTAAAAGCCTTTTTTTATCCTGATTTTAAGCCTTTAAAATGTAGTTAAAAGCC
>LLYS01000001.1 GCA_002049495.1 Epsilonproteobacteria bacterium tcs-49 | reverse complement strand
TGGTGGTCGCTACTAGACTCGAACTAGTGACATCCACCTTGTAAGGGTGGCGCTCTACCAACTGAGCTAAGCGACCACGTTATCTTGAAAAAATGCAAATTTTTTAAGTCGACTTGCTAACGACCGGGTTGTCTTGAAAAAGCACAGCTTTTCAGACCGTTACATGGTGTCCTGTCTTGGACTCGAACCAAGGACCCACTCCTTAAAAGGGAGTTGCTCTACCACCTGAGCTAACAGGACGCTGTGTAAATGTAGGCGAAATTTTATCCCAAAAAAAATAAATTGTCAATAGTTTTTTGCAAAACTTTATAAAAAGATCGATTTGTCGGATAAAATAAGCATTTTCACGGCGCTGTAAAGCGCTTGCTGCTGCACGTAATTGCGATCGCCTTTGAAGTGAAACTCCTTGACGCTGATCGCTTTGTCGGCATTGCGCACCCCGATAACAACCGTGCCCACGGGTTTATACTCCGTCGCTCCTCCGGGACCCGCGATGCCGCTGACGGCGAGGGCAAAATCGGCACCGGCGATGGAGACCGCACCCTCAAGCATCTGTGCTACACACTCTTCGCTGACTGCGCCGTATTTTTCAAACAGCTCCTCCTCCACGCCCAGCCAACTGTTTTTGATTTCGTTGGAGTAGGTGATACTTGAACCCATGAGGATCCTGGACGTACCGCTTTGGGCGGTAAAGGATGCGGCGATCAGCCCCCCGGTACAGCTCTCGGCGAAGGTGATCGTTTTTTCGTTTTGATCCAGCCGGTTGATGAGATATTTGAAGATATTTTTCGAATCGATCACTTTGCCCTCAAAGAGCTTTTTCGCACTTTTGATAAAGTGGTTCATCTCTCCGTGTTTTTTGCTTTTGCAGATCACTTTCAGCCAGCCGCGCGTTAGATGGACGAAGTTGAGTTCAATCTCAAAACTTTTCGTCAGCGGTTCCAGAAGGATCTCCACGCTTTCACGATCCAGTTCGAAGATGTGCAGTACGGATTTGTCTTTGGCTTCAAGCAAAATAGGGGGCAAAACCTCCAGTTCACGGGCTTTGATGACGTTGATGACGGTTTTGCCGATTTCGAGCAGGTAGGAATCGTTTTCATACACCTTTGTCTCTTTGGGGATGAGCATATTGCTTTTGAGTTCCAAATTGTCGCCGGTGACGGTGGAGAGGACTTTGCTGACGGTAGCGAAGGTGTTTGGGGTGGTTGCGATGACGAGATTGTTGCCGTCGTTTAAAAGCGGTTTTATGGTTTGTAAAAACTTGTTGGAGTCGATGGTGATGATCTCATCGAGCCAGTCGATGCTTTGATAAACGCTTCGTAGCAGATAGCGGTAAAAAAGTTCGTTGTCGGCGATGGAACTGCCGACGATGAGCAGTATATTTTTTTTCATAGTCTGATCCTGATATCGAGGAATTTGTTCACGGCTTGATCTTGCGGGTAAGGGTGATTATAGCAAATTATCAGCGCATTTTAAATAGCTTTTGGATAGAATAATATCAAAAAAGGCTGTATGTAATGGATTATAAAGACAGTTTGCTTCTTCCCAAAACATCCTTTCCGATGAGAGGCAATCTCGGGCAAAACGAACCCAAACTCTACAACGAGTGGTTTGAAAACAATATTTACGAAAAGATGAAGGAGAACCGAAAAGACAGTGACGAACTTTTCACCCTTCACGACGGACCGCCCTATGCCAACGGTCATATCCATATCGGTCACGCCCTTAACAAGATTTTAAAAGATATCGTCGTCAAATTCAACTATTTTCAGGGTAAAAAAGTGCGCTTTACCCCGGGCTGGGACTGCCACGGGCTTCCCATCGAACAGCAGGTGGAAAAAAAGATGGGCAGGGAGAAAAAAGAGAGCCTCCCCGTTTCCAAATTCCGCGATATCTGCCGCCAGCACGCCGCGAAGTTCATCGATGTCCAGAAAAAGGAGTTCGCGAGCCTGGGCGTGGTCGCCGATTATGAAAACCCCTATCTGACCATGGATTTCAAATTTGAAGCCAACATTTACCGCACCCTGTGCGACGTAGCGACAAAGGGGCTTTTGGTCGAGCGCAACAAACCCGTCTATTGGAGCTGGGCGGCTAAAACCGCGCTGGCCGAAGCGGAGGTGGAGTATGAGGATAAAGAGGATTACTCCATCTACGTGGCGTTTGAACTGGGTGATAAAGCCAAGCAGGAGCTGGGCGTAGAAAACGCGGCGATCGTTATCTGGACCACGACTCCCTGGACGCTTCCGGCAAACAGCGGAATCGCGCTCAATCCCGAGGAGATCTACGTCCACACCAAAGACGGCTATATCGTTTCCCAGCAGCGTTATGACGACTTGAAAGAAGCCGGAGTCGTCAAAGAGGGTGTGGATAGAAAGTTCAGCGCCAAGGAGCTTGCGGGCAAATTGGCGATCAATCCGCTTAACTCCAGAAGCTCCAAGGTCGTTTTGGGAGACCACGTAGAACTCAGCGGCGGTACGGGAGCGGTCCACACCGCGCCGGGTCACGGGGAGGATGATTACCGCGTAGGTTTGGCCAACGGATTGGAGGTGCTGATGCCCGTTGACGACAGCGGCTGCTACGACGAATCGCTCAGCGGCAAAGGCTTGCTTGATGAAAGTTTTGTGGGGATGCACGTTTTCAAAGCCAACGAGCCGATTTTGGAACTTCTGGGCGACAGTCTGCTCAAAACGGAAAAGTTCGTACACTCCTATCCCCACTGCTGGAGAACGAAAAAGCCGATCATCTTCCGCGCGACCAAGCAGTGGTTTATCAGCATAGACGCCACCGCCGAGGGTGCTGAGAAAAGTTTGCGCGAAGTGGCAAGCGACGAGATCGCAAAAACCACCTTCTACCCCGCGTGGGGCGCCAACCGCATCGGTTCCATGGTCAGCGACCGTCCCGACTGGTGTATCAGCCGCCAAAGGGCGTGGGGCGTGCCTATCGCTTTTTTCCGGGATAAAAAGAGCAAAGAGGTGATCCTGGATGAGAAGGTACTCAACTTCGTAGCGATGATCTTTGAACAAAAGGGCGCGGACGCATGGTACGATATGAGTATCGCCGAGTTGCTGCACCCCGCAAGCGGGTACAACCCCGAAGATTTGGAAAAGGTGGATGATATTCTGGACGTATGGTTTGACAGCGGTTCGACGTGGAACGCGGTACTTGAGAGCCGCAACTACGACGCGGGCAGCTACCCCGCCGATCTGTATCTGGAGGGAAGCGACCAGCACAGAGGGTGGTTCCAAAGCTCCCTGCTGCTCTCCAGCGCGATCCACCACAAAGCCCCCTACAAAGCGGTATTGACCCACGGCTTCACCGTCGATGAGAAGGGGGAGAAGATGAGCAAGTCCAAAGGCAACGTGGTCGCGCCAAACGACGTGATCAAAAAGTACGGCAGCGAAATTCTGCGCCTCTGGGTTGCTATGAGTGATTACCAAAGCGATTTGAAAATCAGCGACAACATCATCAAGCAAAACGCCGAGCAGTACAGAAAGATCCGAAACAGCTTCCGCTTTCTGCTGGCAAATATCGACGATCTGGATGCGATCGTTTCGGTGGAGAAGTTCAGTGAACTGGACCGCTGGATCGTGGCAAAGGCTAAAAACGTCCTTGACGGCGTCGTAGAAGCGTTTAAAAACTACGATTTTCAAAAGGGCTTTAGCGAGCTGAACAACTTTTTGACCAACGAACTCAGCGGCATCTATATGGATATCTCCAAAGACAAACTCTACTGCGAAGCCAAGGAGGGGGATCTGCGAAGAGCCAGCCAAAGCGCCATGGCGCTGATCGCGCGCTCCATGCTCGGCGTGATCGCTCCGGTACTGACCTATACGGCCAACGAGATTATCACCCACGCGCCCGCGGTGGTCAAGGGTGAGAGCGAAGATATCTTTGACTTTGTTTACGAGCCGCTTCCCGAAGTGGACGCGGGCTTTGACGATACCTTTATCCTCGCTGCGCGAAACAGGTTCTTTGAAAACCTCGACAGACTCAAAAAGGAAAAGGTGGTCAAAGCTTCCTTGGAGCTTGTGGTCGTAACGCAGGAGGATAAAGTTTTTGCCCACGAAAAGCCTTCGGAGTGGTTCATGACCAGCGACGTGGTACGCCAAAGCGACGCCGAAGTACTCGCAAGCTTCGAGGTTGAAGGTGCGAAATTTGATATCACTCGCTCATCCAAACACAAGTGCCCCCGCTGCTGGAACCTTACCAGCGAAAAAGAGGACGGGCTGTGTGCGCGGTGTGAAAGTGTGATGCATGCTTAACGAACCGGTGAGTTTGGAGTTTATCTTCGGTACCGTGGGCGTGATCGTAGCGGTATCGTTTATACTGGTAGGAATTTTGAAAATGATGATAAAGAATAAAGGATAGCAATTGGTGACATTAAAAGAAGCGTTAAACCTTAGCCCCGAGGAGCAGCAAAGCCTCAAAAGCGAACTCAAAGCAAAGATCGAAGCCAGCGACCTCAACGCCTATATCGATAGCAGCGACGACGGTTGCGGCGGCGTACCCATCGCGATCAAAGACAATATCAGCGTCAAGGATTGGGACGTTAACTGCGCGAGCAACATTTTAAAAGGGTACAAAAGCCCCTACAGCGCGACGGTGATCGAAAACCTGCACCGCGGAGGCATGAGCGCTTTTGGTCGGACCAATATGGATGAGTTTGCCATGGGCAGTACCACCGAAACCAGCGTCTTTGGCAAAACCCTCAACCCCCACGATAAAAACTGCGTCCCCGGAGGTAGCAGCGGCGGAAGCGCGGCGGCCGTAGGCGGCGGTTTGGCCGTAGCCGCGCTGGGAAGCGATACGGGCGGAAGTATCCGCCAACCCGCGGCGTTTTGCGGCTGTGTGGGGATGAAACCCACCTACGGCAGGGTCAGCCGCTACGGGTTGGTAGCGTTTAGCTCCTCTTTGGATCAGATCGGACCGATTACGCAAAACGTCGAAGACGCGGCGATTTTGTACGACGCTATCGCGGGGCACGACAGCCACGATTCCACCAGTGCGAATATCGAGTACAAACCCACCGTCATCGACAGCGACAGAAAAATGACGGTCGCGGTGATTGAAAACTACCTTGAAGAGGTGGACGCGCCCACGAGAAAAGCGATGGAAGAAAGCATCGAAGCGCTCAAAAGTGCTGGGCACACCGTCGTGTATAAAAAGATGATGGGAACCAAGTACGATATCTCCACCTACTACATCGTCGCTCCCGCGGAAGCCAGCGCAAACCTGAGCCGCTTTGACGGGATCCGCTACGGTAACCGCATCGAAGGGGACAACCTCGAAGAGCTTTATCTCAAAACGCGTACAGAAGGCTTCGGCGACGAAGTGAAGCGCCGGATCATGCTGGGGAACTTCGTGCTTTCAAGCGGCTATTACGACGCGTACTATATCAAAGCGCAGAAGGTGCGCCACCTGATTAAAAACGAGTATGAGCAAATCTTTAACGAAGCGGATCTGATCCTCTCCCCCGTTACCCCCAGTGCGGCGTTTGAGTTTGGTACGATCAACGATCCCCTGGAGATGTATAAAAGCGATATGTTTACCCTCTCTATCAACCTCGCGGGCTTGCCCGCGATCAGCCTGCCCGTAGGTAAAGACGACAGAGGGATGCCCATCGGTGCGCAGTTTATCGCAAAACATTTCGACGAACAGAGCCTGTTTGACGGTGCGAGCAGCTTAGAAAAAATCATAAATTACAAAGGATAGATACAGATGAACATTCGAAAACAAGCCTTGACATTTGAAGACGTATTGTTGGTACCTCAGTATTCCGAGGTTTTACCCAAAGAGGTGCAGTTGCAATCAAAATTGACGAAGAATGTTTCGCTTAACGTCCCGGTCGTGAGTGCGGCGATGGATACGGTCACGGAGTACAGAGCCGCCATCGCGATGGCCCGGCTTGGCGGGATCGGGGTGATCCATAAAAACATGGATGTCCAGACGCAGGCGATGCAGGTCAAGAAGGTGAAAAAAAGCGAAAGCGGTATCATCATCGATCCTATCTATATCCGTCCCGGTTCCAAAGTCAGCGAAGCGGAGGAGCTTATGAGCGAGTACCGTATCTCCGGCGTGCCCGTTGTGGACGAACACGACAAACTGCTGGGGATTTTGACCAACCGCGATATGCGATTTATCGGCGAATCGGTGATGAACGAAAAAGTGGAAAACGTGATGACGAAGATGCCTTTGGTGACGGCAAAAAAGGGTACCACGCTGGAGGAAGCTTCAAAGATTATGCAAAAGCACAAGATCGAAAAGCTGCCCATTGTTGATGATGAAAACCACCTGCAGGGGCTTATCACCATCAAAGATATCCAGAAGAAAAAGGAGTACCCCAGCGCCAACAAGGATCAATTCGGCAGACTCGTCGTCGCCGCGGCGATCGGCGTGGGGCAGATGGAGCGGGCAGAAGCGCTTGTAAAAGCGGGGGCGGACGTATTGGTCCTTGACAGTGCCCACGGCCACTCCAAAGGCATTATCGATACGGTTAAAAATATCAAAGCCAACTTTGAAGTGGACATTATCGCGGGCAATATCGCCACGAAAGAAGCCGCGGAGCACTTGATCGACGCCGGAGCGGACGGCATCAAAGTGGGGATCGGTCCGGGAAGCATCTGTACGACGCGTATCGTCGCGGGTGTGGGCGTACCCCAGATCAGCGCCGTCGAAGAGGTAGCAAGCGCTGCCAACCCCAAAGGCGTACCCGTTATCGCCGACGGCGGAATCAAATACTCCGGCGATATGGCAAAAGCCCTTGCGGTGGGTGCAAGTGCGGTGATGCTCGGTTCCGCTTTGGCGGGAACCTATGAAAGCCCCGGAGAGATGATCATGTTCCAGGGGCGCCAGTACAAATCCTACAGAGGGATGGGCAGTATCGGGGCCATGAACAAGGGCAGCACCGACCGGTATTTCCAGGAGGGTACGGCTGCCGATAAACTCGTCCCCGAAGGGATCGAGGGGCGCGTACCCTACCGTGGCAAGATGGGCGACGTGGTGCATCAGATGATCGGCGGATTGCGCGCATCCATGGGATACTGCGGTTCCAAAGATATCGAAACGTTCTGGGAAAAGGCGGAGTTTGTACAAATTACCGCCGCGGGGCTGAAAGAGAGCCACGTCCACGACGTCACTATCACCAAAGAAGCGCCGAACTACCACGTATAACACTCTCCGGTCCCCGGCGGGACCGGTTGATTCCCATTATAAATCCATTAAATTTTCCATGTTAGCATAGCGTCCAACGCTTACTCATTAACTATTAACTCTTAGTTGTGTATAATATCTCCCATAAAGGAGTTCCCTCATATTGTTGCATAATCGGGGAGATAGTGAGTCAGGCGAAATCTTTACAATGAAAGAAGAAGTTATGGATATTAAAACAAAAGCACTGCATGAAGGGTATGAAAAGGATGCGCAGCGGACGATGGCGGTTCCCATCTACCAATCCACCGCGTATGAGTTTAAAAGTACCGAACATGCGGCGAACCTGTTCGAACTCAAAGAGTTGGGTAATATCTACTCCCGTTTGACCAATCCCACCACTGAGGTTTTTGAAAAGCGTTTCGCTTCCATGGAGGAGGGCGTCGCCGCTATAGCAACAAGTAGCGGAATGAGTGCTATTTTTGCGGTGATCGCCAATCTTGCCGAAGCGGGGGACAACATCATCTGCTCCAACCGCGTCTACGGCGGTACGACGACGCTGACAAGCCATACGATCAAGCGTTTCGGGATCGAGGCGCGCTATTTTGACATCGATAAGCCTGAAGAGCTTGAAGAGCTTATCGACGATAAGACCAAAGTGATCCTGTTTGAATCGATCGCCAACCCCAGCGTGGATGTTCCCGATTTTGACGCGATCGTACAAATTGCGGACAAACACGGGGTGGTGACGGCCGTGGACAATACGGTCGCTACGCCGGTACTGTGCAGACCTATCGCTCTGGGGTGCGATTTGACCATGCACTCGGCAAGCAAATACACTACGGGTCAGGGGCTTGCCATCGGCGGCATCATCGCCGAAGGGGAGAGTTTCCGCCAAAAAATCACGGGCAACGGGCGCTATTACCACTTTAACGAACCCGACGAAAGTTACCACGGTTTGGTGTATACCGACGTGCCGCTGCCGCCCTTTTGTCTGCGGGCACGCCTGGCGCTGCTGCGGGATTTCGGGATTACGCTAAGCCCCTTTAACAGCTGGCTGTTCATACAGGGGCTGGAAACGCTGCCGCTGCGCATGAAAGCGCACAGCCAAAACGCTTTGGAAGTGGCGAAATTTCTGGAGGCGCACCCCAAGGTTCAAAAGGTGAACTTTCCCGGACTTGAAGGGGATAAAAACTATGCCAACGCGCAAAAATACCTCAAGGAGGGGTGCAGTTCGGTGATGAGCTTTGAAGTGGCCGATTTTGAAACGGCGGAGCGGGTGACCAACGGCGTGGAGATTTTTTCCATCGTCGCCAATATCGGAGATTCCAAATCGATCATTACCCACCCCGCAAGTACGACGCACCAGCAGCTTAGTACGGAGGAGATGGAGCGTGCCGGGATCAACAGGGGCTTGGTGCGCTTAAGTATCGGGTTGGAAGATCCCGGGGATTTGATCGAGGATCTTAAAACAGCACTAGGATAGGAACAGATTGGAAGTAAGAACAAAAAAAGAGCGCTTTACCAATCCGCTGTATTTAGAAAGCGGGCGGATACTCGAACCCTATGAAATCGTGTATGAAACCTACGGGGAGTTAAACGAAGCCAGGGACAACGTCGTCGTCGTGTGCCATGCCCTCAGCGGCAGCCACCACGCGGCGGGATTTTATGAGGGGGACCGCAAACCCGGCTGGTGGGACGGTCTGATCGGAGACGGAAAGACGATCGATACAAAAAAGTATTTCGTTATCTGCACCAATACCATCGGCAGCTGCTTCGGTTCCACGGGCCCCTCGTCCAAAATTTACCCCAGCGACGAAGAGTACCGTTTGAAATTCCCCGTCATCACGATCAGGGATATGGTCCGGGCGCAGCATATTTTGTTCAACAAGCTGGGTATCTACAACGTCGAAGCGATCATCGGCGGTTCCATGGGCGGGATGCAGGCGCTGCAGTTTGGGGTGGATTATCCCAACTTCGCCAAAAATATCATCGCCCTTGCCACGACCCACGCCACCAGGCCGTGGGTGATCGCTTTTAACAAGGTCGCCAGCGAAGCGATCGTCAACGACCCGGCGTTCAAAGAGGGTAAGTACAACCGCACCGAGATTGAGCAAAACGGTTTCGAGGGGCTCAGTATCGGCCGTATGGCTGGACATATAAGCTATCTTTCTCCCCATTCCATGGATAAAAAATTCGGCAGGGATTATGTGGAGACCGATGGGTTATACGACCTGTTCGGCCGCTATGAGGTGGATCGCTACCTAGATTACAACGCGGCGAATTTCAGTAAGTTTTTCGATCCCATCTCCTACCTCTACATCGTCAAAGCGATCAATATTTTCGATCTGAGTATGGGGTATGAGAGTTTGGAAGCGGTGTTGGGGAATTTCCGTTCAAAGTTGACGCTGATCGGGTTTAAAAGCGATATGATGTTTATGCCCGAAGAGATGCGCGAAATCGATGAAGCGATGCGGGGCCTGGGCAAGGATTCCAAGTACTACGAAATCGACAGCGATTACGGCCACGACGCGTTTTTAGTGGAGTTGGAAAAGTTTCAAGATATTATCGAAGGGGTGTTGCAATGACGTATGAAAAGCGGATAGAAAAAGCAAAAGCGCTGCTGGAAAAGATCATGGATCCCGAAGCGACCATGACCCAGAGCGTCAAGGATTACAAAGCGGGGATGGAGGAGTTGCAAAAGGCGCAAAAACTCATCGAAGAAGCGAAAGCGGAAATTGAAACCGTAGAACAAGAGCACGGCGATGGCACGGCTTAAGGTCGCGGCACTGCAGCTGCCTACGATGGGGATGAGCCTGAACCGGCTGGAGTACTTTATCAAAGCAGCCGCCAAGGACGGCGTGCGGCTCATCTTGCTGGGTGAATACGTCCTGAACCACTTTTTCAAAGAGCTCGAAACGCTGCCCCGCTCCATGGTCAAGGAACAAAGCGCAAAACATATCCAAACCCTGCAAGAGATCGCCAAACAGTACGGTCTTTGCATCGCCGCTCCCATCGTGCGCGTGGAGGGGGAGAAGTATTACAAATCGATTGCGTTGATCGGGGAGCAGACGGAGTTTTTCGACCAGGATATTTTGATGCCTTACGAACATTGGAACGAACGGGGATTTTATGCCAACGAACGCAATACCCGGCTGCCCGTTTTTGAATTCGGGGGTTTCAATATCGCATTGATGGCGGGGTTTGAACTTCACTTTAACCAAAAGTTCGACCAGGTGATGCAGCGTCAGGTAGATCTGGTTTTGCTGCCTACGTGCTCGACCTTTGATTCGCACAACCGCTGGCGGGAAGTGATCAAAAGCCGCGCGTTTATGCACAATTGCTATATCCTGCGGGCCAACCGTATCGGTGATTACAGCGACGGGAAGCATAAGTGGCGCTTTTACGGTGACAGCATGATAGCGCTGCCAAGCGGGGAAGTGGGCGATATGCTCGATGACAAGGAGTCGCTGCTGATCGCGACTATCGATACCGAATTTGTAAAGGCGGAACGGGATGCATGGGGATTTTTTCAAGCGGCAGATTGAGTTGTGGGGGGAACAGACCCAGCAAAGCCTCAAAGATAAGAAGGTAACGATCGTCGGTGCCGGGGGCCTTGGCAGCAGCCTGGGTTATGCCCTTGGAAGCAGCGGAATCGGCACGATCGAGTTTATCGATTTTGATCGGGTGGAAAGCCACAATATCCATCGGCAGATCGCTTTTGATTTTGCCGACGAAGGGGAGTACAAAGCCAAGGCCCTTATGAAAAAGTTGGCGCAAAGGGCGCCGTCGTTCGTACGCTTTGGAGCGATCACCCAAGCGTTTGAGAAAGCGCTGCCCGAAGGGTATGAAACCGATCTGCTTATCGACGCAACCGACAATTTCGCGGTGAGAAAGCAGATCGATGCCTACGCCAAAGGTGCGAAACTTCCCTGGATATACGCCAGCGTGGAGGAGTTTAACGGGCAGATCTGCTTTTTTGAAAAGGCGAATTTCGGAGCGTTTAATACCGCAGACCACACCCCAAAGGGGATCGCGGCGCCCATCGTGATGCTTGTCGCGGCGTTTGAAGCCAATATGGTTTTGCGCTATTTGGCGGGACTGCCCATCCAAAAGGATATGCTGCACTATCTCTACTTCGACGCTTCGGGGGCGTTTACGGCAAAAAAGTTTGCCATGCCCAAAGCTACAGTTTAACCCCGTAATCCCTTTCCACGGCGTTTCCCCCGTCGTCGGGATAGTTGACGATGGTGTCCTCCCTTGGCTGGTCGAGGTATTCGCAAATCTCTTTGGCGATCTTGTCCGCACCGACCCAGTCCGTGGCGGGAAGAAAAAAGATATAGTGGTTGATCTTGTTAAAAACGATGTCGGTTTCGCGTAAAATCCCCTCAAACTCCTTGGCGTAATCGATTCCGCCCTTTTTTTCGATGGGGATATAAACAAGGGAGAACTGCTGTTCCTGGATACACTCAAAACGGTCGATCAAAGCGATGTGGTGCTTGATAACGTTATAAAAATCGTCGTAGTGGAAGTGCTGTGCTGCCATGGTAAACTCCTTGGAAATACGGTTTTGTATTTCAATGATACTATAAAAGTTGTTAAAACGTTATTTAGCTATAATAGCGTCAACGGTATAGCGGACGGTTGCTAAGAGATTAGAGGAAAGTCCGGGCTGCAGCAAGATAGGGTTCCATCGAAATGATGGCTGGAGCGATCCAAGGGACAGTGCAACAGAAAACAAACCGCTGCGCCTTCGCGCAGTAAGGGTGAAACGGCGGTGTAAGAGACCACCAGTCCCGTAAGCGATTACGGGAGCTTGTAAACCCAACCCGCAGCAAGAAGCGGAGGTACAGATCTTGCCTTGATCCGCTTCGCTACGGTTTATTGTGAAATAAACTCCAGATAAATAACCGTTCAAGACAAAACCCGGCTTACAGCTATACCGTATTTGATACCGCGAAGGATCTTTCAAACCCTGGCAAAAGGCTTTGGGAGATCGTTTATAAAGGACGAAGATGAAAGTTTCCGTAGATTGCCGATCGCTGCTGCTGCAAAAGAGTTTGGAAAACTTTTTAAAGCGCCATATCGTATCGAAAAAGAGTGCGGATTTTATCATCAGCGACCATGAAGCGGAGGTGGAAAAACCTCTCTTTTTGCTGGGCCGGGAGGTGGAGAAACCCTTTTCGAGGTCCCGCCTGTTTATGGAGCTTGAAAAGTATGAAAAAAAACTGCGCGACGTGGCGGCGGTCAAGGAGGTGAGCGAAACAGCGCCGGTGATCGATGACGCTACGCTTGAAGCGCGGATAGAAGCGCTGACCAGAGATTTTGTCAGCGACGTGGTCAATATCGTCAAAGAACACTATGGCAAAGCATAGCTACACGACCAATATCATCGGGGGAAAATACCGGGGAAAAAAGATTAAAATCCCCGCTATCGATACCACAAGAAGCTCCAAAGCCCGCCTGAAAGAATCCTTTTTCAACCGTTTGCAGTTTGATATCATGGGCGCCGTATTCGTGGAGATGTTCGCCGGCAGCGGTTCGGTAGGGCTTGAAGCGCTCAGTCGGGGGGCGGAAAAGATCTATTTTCTGGAAAAGAATAAAACCGCCTTTGCAACTTTGCGCCAAAACGTCGATGCGATGGAGCCGCAAAAGTGTGAGCTGCTCTTTGGCGACAGTTTTGAAAATATCAAGCAGGTGATCAAAACGCTGCGGGAAAACGGAGAAAAAGCATATTTTTATCTTGATCCGCCCTTCGCTATCCGGGAGGGGATGGATGATATCTACAAACAGACCCTCGCTGCAATGGAGCGGTTGCCAAAAGAGATCGTACGGATGGTGACGATTGAGCATATGACGGGGCTGAAACTTCCCCGACGCATCGGAGCGCTGGAAAAAGAGAAGAGTAAAAAGTTCGGTAAAACGACGTTGAGTTATTACGTATAACAGGGGAAAGACATCATAAGTCCCAACTTGTTATAATACGCCAAAAAAATATGGAGCAATTGATGATAAATTCAACAGAGCAGTTTAAAGCCCTCATAGAAGAGGTCAAAGCCACAAGCGGGTATAAAGATCCCATCGGGTTTGGAATCGCCAGAGTCGACAGAGGCCAGAAAAATGCGGAAAAGATTTTGCAAGCGACCTACGCGGTAGCCAACTGGAAGGAAAACTACGGCAGCGCGGCGATCTTTTTAAAAGCGCTCATGGACAGCGGCGTCCAGGTCGATTTCGATGCCGGCGAATATGTAGCGACAATCGATGAAGAGTTTGTGCAAAAGTGTATGGAGATGTTTAACCCCTACGTCGCGGAAGCGACGGGAGAAGCGCACAAAAACGTGCAGGTGATCAAGCAGCTTAGCCAAATTGAAAAGCTGGACAAAGCGTATAAAGTGACCTTTTTGTTCGATGACGCGGCTCCCGAATCCGCGGAGAGCGTATACCTGAAGCTTTATGCCCTCTCTCTGGGGAAAGCGGAGCTTCGCAGCCTGAATCTAAACGGGGCGTTCGGCAAGCTTGAAAACGTGGCGTGGAGCGGCAATACGCCCTATGAGCTTGATTACCTCAGAGAAAACGAGATCGAGATGAAGCTCAAAGGGACCTATCCAAACATCGATATGGTCGATAAGTTCCCGAGACTGCTGTCACACGTGATCCTTGCGGATAACACCAGAATCCTCGATACGTCAAAGGTGCGTATGGGAGCGCAGCTTGCCGCGGGTACGACCGTGATGCCGGGAGCAAGCTATATCAACTTCAACGCCGGGACGCTCGGGCCGGTGATGGTGGAGGGGCGCATCTCCTCCTCCGCGGTCGTGGGCAGCGGCAGCGACGTGGGCGGCGGCGCCTCTATCCTGGGCGTTCTCAGCGGTACCGACGGCGATCCTATCACCATCGGCGAAAATACGCTGCTGGGAGCCAACTCCACGACGGGTATCCCTTTAGGAGACGGCTGCATCATCGACGGCGGCATCGCGATCTTTGCGGGGACGAAGGTTACCATCAGCGAAGCGGAGGTGGAAAAGCTGCAAAAAGCAAACCCCGAAGCCAAGTTGTCGACGCTGATGAAAGCCAAAGATCTTGCGGGGCTTAACGGCGTACACTTCAGACAAAACTCCACCACCGGACAAATTATCGCTATGCGCAGCACCCGGGAAGTGAAGCTCAACGAAGAGTTGCACTAAGCATGGATATTTTGGAAAAAGTCTTTCTCCTTGCCGTGTTGAAGCGGCAGGAGGGGGAGAGTCTGCAGGAGGTTTTGCACCAGCTGGTCAATACCAAATCCTGTACGCAAAAAGAGGGTAAAGCGGTACTCAAAAAGCTTAAAAAAGAGGGCTTTTTAAATGAGGAGGGGTTGACCTTCAAAGGCGTTGCGCTTGCCAAGGAAGCGGAAGCGGAGTTTACGCTGTAGCCGTTTTGCTGTGCTTTATCGCAGCTTTTAGACAGGATAAAACATTTTACTTCATCGCTTCGATGAAGGCTTGATAAATCTCCTCCAACTCCCGGTCGCCTTTTTTAATCATATCGGTTTCCCCCGTGGCGACGGCGTCTTCAAGAACACCGACACGTTTGATGAGGTATTCAAACATCTCTTTGGTGATGTCTGGAAGTTTGTTGTGGCTAAAGGGGTTTTTATCCCGGCCGCGTCGGATAATGCGCGCGGGTACGCCGATGGCGGTGGAATCTTCGGGGACATCCTTGACCACCACCGAGTTGGCTCCGATCTTGCTGAAATCCCCGATAGTGATATTGCCCAATACCTTTGCGCCGCCGCCGATAACGACGTTGTTACCGATGGTGGGGTGGCGTTTGCCCTTGTTGAGGCTGACCCCGCCCAGGGTCACCTGCTGGTAGATAAGCACATCGTTGCCGATGACGGTCGTTTCACCGATGACGACTCCGATCCCGTGGTCGATAAAGACGCGTCGGCCGATGGTGGCGGCGGGGTGGATGTCGATGGCGGTAAGAAACAGCCCGATTCCCGACACCACCCTAGCGAGCTTTTTAAACCCTTTGCTATACAACGCGTGGGCCTGGCGGTGGAAAAACAGCGCCCACAGTCCGGGATAGTTAAAGAAGAGTTCAAAATTGGATTTGAGTGCGGGGTCCTGGTTGCGCACATTGCGAAAATCCTCTTTGATCAGTTGCCATAGCGTCATCTTCTCTATCCTTTATCGTGTAAAATTTAACATATCCACGGCGACGGTTTGTTCCTGCTTCTGTTGCAGATCCTTTACCCAGATCGTACCCTCTTGCAACTCGTCGGAACCGATAACGGCGCAGTATCTTGCTCCCGCTTTATCCGCACCTTTGAGGTGTGCTTTCAACCCCTTTCTTTTATATTCGACGGTACAGGGAGTGCTTTGCCGTGCTTTGTGGGCAAGTCGGGCGATACTGTGCAAAGCCTGTTCCTCCATCACGCCGAAATACCATCCTTGACGGTTTTGTTCCGGCAGTTGCACCAGATCCATAATCCGCTCTATCCCCAGCGCGAAACCCACGGCGGGGGTAGGTTTGCCCCCGAGAAACTCCACGAGCCTGTCGTAGCGGCCGCCGCCGGCGATAGCGCTTTGCGCCCCGATCTCGTCGCTGATGAATTCAAAGGCGGTTTTACTGTAGTAATCCAGCCCCCGAACCAGATTGCGGTCCACCTCGTAGTCGATGTCGAAGCGATCCAGCAGGGCTTTGAGTTCGTTAAAATCCTCGTCGCACTCGCCGCAGAGGTTCTCCAGTAGTCTGGGCAGGGAGGTAAACTTCTCTTGACAGCTGCCGTTTTTACAGTCGAAAACGCGGATCGGATTGGTTTGGATACGCCGGTCGCAATCGGGGCAGAGGTCGTCGATATCGTGCAGGTGCTTGACCAGCGTCTCTTTGAAACCGGGCATACACTGGGGGCAGCCCAGGGAGTTGATAGCCAGTTTGAAGCGGATTCCCAGCGCATCGAAGATATCTTTGATCATCAAGATGATGTGAAAATCCTCATAGACGCTTGCTTCGCCGAAACTTTCGCAGCCGAATTGGTGAAATTGGCGCAGGCGCCCTTTCTGGGGGCGTTCGTAGCGAAACATCGTTCCGTGGTAAAACCAGCGGTGTTTGCCGCCGGCGCGGTCGAGCTTGTTTTGGACGAAGCTGCGTACCATCCCGGCCGTACCTTCGGGGCGCAGGCAGACGCTTTTGCCGCCTTTGTCCTCAAACTCATACATCTCCTTGCCCACGATGTCGCTGCTTTCGCCCACGCTGCGGCGAAAAAGCGCCGTTTCCTCCAGCTGGGGCGTTTCGGCAAATTCAAAGCCGTAGCGCTTGGCGATACCCGCCGCGGTTTCGACGATATGGCTGTATTTGGCACTCTCTACGTCGTGCAGATCTTTCATCCCTCTAAGTGCGTTGATCATAAACTTCCTTTACTACTTTCTGATGTATCTCTTCGATGGATTGCGTGGCATCGACGACGCTGTGTCGCAGCCGCAGCTCTTTAGCGGCGTAGAGCAGGTTCTCTTGTACCTGCAGCAGGTATTTGATCCCCCTTTTCTCTATTGCGTCGTTTCGTTTTTGCGACAGGCGGTAGTGCAGGGTTTGCTCATCAAGCCAGAAGATAAAAACGTGATCGGGAAGTACCTTTTGCGTTGCGATCATATTGAGTTCGCGCAAAAGCTCAAAGGAGAAACCGTTGGTCATCGCGTAGGCGATATTGGAGATCAGGCTTCTGTCGCTGAGGATCGTTTTTTCCGCGTTTGGTTTGATCACTTTTTCGATATGCTCCGCGCGATCGGCGAGGAAGAGAAATAGCTCCGCCTCTTTGCACAAATCGCCGTGCAAGACGAGTTCGCGGATGGTCGCTCCCTCTTTTGTGGCTCCCGGTTCTTTGGTCGTGATCGCATCAAGCCTGCCTTGTAAAAGTTGTAATTGAGTACTCTTTCCGGCCGTATCGATACCTTCAAACGCAATATACATCTATATATACCTTTTTTTGTGAAGGGGATATTTTAGCATATTGTAGCTTGTATTACATTGTTTTAAGGTAGATGCATTACAATATGGAGAGGATAACAATTATCAAAAAGGATACAGAGTGCGACAACAGTTTGAAGTGGAAAATATCAAGTGCAACGGTTGCGCTACCAAGGTGCGTAATTCGCTCAAAGAGGAGTTTGGCGACGTGGAGGTGGATCTGGAGAAGATGCCGCGGGTGATCACCCTTGAGATAGAACAGGAGAAGGTTCCCGCTCTTCGGGAAAAGATGAAAGCGATGGGCTATCCCTTCTGCGACGAGCAGCTCAGCGGTTTTGAAAGTGCGACTTCAAAAGCAAAAAGTTTTGTCTCCTGCGCCATCGGCAAGATGGATAGTACGGAAAAATAGTAACACTTTCTTCCATTTGAGAAGGCAGCGTCACGAGAAACACCTGTAAAAGGCATGTTGCTTGAAAAGGCAAAATCACGCGGAGGGGCCTCTCCGCTCTCCGCTTTACAAAATGTGTAGCGGAAAAACACACTTTAAAATCCCCCACAAAGGCTTTGTGCTACAAAAAGTAGCACCTTTGGTGCACAGTGTTACCTAAAGTAGCATATTTCCTCCCTCTCGCATCTTGATCTGGCAATTATAAAAAAAATTAGCAAATATTAGGTAGAATTTTAATTAGAAACTGTGGAAATCCTCCACTGTTTTAAGAAAAATTAGTAGAAACTAATTGATAATAATCAAAGGGGAAAAAATGGCACATATGGAAGCACCTGAAAATACTCCGGTGTGGGTAGACGAAGACAGATGTAAAGCATGTGATATTTGCGTATCCGTGTGTCCTGCGGGTGTTCTCGCGATGAGACCGGAGCCTAGCTCAACATTGGGAGCAATGGTTGAGATCATTGAGCCTGATTCTTGTATCGGATGTAACGATTGTGAACTCAACTGTCCCGATTTTGCAATCTATGTAGCGGAAAAGAGCGAGTATAAATTTGCAAAACTTACGGATGAGGCGAAAAAAAGAGCTCAAGCTATTAAAGACAACAACTATAGAATTTTGAGCGCTTAAGGAGAAAATAGATGGCAACAAGAGAAATAATTTCCACAGGAAACGATTTGGCGGCTATGGCAGCCGTTGATGCGGGATGTAGATTTTTTGGCGGGTATCCAATTACGCCGTCAAGTGAGGTGATGCACACGATCTCGGACCTGCTTCCACAGCAGGGCGGTACGGCGATCCAGATGGAAGATGAGATCGCGGGCGTGGCATGTGCGATCGGTGCTTCCATGAGCGGTGTCCGCTCCATGACGGCGACTTCCGGTCCCGGGATTTCGCTTAAAGCGGAGAACCTCGGTCTTGCGCAGATGGCGGAAGTACCTTTGGTCGTTGTAAACGTAATGAGAGGCGGTCCCTCTACGGGGCTTCCCACACGTGTATCCCAAGGCGACGTGGCGCAGGCGAAAAACCCAAGCCACGGTGATTATCAATCGATCACGCTTTGTGCGGGGAACCTGGCCGAGTGCTACACCGAAACGGTAAGAGCGTTTAACCTTGCCGATAGATTTATGCAGCCGGTTTTCGTTCTTCTTGACGAAACGATCGGTCACATGCACGGGAAAGCCGACGTACCCGAACTGGAAGAGATCAAAGCGGGAATCAAACCCAGAAAAGAGTTTACGGGCGATCCCAAAGATTACAAGCCCTACGGCGTAGCTCAGGATGAGCCGGCGGTTTTGAACCCGATGTTTAAAGGGTACAGATACCACTTTACGGGACTGCACCACGACGCGAACGGTTTCCCCACGGAAGAGATCGGTACATGTAAAAGATTGATCGAAAGACTTTTCAACAAAGTACGTGACCACCAGGACGAGATCGATTCCTACGAAGAGTTCATGATGGATGACGCGGAGTTTTTACTGATTGCGTACGGTTCCGTTTCACTGGCTGCGAAAGAGACGATCAAGCAGCTTAGAGATCAGGGGATCAAAGCGGGGCTGTTCAGACCGATCACGCTATGGCCGAGCCCGGCAAAACGGATCAAGCACTGGACCGACAAGATCGATAAAGTACTTTGTGTCGAACTCAACCAGGGACAATACCTCGACGAGATCCAAAGAGCGTCGGGAAGACTTGATATCGAAGGTCTATTTAAAGTAAACGGTAGAGCAATTTCTCCATATGAAATTACGGAGAAAATTAAGGAGATGATCTAATGGCTTATAATTACGACAAATATTTACGACTTGAAAAGATGCCCACACTATGGTGCTGGGGTTGCGGTGACGGCGTTATCTTGAAATCCGTGATCAGAGCGATCGAAAAGTGCGGCTGGGACCAGGACGACGTGTGCGTCGTTTCGGGTATCGGATGTTCGGGTAGATTCTCCTCTTACGTTGATTTCAACACCGTACACACTACCCACGGTAGAACGGTAGCGTTTGCGACGGGTATCAAGTTGGCAAATCCCGACAAACACGTAATCTGCGTTGCCGGTGACGGGGACGCGATGGCGATCGGGGGGAACCACACGATCCACGGCTGCAGAAGAAATATCGATATCAATATGATCATGATCAACAACTTTATCTACGGGTTGACCAATTCACAAACCTCACCCACCACCCCTCAGGGTATGTGGACTGTGAGCCAAAAAGCGGGGAATATCGACCCGACGTTTGACGCGTGTGACGTGGCGATCGCTTCCGGGGCTTCCTTTGTGGCCAGAGAAACGATGATCAATCCCAAAAAGCTTGAGAAAGTTCTTGTAAAAGGGTTCCAGCACAGAGGCTTCAGCTTCTTTGACATCATGTCAAACTGCCACATCAACCTCGGTAGAAAGAACAAGATGGGTACGGCGATGGACAACCTTGAGTGGATCGACAAGATTACGATGCCCAAAAACAAGTATGACAAGCTCTCGGAGGAGGAGCAGCTCAACCTGTTCCCCACGGGCGTGTTAAAACATGACGAAAACGCTAGAGAGTACTGCGATATGTATCAAGAAGTTATCGCGGCGCAGCAGGGAAAACGCGACAAGATCACGCAAGATGATTTTGAGAAGAAGATTTAAGGAGGTACACAATGGCTAGAACGATAATGAGATTTACGGGTGTCGGCGGACAGGGTGTACTTCTTGCTGGCGAAATCTTTGCTACGGCAAAGATCAAAGCCGGCGGTTACGGACAGAAGACGGCTACATATACATCACAGGTACGTGGCGGTCCTACGGTTGTGGATATCATCCTTGACGATGATGAAATCTTTTATCCATACGCAAACGACGGAGAGGTGGATTTCATGCTTTCCGTTGCGCAGAAAAGTTACGACCTGTTTAAAGACGGGGTAAGTGAAGGCGGTACGATCGTGATCGAGCCCAACCTGATCACGCCTACCGAAGAGGATAGAAAAAAGTGGAATATCATCGAGATTCCCATTATTACTATCGCGAAAGAGGAAGTGGGCAACGTGATTACCCAATCGGTTATCGCCCTTGGGATCGCTAACAACATCATGAACGCAATCGATAAAGAACATCTTAAAGAAACGATGCTTTCTAAAGTACCCAAAAAGGTACACGATATCAACCTCAAAGCCTACGATCTGGGTTATAAATACTCCAGTGAGGCAATGGGGAAATAACTCCCCGAAGCTTAAAGGATCGAAACGCCGATGGGGCGCGGCGATCCTTTGGCGCTCTTTTTTATCATCCCCAAAGAATCATCGAATTTTAAATCATTGACCGTTTTACTGTCGATCTCTATGATGGCCGCGGCCACGTCCAGCAGATTGAACTTGCGGCTTGTTCCGAATCTGTCTTTGGATTTGAGGTAACCGTTGTTGCGGTCCTTTTGCTTATACAGCGAGGAGACGGAGTTTTTGAATTTTTCGCGTATGGCGCTGACCAGGGCGTATACATCGTGATAGTCGAAATCCTCAAAGGCGATAAAAAAGTCGTCCCCGCCCACATGGGCTTTAAACACTTCGGCGGGCAACCCTTTTCGTAAAATCTCCGCAAACATCAAGATAGCGCGATCTCCCTGTCTGAAGCCGTAACTGTCGTTAAAGGGTTTGAAATCGTTAAAATCGAAATAGACCAGATGGTGGCGTTTGGAGCCGTTTTCGTAGATAGATGCCAAATGCTGTTCGATCGATTCGTTTCCGGGCAGTTTGGTCAGGGGGTTTTGGTTTTGCGCGATCTGGATGTTGCGTTTGTAGGAGAGCGAGAGCAGGCTGTTGACGTGGATAAAGCCGTAGTAATGGTTATCCTTGGTGACAAAGATCCCCTTGTTGCTCTCCTTGTCCAGGTTGTATATCTCCAGCGTTTTATCGATGCCCCAGCTAAGCTCCACCGAAGCGGCGGGGCGGATATAGTTTGAAAGTTTCGCCCCGAAAGAATCGTTTTTCGCCAAAGCGAGCCCGTATTGGGAGTAAGAGATCTTTTTGATATCGATTTCGTGGATAACGCCGACGAGGTTGTAGTGGCGGTTGACGATGGGGACGAAACTCCGCTGGGGGTTTTGTTTGAAATAGAGAAAAAGCTCATGCATACTCACATCTTCTTTTAGCGGTTCTATTCCCGTTTCGATATATTTTTTATTGATGAGCGAATTTTCCTTGTAGCGTTTATCGGCTTTGTTCAATGCGATGATGTCGTCGTATTTCTCCTCGATTTTGTCGCTGTCTGTGGTGGGTTCTTGGATGAAATACCCCTGGACGTAGTCGGCTCCGACCTCCTTGCAGACGTAGTACTCCTTTTTCGTTTCGATCCCCTCCGCGATCACCTTGATCCCCATGGAGTGGGCCATGTTGATGATGGAGTGGCAAAAGTGTTTCTTGCGCATGTCGTTTTCGATCTCTTTGATGAAAAAACGATCGATCTTGATGAAATCGGGTTCGCTGAAGTACAGTAGCTGCAGCCCGGATATCCCGGTGCCGTAATCGTCCAGGGCGATTTCAAAGTCTTCGTTTTTGTATGTTTGGATCAGGTTCTTTATGGCACTGGGATCTTTCAAGCTGCCCCGTTCGGAAACTTCGTAGCAGATATCGCTTTTATCCAGGTTGAGTTTGTGCAGGATCTTTTGCGTATTGCCCGCTTTGTAATCGGGCATATACATCAGCCGGCTGTCGAGGTTGTAAAACAGTGTTAAATTATCATGGTCGAGTTTTTTGAATTTTTCAAAAGCGAGTTTGCGCAGTTCGATATCGAACTGGTATAAAACCCCGTCGTCGAAAGCGTCGTCGAAACAGTTAAAGATCGAGTAGTAGCCCCCGGCTTCCCGGACGTTTCGCAAAAGAACCTCCACCCCGTACAGATAGCCCGTAGCGCTGCTGACGATAGGCTGCATAGCGAAGTCGAGTTTTTTGACGATATTGGTCCATTTCAGATCTAACATTATATACTCCTAACGGTGCACAAACCATCCGCTATCTTAACACGGATCGGTTACACCCCAGTTACAGCAGGTTGCAGCGGGGCGTGAAAGTGGGCTTATGGAAAAATTTGTTATAATAACACTATGACCTAAGCGGGACGATACTTCGTACATTCGGGGGTCCAACACTAGAATATAGCGGAAACGCGTAGTCCTTTCGTGTGACGATGACTTCGTTTGAGCCACCTTAGATTGGGGCGAGAAGTTGTGGCCTGAGAGAGGGCTCCCTTCCGCAACGTTGGCTCTTATGGGCCACTCTTTACGAACCGCCCGCTTGGGAGACGGGATTATCCGTATGTTATGGGGCCATGATATACAGATAATTTCTTGACAATAAACAGTTGAAGGCAGGGTATGAATGTATTAATCGTAGGAAGCGGCGGAAGAGAGTATGCCATCGGCAGAGCGTTTTATCAAGATGAACAGGTGGACAAGGTGTACTTCGCGCCGGGCAACGGAGCCACCGATGCGCTGGGGGAAAATATCGCCATAAGCGATTTTGAAGCGTTGGCGGCGTTTGCGAAGGATAACGCTGTCGACCTGACCGTCGTGGGACCGGAGGCTCCGTTGGTGGAGGGGATCGTCGATGTGTTTGAAAGCCACGGCTTGACGGTTTTCGGCCCCCGGGCAAAAGCCGCGCAGCTGGAGGGATCAAAGATTTTTATGAAAAACTTCCTCTCCCGCCACGGTATCCCCACGGCACGGTATCTCGAAACTTCGGATGCGGACAAAGCGTCGGAGTTTATCGAAACCCTCGAAGCCCCCATCGTCGTCAAAGCCGACGGTTTGTGCGCGGGCAAGGGGGTGATCATCGCCCAAAGCAAAAGCGAAGCTAAGGAAACGGCGCAGCAGATGCTCAGCGGAGAAGCCTTCGGCGACGCGGGGACCAAGATCGTCGTGGAGGAGTTTTTAGACGGCTATGAACTCTCCATGTTTGCTATATGCGACGGCAAGGATTACGTCCTGCTGCCCGCGGCGCAAGATCACAAACGGCTTTTAGACGGCGACGAGGGCCCCAATACGGGGGGAATGGGTGCGTATGCTCCCGCGCCGCTTATCGATGAGAGGCTGTTTAAGCAGGTGGAAGAGAGGGTGGTCAAACCGACCCTGGCCGGGATGGAAGCTGAAGACAACCCCTTTAAGGGGGTCTTGTTTATCGGGTTGATGATCGTAGACGGCGATGCCAAAGTGCTGGAATACAACGTCCGCTTCGGCGATCCCGAATGCGAAGTGCTGATGCCGCTGATCAAAACCCCCGCCAGCGAATTTTTCACGGCGGCTGCTACGGGCGGTTTGAGCGATCTGAAAGTAACGATCAGCGATCAAAAAGCCGTTGGGGTGGTGATGGCGAGCAAAAACTACCCGTACGGTTCCAGCGAACCCGCCCAGATCATCGTCGATGAAAGTGCGGACGAGAACTTGGGGCAAAACAGTTATATCGCCTATGCGGGAGTAAAGAAAGAGGATGGAGAGCTGTTGGCAACCGGCGGCCGCGTTTTGGTATGCGTAGGCTTCGGCGATACGATCAAGGAGGCCAGGGATCTGGCTTATGAACTCTGTGGACAGGTGCACTTTATGGGGAAACAGTGCCGTACCGATATCGCGTATCAGGCCCTTCGCTAATGGATCCGGAACAGCTGCAAGAACATCTCTATCGTGAAGAGATCTCCGTAGCGGATACCAGAAAGCGTGCACTGGCGTACGTGATAGATGATATTTTGATCTCCTTTGTTTTTATGATTATTTTTTGGGATGCGATCATGAACTCCAGCGGCTTCGTACAAACGGCCGAGATCATCAATCAGGCGTTTTGGGAAATCATGATGGTCAAGATCGTATACCATACTTTCTTTGTGTATCAATACGGGGCGACGGTAGGCAAGATCGTCATGAAGATCCGGGTTTTGGAAATTGCCACCCTGGATACGCCCGGTTTTATGGCTTCGCTGACGCGGGCGATTTTTCGTATTATCAGTGAAATCATCTTCTACTTCGGGTTTCTCATGGCCTTTTTCGACCTCAATAAGCAAACCCTGCACGATAAAGTGGCAAAGTGTGTCGTAGCCGATGTCTAAAAAGGTTCTTCTTCTACTGCTGATACCTTTTTTTCTTTTTGCCAAATCGGATATGGAGATTACGGCAAAAAGTATCTCCAGCGAGGGCGATATCGTCAAAGCGGAAAACGATGCGGTGGTTTTGTATGAGGGGAAGTACCTTTTTGCCAACAGGGTATACTGGGATAAAAACAGCTCCAGGGTAGACCTTGAGGGCAACGTTTTTATCATCGATAACAACAAAGTCTCCGTCGTCAGCGATAAAGCGCGCATCAACCTTGACAACAACGACTCGAAGTTTGTTCCCTTCTTCTTCGTCGATGAGGATACGCAGCTGTGGATCAAAAGTTGTGAAGGGGAGAAAAAGGCTTCTTTGTATATGACCGAAAACGCTATCGTTTCCAGCTGCGATCCCGATGATCCGGATTGGACGATGGAGTTTAGCTCTTCGGAGTATGACGGCGGGGCGGAGCTTTTGGATCTGTATAATCCCGTACTCTATATCAAAGAGTTTCCGCTGTTGTATCTTCCCTATCTGCGTATCTCTACGAATACGGACAGAAGAACGGGACTGCTGCGCCCCTATCTGGGATTTAGCAATGATGAGGGTTTTTTTTACGAACAGCCCATCTTTATCGCTCCCGAACTCTGGTGGGATCTGGAGCTTAACCCCCAGATCCGAACCAACAGGAGTTTGGGGATGCACGGGACGTTTCGCTTCGTAAACAGCGCAAACTCTTCGGGCTTTATCAAAGCGGGATGGTTTAAAGAGCAGGCCGATTACGTAGAGGAGAATGCGCTGCAAAACAGTATCCATACGGGAATAGAACTGTTTTACGACGACGCCGACGTCATCGACGGGATCGACGACGGATTTTACTTCAACGGGAAAAAGATCCGCGATATCGATTACCTCAACCTTCTGCGCCGGGATACCGATACCACCGTAACCGGAGATTTGATCGAGTCGAAGATGAACTACTACGCTACGGATACGGAGTATTTCCTGGGTTCCTATTCAAAATATTACGACGATACCTCCAAACAATCCAACGCCGATACGCTGCACCTGCTCCCCCGTACCCAGCTGCACAAGTTCAACGATACGCTTTTTCTCGACAAGATTCTGTATTCGGTCGATCTGCAGCACAGCAACTACTACAGGCAGGAGGGGCTGCGGGCCAAGCAGTTGGAGTTGAATCTGCCCCTTACCTTCTACTCCCGGGCACTGAACGATTATCTGAATTTTTCCGTTTCGGAAAATATCTACGTTACCAGCGTCGAGTTCGGGGATGATTCGCAAACGTACCGCTATAAACGCAACTACCACCAGGTGGAGCTCTATAGCGATCTGATCAAAAAGTACGGATTTGGTTACCACAACATCAATTTCGGGATATCGTACACCCGACCGGGCTATGAGGATGAGGATCTGCTTTATGAGAACCTTTCGGCGGACCAGCAGGAGTTTTTTTCGATCACCACGCCCCAGGAGGGTTTTAACGTATATTTCAAACAGTATTTTTACGGCTTCAATGAGGAGGAGCTGTTTTACCACAGTTTCAACCAGCCCGTCACTTACGAAAACGGGGCGAAGGTTAAAGGCGATATGGAAAATACGCTGCACTTTAGCGTCGTGGACGGGGTTTCCATGAAGATCAACAGTTACTACTCCCACCGCTATGATAAACTCAGCCGGATCTCCACCCGCTTAGACGTGAAACACGACCCCTATACCGTAGCGTTGACCCATTTTTACAACAACAACTTCGACGGAACAAAAAGCAATTATCTGACCTCCGATTTTAGCTACAAGTATAAAAATTACAAATTCTTTTTGGAGTTTGATTACGATTATGAGAACAGATATGCGAAAAAGCGTGCGATAGGGGTGCACGTGGACAAGGATTGTTGGGATTATAAGATAAAATACAGTGAGGATATCATCCCCACGCTGACTTCGAGTATCAAGCGCTCAAAGAAGAACAGAGCCGTATATTTTGAAATCAATCTGGTGCCGCTGGGCGGCTTTGGATACAGCTTTTAAGCGCAAAGGATAAAGTCATGAAGATCTGCTGTCAAAGACTGTTTAAGGATTTGGACGATGCGTATGAAAAACTGATGGATGCGATGCCGGTGAAAAAGATGCGCCGTTTTCCTACGCTCGTGGTTGCGATCAGCCTGGAAGCGGAGCATATCGCCAAAAAGATGGCGCGTATGACAAACAGCGAGTACGCGCTGATGCTTACCGTGCCCATTCAGGCCCCCAACAATGAGGCTTTGACCATCGCGAGGGTGAGTGAGACCCAGGATATCGTGATGAACAAGCAGCTTATGAAAGCCTTTGATATCAAGGAGGACTTCGTGTACAACCAGGCGATTCGTGAGCATGAGGAGAAGCTGATGCAGCAATCGTACAAGTATCGCCAGGGGGAGCAGATAAGCAGATTTGATAATAGGTATGTTATACTTGTGGATAATGGTGTAGAAACCGGTTTGACGGCGATGACCGCCATTAAAACAGCGATAGAACTCGGTGGAAAGAATGTCTACATGGCAACTCCCGTCATCGCAGAAGACGTGAAACGGGATCTGCTCAGCGTTGCCGACGAAGTTTTTACTCCCTACGCCGTTGAGGATTTTATAGATACGGAATTTTACTACGAAAGTATGACGATAGATAAAGATGATGAAAGATGATGAAAGATGATGAAAGATGATGAAAGATGAAAAGATGACCAAATGCACGATTGAAAGCAACAATTTACGAGAGATTTACGAGTTTAACAAGGTGGCTAAACAGGCCAACGGTTCGGTTTTATACAAGGTGAACGACACGGTGATTTTAGCCACGGTCGTGATGGACGATAAGGCGATCGAGGAGGAGTTCCTGCCTTTGACGGTCCAGTATATCGAAAAAGCGTACGCCGCCAGAAAGATCCCCGGAGGGTTTATCAAGCGTGAAACCAAACCCGGCGATTTTGAAACGCTCACGTCGCGGATTATCGACAGAAGTATCCGACCGCTTTTCCCCAAAGGGTTTTACTATCCCGTTCAAGTGACGGTACTGGTACTTAGCGCCGATAATGAAACCGATCTGCAAGTCGCCGCGCTCAACGCCGCCTCAGCCGCGCTGTATACGTCCGATCTGCCCGTAAACCAACTGGTTAACGCCGTGCGTATCGGGCAAAGAGCGGGGGAGTTGACCGTAAACTCTCCGGAGGATTCTTCGCTGGATCTTTTCATCGCGGGGACGAAAGAGGATCTTCTCATGATCGAGATGAAGTCCAACGCCACGATGGATATGGCGCAATCCCAGGATGCCATCGTCGAACCGGCGATGACGACCGTCGCGATTCAAAACAACAACGCCATTAGCGAAGAGGTTTTACTTGAGGGGATAGAAAGAGCCCAGGACGCCGTAACCGCAAGCTGCCAAAAGTGCGAAGCGGTGTTTGAAAAGGTGAAAAAACAGAGCAAAGAGGTGGAGCTCGTTGAAGAGAAGCTGGATGAAACGATCTATGCCGAGATCGAAGCCCGTTATGCGCAGCGCGTCAAAGAAGCGCTGCTGCAGATGGCAAAAAGCGAGCGCTCCTCGGGCTTGAAAAATATCGCCAAGGAGATCGCCGCGGATAAAGAGTGGGACGAGGAGCTCACCTATAAAGTATTGAGCAAATACAAAAAAAGCGTCGTTCGCGAAATGATTTTGAAAGAGCGCAAGCGTGTGGACGGCAGAGCCCTTGAGGAGGTGCGTCCCATCGAGATCGAAACCAACCTGCTGCCAAACGTGCACGGGTCGTGTCTTTTTACCAGAGGCCAGACGCAGGCACTCGTGGTTTCTACGCTTGGGGGCGATAAGGACGCGCAGATGTATGAGCTGCTTACCGAAAGCGACACGCAGAATGAAAACTTCATGGTGCACTACAACTTCCCCGGCTTTAGCGTCGGTGAAGCCAGCCGCGTAGGGCCTCCGGGCAGACGTGAACTGGGACACGGCAACCTGGCGAAGCGGGCTTTGGAGTCATCTTTGAAAACCCCCGAGACGGTGCGGCTGGTTTCGGAGATTCTTGAGAGCAACGGTTCTTCGTCCATGGCGACCGTTTGCGGCGGTACCCTTGCGCTCAAAGCAACGGGACTGGAGATGGTCGATTCCATCGCCGGCGTTGCGATGGGGCTTGTTACCGAAGGCGACGAGTACGCGGTATTGACCGATATCATGGGCTTGGAAGATGCCGACGGGGATATGGATTTTAAAGTCGCGGGAAGCCGTGAGGGGATCACCGCGCTGCAGATGGATATCAAACTCGGCGGCATCGACCGTGCCATCTTGAAAGACGCGCTAATCCAGGCAAAAAAGGCAAGATTGCATATCCTCGATATCATGGACGCTGCGGAAGCGCAGATCGAGCTTAACGAAAAGGTATTGCCAAGCGTGGAACTTTTCGATATCGATCCCGGGGCGATCGCAAGCGTCATCGGCAAGGCGGGAGCGACCATTAAAAAGATCATCGAAAAGTTTGACGTCAGTATCGATCTGGACCGTGACAGCGGCAGCGTCAAGGTCGCCGGAGAGAGCAAAGAGAACGTCGGCGGGGCAAAAGAGTATATCCAAAAGCTTACCAAAGCCGATACGCCGCCGAGTTTTCAAGAGGGGCAGGTCTATAAAGGCAAGGTTAAGCGTATCGTCGATTTCGGCGCCTTTATCGAGATCGACGGATATGAAGCGCTGCTGCACATCTCCAAAGTGGCCAAGGGCCGCATAAACGATATGCATGATTACTTCACGGAGGGTGAAGAGGTCGAAGTGGTCGTCCTTGGCCAAAAGGGAAAAAAAGTGGAACTTGCCACCAAAGAGTTTGTAAGCTAAACTTATTTTAATCATAAATTGGATAAAATTACCCGAACAAAGTGATCAGTAGGGAAATCCAGGCATTTATGTCTGGGTTGCTTCGCTTTTTGCGGGGTTACGCAAGCCGAACGGACTTTGTAAAATCATATTTTTGGAGTAGAAAATGAAAAAGCTTTTTCTTTTAATGGTAGGATTCGCTTCAGTTGCATTTGCAAATGAGGGTGTTGCGATGATCCAAGCGTACTCAGTAGTTGCTGCTGGTGTCGGTCTTGGTCTAGCCGCTTTAGGTGGTGCAGTAGGTATGGGTAGCACGGCTGCCGCTACGATTGCCGGTACGGCAAGAAACCCGGGTCTTGGCGGAAAGCTAATGACTACGATGTTTATCGCACTTGCGATGATCGAAGCACAGGTTATCTATACGCTTGTAATCGCACTTATCGCGCTTTACGCGAACCCTTTTCTAGGTTAATAACAGCATTTAACCTGTTTAAAGAGGACCTTTCGGTCCTCTTGCCCTTTTCTCACGCATTCCAATACAATCCACAATCAAAAACTTAATCCATCTGTAAACTGTATCCGACGTTGGGGATCGTTTTGATCAAACCTTTTCCCGTTTTTTTCCGCAGCCGCAATAGGTTCATTTTCCCATACGCTTTCTTGAATATGGTCTTTGGTGACGACCTGGCCGTTTTGGCGCAGCAGCAGCTCCAAAAAGAGGATCTCCTTTTTTGTCAGGGGATGGACGCTATCATCGCTGATCAGCGTTTTTTGCTTCTTGCTGTAGCGCAGGTTCGCCCCCAGGTTGATATCGGTTTCATACACTTCATGGATGATCTTTTCCACCTTCTCCATGGTTTGTAAAAAAGCGTTGAGATTCAGCGGCTTGATCAGGTAATCGGTCAAATTCAGCTGGATCGCTTGAAAGAGAAAATCCTCGTCTTTATGGGCGCTGAGGACGATGATGGGGATTTGACGGTCATATTCGCGTATTTTGGAGATAAACTCCAATCCGTTGCCGTCTTCGACTTTGATATCGGAGATGATCAGGTGCAAAGTATAGCGGTGAAACATCTTCAGCGCCTCTTCGATACTGAGGCTGTGGTAAATCTCATTGAAATAGAGCGAAAGGAAGTTTTTCGTATCTTTTGCAAAGGCCCGGTTGTCCTCCAGAAAAAGTACATTGTAATTTTGTAGGTTTCTCACGGCTCCTCCTTACAGTTCGATGCGAAAGACCGCACCGTTTTCATCGTTTTTTACACGTAGCGTTCCACCGTTTTTTGCCAAAATATTTCTAGACATATGCAACCCGATGCCGCTGCTTTCGGTCATGGAGACAAAAGGTTCGAAGATGGAGTCGATATGTTCCTGTTCGATTCCGCCTCCGTTATCGGCGACGGTAACAACCGATCGGTTTTGTTGCTGATCTATCGTTACGGTGACTACGGGATCCTGGCTTTGATGGTGCAAAAAGATATCCTTGGCGTTATTGAGCAGATTCAGCACGACCTGTGCGTATTCGTTGGCATTGCCGTATACCTGGGGGTTGGCCTGCTGTTTGAGTTCAAACTTGATATTATAAAAATCAAAGGTCGCGCTGACGATTTGAAAGGCTTCCTTGATCGCATCGGCGACGAAAAAAAGGCTCTTTTCGCTGCTGGGTTTGTAAAAGTTTTGAAAGGTTTCTACGGTATCGGACATAAAGGTAACGATCTTTTCGGTCTGTTTGCAGTTTTTCTCAAGCTCCTCCCTGGCGATCTCTTTATTGAAATTGAGTTTGCCGAGGGTGTAGAGGTTCATCGCTCCCAGTTCGCTAAGGGGCTGTTTCCACTGGTGGGCAATATGCATCAAAAGCTCCCCGATAGCGGCTTGTTTGGAGTGCTGGTAAAGCAGCTGCTCCTTAAGTGAGTTTTCGCGGATCTCCTCCTGAACACGCTTTTCGAGATTTTGGCGGTAGTGGTAAAGTTCCAGGTGGGTTTTGACCCGGGAGAGCAGTTCGGTCGGGTTGAAAGGCTTGGTGACGTAATCCACCGCGCCCATATCAAACCCCTTGCCGATATCCGCTTCAGTGGTTTTGGCGGTGATGAAGATGATGGGGATATCCCTGGTTTTGGAATTTTGCTTGAGGGTTTCACACACTTCATATCCATCCATATCGGGCATCATAATATCAAGCAGGATCAAGTCCACCGCTTCGTTTTTGGCGATCTCCAGGGCGTCTTCGCCACTGAGTGCCGGAATAACGTCGAATTTTTTTAACAACCCCACTAAGATATCGATATTGACCTCGGTATCGTCGACTACTAAAACCGTTCCCTTTTCCATCTGTTTGCAATCCTTGTTTCAATCTTGATCCCATGATACTATAAAAAAGTCTCAAAAGCGTCGTATGAGGGTGATCGGGATCGGGAAAAGTGTCAGATAGCGGTGAAATGCGTAAAATTTTTTACAGCGCTGCCGGTGAGACCTTTTTGATACCTTTTTTGTGATACAATCTCTTTACGCATACGTAAAAACATTATAAGGGGAAAACGGATGAGGGGGATCGTACTTTTTGCACTGCTGCTCGCAACGACGCTTTCGGCGGCGACACAGGAGGTCAAACTGCGGTTGCAGTGGAAGCACCAGTTTGAGTTTGCCGGGTTTTATATGGCCAAAGAGCTTGGCTACTACAAAGATGCGGGCATGGAGGTGCAGATTCTGGAGTATGAGCAAGACGTTGACCTGATCGGCGAAGTGGAGAGCCAAAAGGTGGAGTTTGGCGTTCGCGGCTCCGATCTTGTCAAGGAGTGGATGAACGGCCGCGATATCGTGATGCTGGCAAATTATTTCAAACGCTCCCCCCTAGCGATCGTGACAAAGCCCGAGATCAGACTGCCGACCGATCTCAAGGGCAAAAAGCTGATGATCTCCGCAGCGGACGTGCACAACCCCACCTATATGCAGATGTTTGAAACCTTCGGATTGGATATGGATGATCTGCAGATCGTACCGCCGAGTTTTGATATCAACGATTTTATCGAGGGGAAGGTGGATGCCTATTCGGTATTTTTGACCAATGAACCCTTCACGCTGCAAAAAAAGGGGGTCCGCTACAACGTTCTGGACCCCAGCAACTACGGGGTGGAGCTGTATAACGCCAATCTCTACACTTCAAAGGCGTTGGTCAAAAACGATCCGGTGACGGTACAAAAGTTTGTCGAGGCCAGCAACAGGGGCTGGGAATACGCGCTTAAACACCCCGAGGAAGCGGTGGAGGTGATTTTAAAGAAGTACAACACCCAAAACAAATCCAAAGAAGCGCTGCTGTTTGAAGCCAAGGAAACGGCAAAGGTGATGCTTTCAAAAACCTATCCGGTGGGCAGCATCGATCCCAAAAGAATCAAGCAGATCGGCTCGCTCTTTGCCGAGATGGATCTGGCACCGCCGAGAAGCGAATACGACAGTTTTATCTTTGGACAGCAGGGGGCACAGGTGCACCTGAGCAAGCAGGAGCGTCGCTATATTTTGCAAAACCCCGTCGCCACCGTTTCGATGATGGATGATTTCGTTCCCTTCTCCTTTCGCGAGGAGGGCAAAGAGCAGGGCTACGTAGCGGATCTGCTGGAGCTTTTAAGCGAAAAGACCGGAATCGCTTTTCAGAAGCGTTCAGGCTCCTGGTCGGAAATTTTCGATGATTTTAAAAACGGCCGGACCGATATGATCGCCGATATCTCCTACAAGGAGTACAGAGAGCCCTACACCCTCTTTAGCAAAGCCTATTACGAACTGCCGGTTTTGATCTTTGTGCGTGACGGGTTTCAAGCCTACAGCGGGCTTCAAAGTCTCAAAGGCAAGCGGGTCGGCATACAGAAAGATATCTTTTACGAAGAGGATCTGCGCAATGTCGGCGGCATGGAGCTGGTGGAGTTTGAAAGCGTGGATAAGCTGGCCAAATCGCTGAGTTTCGGCAGGATCGACGCGGTGATACAAAACCTTTCGGTGATGAATTACTATATCAAGAAAAACGGTCTTGCGAACGTGCGTGCCATCGACGAGCTGCGGCTGCCGGGCGTAGGCAGAGAGGATCTGCGCCTGGGCGTGACGCCTCAAAAGCCGATTTTGTACAGTATCGTGCAAAAGGGGCTTGATGCGATCAGTAAGCAGGAGTACCAAACCCTGGCAAATATCTGGATAGGGACGGGCTGCAGGGGCAGCGGGGAGCGAAACTGGCCCTGAGCGAAAAGGAGCGCAACTTTTTGGCCAGACACGCAAAGGTGACGGTAGCCAACGATTCGCAGTGGGCGCCTTTTGATTTTTTTGAACAGGGCAAGGCCAAGGGCTACAGTATGGATTATATGCGTCTGCTGGCGGATATTTTGGGATTGCAGTTGGAGTTTGTCCAGGACGGGAGTTGGCAAAAGTTGACAAATCGGTTTGAACAGGGCAATATCGACGTGATCACCGCGTATCAAAAGACCGAACGCAATAAAAAGTACGCCTACTTTTCCGAACCCATCGCTTCGACCTTTGAATCGATCATCGTACGTTCGGATAGGTCGGATTTGAAAAGTTATAAAGACCTTTACGGCAAAAAGGTGGCGATTGTCAAGGGGTACGATTATGAGACTATCATCAAAAAACACCACCCAAAGATCACCCCTGTTTTGGTGGATGCGCCCCTTGAAGGGTTGAAAAAGGTCGCCTACGGCGAGGTAGACGCCTTTGTGGAAAACTACCTGATGGACAAATACGCCCTGAACGATTTGAAAATCAGCGGAGAACCCGGTTTCCCCGAAACAGATATCGGCAACGAGATCCGCATAGCGACCGCAAAGAACAAGCCCGTACTCCACGGATTGCTGACCAAAGCGATGGGACATGTTTCCGATGAACAGTTGCGAAAACTGGAGCGGAAGTGGTTTCTGGGCAGCGAGGGGCGCACCAAGATAGCACTGAGTCCTACCGAACAGGAGTACCTGCGTAAAAAGGGGCCGGTACGTATCTGCGTGGATCCGGATTGGATGCCCTATGAGGGGATATCTCCTGCGGGCAAGCACCGGGGCATCGCCGCGGATTTGATGGAGCTTATCTCCAAGCGGACCGGGATAGAGACAAAGCTTTATCCCACCAAAAGCTGGAGCGACACCCTCGGAGCGATCAAACGCGGCGACTGCGATATGATCACGCTGGCTTCCAAAACCGAAAGCAGAGAGGAGTATCTGGATTTCACGGCGCCTTTGATGAAAACCTTTTACGTGATGGTGACGCGAACCGATGAGGATTTCATAGGGGGGATAGATGAGGTTTTGGATAAGCGTATCGCCGTGTTGAAGAACTACTCCATCATCGAGCAGCTGCGCAAAGAGTACCCCGGTCTCAAACCGGTGGAGGTAAACACCCTGAATGAGGGGTTTAAAGCGGTCTCAAGCGGTGAAGCGGACGTCTTGCTCGATACGCTCAACAGTGCCAGTCTGGGGATCCAAAGGGGCGGGTTTACCAATCTCAAAATCGCGGGAAAAACCCGTTTTGAGGATGTCAACCATATCGCGGTACGCAAGGATCAGGATATTTTGCACGGCATTTTGGAAAAGGGGGTGGATTCTATCACCGAGCAGCAGAAGCAGCAAATCAACCAGAAGTGGTTCAGCATCAAGTTTGAACAGGGGTTTGATTATTCGCTGCTGTGGAAGCTGCTTGCGCTGGTAGGGGTACTGGCGGGGGCTTTTATCTATTGGAACAGAAAGTTGACGACGCTGAATAAGCAGCTGCAGCGGGCTAAAGAAAGCGCCGAAGCGGCGACACAGGCAAAATCCAACTTTTTGGCCAATATGAGCCATGAGATACGAACTCCCATGAACGCGATCATCGGTATGACCTATCTGGTAAAGCAGACCCAGCTTGATACCAAGCAAAAGGATTATATCGACAAGATCGAAAGCTCCTCCAATTCGCTGCTCAATATCATCAACGATATTTTGGATTTCAGTAAGATCGAAGCGGGGAAGATGGAGATCGATAATATCGATTTCAACCTCCACAGCGTGATCGATAACGTGACCAACCTTGTGGAACTCAAAGCGTATGAGAAGGGGTTGGAGTATATCGTTTCCTATGACAGCGAGATCAACATGGAACTCCACGGTGATCCCCTGCGTCTGGGGCAGGTGCTGACCAACCTGGCCAACAACGCCATCAAGTTTACCGACAAAGGGGAGGTTGGGATCTATATCACGAAACAAGATGACGATATCTTCCGCTTTGAGGTACGCGATACGGGGATCGGATTGAGCAAGGAGCAGCAGGAAAGACTCTTCCGCTCCTTCTCCCAAGCCGACGGGTCGACGACGCGCAAATACGGCGGTACCGGCCTGGGGCTGGCGATCAGCAAACAGTTGGTGGAGATGATGGGCGGCCGTATCTGGGTCGAAAGCGAGCAGGGAAAAGGCAGCAACTTCTGCTTTGAACTCAAGCTCAAAGAGCAGCAAAAACCGCAAAAAGAGTTTAAAAAGTTCAGCGACAAAAACGTACTCGTGGTAGATGATACCCCCTCCTGGCAGGAGATTTTGGCAAACCTGCTCAAAAGTTTCCATATCAACGTCGACGTGGCCGCAAGCGGCAGGGAGGCGCTGCAGATGCTGCAAGCCGGGGAAAAGAAGTATGATCTGATTTTGATGGATTGGAAGATGCCCCAGATGGACGGGATCGAGACGACGAAAAAGATCAAAGAGTTTTACGGCGAGGACAGCTTTCCGCCCACGATTATCATGGTCAGTGCCTACCGGCAGGAGATGGTGAGCAAAAGCGCTAAAGAGGAGGGGATCAACATCTTCTTGCAAAAACCGATCAACCCCTCGGTGCTGTATATCGCTATCATGGAAGTCTTTGGCGAAGAGATCAAGCAGGAGTACAGAAAAAGCAGCGACGAAGCTACGCTTAAGCCTAAGATGCGTACGCTTCGCGGCAGCAGGATAATGCTGTGTGAAGATAACGATATGAACAGGGAGATCATCCACGGAATGCTTGAAGACAGCGGTATTTTGATCGACGATGCCAAAGACGGCGCCGAAGCGGTACAGCTGTATAGACAAAACCCCGAAAAGTACGAGTTGATCTTGATGGATATACAGATGCCGGTGATGGACGGGTATGAAGCCACCGCGGAGATACACAAAGCCGGCGGTACGCTGCCTATCATCGCGCTAACGGCCAACGCCATGGCCGAAGACGTGGCGCGGACGAAGCAAGAGGGGATGCAAGAACACCTCAACAAACCCATCGACGTCGAAAAACTCTACGCAACGATGCTGCACTATATCAAGCCCAAAATGCAGCTTGAGGAAACCGACGTGGAGCAGGAAAGTTCCGGGGAAGAGACCGAGATCCCGCAGTTGCAGCATCTTGATACGCAAGCGGGGGTAGCGCGTCTGGCGGGCAATACGCAGCTGTATAGCAAGATCGTCAAGGATTTCGTGACCAATTACAAAGGGATCGACCTTGAGGGGATGGATGAGGACAGTTTCAAGCGTACGGTGCATACGATCAAAGGCTTGAGCGCCAATATCGGAGCCGACGCGTTGCATGAGATTACCGTGAAGGTGGATCGAACCCTGGATCGGACGCTGCTGCCCGAGTTTTACGAACGGCTTTTGGAAGTATGCGAAGAGATCGAGGAGCACTTCTTTGAAGAGTCAGACGCCGCGGCGCAGGAGAAGGAGCCCATAGGGGAGGAAAAAAAGCGGGAGCTGTTTGCAAAGCTGCTTGAAGCGGCACGGACCAAGCGGCCCAAAAACTGCGAACCTGTCCTTGAGGAGTTTGAACGCTACAACCTGCCCGAAGAGGATGCGGCGCGTTTTGAAGAGGTGAAAAAATTGATCAAACGGTACAAATTCAAACAGGTAGAACAACTATTGACACAAGAGGGAGAGTAAAAGTATGGCAAAAGAAACGGTGCTGATCGTAGACGATACCGAAACCAATATCGATATTCTGCTGGGACTTTTGGAAAACCACTATGACGTGGTTGTGGCGATGGACGGTGAAAGTGCGCTGGAGATCGTGCAGGAGGAAGCGGTCGATTTGATCCTGCTTGATATCATGATGCCGGGGATGGACGGGTATGAAGTGTGCGAACGCCTCAAAGCCGAGGAGAAAACCGCCAACATCCCCGTGGTGTTCATCACCGCAAAAAACGATGAGCACAGTATCGAAAGGGCATATAAAACGGGGGGAGTGGATTACGTGAGCAAACCCTTTCTGCCCACGGAGCTGCTTATGCGGGTCCAAACCCAGCTTGAGTATAGAAAGATGATAGCGAAGCTGGAGTTTTTGGCTTCCAAAGATGGAATGACGGGGTGCTATAACCGGCGCAAATTTTTTGAAATCGCTAAGGAGCGTTTCGCGGATTTTGATGAACGGATTTTCGGGGTGATGATCGACTTTGATCAATTCAAATCGATCAACGACCGCTACGGGCACGACGTGGGAGACCGGGTTTTGATCAAAGTGGTGCAGCTGCTGCAGGAAGATTTTGAAAATCTGGGATGGATGGGCCGCATGGGCGGAGAGGAGTTTGCCGCCATCATCCGCATGGAAAGCGGGGCGGATGTGATGCGCCTGTTGGAAAAACTGCGCATGCAGATTGAAAAGCTGCGCTTTGACATTCCCGGTGCCGATGCGCTGAGTGTCAGCGTCAGTATCGGGGTGGCTCGCTTTGACGGCGGGATTGAAAATATCGATCAGTTGATCAAAAAAGCCGACGTGGCACTGTATAAAGCGAAAGAATCGGGGCGAAACAAGGTCGTCTTCAACGAAGATTGATCCCCCCTTTCCCTCTTTGCGTGGGGGAGCACCCCCGATACTTCTTAGTATAAGATACAACCGATAAGCTCGATCGTTTTTTTAACTTCGATAAAGAGTACATAGATTCTACACGCCGCTTTGCTACTATTGACAGTATCTGTAAATAGAAGGAAACCTCTTATGATACATGCGGAGATAGAGTTTTTGGCCCAAAACCGCCGGATCGTTGTGGATAAATGGCTCGATAACGAAACGATTAGCGAAATTTTTAACAAAAAAGATATCAACCACGACTACTTTAAAACCAACTATATCAATCTCTTGATCGATTATATTCTCGACCTTCCCCGGGAGGAAAGCGATTTGGAGGAATCGCTGTATTATATGACCGGCAAGGGGATAGCGCTTGAAGAGGTGATAGAGATCTTTGTGGTACTGCACAGGATCTTGCTGGATCTGGCGATATTTTCCATGGATGAACTCGATTGTAAAGTGATCAAAGCCTTTGAATCGGCGATCGTGCATAAGATAAACTCCTTTTACAAAGATTTTATCGCCGTTTACGATAAGCAGGTCACCGATGACGTAAACTATATGCTCGATTGTTATAAGCGTGCGGTGGATGCTTCGAGTATCGTTTCCAAAACCGATCCCAAAGGGGTTATCACCTACGTCAACGACAAGTTTTGCGAAATCAGCGGTTACGGTGAAGAGGAGCTCATAGGCCAAAACCACAACATCGTCCGCCACCCCCGGATGCGAAGCGAAACCTTCGCTACGATGTGGAAAACGATCAAGGCTAAAAAAGTGTGGCGGGGGAAGGTGAAAAACCTGCGCAAAGATGGATCGACCTACCTCGTCGACGCGACGATCGTACCGGTTTTAGACGCCAGACACAAGATCGTGGAGTATATCGGTATCCGCTACAATATCACCGATATTCAAAAAAACGTTGAGAAGATAAGGGCCCAGTCCAACGAGATCGAGCATTTGAAGCTGGGGATCGATGAATCCACGATCGTTTCCAAAACCGATCCCAAAGGGATCATCACCTACGCGAACAAGCAGTTTTGCGAATTGAGCCGCTACGACGCCGGGGAGCTGATAGGCAAACCCCACAATATCGTGCGTGACCCGGAGATGCCCAAAGAAGCGTTTACGCAGATGTGGGATACGATCCGTGCCAAAAAGGTGTGGAAAGGTATCGTAAAAAACAGGGCGAAGGACGGTTCGCAATATATCGTCGACGCCACGATCGTTCTCATCCTGGATCACAACGGCGAAATCAGCGAGTATATCGGTATCAGACACGATATCACCGAGATAGAGATGATCAAAGAGCAGATGCTGGAGAATAAAACAAAGATCCTCAACGATTACAAAAAAGCGGTGGACGCTTCAAGTATCGTCTCCACGACCGACACAAAGGGCATTATTACCTACGTTAACGACAAGTTTTGCGAAATCAGCGGATACGGCAAAGATGAACTGATGGGCAGATCGCAAAACATCGTTCGCCACCCCGACATGCCCAAAGCCGCGTTTAAAGAGTTGTGGGAAACCATAGAAAGGGGAGAAACGTGGCAGGGGACGGTAAAGAATTTGAAAAAGGGGGGCGGATACTATATCGTCGATGCGACGATCGTCCCCATCACCGACGGTGAGGGCAAACTGGTGGAGTATATCGGGATACGCAAAGATATCACCAAACAAGAACAGCAAAGACAGGAGCTTGAAAAGATGCGTATGCGTCAGATGCATGAGAACGTAAACAGGGCTTTAAGTATCTCCTATGAGAAGGTTATCGGTATGCTGCCGCTTCCTTCATGTATCATCGACGTCAACGATACCGTCGTGGCGGGCAATGAAGCGTTTCAGGATTTGACGGGCTGGAACGCGGGAGAGGATACGGCGCTGGAGGAGCTCCTTCGCCCCTCTCAGGGCTTTTCGCGGGAGTGGAAAGATACCGCTACGCTTTTTGACGAGGAGATAGCGGTACGGTTGGTCCAGGATGAGAGCGTGGCGAAAAAGCTTTTGATTAAAAAAGTGGAGGATGATACGCAGGTTTATACGGTTTCGCTGATCTGATACAGGGGTGGTTTTACTGAAAATTAAGCTTCGTTTGCTATAATTTCGCCACTACAAAGAAATACACCTCATGTGCGATCGTGGTGGAATTGGTAGACACGCAGTGTTGAGGGCGCTGTGCCTTACGGTGTGCGGGTTCAACTCCCGCCGATCGCACCATCTTCAAAAGAGTTATCTCAAATTTGAATTTAACAGCACTCCTGTTCACACTTGTCTAAAAAGTCCATAGCCAGATCGTCATCGGCGTTTTCAAACAGTTCGCTGATATAGAAGCTGTTGGAACAGACCAGATAGAGCAAAGCCTCTTTGCTGTCGTCTTTCGCGTTTCTCGTATGGTACGCTTCGGGGATTTTGGCGACGAACTGCTCCCAAAACGCATTATTGTTGTCGGGGTTTTTCAAAACGCGGAGCATATGGTCAATCACTAAGCAGGCATTTTCAAAACAGTCGATATTTTTAAAGCTGGTATAACTCTCATCAACACGGATCTCTTGGGTTGCCATCACTTTTCCATTATTATTTTTTATACAATTTTACCCGGTTTTATTGTAAATATTTATGCTAATATGTGCAGAATTACTGACATTTTACGAAAATGCCGTTTCTTGAGGGGCAAACTATGGTCGAAGTTTCCAATATCACTTTTCACTACGTACTCAAAGCGCTGGAAGCGAAAACCAAAATTCCCATAAACGAGATGCTTGGGCATGTGGGGCTTTCAGATGTGTGCTTGACGCAACCTGGGGGCAAGATCGAGAGTGAACACCTCTCTACGATCTTTCGTTACTGCATGCAGCAAACCGACAATGCGCATCTGGCACTGGACATCGGAGCTTCCATCCCCTACCAATCGCTGGGTATTCTGGGGTATTTGCTGCTTAATACCACGACGCTCAAGCAGATGATCGAAAAATTCGACCATTACCAAAAGTTGATCAGTGCACATTTGAAATTCAACCTTTATGATGAGGGCGATTATTATAAAATCGCGATCTTGATCAATGAAAATCCCTATATCCCCGTCCCCAGCTTCCACGCGGAGGTGCATTTGAGCGCGATTTTAAATATCCTCTCGCAGCTGCTGGGGCGCCGTGTCGTTCCCGATTATACCCACTTTAGCCAAGATGAGGTGGGTGCTATGAAACGGTACCGGGAAGTGTTTGGGGAGGCGATCTTTTTTAACCGGGAGGTAAACGCCGTCTTTTTTAAAAAAGATGGGTTGGATATCGCCGTGGAGAGTGCGGATCCGGCGATGCTGGCTTACTTTGAAGCCCAGGCGCAAAAGGTTCTTCACGAATCTGACGGTATCGGGTGGTACCGTAACGTCGAAAGGGAGATTTTGAAAAATATAGGTGACAGGGAGATTTCGATCGCCTTTGTCGCCCAAACCCTGGACGTAAGCGTGCGAACGCTGCAAAACCACCTGGCTTCGGAGGGAAAGCGCTTCAGCCATGCGTTGCAAAACGTGCGAAAGCGATTGGCCCAGCACTACATTTTGCACACGAGGCTGGATGATACCACCATCGCTTTTTTATTGGGGTATTCGGAGGTAAGCTCCTTTTACCGCGCTTATAAAAAGTGGCACGGGTATACGCCCAAGCAGTGCCGCCGACGTTTTGCGGCGGCAAAACCGCCGCACGGGGGTTAGCTACTTTTTGGGGTTTTCACAGTTTTCGGTGCATCCCGTGTCGATTTTTAAAATGGAATACAGCGGACACCATCCGATCAGTGCCGTGACGATGGGGATGATCCCGATATATCCGATCCAGTTTCCCGTGGTCACCGCAAATGCCAGCAACCCAAGGCCGATAACGATACGTAAAACTTTGTCGATCTTACCCATATTTTTTGCTACCATTTTCCATCCTTTATATGAAATTACCGTCAATGGTAGCATCTTTTACCCGCTTGTGTAAAGCAAGATAAATTTCTTGCTGTAACTTCCCCTTTTAAAAAAGACAAAATGGTGTATAATGGCGGGAAAAAAGGAGAATCGTGCTGGAGTTGGTTATCGTTTATTTTCTCATGATCGTGCAGGTGATTTTGCCCCCGATTCCCGCCGAGCTGATCGTCGTGGCCGCAGGTAAGATCCACGGCGTGGGGATCACTACGCTGGTTGCGGGCAGCGGACTGTTTACCGGCGGGGTGGCGGTGTATTTTTTAGGGCGCTTTATCGAGCGGGGCTTTCACGGCATCTTTGCCAGGCAAAAGGTCGCGCGCGTCATCGACCGATTGCATGAGGTGGAGACGTTGCTGCTTTTGGTACGTGTACTGCCCTATAACCCCTCCGATATCATCTCCTACGCCGCGGGAATCATCAAAGTCAAGCTGCGCAAATACCTGCTCATCACCTTTGCCGTTTCTTTCGTACGATGCTTTTTGCTGGCGTATTTCGGCTCCATGATTACCGATATGCAAACGCTGTTTGTCATCTTCGGATTGCTTTTTCTCTCGGCGATGCTTGGCTGGGCGGTGGTGTTTGGCATGAAAGGCAAAAGAAAAGTTACAAAATAACATATCATGATATATTGATATATTAAAAGAAATCTGCTACACTTTCATAAAAAAGGGGTAACGATGACGGCGGCACTGGGGTTGTTTCTTGTAACGCTACTGTTTATCATTTGGCAGCCAAAGGGCTTGCAGATTGGGACTACGGCGATGATCGGCGCCGTCGCCGCACTGTTGCTGGGCATCGTGGATATGGGTGATGTGGGGGAGGTGACCTCCATCGTCTGGGATGCGACGCTGTCGTTTATCGGGATCATTATCCTCTCCATGGTACTTGATGAGATCGGGTTTTTCGAGTGGTGTGCTATCAAGATGGCCAAACTCTCCAAAGGCAGCGGACACAAGATGTTTGTCTACGCGCTGCTTTTGGGGAGTTTCGTCTCCGCGCTGTTTGCCAACGACGGGGCGGCGTTGATCCTTACTCCCATCTTGCTGGCGAAGATGCGTATTTTACAACTCAATCTCAAAACAATCGTCGCTTTTTTGCTCGCGGGCGGCTTTATCAGCGACAGCGCTTCCCTGCCGCTGGTGTTTTCCAACCTCACCAACATCGTTACGGTCAACTACTTCGGGATCGGGTTTTTGGAATACACGCTTAATATGATCATCCCCTATCTGGTAAGCGTTGCCGTTTCCATCGCCGTTTTGTGGCTGTTTCTGCGCAAAGATATCCCCGAAAGAGTCGATACAACTTTGCTCAAAGATCCCAAAAGCGTGCTCAAGGATGAGAAGCTGTTCCGTTTCGCGTGGCTTTTCCTCGTGCTGTTGCTGGTTGGTTATTTTATTGGCGATCTTTACGGCTTGCCCGTATCGGTTTTTGCCCTGGGAGGAGGGCTGCTTTTTTTGATTATCGCCGGCGCTGCGGGCAGTGCCAAACCCTGGATGACCCTGCGCCGCGCCCCCTGGCAAATCGTATGGTTTTCCATCGGGCTGTATATCGTGGTGTATGGTTTGAAAAACGCGGGGCTGACCGAGCATCTGGCGCAGCTGCTGCAAACGGTGAGTACGCAGGGGGAAACGGTAGCGGTGGTGGCTACGGGCTTTATCGCCGCGGGACTGAGCGCGGTGATGAACAATATGCCCACGGTGATGGTGATGGATATCGCTTTAGAAAATATCGGCAGCGAAGCGATGATCTATGCCAATATCATCGGGTGTAACCTAGGACCCAAGATGACGCCCTTTGGCTCCCTAGCCACGCTTTTGTGGCTGCACGTGCTTGCGCAAAAGGGGGTCAAGATCGGTTTTTGGCAATACAGTAAGTTCGGCCTTTTGGTCACCCCGCCGGTACTGTTAATAGTACTGCTGGCACTTTAAAGGAGAAAAAATGAAAAAAGTACTTATATTGTGTACGGGCAACAGTTGCCGCAGCATCATCGCCGAAGCGCTCATAAACGCCGAATTGGGCGGATGCGTAGAGGCAAAAAGCAGCGGGGTCAAAGCCAGCGGCAAAGTCAACCCCAACGCCAAAAAGCTGCTGGAACAAAAAGAGATCTGGCGGGATGAGTACCGCTCCAAAGTGCTGGAGGAGGTGATAGATGAGGAGTTTGATCTGGTGGTGACGGTGTGCGATCACGCCAAGGAAAGCTGCCCCATGTTTCCAAAGCCCGTAGAGAAGCTGCACATGGGCTTTGAAGACCCCGACGGACAGAGTTTTGAAGCCTTTGAGAAAACCTACGCGCAGATCAAAGAGAAACTGCTGCCCGAGGTAGAGAAGAGGTTGTGCCGTGTTTAACTGGTGGGAGCGGATCACCGACTGGCTGGTCTATGACCTGGGCGGCCTGGATGCGGCGACACGCCTGGGCAGTGCGGCGCACTTTTTTATCTACGATACGATCAAAATCTTTATCCTGCTGCTTGGTATCATCTTTGCCATCAGTTTTTTGCGCACCTTTTTCAACACCGAAAAGGTGCGGGTTTATCTGCAAAAGCGCAGTGAATTCAGCGGCAACGTCTTAGCCGCGCTCTTTGGTATCATCACCCCCTTTTGCAGCTGCTCGGCGATCCCGCTTTTTCTGGGGTTTATGCAAGCGCGCATCCCCTCTTATCTCCGCGCCTTTAAACAACGAGATCGCCATCGCGATGCTTTTTAGCCTTTTTGGCTGGAAGATTACGGCGATCTATATCGGCTTCGGGCTGCTCGTAGCGATCTTCGGCGGCTATCTCATCGGCAGAATCAAGGGGATAGAGAAGTATGTGCTCATCCCCGTAACGCCCATGGAGGGGGAGCTTGAGCAGGTGCAGATCCGCATGACGCCCAAGGAGCGGGTACGGGAAGCGTGGGAGTATACGAGCGATATCTTCGGTAAAATTTATCTCTACGTGATGGTGGGCGTGGGGATCGGCGCGTTTATCCACGGCTATATCCCCGCCGAGTTTATCGCCCGCTACGCCGGAGGCGACGCCTGGTACGCCGTACCCGCCGCCGTGGCGCTGGGGATACCCATGTACTCCAACGCCGCGGGGGTGATGCCTTTGGTGGAGGTGTTGACCGATAAGGGGATGCTGCTTGGCTCGGCCCTGGCGTTTATGATGGCGGTGACGGCACTAAGCCTGCCTGAGGCGATGATTCTTAAGCGCATTTTGGATGTGAAGCTCATAGCGCTGTTTTTCGGGATCGTCGGAGCGGGAATTTTGCTGGTGGGGTATATGTTTAATTTTATTTTGTAACATAGGACAAATTCTCATGTTTTTAGGTTTCTCGAAGCGGAGAGTGAGCTTTGCTTACTCGCAGCGGAGCTGAGGCAAGGCCGAAGCTTTAGTGCAAAGAGTTTTGAAGGAGCTTAGCTTCTTCAAAAGAAAAAATATAATAGGAGTGTAAAATGAAAATCGAAATTTTGGGAACGGGTTGCAAAAAGTGCAAAGAGTTGGAAGCCAACGCCCAAAAAGCGGTGGCAGACAGCGGCAAATTCGCCCAGATCGAAAAGGTGGAAGATATCCAAAAGATCATGGAATACGGGGTGATGAATACCCCCGGACTTGTTATCGACGGGGAGGTAAAATCCACGGGGAAGCTGCTCAGCCCCGAACAGATAGCGGAGTTTTTGGTATAATGGCGTAAAAAAAGAGGAGAGTACGGATGAAAAATCTGCGCGGCTTTGGTAAAAACTACTTTACCCTTTCGGCGATTACCGCGTACTCTACCGCAAAAAAGCTGCGTGATCGGGAAGTGGTTTATGAATCTCGCCGTATGCTAAAACCCGCCCCCAAAGAGAGTGAGGAGGACCCTCCTCCCGACGAACTCTGCCCCGGGGCCGAGCTGCCCTGTCTTGAACAGACAAAACCCTGCCATTGCGACTGTATCTTTAAGCGCCGCGCCAAACTGGCGTACGGTATCTACCTCTTTATTCCCAGGTGCCCTTACTACTGCACCTATTTCGCCTTTCGGCGTACGGGCGTCCATCCTCCCGCTTTTGCATAATACTACTGACAATATGAAAATCACAACCATAGACATAGAAAAAGCAAAGGAAGATTATTATGCAAAAAAGTTATATTATCGGATTTCCCAGGATCGGGGAGCAGCGGGAGTTGAAAAAAGCGCTTGAAAGCTACTGGAGCGGACAATGCAGTATGGAGCAGCTGCAAAGCACGGCGGATATGCTCAAAAGCCGCCACTGGCACTATCAAAAAGATGCGGGGATCGATTGTATCAGCAGCAATGATTTCAGCTACTACGACGCGATGCTTGATACCGCGCAGATGCTGGGAGCTATCCCACGGCGTTTTGCGCATATAAAGGATGAAAAAAAGCGCTACTTTGCCATGGCCAGGGGCAGTAAAGAAGCGGTTGCCATGGAGATGACAAAATGGTTTAATACCAATTACCACTACCTCGTACCCGAGCTCAGTTTGGACGATCGCTACGAAATCGATGCGCAAAAGGTTTTAGATGAGTATGAACAAGCACTTCAAGAGGGGGTTGAGACCAAGATCAATCTCATCGGTCCCATCACCTTTACCGCCCTTGCCAAACGAAGTGACGGCGGGGATGCAATGGAGCTGTTAGGCCGGATCGAAGAGGCGTATGAGCAGCTTTTGGCGCGCTTGAGTACGCTGGAAAAACAGCCGCTGCTGCAGATTGAGGAACCGATCCTTGCCACCGACAGGGTTGCAGAGTTGCTGCATCTGGTCAAACCGGCTTATGAGAGACTGTGCCGCGCCGCCGCTCCGTGCAAAATCGCGGTGGCGACCTACTTTGAACACTCCGTCGAAGCGGTTAAAGAGTTGGTCGAAACACCGGTGCACGCTTTTGCCCTGGATTTTATCTACGGCAAAGAGAATTTTAAAGCGCTGCCCGCTATCGCACAAAGCGGGAAACATCTGATCGCCGGGGTGGTAGATGGCAGAAATATTTGGAAAAACGAGCTGCAAGGGAGTCTGGAGCTTTTGGAAAGTATCGCTAAAGAGGTGCCCAAACGGAAGCTTTCGGTCTCGACCTCTTGTTCTTTGCTCCATGTTCCCTATACGTTGGAGTATGAGACAAAGCTTGATCCCGAGATACGTTCATGGATGAGTTACGCCAAAGAGAAGCTACAGGAGGTATCGCTGCTGAAAAGACTGTTTTTCCATGAATCTCCGGCACAGGACGATCTGCAGGCGCTGGAAAACAACAGTGCCCTGTTTGCGCAGATGAAAAGATGCGAAAAGATTCACGACGCGAACGTGCAAAAACGTATGCGAGAACGGGACAAAAGCCAAAGAGCGGGAAAGTTTGCCCAAAGGATCGTGCGGCAAAAGCAGCGCCTGAACTACCCTGAACTCGCCACCACGACCATCGGCTCCTTTCCCCAGACTCCCGATATCAGAAAGGTACGGCGCGAATACAAAAAAGGTGCGATCGCTAAAGCCGAGTATGAAGCGGCGATGAAACGCTATATCAAAAAAGCGATAGAAGTACAGGAAGAAGCGGGACTGGATATACTCGTCCACGGCGAACCGGAGCGAAACGACATGGTGGAGTATTTCGGCGAAATGCTTGAAGGGTTTGCCTTTAGTCAAAACGGCTGGGTGCAAAGCTACGGCAGCCGCTGCGTCAAACCGCCGGTAATCTACGGGGATGTCAGCAGAAAACGTCCCATGACCGTAGAGTGGATTACGTACGCGCAAAGTTTAACCGACAGATGGGTCAAGGGGATGCTCACCGGTCCGGTAACGATCCTGAATTGGTCTTTTGTACGAAACGATCTGCCCCCGAGCGAGGTTTCCAAACAGATAGCACTTTGCATCAGCGATGAGGTGAACGATCTGCAAGATGGCGGCATCGGTATCGTGCAGGTGGATGAAGCGGCGTTTAAAGAGGGGTACCCCCTGCGCAGCAAAGACAGAAAGGGGTATGAGCGCTGGGCGGTGGAAAGCTTCAGACTCAGCGTCAGCAGCGCCCGGGAAGAAACGCAGATCCATACGCATATGTGCTACAGCAACTTTAACGATATCATCCATACTATCGAAGCGATGGATGCGGATGTGATCTCCATAGAAACGGCGCGAAGCGGCAACAAACTGCTGCATATCTTTGCGCAGACGGGATATAAACAGGAGATCGGTCCGGGGGTGTATGATATCCACTCGCCGCGCATCCCCTCCGTTGATGAGATGGCCGATCAGATCGAAAAGCTGCTGGAGGTGCTGCCAAAGGAGCAGCTGTGGATCAATCCCGACTGCGGCTTGAAAACCAGAAAGTGGGAGGAGGTGATACCGAGCCTGGAAAATATGGTCAAAGCGACACAGCAGGTACGGAGGAAGCGAAGCTAAGGCTTCGCTTCGCTTTTCATGCAGGATGAGAGGGGCCGTCTGCGGTTGATAAACTCTTCAAAGGTGCTAAAGAGCGTACTTTTTACCCTGTCTTTGCGGTAGATCATAAACAGATCCCTGCGCAGATCGATATTGATCGCTTCAATACCAAAGAGTTTTTTCTGCGCAAGCTCTTTGGTAACCGCGGCTTGGGAGAGTACGCCCACGGTATCTTTTTGCATCAAAAGAATATTTTTGATCGCTTCAAATTCACCAAGTTCCAGGAAGATGGATAACTCTTTGGCATAATCTCCGATAGCCCGCATGAAAAATTCCCGCGTTCCCGAACCCTCCTCACGCATAATCCATTTTTTGTTGATAGTGTCGATATAACACTTTTTCGGTGCGTTCGGGTCACCGGTGAGCAGCATCAATCTGTCTTCGGCGATCTTTGTGACTTGCAACTCCCCATGGACGGTACTGTTTTCAATGAAGCCGATATCTATCCTGCCGGCGGTTACGTCGCGTATGATGGAGGCGGAGTTGCCGGTTTTTGTGTGAAGACGCACCATATGATACTTTTGCAAAAAATCGTAATAACTCTTTGGCAGCAGATAGTTGGCGATGGTTTTACTCGCGGCTACGCGCAGCGAACCGGCGATTTTTTCTTTTTGAAACAGGGTTTTGGCTTGAAGAAGATGCAGGTAGTGTTCTCTGGTCTGCGTATAAAAGTAGCGCCCCCGCTCATTGAGGAGCAGTTTTTTCCCCACCCGGTCAAAAAGCTTTTCCCCCACCGTGTCTTCAAGTTTGGCCAGAGCGATGGAGAGGGCCGACTGGCTTTTGTGCAGTCTCTTCGCGGCTTTGGAGACGCTTTGTGTTTCATAAAGCAGATAGAAACATTGTAACTGGTTGAGTGTCATGCCTTTCCTTATTGATAAAATACATCATTATAGTAAAAATAATTTATTTTACAAATATATAGTTCACGGCTATAATAACACCGGAAAAGCAAAGGAGTGTTATGCAAAGCAGATATGGATTTATGGCGGGGGTTTTACTCACCGCTTTTGTAGCGCTATTGGCCGTGCTTGCGGCGAAAGTGGAGATCTTTGAGCGTGCGGGGCTCTCGCCTCTTATCATCGCCATCGTTTTTGGGATGATATATGCCAACACTTCCCTGGCCAAACGGTACGCACCGGGACAAAGCGGTATCGCCTGGAGCAGTAAAACCCTGCTTCGCGTAGCGATCGTTTTATACGGCTTTCACCTTACCTTCGGCGATCTGGAACTGCTGGGAGCAGAGGGGTTTATAGTCGGGGCGTTTATGATGCTTTCAACCTTTGCCCTGGGGTATCTTATCGCCGTGAAGTGGTTGAAACTGGAAAAAGATCTGGCTTTGCTGATCTGTGCGGGGAGCAGCATCTGCGGCGCGGCGGCGGTCATGGCAACGGATTTTGTTTTGCGTGCCAAAGCCTACAAAGCCGCTGTGGCGGTAGGGACGGTGGTGTTTTTCGGAACGCTGGGGATGTTTTTGTATCCGCTGCTTTACCAAAGCGGGGTGCTCGGATTTGAGGAGAAAGGTATGGGGATCTATATCGGCGCGACGCTGCATGAGGTGGCACACGTAGCAGCGGCGGGTAACGCCGTGGGAGAATCGGCAGCCGATGCCGCCGTGGCGGTGAAGATGTTTCGGGTGATGCTGCTTGTTCCCTTTTTGCTTCTGCTTGCCTATATGTCGTCAAAAAAGCAAAAGGGTACAAGGGCAAAGATCACCGTCCCGTGGTTTGCACTGCTGTTTTTAGGAGTGATCGCGCTAAACTCTTTTTCCTTGCTGCCCGGTGCCGTGCACGCTATGATACTGCAGGCCGATACCTTTATGCTGACCATGGCGATGGCCGCACTGGGGATGCAAACGGGGATTGAGAAGTTCCAACAAGCCGGGGTCAAGCCTCTGGGGGTAGCGCTTGTGATGTTTGTCTGGCTGGTCGCGGGCGGATATACGGCGGTGTATCTCTTATTGTAATTTAACTTTGCAGGTTTGCCGCGAGCAAAAAACCGCCCAGCGCGATGATGAGTACGCCGCTGAGCATTTCAAGAATATACCCCTTTGAGCGCATCAGCGGCTGCATCTTCTCCGCGAACACGACGCTTAAGATCCCGGCGATGGAGATGGTAAGCCCCATCCCTATACTCATGGCCACAGCCGCCAATATCCCCAGGGTAAACTGCTTGAGCATGATGCAGAATAAAACGATCGTCATCACCCCGGGGCAGGGGACCACGCCTACGGAAAAAGCGATGGCGTAGCGGCTCTTTTTCGTATCGACGGGGGTACCCTCATGGACTTTTCTGCGCTCAAGGTAGGATTTGACCACGATATAGAGTCCCACCGTAAGGATCATCACCGCACTGACAAGCATCGCTTTTTGCGAATAGGCGTCAAAATTGTGCCGAAACATCTTTTCGATGATAAAAAAGATCCCGAAAGTCACCGCCAGCGCGGAGACGGCGTGGATTAGCGAGATAAGATAGCCCAGTTTGAACGCGCTTTTATAACTCTCTTTGCCCTTCGCAAAGTAAAACGCCACCAGTGCTTTGCCGTGGCCGGGACCCGCGGCGTGGATCAAGCCGTACAAAAAGGCGATACCGATGATCGTGGCGTAAACGCCGAGAAAGTTTTCATCGTTGATACCGCGGATCTCCCCTGATACGAGGCGGTTGAGTTCATATTGCCAGGAGATGATCTGTTTTAAAAAGGCGTTGTAGTACTCACTCATGAAAACTCCACCCGGTAAGCGAAGTAAAAATCATAATCCACATCTTTGATGGCGTATTTGAGCGTTGTGTGCATAAACCGCTTTTTGACCACCATCGCCACGAAGTTGTCTTTGTCGTAAAACTCCAGCGCGACCCTGTCCTTGGCTGCATCGACGGGAAGGGTGAAGTGGTAGCAGACGCGGTTGTTTCTAATACTCATTTTGAAGTTTTGCGGAGAAACGGCGACGGTTTTTCCCCCGATCTTTAAATCGGTGTAGAAGTTAAACTCCTGTAGCGGCATGAAGTAGTTGTGGTAGGCGTAGCTGGTTTCATCGGCTTCTATGGTGCCGTTGCCGTTGTGGTCAAACTCCATGAGCATCATAGAGGAGGTCATCTCGTCAAATTCCCACCGGAAGTCGATGGAGTCGATCCGCTCTTTTGACTTTTGGATATCCATATGTACATCTACAAAGGTATGGGGGTGTGCCCACAGCGATAAAACGCAAAAAAGTAATAGTACAACCGTTTTCATAACAAAAGTATATCGAATTTCGTAACTTCTCCGGAAAAATCTATCTCTTTCAAGAAATATTAAGGAATAGTATTATAAGATTATGATAATCAATATCAAAAAGGAGGAGAGATGAGTTCTTTACTGCTGAAAACACGAATGAACAGGATCATCAAAGAGTGCGGCTATGAAAAAAGCCCGAAAATGGTGTGCTCCATCGTGCGCTTGATGAAGATGAAGCACAGAGACCTGGATTCAAGACGTGCCCGCATCGTGGCCAGAGAATTGTTAGGCGAATAAGGAGTGAAAAATGAGTGTGTTGGTAGTAGGAGGAGACAGGATCTCCGCGATCAAGGATATTTTAAAAGAGTACGGGGCGACGTCCATTACCCACTGGAGCGCAAGGGGGAAGCGCGCAATCAGTAAAAAAAATATACCAAGCGGTACCGATTGCGTACTTTTGTTGACGGATTTTTTAAACCACAACGCGATGAAGCAGTTTAAAAAGGAAGCCAAAAGCAAGGATATCCCCCTTCTTTGTTCCAAAAGAGCCTGCAGCAGCGTAAGCTGCGCGCTATGCAATATTTTTGGAAAAAGTTGCGACGGGAAAAACGTATAAACCGCAAAGAGGAAAGGATCGATGATGAGAAGAGCTCGCTATCGCAAACAAAAACGCGAAGGTTTCAAACGTCTGAGCGATATATCCAGCGGAGAAAGCGTGAAGATACTTCGGGTCAACGCCAGGGATAAACTGCTGTATAAGCTTCTGGACATGGGGTTTATCGACGGAACGGTGATAAACGTTATCCGCGAAGCTCCCCTGTTTGACCCCATGGAGTTGCGGGTGCAAAACTATCTTGTTTCCCTTCGAAAAAGCGAAGCACAGCTGATTGAGGTGGAGCGGGTATGATAAAAGTAGCATTGGCGGGACAGCCCAATTGCGGTAAATCCACCGTATTTAATATGATCAGCGGAATATACCAGCATATCGCGAACTATCCGGGAGTGACGGTAGATAAAAAAAGCGGCCGCTTCAAAGCGGGGGATCGGGAGGTGGAGCTTGTGGACCTGCCCGGCACATACTCCTTTAGCTCCTACTCCGCGGAGGAGCGGGTGGCAAAAGATGTCATTTTGGAGGAGGACCCCGATATCATCGTCAACGTTGTGGATGCGTCAAACATTAAGCGCAACCTCTACCTGACTTTTCAACTTTTAGAGATCGGAAAACCGGTTGTTGTGGTGCTGAATATGATGGACGTGGCCGCGCGCCGGGGGATTGAGATCGATTCACACAAGATGGCCGAGTTGCTGGGGTGTCCGGTTGTTGAAGCCAGCGGTGCCCAGGGAAAGGGAAAGGAGGAGATTCTTCAAGCTTTGAAGCTCATATGGGATCAAAAGAGCAGTTTTGAAGAGTTTCGTCTCAATTATGAAGGTTTGGAACCCTTTATCCAGAAGCTGCAAAGGGATTTTACCAAGATAGATTCGGTGGTAAGCAGCCGTTGGCTGGCGATAAAAGCGTTAGAACAGGATATGCAGATAATCCAAAAGCTTGAAAAGATGCAAAGGGGGATCGCCCAAAAGGCCAAAGAGTACCGCTTGCAGTTCCATGAAGTTCTTGACCGCGACCCGGAAAGCTTTTTAGCGGCCCTGCGGTTTGATTCGGCGGATATTATCTATCACAAGTGCGTCGTGGAAAAGCAAAAGGATCACGTGACCGCCACCGATATCGCCGATCGGTTTATCCTCAACCGGTGGCTGGCACTGCCTTTTCTGTTTTTGGTGATGTTTGGAATTTACGAACTCTCCATCGTCATGGGGTATAAAATTACCGATTACACCTGGCCGCTGCTGGCGGCGGTAAAAAACTTTACCGTCGATATTCTGCCGGCGGCAAATTTTACCGAAGTCCCCGTGATTACGGAGTTTGGCATCTGGATGGTCAACAGCGCCAACGCGCTGCTAAACTACATCCCCATCTTTTTGATCCTTTTTGCGCTGATCGCGATTTTGGAGGATGTGGGGTATATGCCCAGGATGGCTTTTATCCTGGATCGGCTGTTTCGAAAATTCGGTTTGCACGGACAATCCACCCTCCCGCTGGTTCTCGGCGGAGCTTTCGTGGGCGGTTGCGCCGTTCCCGGGGTGATGGCGACCAAAGGGATTGCCGATGACCGGGCACGCATGGCGACCATCTTGACGGTGCCGTATATGAACTGCCTGGCCAAAGTGCCTTTTTATACGCTGCTTCTGGGGGCGTTTTTCAAAGCGGAGATGGCGCTGATGATGTTTTATATCTCTACGGTGACCGTCTTCATCGCTTTGATCGTAGCCAAAATCTTGACAAGCACGGTACTGAAAACCCGTGAAACCGCGCCTTTTGTGATGGAACTTCCGCCGTATCACCTACCCACGTTTAAGGGGGTGGTGCTGCGCGCTTTTGAGCGGGTGTGGATCTATATCAAAAAGGTGGTGACCATCGTTTTGGCCGTTGCGGTGATCCTGTTTGCCCTGCTGCAGTTTCCGGGGTTGGACGAGGAGCGAAGGGCACATTACGCGCAAAAATCCCAAGAAGCGCTAAGCTATTTTGACAACCGTGTGCGTGGAAGCGACTACTACGCTTTGGTGGATACAAAAGAGGAGGTTTCGCGACTGCTGAATTTTTACGACGGCTACAAGATGAAGCGGATGACGGCTTCCGGGAAGGAGGGGGCCCAAGCCGTCGATTCGGAGTATAAGGCTCTGAACCCGGAGTTTTTCAAATTTGTCAAACCAAAAGGGGACGCGGAAGCGAGAAAGATCAACCGCCCCCTGCGCAAACTTTCACGGATGCGCAAAAAGATTTTGATGGATATCAAAGATGAAAAGGTGGAAAACTCCCTGTTGGGGATGGCGGGACGATCCATCGAACCCTTTACGCAATATGCGGGATTTGACTGGAAGGTCAACGTAGCGTTTTTAAGCTCCTTCGCCGCCAGGGAATCGGCCGTGGCGACGCTGGGAAGCATCTATGAAAACAATAAAACAAAAGAGGGAGCGCGCGCGGAGGAAACGATGGCACAAAACAGCGGCTACACCCCGCTGCACGCTACGGCGATGATCATTTTTATGATTTTAACCCCGCCGTGCATCGCTACGATGATCGTGGTGAAGTTTCAAACGGGCAGTTACCGCTGGATGCTTTTCGCGATCTTTTTCCCCATTACGCTGGGGATCGCAACGGCGATAACGGTATTTCAAATGGGAGTGCACAGCTCCCTAAACGGGGTGGAAGCGATGACGTTTTTTTACGTATCGGTTTTGTTGACCGCGCTGGTACTCGGGCTGATGCCGCAAAAGCGGATCAACTGGAGCGGAGGATTGCCGCAAAGTAAGGTACGGGACCTTCATTAGGTCCTTTCAAGGGGGAGGTTTGGTCGGGACAGAGCGAAGCGGCGCCGCAGGAAAGGCGGCACGGAGTAAAAATCACGATAAAGGAGACAATGATGAAAAAAACGGTTTTAGTACTGGCCCTGGCTACGGGATCGCTATTTGCCCATACGGCTTTGATGAGTTGCTTTGACAATGGAGACGGTACCGTGACGTGTGAAGGCGGCTTCAGTGACGGCAGCAGCGCCAGCGGCGTAAAGTTCCGTGTAGAACAAAACGGCAAAACGGTTATCGAAGGGAAGATGAGCGAATACAGCGATTTTACCTTTGAAAAACCCAGCGGAGCATACACTGCGGTGTTTGACGCCGGAGAGGGGCACGCGGTGAAGATCACAGGAAGCGATATTACCGAGTAGTGCGAAGGGGTGCCGCGTGCTAAAGAGTGCGTAAGAAGTTGCCTACTTTTTAGCACGCGGCCGTGGTTCGCTATAGAGTGCTAATGATAATAATTACCACAATCAAAGGAGAGAAGATGAAAAAGTCTACGCTACTGAGTGCGGTTGCCGCGGTTTCCATGCTGGCAACGTCCGCAGCGGCACACTTTCAAATGAACTATACGCCCGAAAGTGCGTTGGACAAGGGGAAAACCATAGAACTCAGACAGGTTTTTACCCACCCGTTTGCCGACGAGCATACGATGGATATGAGCGGAGTGGAGGAGTTTTACGTGATCAACAAAAAGCGTAAAAAGGATCTCAAAGATACGCTTGAGACGATCACTTTTAAAGGCAACCACAACAGCGGAAAAGGGTATAAATCCACGTATAAAGCCAGACGTATGGGGGATCACCTCATGGTTTTAAAACCAAAGCCCTACTATGAATCCAATGAGGATATCTATATTCAACAGATCACCAAAACGGTCGTGAACGTGGCGGGGTTACCCACCGACTGGGACAGGGAGCTGGGGCTTAAAGCCGAAATCGTTCCTTTGACCAAGCCCTACTCAATCTGGACGGGCGGCAGTTTTACGGGCGTGGTCAAAAGCAACGGCAAACCGGTTCCCTTTGCCGAGATCGAAGTGGAGTATCTAAACAGGGACGTGGATTTGCGAAATAACGCCATGGGACCTTCAAAAGTAAAAGCTCCCCACGACTCCTTTGTCACCATGGGGATCAAAGCGAACAAGGACGGAGAGTTTACCTTTGCCATTCCCAAAGCCGGATGGTGGGGTTTTTGCGCCCTCGGAGCGGGGAGCGACAAGGAGTATAAGGGCAAAGAGTTGAGTCAGGACGCGGTGATATGGGTTCAAGCCAAAGATATGAAATAAGGAAAAAACAGATGAGAAAAAAGATAAGTATAGCGGCGTCGGCGATCGTGCTGGCCACCGGTGCCAGTGCGGAGTCTTCGAGTTTGCAAGATGCCTTGAGCAACGGAAGTTTCAGCGGGGATTTTACCCTCTACAGCGAGCAGATCGATAACGATTCCCCTACGAAGAATGCGGGATTTACGATGGGATCGATCGGATTGGGGTATGAAACGGACAGTTTTCATAATTTCAAGGGGGCTTTGGGGTTTCGAGCCAACCACGATCTCCATGAGAAAGAGGTAGGGGATTACAGTCTCGGCGATGAACCCAAAGCGGTTATGCATACGGCCAATATCTCCTATGAAAACGACCGGTTCGCTTTGATTTTGGGGCGTCAGGAGATCGATCTGGAGTGGATGAGCGATTTCCATGAAGCGTACGTGGGGGTTTTAAAATCGATCCCCGATACGACGGTTGTGGCGGGACACACCGTTCGTATGGCCGCGCAGGATCCCGATGCTGCGCTGGAGGATTTTGCAGACGTCAATCAAGATCACGGGGCGAATGTGCTCGATATCACTTACGAGGGGATATCCGATCTGAGGGCCAACGCCTACTACTATAACGCAAAGGACTTGGCGGATTGGTACGGGGCGAAACTGGATTATGACAATGCGTATTTCGGTGTCACCGCACACTATGCGCAAAGCAGCGAAGACGTGACGGGGACCCAAGACGGCGGTATCGCCCACGCCGAACTGCGTTCCGGTTTTAAAGGTTTCGGTTTTGCCGGCGGCTATATTAGCACCGACAGCAAAGGGGCCATCGGCAGTATGGATGCGGTGGGGGAAAATATCAATCCCCTCGAAGACGGGAACCGGGTGTACGCGTTGGATGCGGATACTTACTACCTAAGCGCATCCTATGAGATCGCAAGCGTAGTACTCAGCGCCATCTACGGCGACACCGATTACACAAACGGAGCCCTTAGTGAAGATGAGCAGGAACTCAATGTCGTAGCGGAATACGCGTTTGACGATACTATGAACGTGTCCGCACTTTACGCCAATGTGGATGCCCACGCATCCGGGGCAGATTACGACAAATTGATGTTGACGGCGGTATACAGCTTTTAACCACTTCTCCCTTCGGGGAGGGCGGTTGCGCTTTTGTCCGGTTAGTAAAAACAAATATATAAAAGGTGAAAAACGATGGAACGGTTCGGATTTGATAAACGCCGGGAATACCTGCCCGAATATGAACAATGCACCGACAGCGCAAAACGGCGACAACTGTTTTTGCGGCTGTTTAACGCATCGGTTGACCAAGAACTCAGATTCGGTAAAGAGGATATGAAAAAGTGCATTGATTGCGATCTTTACACGATCTTTACCCAAAAGATCCACTCTTTACTCTATGTGGGTTCGGTGCCCGGGATTTCTCCTGTAGACCCAAAAAAAGTTCAATTAGACAAGTATGCCATAGGGCGTGTCGATAAATTTTTAAAAGCAAATCCTTTAAAAATGCAGCCTCAACCTTTTTCGACATCCTTTGACCGCTCCGGGAGCTTTGACTCGGCGGTACGGTTAATTTCATACTTCTCGGGTACCGAGCCCGCTATGATGATAAATTCAGATCAACTGTTTAAAGGTTTTGTTCAAAAAAATATTGAGCAGATCAAGGCCAACCGTTTGGTTCGCGGGGATGAGGATTCCATCGATCTGTTGCCGCGATCTTCCCGGGGGATCAAGATATATCCCTACTGGCACCATCTGAGCAAGAAAGCACCCCTGGTAGAGAAGCACTTGAAACGGGCGGTAGCGTGTATAAACGGGGGAGATTTTAAGCAGGTTTATCTGGTCTATCCCAAAAATAAAGATTTCAACAAACATATAGAGGTCAAAGTCAGAGAACTGGACAGCTGTAGCGATTACGGGATAAAGTTGATCCCCTATTCGCTCAAATCAATTATATAAAAGGATAATAATGGCAACGGCAATATTTTACGCAAGCAGTACCGGCAATACAAAAGAGGTGGCCGAACGTTTGGCCCAAAATCTCGACGGTGTGGCAACCTTTGATATCGGAACGAACGGAGTGGGGGAGATGGCCTCGTATGACAAATTGATTTTGGGAAGCTCCACGTGGGGCGAGGGAGAGTTGCAAGATGATTGGCTGGAGTATTGGGAGGATTTTTGCGAGCTGGATTTCAGCGGCAAAACCGTAGCGCTTTTCGGTCTGGGAGATCAGGAGGGATATGAGGATAACTTTCTCGATGCTATGGGGATGATCCATGAACAGGTCGTGCAAGCCGGGGGAACCGTCGTGGGACATTGGCCGGCGGAGGGTTACGGATTTGAGGATTCCAAAGCCCTGTCGGGGGATGAATTTGTAGGATTGGCCCTTGACGAGGATAACCAGGATGAACTCACGGAGAAGCGGTTAAAGACGTGGAGCGCGGCGATAAAAGAGTTTATCTGCTAAGGAGATACTATGAGCGGACAATTGATTGACCGGATCAACGATTACGGAAGTTTTTGTTTTGATGAGAAGAGTGAAAGCGTTATCAGTGTCAGACCGGACAACCAGGCGGATATTTCCGCATTTTTGGAAATTGTCTGCTTGCTGGATACAAACCGTATCCGCTACAGGATGCAAAAAGATTACACTTTACAGATTTTAGGAAAGGTATAAAAGGAATGAAGAGATCGGTAACAACGGCGGTATTTGTCGCCGCGGTGACGCTGTCTGCGCAGGATACGGAGGGTAAAACCGTCCCCCTGGGAACAGTAAGCGGCAGTAACGGGATGGTTTACAAACCCTCCCGGCAGCGCTTTGTGATAAAACATATGCACGTCAGTAAAAAAAGTGCCTACAGCGGGGATGAAAAGGTAGTCGACGGGAAAAACAGATCCATGAAGATGGACGTGACCAAGTTCGTCTATCGCCGCGGGATCGTCCCGGGCTTGGATATGCGGGTGGTCATTCCCCGCGTAAAAAAAGAAAACAGTGTCATGCATCCGGTCAGTAAACGGGTGTATGACAATTCCAACGAAGGGTTGGGGGATGTGGTCTCTTTTGTGCGCTATGCACTCAGCGATCAAAGAAAGGGCGATCCAGTCAATCTCTGCGTGGGTGCCGGGGTCAAACTGCCTACGGGGGATACGCAAAGGGTGTTTGCAACGCCGCAGGGCAGTGCCAAGACCCCTACGATGCAGCTTGGAAGCGGCAGTACGGATTATTTGGCGGAGATAGGGATGACGAAGATATTGCCGCATTCGCGCATCGACGCGCATGTGACCTATAAAAAAACCAACGTGGGGGATAACGCATATGAATTCGGTAACAAGGTGACGTGGAATATCGGATATAACTATGCGCTTAATCCCCGTATCGATATCGGTCTGGGGCTGCACGGCCACCATACGGATAAACATAGAAGCCGCGGGGTGGAGGTGGCATATAGCGGCGGTACCTTCGCCTACCTTTCTCCGGAGGTGCACTTTCGTCCAAACCGGAAGTTCGACCTCAGTGCGGGTTATGCAAAGATGATCCATCGCGACAATAACTACGATATCTCCAGCAATACCGGGGGGTTGAGTGAAGATCACAGGGTGATGTTTCGCCTGGGATATAACTTTTAAGGGGGCATGATGCAAAGGATAGCAGGAATAGTTTTTCTGGCGTTTGTTTTTGCGCTGCAAGCCGAAGCGGCGTCAGGTAAAAGCAACAAGTTCAGGATTGACGAATTGGTTTTTTTGCCCCACCCGGGCAAACTGGTAAAGCTGCATAACGATAAGCTGCAACTTAACACAGAGCAAAAGATGCGTATAAAAAAGGAGATCAAAGCGGTGTATGTGCCCCTGTTCCAAAGCAAAATGCGTGAAGCGTTCACCTTGGAAAAAAAGGTGCAGCGCATGGTGGCAAAAGGGCATGGGAAAGCGGAGCTTAAAGAGCTTCTTGATGCAATCGCCACCTTGAAGCGAGAAGCTATGGACAGCCGGATCGATGCGCTCAACCGGTTTAAAAAGATCGTAACCCCCAAACAGTGGCGGCAGATTCAGCGGATGACGTACAGGTAGTATGCTTGCTGCTTCACAAGCACTCTTTGACTATGACGGTGATAGCGTCAAAGAAAACACCGCTTGGATACAAGGTGAAGATGCACTTTTAGTAAATGATAAAAATGCAAACGGTACCATAGACAATGGAAACGAACTCTTTGGTAACTACACTATAAACAGTGACGGAACTTACGCTAAAAGCGGTTACCAAGCACTCTATGATTATGACAGTAACAGTGATAATGTCATCGATAGCAACGATGAAAGATTTAGTGAACTTAAACTCTGGATCGATTCTAACCAAGATGGGCAAACCGATGCAGGAGAGCTAAAAAGTTTAGAACAAGCTGGTGTTAGTTCACTAAAGCTTTCACAGCAAGAGTATCTACCACAAAGTGAAGAGGGTAATACCATAGTACAACAAACAAGTTTCACTGATACTAACGGTGAAGGTATCATGAGAGATGTACTCTTTTCTTATGAAAACAACTCCAATCCAAGTGGCGGAGTATACTTTGATATGGATGCAAACGGTATAGAAGAAAAGATGATAACTTGGATGAGTCCAAATGAGTGGTTGGTAGTAAAAGATTTAAACAATGACGGCAAGATAACAAGCGGAGCCGAAGTAGTGGGAAATCACATGATAACTTCTCAAGGGAAAAAAGAAGATACCATCCAAGCGTTAAAATCATTTGATAGTAACAATGACGGGGTTATAGATGAAACAGATAACTCGGGACTTGCCTTTTGGACAGATAGAAACTACAACGGTGTAACAGATGTAGGAGAACTTCAAGGTTTAGGTGAAGCAGGAGCCATACAACGGATAAAGCTAAATCCTTACCAAACACTTCTTAGCGGCTACGATAGTAATCATGATGGAACTATAAACTCTTCAGATAGATTATCAGATTACCTCTATATACAAACAAACGAAGATGACAGTGTTACGCTTTATCTGCCAAATAGCCAAGATGCAAGAGATATGATAGCAGGGTATAAAGGTAATGAAAGCATTCAAACTAATGAGGGTGAAAAGATCATAAGAAAGATACTGTTTTACTCAGGGCAGATGCAGCTAAACAACGAAGTACAAGGTACGGATGAAAATGACAAGATAGAGGGGAACAAAGAAGCAAACCTACTACATGGCAACGACGGCAGAGATATCATAGACGCACAAAGGGGTGATGATGTCATAAGCGGCGGCAAGGGCAGTGACTTGCTAAAAGGGGGCAGCGGCAGCGATACTTACCTTTTTAACAAAGGCGACGGTAAAGATATGATCGTAGATACTGCAGGTAGCAGTGACACCGTAAGCTTTGCAGAAGGGATCAGTGTAGAAGATATCATCATAAAAAGTAACGGTGATGATATAAGCGTATATCTAAAAGATGGGGATAAATCGCTGTCGGAATTAAGTGATCAAATCATTATTAAAGATTGGCACAATAAAGACAATCGTATAGAGTACATCAGTTTTAATGACGGCACAACTCTTGATGCAAAAGATATAGTAGGGCGTTTTTCTACGACGCTTAATGACACCGTTTACGGCACGGATGAAAGTGATGAGATTTTTGGAGATAAAGGCGATGATACACTCATAGGAAGAGGCGGCAGCGATACTTACTTTTTTTACAAAGGTGACGGAAAAGATACGATCATAGATAGCAGAGGAGTTGACGGTATAGAATTTGGTGATGGTATAACACCCGATGATCTTGTGTTAAAAGGCGATGGAACCAATTTGTATATCGGTGTAAAAGAAGATGGAAAAAGTTTTAATGAGCTTTCACAAACGATAACGGTAAAGAATTGGTATAACAAAAACACTAGGGTAGAAGGTATCGTTTTTAGTGATGGCACGGCATGGGACGTTGATGATATGGTTTCACATTTGGGTACGGATGCAGATGATGAGATATACGGCACGGAACGAAACGATACGCTTAACGGCGGTGTGGGTGATGATGTTATCAATGCAGGAGGCGGAAATGATACTTTGCGTGGAGGTAGCGGCGATGATACGCTAAACGGCGGAGCGGGAAGTGACACATATATCTTTAACAAGGGTGATGGTAAAGATATGATCGTAGATACTTTAGGAAACAGTGATAGTATAACCTTTGGTGAAGGGATAACATCCGATGATCTTGTAGTAAAAGGTGATGGAACCAATCTGTATATCGGTGTAAAAGAAGATGGAAAAAGTTTTGACGAACTTTCACAAACGATAACGGTTAAAGATTGGTATGATACAGATAATCAAATAGAAAACATTACATTTCATGACGGTGAAGTATGGAGTGTTGATGATATAGTTTCACATATAGGGACAAATGAAGATGATGAGATGTATGGAACTGAGAATGATGACACTTTAAACTCTAAAGAAGGAAATGATCTTATCTATGCAGAAGAAGGAGATGATACATTAGAAGGTGAGTTGGGTAACGATGTACTTTACGGTAAAGATGGAAATGATACTTTACACGGCGGTAAAGGTAATGATGTATTAAACGGTGGTGGAGGTAATGACTCCTATATATTCAACAAAGGAGATGGAAAAGATACAATTCTAGATAGTGGAGGAGTCGATACCATAGAGTTTGGTGAAGGTATAACCGCTGATGATCTTGTGTTAAAAGGAGATGGAACTAATCTGTATATCGGTATAAAAGAAGAAGGCAAGAGTTTTAATGAGCTTTCACAAAAGATAACGATCAATGAGTGGAGTGTTAGTGGAAGATTTGAAGAAATTAAATTCAGTGATGGAACGGTTTTAGATCAAACAGGGATACTTGATCTTATGCAAACTAATGAGAATGATAGTATTTTAGGTACACAAGATGATGAAGTTATAGATGCATTAGAAGGTGATGATGTTGTGTATGCAGGTAGCGGAAATGATACTATAAACGGCGGTCAGGGAGATGATATCCTTGACGGTGGTGATGGAAATGATACATATATTTTTAATAAGGGTGACGGTAAAGATACGATCATAGACAGTAAAGGAACCAATACAATAAAGTTTACTGAAGGAATTACCAAAGATGATTTGAGTATTTTTGTTTGGGAAAGTGATATCATTATAAGTATATATGATACTGAGACATCAGAAACTATTCCTGCTCTTAGAATTGTAAATGGTGTAACGGGTAGTAATGTTGAGTTTTTAGAATTTCAAGATGGAAGCAGTAGCAGATTACTAGATATGCTTGAAGAAAATGTTTTTGAAGGAACACAAGCTAATGATACATTAATAGGAAACAGTCAAGGAGATATTCTTATAGGAAAAGAAGGTAATGATATTGTCACAGGTTCATTTTACGGTGATAAGATCACTGGAGGAGCCGGCAATGATATTCTTGATGGCAGAGACGGTGATGATACATACATTTTCAATAAAGGCGATGGACTAGATACGATCATAGACTCAAGAGGAAGAGATACCATACAATTTGGTGAAGGGATCACTGAAAATGATATTACTATAAAAAGAGATGGTTTAAACTTGATATTAAGCAATCAAACCAATGAAGATTCTATTACGGTGGCAAACTGGTTTAATGATTCTGAACCATTATATGATTATGACAAAAATTATAATTCATCTATCGACTATGTAAAGTTTTTAAATGATGAATTAGAAGATGGATTGTTTTTAGGTGTTGTGGGTAGTGTGTTGCAAGACGGTGAGGAGAAAAATTTAGGTGATATTAATGAAGTAAGAGGAGTTTATATAAATCCGGATGATCCATTGTCTGCATCTTATGTGGGAAGTGAACTTGACGAACATATATACGGAACTTACGGCACAAACACTCTTGAAGGAAAAGGCGGTGATGATGTTATATATGCTTCGGGAGGGAGTGATATTATCATTGGCGGTAGAGGTAATGACATATTATTAGGTGGTGAAGGCAATGATAAATACATTTTTAATAAAGGTGATGGTCAAGATATAATCTTTGATAGTTCAAACCACTACTATGGTGGAACCGATACGATCGAGTTTGGTGAAGGGATCTCTATAGATGACATAGAGGCAGAACTTATTGGCGATGATCTTTACATTGGACTTAGCCAAGAGGGAAAAAGCATCACCGAACTTTCAGATAAGATGATAGTTAAAAAATGGGATGAAGATTATAATAAGTACGGCGTTGAAACTTTACAGTTAAATGATGGAACGACATATGACATAGCCCAGCATTTTAACATAGAAATAACGGAAGTTGCATATCCTATCGTACTTGATCTTAACGGCAATGAGATCACTTCAACAAAACTTCAAGATTCAAATACGTACTTTGATTATGATTCTGACGGTGAGCGAGAAAGAACAGCTTGGATAGACCCCGGGGATGCTCTTTTAGTTCAAGATGTAAACGGTGACGGCAAGATAACAAACGGCGCTGAGCAATTTGGAAAACATACACTGATGCCTGATGGATCATGCGCAACTAGCGGGTATGAAGCTTTGAGCCAGTATGATAGTGACGGTAACGGTGTCATTGATGCTAATGATGCAAACTATGATGAGCTGTTACTTTGGAAAGATAAAAACCGTGATGGAGTGAGTGCAAGTGATGAATTAATTACATTACAAGAAAATGGAATTAGTTCCATTAATTTACAAAGAGAAGATGGCAGTGTATATGCACAAACAATGGAAAACGGAAATATTCTTTTAAATGAAACCAAGTTTGAAACAGGCACCGGTGCAGGTATTATCCGTGATGTTGGATTTGTGACAAATGGTGATGACAGCATTGAGGCTTCAGAAGGCGAGGTAGCAGAAACTGGAAGTTTTAGTGAATCCTTTGAGGCTATACAAATTGATAATGAGATTCCTGTTGATTCTATTGAAGCGATGAGCGATAGCGATATAGATTCTTTTACCCTAGAGAGTCGCTATACTGGAAGCGGACTAAACGGAGCAAGTGCGCAAACTATTTTTGAAGGTGTGGGATATAAAGGAACTTTGAGTAATGTTTGGTTAAAAAGTGATACATTAGACACAAGATACAGCTATGATAAAGAGATAGATGAAGGTGTACAGAATCTCCCAGAGTCTGAAGGTAGCGGAAATGTAATTGGTCTGCAAGAAGCGATGAATGAACAAAGTGAACTAGCCCAAAGCGTAGAAGAGTTTCAAGCTTTGAGTGAAAGCGGAAACCTGGCTGATTTTGAAAATGATATAGATGCTATCTTGGAAAACTGGGCGATGTATGATCTAGAGGGTGAAACGGTTGATACCACGCCTCCTATTGTACTTGATCTAAACAATAACGGTGTTACCTCAAATTCATTACAAGAATCAAACGCATATTTTGATTATGACGGTGACGGAAGACGAGAAAAAACAGCGTGGATAGAAGAAGATGACGCACTTTTGGCTGTTGATCTAAATGCTGATGGGGTGATAACTCACGGTCAAGAGATATTTGGAGAGTATTCACCTATAGATGATACAAATAGTGCATCAAACGGTTATGAGGCTATGAAAAAGTATGATACCAACGGTGACAATATTCTTGATGTAAACGATGAAAACTTTTCTGACCTTTTAGTTTGGAATGATCATAATTTAAATGGAAAAAGTGATGAGGGAGAGTTAAGCACTTTAAGTGATAACTCTATAACTTCTATTGATTTGGGTGATGAAAACATCACTTTTGAACAAACCACGGAAAACGGTAATTCGATCACAAATGAAACAAACTATACAAATAATGACGGTAGTGAAGGGTTGGTTCGTGATGTTTGGTTTCAATATGATAGCAGCGACACCATAGCCTATAGCAACTTAAGTGATAGTGATGAAAAAAAGATAGCTGTTGTTGAAAGGTTTTATGGAAGAAGATTAAACAGTGAAGAGCGAAATAGTGTTGAAGTAATAGCAGAGGTACTCAATCAGTACGAAGCTTTGCGTTACGATACTATTGCAAAGATCATTACAAATAAACTATACGGTGAAGACTTTCCAAATTGTACCTTTTTACATGATGCCCTTAATAATACACTAGGTAGAGTAGCAGGAGGCGTAGCAACTACTGCTGAGACGGTGTTATCAGTTAACCTTTTAGCATCACTTCTTAAAAAAGAGCATACAAGCGTTTTAAAAGATATATATTCAGATTATTTTAGTGATCCTACAATCGCTTATTTGCTAAAGCAAAGTAATATAGAGATAAGTTTTCATGATGGAAGTATAACCGGACATATAGGAAATCGCTACTTTGGTGATGAAAGTGCAGAAAACTATGACTTTAGCGGCAAAGACGGAGTTCGTATCTATACCTCTAAAGCAGATGATACGGTAGTAGGAAGTGAAGGCATCGATGTCATAATAGGCGGTGAAGGCAATGACATCCTTGACGGTAATTTAGGCAATGACGTACTTGAAGGTGGTCAGGGAGATGATACTTTACTTGGTTCAGATAGTCAAAATGTTTATCTGTATGCTTGGGGGGATGGAAGTGATACGATAATCGATGCAGGAAGTGATGAAAATGCACCAGATACCGTTCGGTTTACAAATTTAGATATATCAAGAGTATCGATTGAAAGAATAGATGATGATATGGTGATTCATATTCATGATGAACTTGGAAGTAAACTTGATGCTTTTGGCAGAGCTTTTGGAAGTGTTACGATTAAAGATGGATACAATGAGGGGATGATTGAGCATTTTTACTTTAAAAATGAGCGTTACGATTTTTATGAAGTGTTGGCAAAAGCTGTTTCTGATACTGATTACTACTTTGTCAAAGGTGATGGAGAAGTTAGCATAGAAGATAACGGCGGAACTGATACGCTGCACTTTGGAGAGGGTATAGCCCAAGATGATGTGAGAGTGAAAATCGTAGAAGATACTATGATAATAGCATTAAATGAAGAAGGCGTTGGATTTGATGATCTTAAAGATAAATTAACAATTAGCAATTATCAAGATGCGATTGAACACTTTTACTTTGAAGACGGTACAACGATAGATATAAATGAAATGAAGCTTATATCGTATTCGACTGAAAACTTAGAAGGTGATGATAGTGATCAAACCATATATGGAAGTGAAGAAAATGAACTTTTTGATGCAAAAGCAGGTGATGATACGCTTTATGGAGAAGGTGGCGATGATCTGTATATGTTTGGTCTTGGTGACGGTAACGATGTAGTTTATGATACTGCAGGCAATGATACGGTGATGTTTAAAGAGGGAGTTACTTTAGAAAGTGTTCAAAGTCAATTAGTTGGAGATGACCTCATTTTAACTCTTGAAGATGGAAGCAGTTTAAAACTCTCTTCTTGGACAAATAGTGATATCCGTATAGAAAATATTGTAGATAGTCAAGGCAACGCTCTTGATCTATCTCAAACGGTTGTACCTACGGTGTATGATACTACAAGTCAAGGATTGGAAGATGAAAACCTACAAGGTAGTATAGAGGTTGAAAACAGTGAAGAACTTAGTTATGAACTTATAGAGCAGCCGTTACACGGGACACTTGATCTTGATACTCAAAACGGTACATGGGAATATACTCCTAATGAAAACTATAACGGAGAAGATAGTTTTAAAGTCAATGTTATAAACGAGTTTGGAGGAGCGGCAACAAGCAATGTTTCACTAAACATTGAAGCCATTAATGATGCTCCTGAAGTTGATGAAGCACAAAAACAAATTACTTTAGCAAATGCTACCACTGCAAACGACAATATCGAGGCAACCGATGTTGAAGGAGATGCACTAAGTTACACCCTTAGCAGCCAACCTCAAAACGGTAGTTTACAGATAAATGATGACGGCAGTTGGGAATATGTTGCTAATGATTCCTACCTTGGAGAAGATAGTGCCGTTATAAGTATTAGTGATGGAAATGGCGGAATCGTTGAACAAACATTAAACTTTACAATAACAGAACAGACAAACCAGTCACCTACACTAGAGGAGGAAAGTGTAAGTGTCACATTAGAAGATAAGCGAGAGACAAGTGGGGAGATAGAAGCAACCGACCCCGACGGCGACACCTTAACTTACAGTGTAAAAACGGATGCACAGCACGGTACTATCACTGTAGATGAGGAAGGTAACTGGAGTTACAACGTAGCCGGACACTACATCGGAAGCGATAGCGCGGTCATAAACATTGATGACGGAAACGGCGGCAGTGTGGAGCAAACCCTGAAGTTTGACATCAAAGTCTCCGATCCCGTTGTAAGCGACCTGTCGTTGCAATTGCAAGAGGACGGCTTTGTCCAATCGGCCTTTAGCGTGGATAATCCCGTAGGCGGGGAGCTGCTTTACGAGGTGGTAGCCGACAGCACCGACGGCACGTTTAGCCTCGGCAGTGAGGGGGAATTCACCTACACTCCCGAGGCTGATTACTACGGTGATGACAGCGTTACCGTAAAGGTGACCAATGCATACGGTTTGAGCGATACCGCGACACTGGATCTTTCTATCGAATCGGTCAATGACCTTCCCGAGCTTGAAAAACCCTACGAAGAGTTTGATCTGCTCAACGCTAGAGAGGTCGGTGGCCGTATTGAAGCCTTTGACGTTGAGGGGGATGAGATAAGTTATACCGTACTTTCCAACCCGGATAATGCGACGTTTACGGTTGATGCTCAGGGCAATTGGCACTACCGTGCCGATGATTCTTTCAACGGAACCGATAGTGCTGTTATCGGTGTCGATGACGGCAGCGGTACTTTTGTGAAGAAGCGTCTGGATTTCAGTGTCGATGGATATGTTTACGGCGGAGAGAGCTTTACTATCGACAGTGATAGCAGCGACGACCTGCTGCTTTCTGGTATGAATAAAGGGGACTTTACCCTGGATAAAAGCGGCAGCGATATGCTCGTGCATATTCCAAAAGACGGTACCACCGTGACGGTCAAAGATTACTTCAGTGCTCCTTCCAAAGGGATCGGTGCTATTTTGACCGATGAAGGCAAACTGGATCTTGGCAAAGAAACGATACAAGATCCCCGTACTTTTTGGAGCTTTAGCTTTGGACGGGCGGATGATTCCCGCGATACGCTCATGGGTGGTTCGAGCAATACCGATTGGCTGCAGGGCAATGGCGGAGATGATCTTCTCTTTGGAGAGGGCGGCGGTGACCGGCTTCGCGGCAATGGAGGAGACGATACCCTCTTTGGCGGCAGCGGTCGGGATACCCTCTACGGAGACAACGGAGCTGATCATCTCTACGGCGATGCCGGCAGGGATACGCTCCTTGGCGGTAAAGGTGTCGATGTCCTGATCGGTGGCAGCGGCAACGACAAACTTTATGGGGAAGAGGGAGACGATACGCTTCTTGGCGGTTTGGGCAACGACCTGCTCAAAGGCGGTGAGGGGGATGATGTGTATATGTTTGAAAAGGGTGACGGCCGTGATCGTATCTTTGACGATACCCCTTCAAGGAATAGAGGCTTTCTCTCCTGGCTTTTCCCGCAAAAAAACAACGGCGGCAACGATACCGTCGTCCTTGGTGAGGGGATCGAAAAAGAGGATGTGAGCTTTTTGATAAAAAGAGGGGATCTGCATCTGCAGTACAGCCCGGAAGATTCCTTGGTGGTTAAAAACCAGAATAACGACAACGCCAGAATCGAAAAGATCGTACTTAGTGACGGCAACTACTTAAATCATGAAGATATCGATTTGGTCGTGCAGCAGATCAACGCCTATGCCAAAGAGAAAGATATGCACCGGATCGACAACGAAACCATCAGAAAAAACGAAGAACTGATGCAGATCGTGCAAAGCGGGTGGGGGTAAAATTGCGTGATAAACACGGTTGTACTGTTGCTAATCACTATTTGTATCCAAATATATTGTTTTAATGTAGATAAAATCTAGAAATAGATATACTTTTTTCTAGAAAAAAGAAAAAGGAAATTTACTTGAAACTCTATGAAAAGATATTTCATTTTATTAGAAGTCATGGAAGAGGATGGGCGTTTTCCTCACATGACTTGATCCATAAATTTTCAAGACAAGAGATAGATAACACGCTTTCGGATTTAGTACACCAAGGGAAAATCAGAAGGCTTGCAAGAGGGATGTACGATTATCCAAAGTATAGCCAAATTTTACAAAGTGAACTCTCGCCTGATGTTGAGCAAGTAGCTCACGCTTATGCTAGAAAGTTTAACTGGAAAATAGAAATCAGCGGAGAAAGTGCACTGAACATTTTAGGACTTTCTACGCAAGTAGTTAGTAAATATATCTATCTAAGCAACGGTCCAAAAAAACAATATGTTATTTATGACAATATTACCCTTGAATTTAAAAAATCAGCACTCAAAAACATAGGCTTTAAGTACAAAGAAAGCTCTTTGATAGTTCAAGCATTAAGGGCACTGGGTAAAGAAAATGTCAATGAAGATATTATCGTTAAAATAAAAAAGCAAATAGATAAAAAAATGTATGATAAAATCTTAAAAGATACGGTCACAACTACTGATTGGGTCTATGAAACGATAAAAAAAATTTGTAAAAAAGATGATACTAATGAATAAAATCACGCAATTTGAAATTCATGAAAGAAAGGAACTTTTTTCAGAAGCTGCGCATAAAATGGCGGTGCATCCCTCAATCGTAGAAAAAGATTTCTGGGTTGTTTGGATACTGGACAAGATATTTAGCGATGAAGCTTTAAGTAAAATACTAATGTTTAAAGGCGGAACTTCACTTTCTAAAGTTTTTAATGTTATCGGTAGATTTTCTGAAGATATAGATTTGATACTTGATTGGAGAGAGGTGACAAAAGATGATCCTAAAAAAGATCACCCAAGTAAAAACAAACAAGTTAAGTTCAATCAGCTGATAAATGAAAACGCAAAAGTGTATATCAAAGAGCAACTACTGGGGAGAGTAGAAACTATATTGCATCCATATTGTAAATGCAAAATTGATGAAGACAATCCTTTTAATATCAAAGTGAGTTACCCGGCAACTTTTAAAGACACTTATTTAAGAAATGAAGTATTGCTTGAGATTGGTCCCTTAGCTTCATGGATGCCTTGGGAGAGCTTTGAAATATCTGCTTATGTAGTAGAAGTTTTCCCTAGGCTTTTTCAAAAGCACTCATGCAAAGTAAATACGATACTTGCTAAACGAACTTTTTGGGAAAAAGTAACGATTTTACATCAAGAAGCAAATCGTGATAAAGAAAAAAAACTTCCTATAAGATACTCAAGGCACTATTATGATCTAGCCATGATGGCTGAGTCTTCAATAAAAGATGAAGCATTAAATGATTTAGAACTATTAAAACAGGTGGTTGATTTTAAACTCAAGTTTTACCCTGCCACATGGGCACAGTTTGAAATGGCTAAACCCGGAAGTGTAAAACTAATGCCCTCAGAGTTTCATATCAAAGAGCTGCAAAAAGATTACAAAGCGATGCAAAATATGATTTTTCATAAAAATCTTGAGTTTGAAGAGATACTAAACAGATTGCAAGATTTAGAAGATGAGATAAATACTTTCAAATAATCCTATATAGACCGCAATACAACTGCTTAACCAAAACGACAACCTTAAATCCATAGCCCTAAAACTTGCAAAAACAACGCAACGAGTTTCAATCCTTCATCGACGGGTGGAGCGGATACGGCGCGTATAAAAAAGCCGCATAGAAAGTAGCATATTTATTAAAATAAAAAACTAATAATTAAAATTAAAATAATTTATAAGAAATTAAGAAACTTTTTGCAACAATGGTAAAATAGCTTAAATATAAAAACTACTGTTATAACTTATACTAACTAATAACTTTTTTTCATTCATCCGCGTCGGGCTTTCGGGTTCTTGTTTTAAAATGAACGAGGTTAAGAAATGAAAAAACTACTCCTCATACTCTTTGTAAATATCTCCCTCTTAGCAGCAAGCTTTGATTGCACCCATGCAACAACAAATGTAGAGAAGATGATATGTGCAGATAAAGAGTTGTCACAGTTTGATGAAAAACTGAACAGGGTTTATACAAGTTTTTACCTCCTCACCAAAGAGATAAAAACCGACCAAAGAGCATGGATTAAAAAGAGAAACACATGCCAAGATACAAACTGCATCAAAGAGGCTTATACAAAGAGAGTAGAAGAACTCACCACTTCTCTTGCCAATCAAAAAACCTTCCCCAAGCTCTACCTCGATGCGATGAAAGAGGCACAAGAGCACATGGAGATAGTATGGAATCCCATCATCTTTAGTGAACAAGAACGCATCGATGCAGGACTAAAGTTCAAAGATGACTTATTCCGCTTCAAAAACATCCAATTCAAACCCCCTCTTATTGAAAATGTCCAATACAACGACCCCAGACTCAAAGAGATTTTAGGGGTTTGTTACTTTTATAGATTTGATTTGGAAATAGGAGAGTTTGATCATCCAAAATATATAGAAGATGGTAAAAAGTATTGGGTGGAAGATGAGCGAAAACCCCTTCGTGATATCAATGTATCTGTTTGGAAAACAACCGCCAAAAATAAAGAGTGGTTGTTTATCAAACCTACAACCTCAGGCAGTGCCTACTTAGTCGATACCGCACTTTGTAAACAAGAGAGACTCAAAAACAATCTTGTGGATGCACTGAATTATGATAGAGAGAGGGTGAAGAGGTCGCAGTCTGGGCTATATCATGCTGGAATTATCAGCTATAAAGAGCAGGAGTATGTATTTGATTTGATATGGGATCAAAATCACAAAGTTTATTTTGAGTTATACAAGATTTTAAGCAGAACATCTTCAGAAGACCCAACTATTAGGTTCACTGGAGTATGGCAAGCAATTATTCCATTCAAAAAAATAGAAAAATCCCAAACACAACAAGGAGAAAAATAACATGGCACTTACAGGATTACATACAACGGATTACGAAACAGCACTCAAAGCTTTTATCACAAGTAAAGAGGGTTCTAAAACAAGTGTACTAAAAGTACACACAGACGGTGTCGGCGTGCCGACTATCGGAGCGGGTTATGCACTGACTGCACGCACAACATTTGCTTTAGTCAAAGCTGATTTTTCAGTGGCAGGGATTACTTTGTCTGCCGAAGAAGAACAGGCACTGAAAGACTTATATGATGACTCAAACGGAATTTTGGCAACCTCCCTCAACACCGCCCAAAAAGAATCCCAAGTCAAAGCCCTAGTAGATACCTACAACGCCTCCGCCAATGCCATAACGCTCTCATCCACACAAGTAGGAGAGCTCTTTCTCACCATCAAAGACACCTACGAAAATATCGTCAAATCAAAACTCGGCACCGCTCTTTACAATTCACTAGCCAACACCAAAGAACTCGTAGCCCTCGTAGATTTGGCTTACAACGGCGGAGCAGGTCTGTTTGGAACAGATCTGGTGAACGCATTGCAAAACAACGACAGAGCCGAAGCATGGTTTCAAATCCGCTACCAATCCAATGGAGGAAAGAGTTATCAAACAGTAGGCACGGGAATGGCAGAGCGAAGAGTTGCTGAGTGATCTCTATCCCACCGATGCCGATGAAAACTACTACAAACAAGTCATGCAGATGTACACAAAGCATAAAGGTACCATTTATGCCGTAGAACACAACATTTTCACACCAAGCGGAAATGATAATCCAATCAAAAGTGCTTATGAAAATGATGGACTTATCGACACAAAACTTGCCCCTGCAAAAAATCATCTCATCAGCAACTACGCCCAAGGCACTACTATAGACGGAGATATCATCGTAGGTCAGGGTATCGGAGAAAACAATGCAAAAGACTATGCAGATACAAACAACGCTTATAACGATACCCTCAACGGCACCGACAATAACGATTTGATCTTTGGGGAGCGGGGAGATGATACTTTAAACGGTAACGGCGGTGATGATGTCATGTATGGCAAAGAAGGAGCTGATACACTTGCAGGCGGCAGTGGTTTTGATACATATCATGTAAACAGCGGTGATATTATACAAGACAGCGACGGTTTAGGGAAAGTGCTTTTTAAAAACGGCAAGGGTAGCAGTGTAGAACTTACAGGAGGAATACTGGACAGAAAAAAATCTACAAAAAATCAAAAAGTTTATGTCAGTGAGGACGGAAAAACAACATACAAACTTGATACAGTCCGTAACACATTGACGGTCAACGATGATTTGATAATTAAAAATTTCGACAAGGAAGAGGATTCGTTGGGAATCAGACTTAGAGACAATCAGGGGCAGGACGTTGTATTCGTGGTTGATACGACCGGTTCGATGGGCGATGATATCGCATTGGTGAAATCCCAGGCCAACAGTATTATCGACTCTTTGTTTCAACAGGGCGATGAAACGGTCAATTCAAGGGTTGCGGTAGTGGGGTACAATGATCCCTCAACCCAAACGGTACAATCATTTACACACAACAAAGCCGAAGCGCTTTTGGCAATCAACGCACTTGGTGCCAGTGGGGGAGGAGACTTTCCTGAGATGGTTTATTCCGGTTTGCTCAGGGCGTTAAACGGGGGAGCGGGAACGTGGCGTGAAGACGCTGCGGCAAGAAGAATTTTTCTTTTCGGGGACGCTCCGGGCAAAGATAAAGAGCTGCTTTCTGACGTACTGGCACTGGCTGAGGGGATAGGGTTGAGTACAAAAAGTTTACAAAGTATGGCAGTAAATAATACTGTTACGAAAACCGATGCTGTTTTTACGGCAGAAAAAACGGCCGCACCGTTCAATATTGAAATTTATACGATAGCCATAGACGGTAATGCAACTACTGTTTCTGATTTCCAAGAGTTGGCAGAAGAAACCGGAGGATTGTCCTTTAACGCACAAAACAACTCAGATATAGCAAAAATTTTGTTTGATGCGGTGAATACGGGGACTGATGCAGATGATGTGATCGAAGGTAATGAAGATGATAATGATCTTGTAGGCAGGGCCGGCAATGATCTGCTCAAAGGTGGAAAGGGTAATGACAGCCTTGAAGGCGGAGAGGGTGATGATACCTATGTTTTTAACAGAGGTGACGGCAAAGACATTATTTTTGATCAACACGGAGTTGATACAATCAAATTCGGTGAAGGGATATCGGCTTCGGATATAGTCGTCAAATATGAAGACGACAATATAATGCTTTCTTTTAAATACGATGAAGATCAAGCAACACAGAGCAGAGACGGTATCACTATAAAAAATGCAATACGTGATCATAATGCTATTGAACGATCTGTTTTTTTTAATGGAGATATTTTTACTATTGAAGAGCTGGCAAATCATGCTCCCGAATTAGCAACCCCTGTAGAAAACATCGATTTAGTAAATATCAGAGAGATTGATGGCAGTATAGATGCAAATGATGTAGACGGCGATGCATTAACCTATACGATCACTTCTAATGTAACTCATGGAGAACTGCATGTAGATGAAGAAGGTAACTGGCACTATGAGGCAGAGCCTTCATATAACGGAGAAGATAGCGCAGTAATTACCGTTGATGACGGTAACGGCGCTACGGTAGAAAAAAACCTTAACTTCAGCAGGCAAGGCTATATCTATGAAGGCAGTGATCTGGTTATAAACGATAGTGACGGCGATAGTCTGTCTCTTGAACATATTAACAAAAGTGATCTAGACTTTGAACAAAGCGGCAATGATATGCTTATACGAATTCAAAGTGATGATGCAACGATCACACTTAAAGATTATTTCAAAGATGCAGACAGCGGAGTGGATACGCTTTTAACCAAACAAGGATCAATTTCTCTTCATAAAGATGTGATAGAGTCATCAAACAGTTTTTGTTTTTTCTTTGGATATAACAACAGCAGTAACAGTGATGCAGATACCTTGATAGAAGGTTCACGCTTTAGAGATTACCTAGAAAGCGGATCAGGAAACGACATCCTTTTTGGTAGTTCTCGCAGCGATACACTCTACGGTAACGACGGAGATGACTTGCTTACAGGAAATGAAGGCAGAGATAAACTTCATGGCGGCGAAGATAACGATAACCTCTATGGAGGTAGAGGAAGAGACAGCCTTTACGGACAAGATGGAAATGATACGCTTATAGGAAGTAAAGATAGAGATTACTTAGAAGGTGGATTAGGTAATGATACCTATATGTTTGAAAAAGGAGACGGAGTAGATACGATACAAGATAGTGAACCATCAAGAAGCTTTCTATGGTGGAATATAAAAAAACCAGACGGAGGAGAGGATACTGTTGCTTTTGGGGAAAGTGTAAATAAAGAAGATATCAGCTTTTATGAAAAAAGAGGGGATCTATATCTACAATATAGTGACAATGATTCAATAATTATAAAAGATCAAGATAAAAAAGAGTCTCAAATAGAAAAAGTTCAACTTAGTGACGGAAACTACTTAAATCATGAAGATCTGGATTTGGTCGTGCAGCAGATCAACGCCTATGCCAAAGAGAAAGATATGCACCGGATCGACAACGATGATATCCGAGGCAACGATCAGATGATGCAGATCATCACCTCGGCTTGGCAGCAGTAAAGGCGTCTAATGCGGATAGTTGCGGCGGCATTATGGCTGCCCCTTTTGCTATGCGCAAAAGGGGTAGGGTTTGAACAGTTACTGGATTCGGCACACCGGCACTCAAAAACACTGGTTTTAAAAGATATCGATACGCGTATCGAAAAACAGCGCCTGGAGGAGGTCAAATCGGGGTATTATCCCACCTTCGCACTCAGCGCCAACAGCGAATATTATAAAGATCTAAGCCAGACGGGAGAAACGGAAAGCGTAGGCGATACGGTGATCAGCAGCGGAACCAAGTATAAAAGCTCGGTAGCGTTGAACATGAACTACGATCTTTACCGCTTCGGGGTATTTGAACGCAAAGTTGCGACAGCCCTCAAAGAGATACGCGTCAAAACGTTACTGTATTGTCAACAAAAGCAAAAACTCGACCTTGAGATCCTGGATCATTTTACCCGGGCGCTCAAGCTGCAGCGGCGTTTGAAAACAAACCGGGAGATTATCTCCCTGGGGCAGAGGAATATGCGTGATCTTATGCGTTTATATACGGCGGGCGAATACTCAAAGATCGCATTGGGAGAAGCGGCGCTGACACTGGTTAAGCGTCAGCAAAATATGGCCGGAATGCAAAAAGAGTATGAACAGCTGCTTCTTCGCCTAAGCGAATTGACCCACGTGCCTTTGGATAATCAAAGCCGACTGCTACCGATTCAAACTTCACAAAATACCCACCCGGCCAAACCGCTGTTTGAAAAGAGTGTGAAGGGCCGAGAAATACAAAAAAAGATCGAGCAAAAGCGACTGGAGCTGGAAATATCTAAACGATCACGCCTGCCGGCATTGGCCTTGTACGGCAACTACTATTTCTACGGTGCCGACCCCGGGTCGCTGGAGAGTGCTTACGAAGATATCAGCAGCAACAGCTGGAAAGTGGGACTAGGCATACGCTTTAACCTGTTTGAAGGGTTTAAATCCGAGCATGAGCGGCGCCGTTTGCGCCTGGAGTTGCTGCGGCTGCAGGAGCAAAAAAAGCTTTTGAAAAGACAGCACCGCTACAGGTTTGAAACCAGACGGCAAAATCTCGCCCAGTTGCAAAAGCAGTACACGATCTCTAAAAAGACCAGCGAAAAAAGCCGGGAACTTGAAGTGATGCTGCAAAGGATGAAACAAAACGGAGAAGCGGACAAGCCCCGTGTAGTGGCCAAGCGAATAGAAAATTTATAAAACAAACTGAAGGTGGAGCTGCAAAGAATTGATCTTCACAGCCAGCGGCGTTCACTGCAAATCTTATCGCAAGGACAAAAACAATGCGTTCAGCTTTAACGGCACTGGAGGTTGCGGGACAGCTAAACCGTATCTCAATAGACAGTCAAAATATAGCAAAGGAGTACGCTTTAGAAGAGCAGGAACCTCCCATCGAGGAGCTGGTACGTATCGCAAAGCATCAGGGTTTTCGTGCGGGCATCAAAAAAGTGGGGCTTGAAAAAGCGTTGCAAAACTACCCCCTTCCCATTATCGCTCAAAAAAAGGAGGGAGAGTATTTTACCCTCATCAAAGCGGACGAAGAAAAAAGAGAGTTGCTGGTTTTTGATACGAGCGCAAAAGAGCCCTACATCCTCTCCTTTGACGATTACGAGCAGATCGCCGAGGAAAAGTTTATCGTTTTAAAGCACAGGATGCTTTCACAGCAGGTACGCTTTGGTTTCGGCTGGTTCTACAAGCAAATTCTTAACTACAAAACGATCATCGGGGAGGTGCTGGCGGCGTCGTTTATCCTCCAGCTTTTCGGGTTGGTGACTCCGTTGTTTACCCAGGTGATTTTAGATAAGGTTCTGGTGCACCACTCTATGACGACGCTGGACGTGCTCGCTATCGCTTTTTTGGCCGTAACGGTTTTTGATTTCATCATAAACATCGTGCGAAACTATATCTTCGTCCATACCACCTCAAAGATCGACGCAAAGCTGGGGGCCAAGCTTTTTCACCACTTGATGGCTTTGCCCATCGCCTATTTTGAGCGGCGGAAGGTGGGCAACATTATCGCCCGGGTTCGCGAGCTGGATCAGATACGCGAATTTATCGCCAACAAATCCGTCAGTGTCATACTCGATGTTTTGTTTTCGGGGGTTTTTGTAGCGGTGATGTTTCTTTACAGCGTCAAACTGACACTGATCGTATTGAGTTTCGTGCTCGTGATCGCCTTGATCTATCTTTTTGTTACTCCCGAGCTGCGCAGGCGGCTGGAGGAAAAGTTTCAAATGGGAGCACAAAACAATGCGTATCTGGTTGAATCGGTTACCGGGGTGCAAACGGTCAAATCCCTGGCACTTGAGGGATCTATGCAGCGTAAATGGGAGGATCATCTCGGAAAGTACGTCAATTCCGGTTTTCACCTGAGTAATCTTTCCAATATTCTCGGCGGACTTTCGGGTATGCTGCAAAAACTCATGACCATCTCCATGCTTTACGTGGGGGTAACGCTGGTGCTTGAGGGGAGGCTCAGCGTCGGGCAGCTCATTGCGTTTCAAATGTTTGCCAACCAGTTCAGCGGTCCCGTTTTGCGGCTTGTAAATCTTTGGAACGAGTTCCAGCAGACCCTGCTTTCGGTGGATCGGCTGGGGGATATACTCAATACGCCCACCGAACAGAAAAACGACAAAGCGATCACGCTGTCGAAGGTGGACGCGCAGGTGCGTTTTGACAAGGTGAGTTTCTCCTACGGGCCCGATAAACCGCCCGTTCTCAAAGGGATTTCCGCGGAGTTTGAGGGGGGACAGTCTATCGGACTCGTAGGGCGCAGCGGCAGCGGAAAAAGTACCGTTACGAAGTTGATACAGCGGCTTTATGTCCCCAGCGGTGGCGCGATCTATATTGATGGCGTGGATATCAAGCATATGAACCCCAAATGGCTGCGGAACCATATAGGCGTCGTATTGCAGGAAAATTTTCTTTTTACCGGAACGATCAAAGAAAACATCGCTCTGGGACGCCCCAACGCTTCCATGGAACAGATAATCGCCGTATCGAAAGTGGCCGGGGCCCATGAGTTTGTGGCCGAGCTGCCCGAAGGGTACGATACGATGGTCGAGGAGCGTGGGGCCTCCCTCTCCGGCGGTCAGCGACAGCGGGTAGCCATCGCCAGGGCACTGTTGTCCAATCCAAAGATTCTCATCTTTGACGAAGCGACCTCCGCACTGGATTACGAATCGGAAAAGATCATACAAGAAAACCTCGAACATATCAAAAAGGGACGGACGATGTTTATCGTCGCTCATCGCCTCAGTACCGTCAAGGATTGCGACGTGATCCTTGTTTTGGATAAAGGTGAAGTGGTCGAGCAGGGCTCCCACGAAGAGTTGATGGCGCAGCAGGGCTATTATTACCGACTTTATATGCAGCAAGGATAGAGATGAACCTATTTCACACCAAAGATAAACATGAGTTTAAACCCCTCTTGGTAGAGATTGAGGAGCGCCCGCTTAACCCTCTGGGGCGCAGTCTGCTGTGGATCGTCGTGATCTTTATGGTTTTGACCTCTTTATGGCTTTACTTCGCCAAGGTCGATATCGTCGTCAGCGCTAGGGGGAAGGTGATCCCCGACGGAGAGGTCAAGGTGATGCAGCCTATCGAAACGGGCGTGATAAGTAAAATTCTTGTCAAAGAGGGGGAACAGGTCAAAAAGGGCCAGGTGCTTATGGAGATCGACCCCTCCGTGACGGAAACGAACCTGGAAGCCAAGCAGAACCGTTTGAAGGTATTGGAGTTGGAACTTGCCCGTTTAAACGCTTTGATCGAGGATACTCTTTTTATCCCCTCAAAGGTTGAGAATATGGACAGGGAGATACGCACGCAGCAAAACATATATGAAACCCTGAAAAGTTCCCACGAACAGGAACAGGGGGTACTTAACGATCAGCTGGAGCAGACCGAGGAACAGCTTCTTTCCGCCGAAGTGGACAGGGGACGGTTGCAGCAATTGTATGAAAATTCGCTTATAAGGCAGCGTCGTATGGAGCAGGTACTGGATATTGTAGCCCGCAAAGAGTATGAGAAGCTTGTCGATGAGACCCTTAATCTCAAAGAGCAGCTCTCGATGAAAACCCATGAGGTGCAGCAGCTGGATTCAAAAAAGCGGGAATTGCAAAAACAGCGAAAACTTTCAACCCAAAAATATAAAAATACCCTGTTGGAGCAGCTTACGAAAAAGAGCAAGGAACTTCAAGCCCTCAAAGTGGAGATAGAAGCGATCGAGTTCAAAAGCGCGAAGCAGCGTCTGCGCTCCCCCGTAGACGGTTATGTGGGAAAGTTGATGGTGCATACGGTCGGAGGCGTAGTGACGCCGGCGGAAAAACTTATCTCTATCGTGCCCAAATCCGTGCCGCTGATGGTCAAGGCAAAGGTACTTAATAAAGATGTGGGATTTATCAAAAAGGGGATGGAAAGTGCGGTGAAAGTGGATACGTTCAACTTTCAAAAATACGGCCTGATCGACGGAAAAGTCAAGCACATCTCCGACGATGCGGTAGAGGATGAAAAACTCGGACCCGTTTATGAAGTTTATATCGATCCCGAGCAAACCTCTTTGGAAGTCGATGGGGAAACTCTGCCGCTGCACTCTGGTATGAGCGTGACCGCCGAGTTGAAGGTGGGAAAACGCAGGATTATCGAATTTTTTATCTATCCGCTGGTGAAGTATATGGATGAGGGAATGAGTGTGCGATGATAAGGCGCATTGTTATAAACAGCGAGCCAGGTCTTGCCCGTTGTCGATATCAAGCGAGAACGCTTTGGGCAGCGTGACCACATCGCAGTTTTCCGCCTGCAGCAGGGAGCGCGCGCCTTTGTCCGCGTGGAGCTTAAGAAGCTGAGCATAGAACCTTTTCGGAAATATGGCCGGAACGGCAGGTGATGTGTCGTAAAGAGAAGCCGTTATCCTCTCCCCCGTGTGTCGATCGCGTAATGAGCGGTAGTGCGACGTGGGAATGAGCGGCTGGTCGCAGAGCATGATCATGGTATTGTCAAACTTCCGGGTATGCTCTATGCCAAAGGAGAGGGACGAACCCATCCCCCGGTGATACTCTTTATTATAGATCGGAGTGAGGGCGAACCCTTCCAACTCTTTTTCGCAAGCCTCCCTCTCATGCCCCAAAACAACGTAGAGATGCCCAGAGATCGTTAGGGCTTTTTTGACGCTGTTTTGAAGCAGCGATTCCCCGTGGAATTGGAGCAGCTGTTTGGGCTGTCCGAGCCTGCTGGAACTTCCCGCCGCCAGGAGCACGATTGCCAGATTATCGGCCATATTTATAGCTTTTGGTTCCTGCCGGCTTCGATCTGGGCACAGATGGAGAGCGCGATGGACTCGGCGCCTTTTCCGCCGATATCCAGACCGACCGGAGCGAAAAAGCGCCGATCCTTTGTCAGATTGAACCTCTCTTTCATGCGGCGCATATTGGTTTTGTTCCCCATCATACCGATATAGGTCATTTCCGAAGAAAGCAGCGCCTCTAGATAGAGTGGATCCTTTTGCGCCGAATGGCTCAAAATCACGGCCGCGTCGTAGGGGGTTAAATCTATAGAATCAACCTCCCGGGCGGTTTTTAGCGCTATAAGATGATCCGCCTCTTTGACAAAAGCCTCCTGGATCTTCGTATCGACCACCGTCGTCGTCCAGCCCATCGCATTGGCGATGACGATCAATGTTGTCACGTGGGCTCCCGAGCCGAAAATCAGCAGCGAATAGGGGCGGGCGATCGTTTGGTAAAACTCCGTGTTCGCAAGGCGGGGCGATATCTTTTCATCGCTAAAGCGGCTATGTCCATCCTCAACGGAGCGTATCCATGTTTGGCCGAACCGGGTTAAAGCCTCTCCCAGCGCGCCGTAGCCCTCCGAGTGGAAAAAGGGGTGCAGGAGATATCTGCTTTGTCCGTGGCCGCTGCTATCGTCGGGGGAGCTTTCAAATTGCCGCACGCTTCTACTTTGAAGCACCTCATGGGAAAGATCGATGATCTGTCTGTGCAGCCCGGGGCTTCCCAGCACGCCGCAGGCGCGGCCCTTTGCATTTACCGCAAGCACCTGTCCCGGTTTGGCGTAGGTCGAACCCCGTGTCTCGATCACGCCGGCAAGGACGAGATCCAGCCCCTGTTGCATACTTCGTTTGACAAAGCGCAGCAGCTGCTTGTCGGCAAACATCGCTTATCCCAGTTTGATCGGGTACGCGGTATAGCGCTTTTGCGTCGCGTCAAAAAGGGCGTTGGCGATAGCGGGAAAGGCGGGCGGCACTCCGGGCTCTCCGATCCCTCCGAGTTTGGCGCCGGAGTTGATGATTTCGACCTTGATCCGCGGCGCGTCCGTGATTCGGTTGACTTTGTAATCGTAAAAGTTGCTTTGTATGGTGCTGCCGTTTTCGATGCGCAGCTGCGAGTATTTGGTATATCCGACGGCGAAGTTCACGGAGCCGATGATCTGGTTTTCGACGTTGAGTGGATTGAACGCGTATCCGCAATCCACGGCACCCCAGACGTTTTCTACGCGGTAGTCGCCGTTTTGCACTTTGACCTTGACGACGTAGGCGACGATACTGCCGAACGATTCGGCGATAGCGACCCCGTATCCGCTGCCCTTTTCTCTGTTGTACCAATCCGATTGCTCGGCCACGTTTTCAAGCAGCTTGATAAAGCGTTCATCTTTTAAATTATTGATTCTGAAATCAAGGGGATCCATACCGGCGGCATGGGCCGCTTGATCGATGATATCTTCTACGACCGGTGCGGAGATCGTGTGTCCGACGGAGCGCAGCCACAGTACCGAAACGGGCGAATCGGGGCAGAACGCCTGCAGGTCGTGGTTGGCGACTTTGTAGGGGTGGTTTTCAAACCCCTCTCTCTGGGTCGCGTCGATACCGTTTTTATACATACTGGATTCAAACATGGTACCCTTGGCCAGGGATTGGTTGATGATCTTTCCTTTAAACGCGGTGATATTCCCCTCTCTGTCGAGGGAAAGTTTCGCGCTTGCTTTGGTCATGGGGCGGTAGTTGCCCTGCTGGATATCATCCTCTCTGGCCCACAGCGTCTGCACCGGCCACGGTTCGTCTTTGGCCGTATAAAGCGCGTCCTTGACGTAATCCATATCGCTTGGGGCCCTTCGCCCGAAACTGCTTCCCAGGTAGGTGTTGTGCAGTTTGACATTGTCTTTCTTTACGCCCAGGATCTCGGCGCCGGTGTTTCTTACGTTTGTTTGAAACTGCGTCCCCAGGGCGATATAAGCCTTTTCCCCTTTGTGTTCCACCGTACAGTTGAGCGGTTCCATCATGGCGTGGGCCAAAAAGGGGAAATCATACCGCGCTTCCACGGTTTTATCCGCCCGGTCAAATGCCGTTTGCACATCTCCCTCTTTTCTCATGACCGGATTGTCTTCAGCGTCCAGCCTCGCTTCATACTCTTTGCGCAGCCGGTCCGTATCTACGTTCGCGAAGTCCCCTTCATCCCAGGTTACCTCGACCAGTTCGGCCGCCTTTTTCGCCTGCCACCAGCGCTGCGCTATGACGGCGATTTTGTTATTTGGCAGCTGCTTGACTTTGAGGACTCCGGGATGTTTTTGGGCTTTGCTCGCGTCATAGCTTTTGATGGTCGCTCCAAAAACCTTCGGGTGGACCAAGCAGGCGTATTTCATATTCGGCAGCCGTACGTCGATACCGAACCGGGCTTTCCCCGTAAGCTTGTCTCGGACCTCCACGGGGTGGCGTTTCATGGGTTTGCCGATGAGTCTGTATTCGCCTGGTTTTTTCAAAGTAACCGTTTTAGGGACGCGCATCGAGTTGATCGCCTCGACGAAGTGGCCGTAGGGCAGTTTCTGGTTTGTTCGCTTATGAATGACATGGGCTCTGTCCGTTTTGACCTCACTTACCCTGACTTTCCAGCTTTTCGCGGCCGCACGCTTGATCATCTGTCTTACGGCGGCGCCTACCCGACGCACCTGCTTTTGGTGGTTGGTGATCGAACCCGATCCACCCGTCATCATCATCCCCGCGCCCGGTCGTGCATAGACCGGTTTGACGGGAGCCGGTTCAAAGACGACATGCTCCCACGCCGTGTCAAGCTCTTCGGCGATGCACATCGCCATGGTGGAGTATACCCCCTGTCCCATCTCCGCCTGACCCATGATAAAGGTGATCGTATTGTCTTTATCTATTTTGATAAAAGCGTTTGGTTTGGGTATGGGGTTGTCCCCGGAGCTTTTCGCCAAACCTTTTACCGGAACATAAAAGCCGATGACGAAGGCTGACGTAGCCAGCGACGTCTGTTTGAGAAAATCTCTTCGCGTCAGTCTCATGATAACTCCTCCACTGCTTTTGAGATAGCCGTTTCGATGCGGTTGTAGGTCCCGCATCGACAGATGTTGCCCTCCATGGCTTGCATGATCTCCTCTCTGCCGGGGGTATTGTTTGATTTGAGCAAGCCGGCGGCGTTTATGAGCTGGCCGGGTTGGCAGTAGCCGCACTGCGCCACATCCTCTTCCTGCCAGTATTTGCGCAAAAGGTTGATCTCCCTGTCCTCTTCGTTTTCGATGGTGGTGATCCGTTTGCCCGAAGCTTTGCTTAGGGGCATTTGGCAGCTGCGGACCGCTTTGCCCTCAAGCAGGATCGTACAGGAGCCGCACTGTCCCACCCCGCAGCCGTATTTGGTGCCCGTAAGGTCCAGATAGTCTCTAAGAACCCACAGCAAAGGGGTATCTTCAGGGATTTCCGTTACGTCAAATGATCTATTGTTAATTGTAATACTGTTCATGACAACTCCTCCGTCGTTTGTTTTGCGTGCCGTTGTTGGCGTGTCCGACATCCGCCGCGTTGCGAGAGTGATACTATGATAGATACCTATTATAAAGAAAAAAAAGAGTTTTTAATAGAATAATTTTGTAAAATCCTTGCCTAATTCTTCAAAAAGCAGATTTTTTCCTCCGCCAAAGCCGGGAGTTAATAATCCCTGCCGTGGAGTTCCGATGCTTCCTGTACGATCAAGAGCGCGTCTTGGTCGTGTTTGCCGACGATCTCTTTGAGCAGTTGCAGTTTGGAAAAATCGACAATGACAAAAAGGAGGGTTCTGTTAGCGCTTTGCAGTAGATTCCTGCCCTTTACCAAGGTGCCGTGTTCTCCCAAATGTTCGGCGATCTCTTTGGAAAGCAGTTCGGCGTTTTTTGAGGAGATGGTGACCGATTTTTGTGAAGGACTTCCCGAAAGCAGCAGCCCTATGATGCGGGTTGCCACATACACGCCCAGGACACTAAAAAGGGCCTTTTGCACATCGTTGTACACAAAGATGGAGCTAAACATCGTCACGGCGTCGATAGCCAAAAGAATTTCCGAAGTTTTATGCCGTGTTTTGTTTGAAACTATCTCGGCGAGGATCGTCGTGCCCCCGGTGGAGGATTTGCCGCGCATCACAAAACCGACCCCGAGACCGATGAGCAAACCCCCGAAAATAGACGCGAGAATCGGCTCATCCGTAACCCTTGGCAACTGGAGCACCTCCTGAAACAGATCGCTGAAAACCGAGATCAACCCGATCGCCAGCAGGGTTCTTAGCACAAAAGTTTTACCGAAAAACGTCATCCCCGCAAGCATCAGGGGTACGCTGATAAGAGTTATCCAGATGCCCAGGGTAATGGAGGGGAAAAGGGTATAAAAAAGTTGGGCGATACCTATGCCTCCCCCGGTGATGAGGTTGTTGGGAGTTAAAAAGGTCACCGTGGAAAAGGCCAGAATCAGCGCACCGATAACGATATAAAACAGATTTTGAAACTCTTTCATGCATCTCCTTTGTCGATGGGTGATTATAGGGGGTTTTTATCCTTTTTTCTTCATAGTAGTTGCTAAATATATTTACTAATATTGCGAAAAACTATATAATCAACACTATGAAAAAAGCCACGGTCCAAAAACACAAAAAGATAGTCAACGGCATCATGCACTATATTTATAAATATATCGATACCCATATCACCCTCGATGAACTCAGTGAGATGACGCGGACGAGTAAATACCATATGCTGAGGATATTCCGGGAAGAGTTTGGGGAAAACATTTATGAAACGATCAAGGAAACACGGTTAAAAAAAGCCTCCACGCTGCTGCTTACTAATAAAAACTCGACGATCACGGATGTGGCAAAGATGTGCGGGTACACTTCCCACGGCGCTTTTATACGTGTTTTCAAGCAGCGTTTTGGCATGACGCCCACCGCCTGGCGAACCGGCGGTTATCAAAACTTTTTGCACTTTTCGAAAGCCGGGGCTTTTACGAAGAGTAAACCCCGTATCGTCAAGTTTGGGGGCAAGCGAGTTAGCTATATCAGACATAAAGGCTATGACGATTCTTTGCACGATGTTTGGGTAAAACTCGAAAGCTGGCTGCTCGTAAACGGGACAAGCGAGTATGAGCGGATAGGGTTTTACCACGACATCCCTCTGATCACGCCGCCGCAAAAATGCAAACATACGGCGGGGGTGATTGTCAAGTCGGAGCTGCCCGGGGGGCCGTTTCCGGAATTTGAGATGCCCGAAGGGGTTTATGCCAAATTCGCGTTCAAAGGGACGCATGAAGCGTTTTTGGAATTTATCAACCGGATCCATTTTATCTGGCTGATAGAAAGCGGATATGAAACGACCCCCGAACCCTCCTTCGCGATTTTCCACAACAATCCCTTTGCGCAAAAAGAGGGGGTTTTTGAAGCCGATTATTATCTCTCAATTACCCTGTGAGGCGTTCTGAAGCAGCCGTTGTGGTATAATGGCGCAAAAGGAAGTGTACAAAAAAAGAGGAAAACCGATGGACCCTAAGCAGAGAAAAAATATCAAAAGCGGGCAAAAAGTCGCGATCGTTTTGAAAAAAGATCAACGAAGCGGCAGATTGAGCGAGGGGGTGGTCAAGGATATCCTCACCAACTCCCCGACCCATCCCCACGGGATCAAGGTGCGCCTTACCGATAACCGGGTAGGGCGGGTGCAAAAGATCCTATGACGCTGTTTATCGACGGGGACGCGTTTGTCAATATGCTCAAACCCATCGTACATAAAGCGATAGAGAAACGAAAACTGCCGACGGTCGTCGTATCCAATAAGAAGATAAACATCGGCAAAAGTGCGACGATCGAGTACCAAATCGTCGGGGAGGGCGCCGACGAAGCCGACCACCGGATCGTCGAACTGGTGGCACCGGGGGATCTGGTCATCACCGCGGATATCCCGCTGGCCGACCGGGTGATAACCAAAAACGCCCACGCCATCGACCACCGAGGCGAACTTTACAGCAAAGACAATATCAAGCAATACCTTGCCATGCGCAACCTGATGGAGGAGCTTCGAGAAAGCGGAGAGGTGACCAAAGGTCCCGCGGCGTATACGCAAAAGGATGCGCGCAACTTTTCAAACAGCTTCAACGCCTTTTTGCAGAAGAATTCGTAAAACCGCTAAAGGAGTATCCATGGCTAAAATCATCATCTTCAGCGGCGCGGGTATCAGCGCCGAAAGCGGTATCTCCACCTTTCGCGACAGCGGCGGGTTGTGGGAGCGCTACCGTATCGAGGATGTGTGCAGCGCGGGGTGTCTGGAAAGCAACCGTGAAATGACTTTGGAGTTTTACGACAAGCGGCGTACGGAGCTGGCACAGAAACGGCCCAACTACGCCCACGAAGCGATTGCGGAGTTAAAAAACGGGTATCCGGACGAGGTGGCGGTGATCACGCAAAACGTCGATGACCTGTTTGAACGCGCGGGTTGCCGCGACGTGGTGCATCTGCACGGTTTTTTGCCCAACCTGCGCTGCCAAAGCTGTGAAAGCCGTTTTGAGATAGGGTATACAAAGCAAGACCGCGGCGCGGGGTGTGAAGGTTGCGGCGGTTTGCTGCGCCCCGATATCGTCTTTTTCGGCGAAGCCGCGCCCATGTATGAAACGCTCAACCGAGAGATACAGGATTGCGAAGTATTTGTGGTTATGGGCAGCAGCGGCAACGTCATCGGCACCGATACCATCGCGGCGTTTTGCGATTACTCCATCTTGAACAATCTGGAACCAAGTGTGGCGATAAACGATAAATTTTACTCAAAAGTGCTGTATAAAAAAGCCACCGAGGCGGTGGATGAGATCGTAGAGGATTGCAGAAAGTACCTGCAAGGGGAATAGCCCCCTTGGCCGCAGTTACGCTTCTTTGAAGGTTTCCGCGATCATAAAAGAAAGCTCCAGCGCCTGGTCGGCGTTGAGTCTGGGGTCACACTGGGTGTGGTATCGGTCAGACAGTCCGTCCGCGGTGATCTGGCTACTTTGGCTGCCCGTACACTCGGTGACGTTTTGCCCCGTCATCTCCAGGTGGATACCGCCGGCAACCGTGCCTTCGGCTTTGTGGATTTGGAAAAACTGCTTCACTTCGCTGAGGATGTTTTCAAACTCTCTGGTTTTGTATCCCGTATCGGTTTTGATGGTATTGCCGTGCATCGGATCACAGCTCCATACCACGTTTTTGCCCGCTTCTTTAACCTTGCGAAGCAGCGGGGGGAATTTTTCTGCGACCTTATCCGCACCCATCCGTACGATGAGGTTGAGGCGACCCGGCTCGTTTTCGGGGTTGAGTTTGTCGATGAGCTGCAGGAGCTCATCGGGTTCCATACTCGGTCCCACTTTACAGCCGATGGGGTTTTTGATCCCTCTGAAATACTCCACGTGCGCTTCGTTTAAGTCTCTGGTGCGGTCCCCGATCCAGAGCATATGTGCCGAACAGTCATACCACTCGCCCGTGAGGCTGTCACGTCTGGTCAGCGCTTCTTCGTAGTTAAGCAGCAAAGCTTCGTGGGAGGTATAAAGCACCGTCTGGGCGATAGCGGGCGTATTGTCCGCGGTGATGCCGCAGGATTTCATAAAGCGCAGGGCTTCTTCGATCTTGGTGGCGATATCTTCATACTTCTGTCCCAAAGAGTGGTCTTTTAAAAAGTCCTGGTTCCACGTATGTACCTTATTCAGATCGGCCATCCCGCCTCTGGCAAAAGCGCGCAGCAGATTCAGCGTAGCCGCGCTTTGGTTGTACGCTTTAAGCAGTTTTTTGGGGTTTGGCTCTCTGGCTATCTCCTCAAAGGCGATGTCGTTGATGATGTCGCCTCTGTAGCTTGGCAACTCCTGCCCGTTTACCTTTTCAAAGTCCGAACTTCTGGGTTTGGCAAACTGTCCGGCGATACGGCCGACTTTGACCACGGGTTTGCCGCCGCTGAAGGTCATCACCACCGCCATCTGCATCAAGACTTTAAAAAGCGATTTGATGTTGTCGCCGTTAAAGGCGGAAAAACTCTCCGCGCAGTCGCCGCCCTGGAGTAAGAAAGCGTCCCCTTTGCATACTTGCGCGAGGTTTTCTTTTAACCGTCTGGCTTCCTCCGCGAAAATAAGCGGCGGATAGCTGCCAAGCTCCTCTTCGACGCGCTTGAGCATCTGTTGATCTTGATATTGTGGTTGCTGTTTTATTGGAAAATCTCTCCAACTGCTAGGATTCCAACTACTCATTATTAAACCTTTATCTCTATTCATTATAATTATTGGAAATTGGAAGATTTTATCGAAAAAAGATATACATTTTCCTGAAAAGTACCCTCCGATTACGGGTTGTTACTATTTGCCCAAACAAAACTCTCCAAACATTTTATCCAGCACCTCTTCACTGTTAAAAGGAGTGGAGATGGAGCTGATCTGCTCTACGGCTTGCTGTAGGTGGTAGCTGAAAAACTCCAGCTCCTCGTTTTGCAGCGGCACAAGCGCGGCGTCAATCTGCTCCTTCGCCTGCTCCACTGCGTCAAGCTGGCGTTTGGAGGTGAGCATGATCTCCTCATCCAGACCCGCTTGATCCAAAAACTCCTGCATTTTGTCGATAACGGCGCTAAAGGAGCCTTTGGTGCTGATAAACAGCGGCTCAAAACCTTGGATCGCTCGGGCTTCGAGTTTTTGGGGCAGGTCGCTTTTATTGACCGCTACCACGCACTGTTTGTCGGTATTTTGCAGCATCTCCACGATCACGGCGTCATCGCTTTCAAAGGGTTTGGATCCGTCAAAAAGCGCCAAAACGATGTCGGCGTCTTTTGCCGCTTCGAGGGATTTCTCGATCCCCAGTTTTTCGATCATCTCTTCGGAGTTGCGGATCCCTGCCGTATCGACGATACGTACAAGATGCGTACCGATGCGCAGCTGCTCCTCTATGGTGTCTCTGGTGGTGCCTGCGATATCGCTGACGATGGCGCGGTTGTAGCTTAGCATCGCGTTAAGCAGCGAACTTTTCCCCACGTTGGGTTTGCCGATGATGGAGACTTTAAAACCTTCGATCAAACCGCGCCGCCTGCGGCTGGAATCGACGATCTTTTCCAAAAGCTCAGAGAGACTTTGCAGCTTTTGGGTAAGGTTGTCTTTGAGATCTTTGGGCAGATCCTCCTCGGCGTAGTCGATACTGACTTCCGAATACGCCAGCGCGGTGAGCAGCTGCTCTCTGGACTCGGCCACAAAGTCCTGCAGTTCGCCTTTAAGTTGCTTTGTCAAGATCTTTGCGGCATCGAAGCTTTTTGACTCGATCAGTTTGGCGATCGCTTCGGCTTTGCTCAGATCGATCTTGCCGTTTAAAAAGGCGCGTTTGCTGAACTCTCCGGGCTGGGCGAGCGAAGCGCCGGCGGCGAGGACGCTTTCAAGTACCTGTGTCGCTACCACCTGGCCGCCGTGGCATTGGAACTCCACCACATCCTCACCGGTAAAGCTCAGCGGCGCTTGAAAATAAAGAATGATCGCCTGGTCGATGGGATCGTCGTGGGTATCGTAAAGGGTAGCAAGATGGGCGTAGCGGGGAGTGAAGCGCTCTTTTTTGCTCAGCGTTCGGGCGATATGCAGTGCCCTGCCGCCGCTGACGCGGACGATGGCTATGGAAGCGACGCCGCTTGCCGTGGCAATCGCGGCGATGGTGCTATTTTTTGAAGTCATTGATGATGATATACTTTTCATCAAAACTGTTGGTCTTGATGCCGACATACTTGCCGGGGAAGTGTTCGCGCAGCTGTTTGACCGCAATCTGGACCAAAATACCGTCCAGGGGTTTGGTTTGCGCTCGTCCGGATTTTTCCACCTGCGCGACGACGGGGCGGATATAGTTGGCGATCATCTTCTCTTGCGAAACCAAAAACTCCGCGATCTCCAATCTCGTACTGAGGCCGTATTTGGCGTTGATCCAGTTAAACAGCATATACGAAAGCGCTTTGTAGCGGTACCCCTCCTTGCCGATAAGCAGCGCGGCGTCTTTGCCCTGGATATTGATATAGACCGTTTTTTCATCGAGCATGGTGACTTTGATGCTGTCCAGGTCAAAACAGATGTTGTCAAAGAGGTTGCGTATCTTCTCATCGATCTCTTCGATCGTCCCGTCGTCTTCTCGGGAATCGCTGTCGTAAAAACTGTCGATAATCTGCGTATCGTCAAAGGCGGATTTTTTGGCTTTGGGTTTTTCTGTTCTGGGTTTTTGGCGTTCGCGGGGTTTGGGTTTGGATGGTTTGGGCTGTTTCTGTTTGTGGGAAGCGGGCTTAGAGGGGGCTTGGGGTTCGGTCTCTTTGGGGATCTGTTTACAACTGGCGATGATGATCGCGGTTTTTTTAAACAGTCCCAAAAAACCGGGCTTGGGGTGCTGGACGATCTCGAACTGAAGCTCCGTGATAGAGCATTCAAGTTCGGCCGAAGCTTTCGTGTAAGCTTCCTCTAGCGTTTGCGCTTCAACTTTGAGCATGCTTTTGCCTTTTTGCTTCAAACTGCTTGTTGATTATCCATTGCTGCGCGATGGAGAAGAGGTTGTTGACAAGCCAGTAAAGAACCAATCCAGCCGGGAACGTGATAAAAAAGAGCGTAAAGATCACGGGGAGCCACTCAAAGATTTTCTTTTGCATGGGATCGGTAAAGTTGTTGGGTGAAATCTTTTGCTGGAACCACATACTCGCACCCATCAAGATAGGCAGTACGAAGTAGGGATCCATTAAAGACAGATCGTTGATCCACAAAATCCAATCCGCGCCCTTAAGTTCGATGGCGTTGATCAGTACGCGGTAGATCGCAAAAAATACAGGGATCTGCAGAAGCAGCGGCAAACAACCGCCCATGGGGTTGACCTTGTGCTTTTTGTAAAAATCCATCATGTGCGCGTTCATCTTTTGCGGGTCGCCCTTGTACTTTTGCTGGATCTGTTTGATCCGGGGCGAAAGATCTTTGAGCTTTTGCATCGATGTCATCCCCTTGTGCGTCAAAGGGAAAAGGATCAGGCGGATAAAGATGGTCAAGACTACGATCGCCCAACCCCAGTTGCCCACGACGCCGTGGATATACATAAGGACTTTGAAGATGGGCGCGGAGATAAAGGTAAAGAAACCGTATTCGATCGCATCGGTGAGTTTCTCGTGGATAGATGCCAGCTTGGAGTAATCTTTGGGACCGATATAACCCGAAATCTCAAGGCTTTTATCGGCGTTTACGAACAAAACGGGATCTTCGTTTTCAGCGATGACGGAAACGGAGCGCGGTTTTTCAAAATCATACAGCAGCGTCGCGTAGTATTTGGAAAATGCCGAAGCGATGTTGACTTTGCTGAATTTCTCCGTTCCTTCCGCTTCTCCGGATTCGATAGTGGTCAGGATTTCGTCCGTGGTGCGTACTAGTGCGCCGTGCACCGCAAAGCCGTCTACGGCAAGGACCGGTTTGTCCCCGGGAGTGAGGAAAAACTTTTCCTCTTTGTTCAGCGAGATATCCACATCATAGTGCCCGTCGGGATAAAAGGTGATCTTTTTGTTAACGGTCGTATCGTTGGGCAGCGTTTGCGTAAAAGTGATCGTTTGCGCGCCGTTACTGACGTCGATTTCGCTTTTATCGGCCGTAAAAGGGGTTTTAAACGCGGCGGTGTTCAAATCGGCGTTGCTGTAGCGTACTTCGAGGGGTTTGATCTTGTTTTCGCCCAGAAGCTTTAAAGACGCGCCGTCTTCATCGTGGTACTGGCTCTCCAGCAGCGTAATCTGTTTAATTCGGGCCAACTGGTCCAGCTCCATGGTAAAGTTTGTAGAATGAACGGTAGCAAGGGTTTTATCCAGCGTCGTAGTGCTTTGGGGTGCGGTGTTGGTCGCGCTCTCTTGCTTTTTGGGGGCTTCATCGGGAGTGGCTTGCACTTCCTGGGGGGCTTGGTTGGCAACTTTTTGGGTCTGTTTTGCGGCCGTTTCCTGGCTTGGCTGCTGCTTGGGCATAAAAAAGTAGTCGTAACCTATAAAAACCAGCAGGGATAGAACCGTTGCGATCAAAAATCTTTTCTGCGTGTCTAACTTATCCAATTGAGTGTCCTTGAATACTAATTTTGCAATGCTTGAAGCTTTTTCAATGCATTTTCAAACTGTTTTTTCCGTTGTGTGTAACTGCATTCAAGCAGCTCTTTTTTGGCGACAAAGATGAAACTTCCCTCCTTCAGATGAGGGGAAACCTCTATAAAATGCGCGCGCAAAATGCGTTTGGCTCGATTTCTTGCCACGGCGTTACCGATCTTTTTACTGGCGACAAAACCGATCTGCGTTGTAGCTTTGCTGTTATAAAAGATCACAAAATAGGGCGTGTGCCAACTTTGTGATCTCCTGTACAGTTTATTAAAGGTCGCGGACCCTTTTATGGTCGCGAACCCTTTTAAACTGATAATCTTTTTCTACCTTTGGCTCTTCTGGCGTTGATCACTTTTCGGCCGTTTTTGCTTTTCATTCTGGCTCTGAATCCGTGTTTGGTTTTTCTTGGTTTGTTGTGTGGTTGAAAAGTTCTTTTCATGACTCTATTTCCTTTTGTAAATTTTGAGAATAATTGTTGGATATTTTACCGAAACAGTCCTTAGTGACATATTAAAAAAAAGATATATTAAATAAATAATAAATTAAAACTGAAATCATGCGAAAATCATCTCCCCTTTGGTATAATAAAGAGAAAATTACTCTTGATAAGCAAGGAAACGGGAGCGTTATGAAACCGATCGCTACAAATAAAAAAGCACGATTTGATTATGAGATTTTAGAAACCTTTGAAGCGGGTATCGAACTGCTCGGCAGTGAGGTTAAAGCCCTGCGCGAGGGGCGCGCGAATATCAAAGACAGCTATTGCCGCTTTATCAAATCGGAACTGTGGATGATCAATGCCCATATCTCCTACCTGGATACGACAAATCCCCACTTCAAGCCCGATACTACGAGGCCCAGGAGATTGCTACTGCACCGGTTGCAGCTGGATAAGCTCGAGGGGAAAATCGCGAAACAGCAGGGCTTGGCGATCGTACCGTTGAAGCTTTATTTCAATAAAAAAAATCTGTGCAAAGTACAGATAGCGCTGGCGAAGGGTAAAAAGCTTCACGACAAGCGGCAAAGTTTGAAAGAGAAAACGATGGCCAGGGAAGCGAAACAGGCGATGAAAAAATTTATTTAAAGAAACCTTGAAACCTCTTTTTTGTCCTGAGGGCAAGCCAAAAAAAAAGAAAAACTGAGTATAATAAGCATAATCTTCTCGAGACGGGATACATAATGATAAAAAATTGCAGCGATTTCGATAGCTATTTCAAAGAGTTGGTGCAGCTGTGCAAAAAAGATGGGCTGCACAGGGAGCAGATGGAAAAACTCCTTGACGTACTGTACGAAAATTGCGATAAATTCGACCTTTCACAGCCCGAATACCGTAAAATGGTGCTGGCCTATTCCGATACCCACGCAAGCGACGTGGCAAAAGATACGCTCAAAAACTTTCAGGAGAGTACGGAAAATATCTCCGATATTACCAAACTCAACATCGAGCAGGTTGAGCGGATCATCCTGGATGAGGAGCTGGATCTGAGCAACCTTAAAAACAAGGTGGACAGTTTCCACACGGAGATCTTCGGCGAACTGGAAAAGGCGAATAAAAAGATAGAAAACCTCCAGCAAGAGATCCACTCCCTGGAAAAAGAGGTCAACCTCGACCATTTGACCAAAGTGTTCAACCGTAAAACCCTCATAGAGGATATCAACCATTTGATTGAGGTGGCGCAAAGCAAAGAAAACACCTTCTCCATCGTCATCCTGGATCTGGATGATTTTAAATTGATCAACGACCGCCACGGCCACCTGGCGGGGGACAAGGTGCTGATCTACGTGGCTAAGCTGCTGAAGGCTATGGTGAAAACGGGGGCGAAAGTGTATCGCTTCGGCGGTGAAGAGTTTATCATCGTGATGAACGAAGCTTTCGTGGATGAAGCGAAGGTGATGGCCCACAAAGCGGTGGAAGCCGTAGGTAAAAATAAGCTCAAATTCAAATCCGAAATCATCACCATCACCGCAAGCGTCGGGGTGACGCAGTACCGTGAGGGTGATGATTACGAAACCCTGTTCGCCAGAGCGGACAAGGCGATGTACGAGGCAAAAGCAAACGGAAAAAACAGAGTGGAGTTGCGTTAGTGGAGTATAGTTATATAGATTTTATCGTCGGCGGTTTGATCCTGATTCTGGGATTGAAAGGGATCTTTAACGGGCTTATCAAAGAGGTGTTCGGTTTGGCGGGCATCGCGGGGGGCGTTTATCTGGCTTCCAGCTACGCGTCGGCTTTTGGGATGTTTTTAAGTGACACGCTTTTTAAATTCGAGCAGGAATCGGTTTCGACCCTTGTAGGGTTTGTGATACTGTTGGCACTTAGCTGGGGCGGGATTATCCTCCTTGGCAACCTGATCGCCAAGTTGACCAAACTCAGCGGTCTGGGGATTGTTGATAAGTCGATGGGGTTTGTGTTCGGCGCGGGCAAAGTGTTCGTGATCTTTTCTTTGATCGCGTATGCCTTTTCAAGCGTGGAGATCGTAGCGCAGAATATGCAAAAGTTCACGAAAAACAGCATCCTCTTTCCCGTTTTGCGTGATGCGGGGGGAGCGATCATCAAGATCGATCCCAAGATGTTTGAAAACAGCGCCATCAAAGACAGCGCCCCGGCAGATATCGATCGGGAAAATCTGAATATGCAGCAGCTTCAGGAGCATATCAAGCAAAAGATGCAGGGCCAAACCCAACCGCAGAAGGAAGCTGTACAAAAGGATAGTGATGGATGAGTTGATCAAAGATTTTAGTAAACCCAAGATGAGTTACGATGCCCTCCTTGACGAGTTTAAAGAGATTTTGAGAAAAAACGGCCTCAAATACACCAAACAGCGTGAGCTTATCCTCAAAGCGCTGTACCAAAACAGCGGTCACTTCTCCCCCGAGGTGCTGTACCAGTTGGTGCAGGAGGAGGACCCCGATATGAATATCGGGATCGCTACGGTATACCGTACGCTGGGACTGCTGGAGGATGAGGGGTTGGTCTCTTCACTCTCGTTCGGTTCCCAGGGCAAAAAGTATGAACTGGGTACCAAAGAACACCACGACCATATCATCTGTGAACGCTGCGGCAAGATCGTAGAGTTTTGCGACGAGGAGATCGAGCATAAGCAAGAAACCATCGCGCAGTCGCTGGGCTTTTCCATGACCGATCACAGTATGAAGATCTACGGCATCTGCCCCGAGTGCCGGAAGGAAACAAACACTTAATACATAGAAACAAAACAGGAGACATATTTGTTTAGCAACCAATATATTCAGGAACGACTCTCGAAAGTACAGCGGTTAAAGGAGCTGGGCTACAATCCCTACACCAATGAAACGGATCGTAATACGACCATAGCCAAATTTGCCAACGTCAACAGCGACGTGCATGATTTGGAAGATAGACGCGATGAAAAACGTATCTACACCGTCGCGGGACGGATCAAGTTTTTCCGTTTGATGGGGAAAGCGAGCTTTTTAAAGATCGAAGACGAAAGCGGCATTTTGCAAATTTACGTCGCCAGGGACAATTTGGAAGAGGGCTTTTACAATACGGTATTTAAAAAGAACGTGGAAGTGGGCGACATCGTGGAAGTGACGGGTTTTCCCTTCGTGACCAACAAGGGAGAGTTGACGCTCAACGTTTCGAAGTTGACCCTGCTGACCAAAGCGATCAGTCCCCTGCCCGAAAAGTACCACGGGATTCAGGATAAGGAGCTGCGTTACCGCCAGCGCTATCTGGATCTGATCATGAACTCCGAAGTGAAAAAGACTTTTCACACCAGAAGCAAGATTATCTCTTTGACCCGTCGCTTCTTTGAGGATAAGGGCTTTTTGGAGGTGGAAACGCCGATGATGCACCCTATCCCCGGCGGCGCCAACGCCAAACCCTTCGTTACCCACCACAACGCCCTGGGCGTCGACCGCTATCTGCGCATCGCTCCCGAGTTGTATCTTAAGCGCTTGATCGTAGGCGGGTTTGAAGCGGTGTTTGAGATCAACAGAAACTTTCGAAACGAGGGGATGGACGCGACGCACAATCCGGAATTCACCTCCATCGAATTTTACTGGGCGTACAAAAATTATCAAGACCTTATCGAAATCACCAAAGAGTATTTCGAGTATCTGTTTGACCACCTTGATCTGCCCAAGCTGCTGCCCTACGGCGATCTGGAGATCGATTTCAGCGAGTTTAAGCAGATCCCTCTGATCGAGTCGCTAAGCAGTATCGGCGGTGTTCCCGAAGATGTGGCAACGGATAAGGATAAGATACTTGCCTATCTCAAAGAGCGCAACATCGAAGTAGAGGAGGGGATGAACCTGGGGCAGCTTCAAGGCGAGCTTTTCGATGAATTTGTCGAGGATAAGTTGATCAACCCCACCTTTATCACCGAATACCCCGTCGAAATCAGTCCGCTGGCAAGACGCAGCGACGCCAACCCCGACGTAACCGAGCGGTTTGAACTCTTTATCGCCGGAAAAGAGATCGCCAACGCTTTCAGTGAGCTCAACGACCCCGTCGATCAACTGGAGCGTTTTGAAGCGCAGGTTGCGGCAAAGGACAGCGGCGACGACGAAGCCCACGAGATGGATGAGGATTTCGTGCGCGCGCTGAGTTACGGTATGAGCCCGTGCGCGGGACAGGGGATCGGGATCGACCGGCTGGTGATGATGCTGACAAACCAGCATACGATCCGCGACGTACTGCTTTTCCCCGCGATGCGGCCCGAGAGCAAAGAGGTGATCGCCAAAGAGTTGGAAGAGGAAGTCGAGAAGAAAGAAAATTAGGAGCTGCGCCGGAGGCGAAGCCTGAGCAAACGAAACAATGAATCACTAATAAAGGATAGAAACAATGAGCTATTTTTTGGAAAAAAGCGACAAAAAAGTATTTGATATCATCGAAAAGGAGTTGGAGCGCCAAACGGATCATCTGGAGATGATCGCCAGCGAAAACTTCACCTCCCCCGCGGTTATGGAAGCGATGGGAAGCGTATTTACCAACAAGTACGCCGAGGGCTACCCCTACAAGCGCTACTACGGCGGGTGTGAATTCGCCGACGAAGTGGAGCAGCTTGCCATCGACCGCGCCTGCGAAATTTTCGACTGCAAATACGCCAACGTCCAGCCCCACAGCGGAAGCCAGGCAAACGTGGCGGTATACGCCGCGCTATTAAAAGCGGGTGACAAAATTTTGGGGATGGATCTTAGCCACGGCGGGCACTTGACGCATGGGGCAAAGCCCAGCTTCAGCGGCAAAAACTACCAGGCCTTTTACTACGGTGTGGAGCTTGACGGGCGAATCGATTACGACAAAGTACTTGAAATCGCCAAGATCGTCCGGCCCAAGATCATCGTCTGCGGTGCCAGCGCCTACGCCAGAGAGATCGATTTTAAAAAGTTCAGAGCGATCGCCGATGAAGTGGGCGCAATCTTGTTTGCCGATATCGCCCACATCGCCGGACTCGTCGCCGCGGGCGAGCATATGAGCCCCTTCCCCTACGCCGACGTGGTCACCACCACGACGCACAAAACGCTGCGGGGCCCAAGAGGCGGGATGATAATGACAAACGACGAAGATATCTACAAAAAAACCAACAGCGCCATCTTCCCCGGGACCCAGGGCGGGCCTTTGGTACACGTGATCGCCGCAAAGGCGGTGGCCTTTGGAGAGATTCTTGATAGCAGCTGGAAAGAGTACGCCAAGCAGGTCAAAGCCAACGCAAAAGTGCTGGCAGACGTACTTATCGAACGCGGCTACGACGTAGTCAGCGGCGGGACGGATAACCACCTGGTGCTGGTTTCCTTTCTCAATAAGGACTTCAGCGGAAAAGACGCCGACGAAGCATTGGGCAACGCGGGGATCACGGTGAATAAAAACACCGTTCCCGGAGAAACCAGAAGCCCCTTCGTCACCAGCGGTATCCGTATCGGCGCGCCGGCATTGACCGCGCGCGGAATGAAAGAAAAAGAGTTTGAAATTATCGCGGGCAAGATCGCCGACGTACTTGACGATATCGATAACAAAGAGTTGCAAGCGGGGATCAAAGAGGAGCTTCGCCAATTGGCACAGGGCTTTGTAATCTACGAAAAACCGATCTATTAGCGGAGCAAGGAGCGAACAGTGTATAATGTGGATATCAATCTGATCAAAATGGTGACAGATCACTACTGGGTGCAGCGTCCGCGGGTGGTTGAAAAGATCACCTACAACGGGCGGACTTTTTATAACAAGTTTGAAAAAATCAACGAACGTTTGACAAGACAGGTGATGAATCAGCACGATTCAAAGGAGCTTGTCGTGGCGCATTCGCTCATCAACAGCCGCGACAAAGTGGAGAATATCGTGATCGATTATAACGGCCGTGATCCCCAGCGGTTTTGGCATCGGGCACAGTTATTGCTTAGAGAAGAGGGATTTTTGAATTTTACGGCGTATGAGACAAAAACACCGGGGCATCTGCACCTGTATATCCACAAGGGACACACGACGCTCCAGGAGGCGTATCAGCTGGGCAAGATGCTTTCAATGAAGCTGGCTTCACGAATGCCCAAGCAGTGGCGGGTCTTTCCTGACCCCGATCTGCCCAGAGAGTACAATATCCTGACCCTTCCGTACGCGTTGTACGAGAAGGAGCGGGGAACGTCATGGTCGCGGCATATGTAGGATATACGCAATCATACAGTGTACCTCGGTGCGCTGTTTCATTGTGTGTAGGGTATAATAGACTAAATTCTTAGCAGGAGATAACGATGGAAAACGAAAGCGGGAAGACACAGCAAGACGGAAATCTGGACGATATTATGATCGAGGGGGGCAAAGGCTCCAAACAGCTTAAAAAGATTTTGATGATTGTTGCGCTGATTATCGTGGTCTTGATCATTGCTATCGCGGCGACAAAGGTGATTTTGGGGGATTCTACGCAGCAGGAACAGGCGCAGACGCCGCCCGTTGCGGCACCCTCTCCAAACGTAGCCGAGGATAAAGAGCCGCTTTTTGAAGAGGTGCCCATCGAGGGGGACAGTAAAAAGGATGAGGAGCTGAACCAGATGATCAACCAGCTCAAAGAGGCGGAAAAAGCGCAGCAGGAGGAGACGGCAGCGCCGAAACCGGCCCAGGAGAGTACGGCGGAAGCTCCGGCTCCCGAACCCGAGCCCGAAGCGGCAGAGGAGACCAAAGCTCCCGAGCCCAAGCCCGCTACCGGTACCAAACACGACCCCTACCGTGTCAAAAACGGTTGGTACGTGCAGGTGGGATCGTTTAACAAATACGCACCCAACCAGGGCTTCTTGCGAGATATCGAAAAAGCCGGGTATACCTACTATTTTTACCGCACGACGGTAAAGGGAACCAAATATACCAAGGTACTCGTGGGAACCTACGGTACCAAAGCCGAAGCGGCGGAAGCGAAACAGAAGATTCGCCAGGGATTGAACGAGGGAGCCTTTTTGGTTAGGGTGACCGATGGAGTATAAACAGCTTCTTTTCGACGAGTTTACCCCCGTCGCCATCTATGCTAAGATCAAGGAGAAGTTTCCAAAGGAGGTGACCATGCTGTTTGAAAGCGTGGTCAACACCAGTGAGGGGAATTTCAGTTTTATTACCATCGGTGCGAAAGAGCGCCTGCGCTATGAGAACGAAACAACCCACTATATCAGTGAAGGCAAAAGCAGGGAGTTGGAACAAACCCCTTTCGGATTTTTGCAAGAGTATTATAAAAAGGTGGATAAAGCCCGCTATAAAAGCTTGAGTGATGAGATCGGCTTTAGTTTTATCGACGGGTTTATCGGGTTTATCGGCTACGATATGGTCCAGGTTTTTGAACCGACGCTGCAAAAGTATATGCGTAACCTGCACGATGATCTGCATACCCCCGATCTGGATCTGGTACGCCCCGAAATCATCCTGGCGTATTCCCACCGCACCAGTAAGCTGACCATCATCAACAACGGTGATCTAAGCGGTGTAGACGCCATCGAGAATCTGCTGTACGAACCGATGCGTTTTGCGCCGCTTCAACCTATCAAGCAGACGGGAGAGGGTGCATACGGCATCGGCGAAGAGGCTTTCAAACAGATTGTACTGGACGCAAAGGAGATGATACGAAGCGGCGACGTGTTCCAGCTGCTGATCTCCAACCGCTATACCCAGCCCGCACACGTTGACAGTCTAAGTTTTTACCGCGCCCTTCGGAGCAAAAATCCCTCGCCCTATCTGTTTTTGCTCGAATACGGCGACTTTACCATCTGCGGCAGTTCCCCGGAAGTGATGGTGCAGCTTAACGATGAGGATATCATGCTGCGCCCCATCGCCGGGACCAGAAAGCGGGGCAGGGACAAAGACCGTGACAGGGAGCTGGAACAGGAGATGCTCAGCGATCCCAAAGAGCGGGCGGAGCATATCATGCTCGTAGACCTCGGGCGAAATGACGTGGGGCGAGTAGCCAAGGGCGGAAGCGTGAAAGTGACCGATCTGATGCGCGTGGAGCGCTATTCGCACGTGATGCACATGGTCAGCGACGTGGAGGGGAAACTCCAAGAGGGCAAGGATATGTTCGATCTTTTTGCCGCTACTTTCACCGCGGGCACCATGACCGGCGCGCCCAAGATCCGCGCTATGGAGTTGATCGCGGAGTATGAGCGGCTCAAGCGCGGTTTTTACAGCGGCAGCGTGGGATATTTTAGTTTCAACGGCAATATGGACAGCGCCATCACGATCCGGACTGCGATGATCAAGCCGGACAGAATTGTCCTGCAAGCCGGAGCCGGGGTCGTGGCGGACAGTAAACCGGAGCTGGAGTATCTGGAGGTTAGCAACAAACTCAAGGCGCTGCACGCGACTATCGACGAACTCTCGGCAAAGGGCAGGTAGTGCAAAACCTGTTTGCGATTTTCGGCAACCCCGTCAGCCACTCCAAATCCCCGCTTATGCACAACCGCTGTTTCGCCCACTTCAAAGAAAAAAGCTGCTATACCCGTATTTTGCTTAAAAACGGTGAAGACCTCAAAGCGCGTTTTTTTGCTTTGGGGCTCAGCGGTGCCAATATTACCGTCCCCCACAAGGAGGCCGCTTTTGCCGCCTGCGACGTGATCGACGAGGATGCAAAAGCGATCGGGGCGATCAATACGATTATAGAGAAAAACGGCAAGCTTCACGGCTACAATACAGACGCCCCGGGATTTATGTTGAGTATCGAAGAGTTCAGCAGGGAAAAGGTACTGCTTTTAGGCGCGGGGGGAACGGCCAAGGCGATCGCGTATATCATGAACAAACGGGGGCTGGACGTGACGGTGATGAACCGATCGGCGGGTCGGCTGGAAGGTTTTAACCACTGTGAAACGATGACGTGGGAAAACTTTGAAAACAGGGGGTTTGATCTGGTGGTCAACACCACCTCCGCGGGGCTTGCCGACGGAAACCTGCCCGTTCCCGAGGCGATGATCGGCGGCGTACTTGAAAACGCCAAAGCGTGCGTGGACGTCATCTACGGCAAGCAAACGCCCTTTTTGCAAGCGGCGCAAAAGCGGGGCTTGGAAGTAAAGGACGGAGCGGATATGCTGCTGTATCAGGGGGTGCTGGCCTTTGAACACTTTACCGGCCACCGCTACGGGACCCGGGAGATAACGCCCGTCATGCGAAAGGCGTTTGAACTATAGGGGGATTTACAGGATATGGTGCAGTTTGTTCGACTGCGCTATCCAGCTGTGCAAACTTTCAAAATCATCATCTTCTACCATCTTCGTACAACTGTCGAGTTCCTGTTGGAAGTGCTTGAGCGAGTGCAGCAGATTTTGCTTGTTTTGTTTGAAGATATCGGTCCACATGTCGGGGCTGCTTTTCGCAAGGCGGCTCATATCCTTAAACCCGCCAGCGGCAAGGGTGAGGATACTTTTGGGATCTTGCTGGGCCAGTACGGCGCGCGCCAGGGCAAAACTCAAAGCGTGGGGCATGTGGGAGATAAAGGCCGCGTGCAGATCATGATCTGCGGCATCCATCTTGACGATCTTCATCTGCAGCAGGTTAAACAGTTCCAAAGCTCGCCGGACATGCAGTTGCCCGCTGTCTTTCAAATCACACAAAACGACGATTTTATCCTCATACAGGTCGGGCAGCGCGGCATGGGGGCCGAACTTTTCCGTCCCGGTCATGGGGTGGGCCGCAACGAAGTTGTTCCGGAGCGTTTCGGGAATGGCGGCGATAATTTTTTCTTTGGTACTGCCCAGATCGATGACGGTGGTTTCCGGTGCAATATCGTGAAGTGAATCCATCGCTTTGATGATCGCTTCTACGGGAATGGCCAAAATCACGACATCGGAGCGTTTGACTTCGTCAAAATCCGCGATACGTTCCACCAATCCCAGTTCCAAAGCGCTTTGGCAATGTTTTTCGTTGTGATCAAACCCCACGAGGGTATGATCGCTGTTTTTCAACCCCAGTGCAAAGGAGCCGCCCATCAAACCCAAGCCCACTATCGCAATTTGCATTATTGACCTTTTTAAATTTATTTGGTATTCGATATAATGTCTGTTTATTGAAAGAAGTTTATCCAAAAATTAATTTAAGGTTGTTTATGAAGCGCGTATTGATCCTGTTGATAACGGTTATTGGTTTAGAAGCGAAAAGTATCGATGCAATTGAGTATGAAGGGTTGATCCACCTTTCCGAGGAGACCGCGGGAGAGATCACAAAGATCGAAGTCGGCGAGGAACTCGATATCGAAAAGATCAATAAAGCGATAAAAGAGTTGTATGAGTATAACTACTTTAAAGATATCGTGGCGTCGTACGATCAGGGAACGTTGACGTTTAGCTTTAAGGAAAAACCTATCATCTCCAAGGTGGATATCATCGGGTATAAAGAAGCCGAACAGGAGAATATTCTCGATGCGCTGGGGATTGACAAGGGTGATATCTACGATGAGCAAAAGATGCAAGAAGCCAAAAAAGATATCCTCGACCTGTTGGAGTACGAAGGGTTTTTTGACAGCGATATCTCCCTGGAAACAACGGAAGAGGGTAACTCCGTCGAGCTTGATATCGTCGTGAAAAAGGGAGAGCAGGTTCATATTAAAAGTTTGGAATTTATGGGCAACACCGTTTTTGACGACGGCGATTTGGAAAACATCCTTAAAAACAGGGAACAGGAGTTTCTGGGCTGGATGTGGGGCCGTAACGACGGGTTGATCCACGTCAACGAGATCCCTATCGATAAGCAGCGTTTGAAAGATTACTATATGCAGCACGGCTATCTCGACGTCGCGATCAGCGACGGTTTGCTGGAGGTGGACTTTGGCGGTTATAAAGCGAAACAGCTTTACAAGATAGAGGAGGGGGAACCCTACACGGTCAGCACCGTGACAATCAAGCAGGAGAAGCAGGTTTTGGAGCTTGATACGGTAGAGCTGGAGCTTGAAGAGGGGGAAACGTTCAATATCGAAGAGTTCAGAACCGACAGTAAAACCCTCAACGACGCCGTCGCGGACAAGGGGTACGCGTATGTGCGGGTTACCCCCGATATCATCCCCAACTCCGAAGAGCATACGGTCGAAGTGGTGTATACGATCGAACCGGGGGATAAGGTCTATATCAACGACGTTATCATCTCCGGCAATACGCGAACCATCGACCGGGTCGTGCGGCGGGAAGTGTTTTTGGCTCCGGGCGATCTTTTCAGCTTGACCGACCTTGAGGATTCAAGAAAAGCGTTGAAGCGTACGGGCTATTTTGAAAAGGTGGAGATCAAACAAAAGCGGGTCGCTATCGATGAGATGAATCTGGAAGTGGAGGTCAAAGAACAGCCCACGGGTAACATTATCGTGGGTGCGGGATACGGCAGCTACGACGGCTTCTTGTACAACGTCGCCGTATCCGATAAAAATATTTTCGGCAGCGGCTTGGACGTGGGCGTAGACGTGGAGAAATCGGATAAAACCTCCACCTATAATATCCACGTGAATAACCCGCGGGTCTGGGACAGCGAGTACAGTACGGGGGTTAACGTCTTTAAAGACAGTTACGAAGCTTACGAGTATGATGAAACCACCCAGGGCGGTTCGGTTTTCGTGGGTAAAAAATTAAGCCGCCATCTTACCGGGACGTTGAAACTGCTCTATGTGGACGTGGATCTGGATTACGACGATGTGAACCTTGTGGATGAAAAGTATGACAAATCCTCTATCATTCCCTCCCTGACCTATGATACCACCGACAGTTACTACCTTCCCAGAGAGGGTATCGCGGCATCGACAAGCCTGGAATATGCGGGGATGTACGGGAAAGAGGAGTTTGTCAAAAGCTACTCCAAATTCTCCATGTACTACGGCCTGGAGGATTTGATCGATTACGATATGATTTTGCGCTACAAAGCGAAGCTGGGATATATCAACGACAGGGGATATCTGCATATCAATGAGAAGCTTTACATGGGGGGTACGGGAACCGTCCGCGGTTACAGCACCAACTCCATCTCCCCGAGGGATGCGCAGTATGATCGTATCGGGGGGAAAAAGATGTTTGCCAACAGTATTGAAGCCAGTATTCCCCTCGTGGAATCGGCAAAGATGCGTTTAGCCTTTTTCCTGGATTACGGTATGATCGGCGAAGGCAGTTTCAACGAGATTAAACGTGCCGGTACCGGGGCGGTGATCGAATGGCTGGCACCGCTTGGCCCGATCCAGTTTATCTTTGCCCAGGCGTTGGATGACGAGTTTGTGGATGATACGACAAGCTTTGAATTTACCATGGGTAAAAGGTTTTAAGGGCGTTGCGCGACATGCTGGTACATATCTGCTGCAGCGTAGACAGCCACTACTTTTTATCAAGGCTGCAAAAGGAGGCGCCGCAGCGGGAACTTTTTTCGTTTTTTTACAATCCCAATATCCACCCCTACAGTGAGTACAGCCTCCGTTTGATGGATGTGACGCGCAGCTGCGATATGCTCCGGATCCCCCTGATCGAAGGGGCATACGATTACGAATATTGGCTCGAGTGCGCAACGGGGCTGGAGGATGAACCCGAAAAGGGAAAGCGCTGCGAAATCTGCTTTGAGACGCGTTTTGTGGAAACGGCCAAAAAAGCGAGGGAGCTGGGGATCAAACAGTTTACCTCCACGCTTTTGATGAGCCCGAAAAAATCGATGGAGCAGCTGTGCCGTGCCGGGGAGCGGATCGCAAAGGAGTACGGGTTGGAGTTTGTTTCTTACGATTTTCGCAAAGGCGGGGGAAGCAACGCACAGAACCTGCTGGCAAAAAAGGATAAACTCTACCGGCAAAACTACTGCGGCTGCCACTTTGCGCTGAAGAAGCAAAGGGCGCAGCAAAACCGGCTGGATTACGAACTTTTTTGCGCCCTGCAGGAGAGTCTGGAACCCAACTCCAACGAGGATAAACTCAAACTGTATGAAAAGCGGATGGATCTGGAGGTGCGGAAAAAGCCCTATGAGATCGTCAAAAACCGCTTTTTAAACTACCGCCTGCTGCACGCAAAGTTGAGTGATAGCAAAACGAAGGAAACGATAGCAAGCTTTTTTCTGCCCTACTCAACCATGAAAAATCCTCGAAGCAAGGGACAGGTGGAGCGTATTATCGACGGAGTAGGGTATTTTAACCGCGACGAGGTGAAGCTGTGTTCGATCGAAAAGTTCAACAGCTGTGCCCGGAGGGAGTTTGCCGGCGTATCGCAGCTGTTGCAAAGCCGGCTGGATTTTGATACCTTGTGCAAAGTACGTGCCGAGCTGACCCACGCGCATGATTTAAGCTGCATTATCGTCGTCGATACGATTCCGACGCAAAAGCTTGAAATCACCCTGGACGCCCACTGTTTTGAAGATATGAAAGAGGAGTTGATTACCGATGTCAAAGCGTAGCGATGCACCCCATGTTCCCGTTCTTTTAGAGGAGGTTTTGGAGAGCTTCGAAGGGATAGAGGAGGGATATTTCGTCGATTGTACTCTGGGCTATGCGGGGCACAGCGCGGCGATGTCGGAGCGCTACGGGGATCGGATCGCACTGATCGGTATCGACCGCGACGATGAAGCCCTCGCTTTTTCCAAAAAGCGGCTGGGGGAGCGGATACGGACCTATAAAGGCTCCTTCTCCAAAGTCTTCCCGACGCTGCGAGAAGACCCCATCACGGGAGTACTCGCGGATTTTGGCGTTTCATCTTTGCAGCTTGACAAGCTTGAACGGGGGTTTAGTTTTGAAAGCGACAACCTGGATATGCGGATGGACCCCACCTCCGGAATCACCGCCCGGGAGGTGGTCAACGGCTACGGAAAGCTGGAACTTGAAAAGATTTTTCGCGAATACGGAGAGATCAGACCCTATAAAAAGTTGGCTTCGGCGGTGGTGGAGAACCGGCCCTTTACCGAAGCCAAAGCGTTGGCCGCTTTGGCCAAACGGGTAATGCCCAAATCCAAACACAATCCGGCGACGCTTATGTTCCAGGCGATCCGTATCGAAGTCAACAGCGAACTTGACGAGATCGAGGGGCTTTTGGACGCGCTGGAACAAAAGCGCCCAAAGTCCGCTATTATCGCACTTATCACCTTCCACTCGCTTGAAGATCGGCTCGTGAAGCAGCGCTTCAAGCGCTGGAGTAAAAGCTGCATCTGTTCGGCCGAGGCGATGCGCTGTACCTGCGGCAACGATAACGCCCTGGGAAAAATAGTGACGAAAAAACCCATCGTTGCGACGCAAGCGGAGTGCAGAACCAATCCGCGCAGCCGCAGTGCGAAACTGCGGGTTTTTCGATTTAACGCATAGGGGAGAGGGATGGAGAAACAGCTTTTAGCCGATAGCGTCAAAGAGGATGCGAAATCGGTTTTGAATATTTACGGATTCCTAATCGTAATCTTTTCTATTATCATCGTCTTACTTATAGCCGTACCCAAGGTATACTTGGCGAATCAGATCTATTACGACAGTAAAGAGATCCAGAGATTGCGCGTACAGGTTGAGGCGCTGAAGGAGGAGCGGATTTTGCTCAAGCGCAAGATCGAAGCGATGAAGTTTAAAAACAGCGTCATCTATACGATGTTTTAAGAGGTAGTTATGATCCGCTCCTTTATTACGTTTGCAATTAAAAAGCCCATCATCAACCACTTGATCCTGCTCTTTTTACTGGTAGTGGCGACCTTTGCCTATATCAGCATTCCCAAAGAGATATTCCCGCCCTCGACTTTGGACAAGATTAAAGTTACGGGGGCATACGCGGGAGCCAGTGCCGATACGCTGGACAAGATGGCGGTACAATCCATCGAGGACGACCTTAAAAGCATCAGCGAGATCGCGAAGGTCGAAAGCGTGATCCAAAACGGCAGTTTTATCATCACCGCCGAGATAAAAGAGGGAAGCGAACCCTACCTCATTTTAGGAGATGTCAAAGATGTGATCAGCAAGATCAAAAGCGATCTGCCCGCGGATATGAATGAACCCGTCGCCAAGGTGCAGACCCAGAACTTCCCCCTGCTTATCGTCGCTATTGCCGGGGAGGTACCCAAAGCGCGCCTGCTGGACGCGGGAGAGGAGCTTAAAAGCGAACTCAGTTCCATCAAAGCACTTAGCGATATGAGTCTGCGCGGGGACGCCGATGAGGAGGTGTTGATCAGTCTGGACAGTAAAAAGCTGCAAAGTTACGATCTGCAGCGTTCTGCCGTAATCAGCGCGCTGCAGGAACTCAGCTCCATCTTTCCCATAGGGACGGTGAAACAGCAGGGGCAGCATCTGTATATCAGTACCATAAACGGGGTCAAAAGTGCCCGGGCCCTGGCCAAAACGATGATCACCGTCGGGGAGAAGCGGCTGTTTGTGGGTGATATCGCAAAGGTGGAGTACAAGCTGGGCGACAGCGGGGAGATTTCGCATTTTAACGGCCAGCGCAACGTTTCTTTGAGCATCAACAAATCCAAAGAGGGCAACGCCATTGCGCTCAGCCGCCAAATCCGCGAAATCCTCAAAGGGTATGAGCAAAAATACCCCGAGTTGACCTTTGAAGCCTATACCGACACGTCCAAATGGATCCGTAACCGTCTCAATACGGTCATCTCCAATATCTTTTTCGGATTGATTTTAGTCTTTAGCGCCCTGTTTCTGACGGTCAATTCCCGTATCGCTTTGGTCGTAGGGATCGGAATTCCGGCAAGCTTTATGATCGGGCTTGTTTCCGCGAACGTGATGGGGTATAGTTTGAATATGCTTTCGCTTCTGGGCGCGCTGATCGCACTGGGGATGATCGTGGATGAAGCGATCGTCGTCGCCGAAAATATTTACCGCCACCGCCAAATGGATAAAAGCGCGACCCAGGCGGCCATAGACGGGGCCGTGGAGATGTTTCCCGCGGTTTTGACCGCGACGCTGACGACGATCTTTGCCTTTTTGCCGCTTTTGATGATCAGCGGGGAGATGGGGGTGTTTTTAAAAGTGCTGCCCATCATGATCTCCATTTTGTTGCTGAGTTCACTCTTTGAAGCCTTTTACTTCCTGCCGCTGCACGCTAAGGATTTTATAAAACCATCGCGGCGGGATTCACGGGCAACCCGTTTCTGGGGGCGGATGAACCGCATCTACGAAGCGCTGATCGATTTCGTGCTGCACCACAAAAAAAGCGCGCTGATCTTTTCGGTCAGCGTGATCCTGGGGTTGACGGCGTATATGCAAAGTATCAGCAAGTTCCAGCTTTTCCCCGAATTTGATACGACGCAGATCTATATCAACGGCAACGTCAACATCAATAACGAACTTGAAGATACGGAGCGCTACGTTAGCGAAGTGGAGAAGCTGCTGCTGCAAAAGCTGGACAGGGACGCGGTCAAATCGGTGACCTCCGTGATCGGGATCAAGATCGATTCGAAAAACCAGGCGGAGTTTGGCGAACACCTTTTTCATATCTTTGTCAATCTCAACGACCGGAAGCCGCAAAACGTATTTGACAAATATATCAACCCCTACCTCAGCCCCGAATATGACGACAGCGAAATGAAGCGGGAGCGCAGCGCCAAGGAGATCGGCCAAAAGATCGAAAGGATCACGGCGGAGGTAGCGGCGAGAAAACAGGGCAGCGAGCCGCTGTTTGAAGAGTTTAACGTCGTCTTGCCCAGTGCGGGGATCGTCAAGCGCGACGTGGAGATCGGCTTTAGCCACCCCGATACCCAAAAGGTGCTCGGTGCGATCAATCGGATGCAAAAGGCCCTCGGAGAGATCGAGGGGGTGTATGATATCGCCACCGACGCCAAGGAGGGGGAGTTGGAGCTCAAACTCAAAGTCAACCCCTACGGTCAGGAACTGGGATTTAGCGAAGGCTATTTGACCCGGGTACTGCAAAGCGGGTTTTTAAAAAACGAGTACGGCAAACTCTTTAACGACAGCGGACTTATCAAGCTGCGCATACAGGATCGCTACAAAGACAGCGTGGAGTTTCTCAACCGCTTGGAGATCGCCACTCCGGACGCTCGGGCGATGGTGCGGCTGCGCGACGTGACGGAGTTTATCTACCAAAAGAGCTTTGTAAAGATTTACAAAGAAAACAGTAGACGGGTCCGCAGCGTGTTTGCTTCGCTGGATAAGGATATGATCACCTCCGCGGAGGTGATGGAGCGCCTCCGTCCCTTGTTGGGGCAGCTGCGCAGCGAGGGGTTGAACGTGCATATCAAAGGGGAGCAAAAAGAGAATGAAAAGGTCCAGCGGGAGATTATGCAAGCGGCGGTTATCGCGCTTTTGCTGATCTTTATTACGCTGGTGTGGATGTTTGATTCCACGGTATTGGCGCTGATCGTAATCTCTACGATCCCCCTTGCGATTCTGGGGGTTTTTATCGGACACTTTATTATGGGGATGAATATCACCCTGCCCAGTCTTATCGGTATCGTCGGTTTGGCGGGGGTCGTGGTCAACGACGCGCTGATCATGCTTGATTTTATCAAGGGGTCGCATACCAAAGAGCAGCTGATCCAAAAGGCCAAACTGCGCCTGCGGCCCATTTTGCTTACGTCGCTGACCACGCTTTTGGGGTTGGCGACGCTGATGTTTTTCGCGTCGGGGCAGGCGAAAATTTTGCAGCCTATGGCGGTGACGCTGGGCTTTGGTATCGCCTGGGCGACGGTCGTAAACCTCTATGTGGTACCGCTGCTTTATAGTATCATCTACCGCGTGAAAGTGCGTTAAAGCGTAACGGGAGAGAAAGATCGGGGGAGGAAAACTCCGGCGCATTGTTATAATGTGCTATAATCCCTATCTCTATTCAATGAATCAGTAAATAAAGGATCATGCTATGGCAGAAAAAAGAAACTATATGGATATTTTTGAAGATGACGCGGTATTTAGCGGGGGTTCGCCCAAACAGAAGTTTTTTGAAATCGTTTACACGGCCAATAGAAACGTCGTGGAGATGGAGTTGGAAAAGTTGCTCGAGCGCTTTGCTTTGGCTGAGAAGATTTTAGAGGAGCGGGGGCTTGAACAGGAGTTGGAGCAGCGGCTGGGCCGCCTTCCCGGGGAGCCTTGCGAAGAGGTGGAAAATATCAAGACAAGTCTGCTGATCGAAACCACCGGCAGCATCGTTTGTCAAAGTGAATAAAGCCCTTTTTCTTGTACTGCTGCCTTTGTGGCTGCACGCGCAGATCGTGTGGGACAAGGTGCAGCACGTCAAGTTGAAAAAGGATCAGTTTTTTCACGCGACCTTTAGCGAAACGGGCCCCGAAGGAGGCGTGGTCAAGCGGGTGTTCAAACTGCGCTGGACCCTGTTTGTCAACGAGGGGTTGGTGACGTTGATCAACTATCAGGGGTTTAACAACCAGACGGTGCTGTATACCAGGCCGAACCTGGATACGTTCAATCTCAAGCTGCTGCCCAGAATCGCGGGTGAGCTGCGCGCACCCTATATGTCGATCGTATTCAAAGAGTTTGACGACACCAACCGCGAAGCGTATTTTGATATCTATATCAAAGATAACGACAGAACGAATTTAAGTATTAAAAACAGTAACGAGGAGACCCAGTAGATGGCATTGGAAACGGTAGAACGGCAGATAGAGCACTTTTGGGAGGAATTAAACGACGAAGATATCAAAGCACTTTACGCCAAGCTGCCCGTGGGAAAGCGGCTGCGGGCCAAGCTTTTACTCAAAATCGCCGACGCGTCGGACGAAGCGGTGCGTACCGCGGCGATCATCGAAATGATCCACGCGGCGAGTTTGCTGCACGATGACGTGATAGATGAAGCCCACAGCCGCCGGGGCGTCGCATCGATCAACGCGACCTACGGCAACAAACACGCGATCATGCTCGGAGATATTTTGTACTCCAAGGCGTATTCGGAGTTGACCCGCGGAAATTTGCAGATCGCGGAGATCGTCTCCTCGGCGGTAACGCAGCTTTCCATCGGTGAATTGAAAGATGTGGATATGGCGAAGCGTTTTAACGAGGATGAAAAGCTCTATCTGGATATGATCTATAAAAAAACCGCCGTTTTGATCGAAGCCAGTGCCAAAGCCGGCGCGATTTTGGCGGGGAAGGAGCCTGAAAGCTACGGCCGCTACGGCAGAAACCTGGGCGTCGCGTTTCAAATCGTCGACGATATCTTAGATATCACTCAAGATAGCGCAACCCTGGGCAAACCCGCCCTGAATGATTTCGTCGAAGGCAAAGCGACGCTGCCCTATATCTATCTCTACCGCTCGCTGGATGCAAGCGGCAAAGAGCAGCTGCTTGCCATGCATGGGAAAAAGCTTGATGCGCAGCAGCAGGAGTGGATCAAAACGCAGATGCAAAGGTATGGCTGCGTGGAGCAATCCTTTGCGCTGGCAAAGGAGTTGATCGAAGAGGCGGTGGCGCTGATGGGCGCGCAAAAAGAGGAGTACCTGGTCTCCATCGCCCGGGAGATGATCGAGCGAAACTACTGATCCCGCAAAGAAAACATCCGTAACAATTCAAGGGATTTTTTGTGCATCCGCAAGTGGGGGTCGTCGCTTCGGTCCGCACTTGCGTAGAGGGTGTACTCTCCTATACGACCCAGTTTCTCCATGTTTTTCTGCGCCTTTATAAATCGATCCGTTTGGGCCTGTTTTTGACCGATCTGCGATAAGCGGGGGTGGTCAAAAGCGGGAGAGAGTCTGCCCCCCGCGGTAACGGGTGTTCCGCACAACCCCACTCCCGGACAGCTGCTGTCAAGGTAGATTGAATCGCGAAAAGGAGTAAATGGGTAGATTCTACACGCATGGGGGCGTTGGGCGTAAATCGTGCAACCTCCGCTTTTGAGGTAGGGGCAGGGGTTGCCGTCGCTGAGGATAAACACCATGCGCCAGCGGTTTTCGATCTTGACAAAGACGATGGGGAAGCGGCGGTATACCTCTTCCATATCGCCGAGAAAGAGCGGCGCGAAGCGGAAGGAGGAGCCGTCGCAGCAGCGGTTGCATTCGCCGCAGCCGCTGAAATAGGCGATCTCAAGGTGGTTGATGTCGAGTAAATGTTCAGTCATGGCGAAATTGTAGCATATTTGGCAATTTGTTGAAAATGAGATAAAATACAGATCGCAATATTATAAGGAGATTTTGCACAATGAAAAAGTTTATTTTTACGTTAATGTTTTTACCGCTGATCGCAATTGCCAGTCAAAGCTTCTATAAAGCGGATATCAACTCTAAAACCGCTTTTAAAAAGCAGCAAAACGGAGTTACGCTCATCGATGTACGTACCAAGAAGGAGTATGAGTATCTGCATCCCAAGGGTGCGTTGAATATCCCGGTATTTTTTGAAAAGTACGGCAAACGGGTGTTTAACGAAACCTTTGTACAGCGGGTAGAGCAGACGCTGGGGGATACGGACGCTCCCGTTATCCTGATCTGCCGCAGCGGGTCACGGACCAAGTATGCGGCGAATCTGCTTGCGAAGCAGGGGTTTAGCGAAGTATACAATATAGAAAACGGTTTTGCCTATGACTGGACCAAGGCGAATCTTCCGGTAGAGAAGTAAAACGGAGGGCAAAAGTGTATAATCGTAACACTTTTGCCCAAATAAGAGTAAAATAATCTTCAAAATAAAAAAATCTACAAATTACCAAAAAAGTGATACTTTTCTACACTTTTTTAAACTCTCATCTTTTAAAAACCGTTTCGTAAAGTTACATTTAAGAAAATTGTAGTAAGATAAGAAAAAATTATACTTAAGGATATCTATGAGTCTTGAGATTAAAAAGTATGATGTGGTGATCGTCGGTGCGGGGCTTGCCGGCTTGGCAGCTGCGCGCGAACTGCAGGTTGCGGGCAAAAACGTTGCCGTCATTACGAAGCTGCACCCGCTACGAAGCCACTCCGGAGCCGCTCAAGGCGGAATCAACGCCGCACTTTCCGAAGAGGACAGTATCGAGCTGCATGAGTTTGATACGGTTAAGGGAAGTGATTATCTAGCCGATCAGGATGCGGTGAACCTGATGTGTTCCAAAGCCCCGGAAACGATCCGGTGGGCCGAACATATGGGCGCGGCGTTTAGCCGAACCGAGCAGGGGACCATCGCCCAGAGGCCTTTTGGCGGACAGTCAAAGCCCAGAGCGTGTTACGCCAAAGACAGAACGGGCTTGACGCTGCTGCAAACGATCTATGAGCAGATGCACCGGGAAAACGTCAAAGTATATGACGAGTGGTACTGTATGGATCTGTTGTACGAAGACGGCAAAGTCAACGGCGTGGTCGCTTACGATATCAAAAGTACGCAAACGGCGATTTTCAACGCCAAAGCGGTGATGTTTGCCACGGGCGGTTACGGACGCGCCTTTTCCGTCAACTCCAACGCCCACGCCAATACCGGCGACGCCCTTTCAATCGTAGCGCGCCACGGGTTGCCGCTGGAGGATATGGAGTTTGTGCAGTTTCACCCCACCGGGCTTGCGGGAAGCGGCGTACTCATCTCCGAAGCTGCCAGAGGCGAGGGCGGACGGCTTTATAACAGCGAAGGCGAACGTTTTATGGAGAGATACGCCAAAGAGAAGATGGAACTGGCTCCGCGTGACGTGGTCAGCCGCGCCATCACCACCGAGATCCGCGAAGGACGCGGGGTGGGGCCCAACAAAGACGCCGTAGCGATCGATCTGACCCACCTGGGCGAAGAGATCATTATGGAGAGACTTCCCGAACTGCGTGATTTGGCGATCACTTTTTTGGGGCAGGATATGATCAAAGAACCGATCCATATCGCCGCGACGGCACACTACTCCATGGGCGGCATTCCCTGTAATATCGACGGACAGGTACAAAAAAGCCCCACCGAGTTGGTCGAAGGCTTCTACGCAGCGGGCGAGTGCAGCTGCGTCAGCGTCCACGGCGCCAACCGTTTGGGAGCCAACTCCGTGCTTGAAGCGCTTTTCTTCGGCCGCCACGTAGGCAAAGCGATCGCGCGGGACGTGGACGGGCTCGGCTTTAAAGATGCCACGGAGCAAAATGCCCAAAAAGCGCTTGCGCAGCTTGAAACCCTGCTGACAAACAACGGCAGCGAGCGGGTACCCGAGCTTCGCAACGAGCTGCAAGAGAGTATGACCTTTGATGCGGGGGTTTTTAGAACCCGTGAAACCCTTTTGAGACAAAAGGAGAAGATCGCGGAGCTCAAGCGCCGCTACAAAGATATCCGGATCGATGACAAATCCAAAGTATACAATACCGACTTGCAAGAGGCGATCGAGCTGGGACACTTGATCGATTTCTCCTCCTTTATCGTAGAGGGCGCGCTTGCCAGAGAGGAAAGCCGCGGGGCGCACTATAGAGAGGATTTTCCTACCAGAAACGATGAAAAGTTTTTGCAGCACACCTTCGGATATATGAAAGAGGACGGCTCCATTGAGCTTGAGTATGCCGACGTCGTGCTTGGCAAGTTTGAAGTAAAAGAAAGAACCTATTAAGGATCGGCTGAAACATTCCGAGGAATGTTTCTCTTGGCAAAGCCAAAGCTTGAGTGAAGGATTTTTTTGAAAGCTTTGCTTTGGAAAAAAGGAGATTTAACATAATGAAAACACAAACAATAACATTTAACGTATTTCGATTCAATGCCGAAACCGATTATCTGCCTTATTACAAAAATTATGAACTTGAGGTGGGTCAGGATGATTTGGTACTGGATATTTTAAACAGGATCAAGTGGGAACAGGACGGCACCTTCAGTTACCGCCGAAGCTGCCGGCACGGAATCTGCGGAAGCTGTGCGATCAAAGTCAACGACAAGCCCGTACTTTCATGCAAAGTCAACGTGCTTGAACTGGTCGAGCAGTTTGGCACCGAACTGACCATCGATCCCCAGGATAAATCCCGGGCGATCAAGGATATGGTGATCGATAAGAAAAACTTTTGGGAAAAGTACGACGCGGTCAAACCCTACCTGATCGCGGACGTGGAGGAGCATCCCGATAAGGAAAATATCGTTTCCAAAGATGAAGCGGAGCAGTTGCTTGAAGCGGATTACTGTATCCAGTGCGGCAGCTGCGTATATGCCTGTTCAGCCTTGGGCGTCAACGAGGATTACCTGGGACCGGCGGCGTTTGCCAAAGCGTACCGCTTCAACGCCGACGTGCGTGACGAGGCAAAGATCGAGCGCTTGGAGATCGTCGATGAGCTGGGAAGCGGCGTATGGGATTGTGTGAAGTGTAACGAATGTGCCGAAGCCTGTCCTAAAGAGGTCAACCCTATTGAGAAGATTACCAAACTGCACAACCAGCTTTTTGCCGAAAACGTTGCGGCAAAAAACGTGGCGAGCAAGCACGCGGTGGGCTTCAAACACTCCATGGAGAAACACGGGCTGCTTGACGAGGGTGAGTTGGTACGCTACAGTGAGGGTAACCTGGGCGTGATGAAACATATCCCCGAAGCGATCACCATGTTTAGAAAGGGCAAGATCGTCCTGCCGTGGAATATGCCAAAATCCAAAAACCTCGACGAGGTGAAAAAACTGATCAAATCTTCAAGCACCGTTGAAGAGTATAAAGGGAGTAAATAATGAGTAACTTAAAATATGCACTGTTTACCGGTTGTACCGCGAGGGAATCCACTCCTGAATTGATGAGTTCGACGCTTGCCGTTGCCAAAAAGTTGGGGATCGAGCTGGTGCTTTTGGATGAGGCGACCTGCTGCGGGGCGAGCCACCTGCAGGACTTTGATGAATTTCTCTCCATCGTGATGAACGCGCGCAACATCTGCTACGCGGAGAAGCACGGGCTGGATATGGTCACCATCTGCAATACGTGCCAACTCAATACCGCCGAAGCCAAGGAAAAACTTGACAACGATCCGGAACTTAAAGCCAGAGTCAATGAGAAGCTGGCGGAAGTGGGCTTAGAGTATAAAGGCACCTCCGCCGTGCGCCACTTCCAGTACGCGCTGATCGAGGATTACGGTCTTGATGCGATCGCTAAAAAGGTGGAAACGCCGCTGTCCAATTACAACGTAGCACCCTTTTACGGCTGCCACAACATCCGGCCGAGCCACCTGCACAAAGATGCGAATATGGGGGAAAACCCCTACAACCCTACTTCGCTGGATCGTTTGATCGAAGCGCTGGAGGGCAAAAGCATCCAGTATGAGGATAAAAACAGTTGCTGCGGTTTCCACGTGGAGCTGCAGGCACCCAAAACGGCAAACCGCCTCAGCGGCAGCGCTTTGCTGGGGGCAAAAGACGCCGATGCGGATATGATGGTCACCCCCTGTCCCCTGTGCCAAATCCGCATGGACGTGCAGCAGCACAACATTTCAAAAGAGGTAGGGCGCGAAACGCATCTGCCCGTACTGCACCTGCCCCAGCTTATCGGCCTGGCTTTGGGTATCGATCAAAAGCAGTTGGGCTTAAAACACCACGTTACGGAATTTAAAGCAAAATAGATAGCGGGGGCTCTCCCCGTTAGTAGCACTCAATCCCTTCGCAGGGTTCATAGGGCGGAGGGGTTTCCTCTCTCCACGGATTGAGTTTTTTCATATCACTGTAGTCAAAAAGATTGTCGCACTCGTAGTGGTACTGTCCCGCCACGTCGTAATACTCTTTACACGCATCGTAGTGCCATTTGGAAACTCCCGTTTTATTGGGATACAGACAGCCGGTAAAAAGAAGGGGGATCAGTATCAGATATATCTTTTTCATAGCTTGCATTGTAGCATAATTTGTTATAATCTGCGAAAAAGGAACCCCATGCAGCGTGTTTTGGAAATTTTCAAAGAGCTTGCCGCCATCCCCCACTGTTCAAAAGAGACAGGCAAATTGCAAACCTATATAATCGATTTTGCCATCAGATGCGGCTGTGACGTCCAAAGTGATCAGTTCGGTAATATCCTGGCGAGCAATGAAAACGCAGAGATCACGCTGCAATCGCATTACGATATGGTGTGCATGGGCAGCGCGCCAAAGATCGAGATCGTGATCGAAGGGGATATAATGCGAGCCAGAAACTCTTCGCTGGGCGCGGACAACGGCATGGGGTGTGCGATGATGCTTGCGCTTTTGGAGGAGGGCAAAAAGGTCGATTGCCTCTTTACCAACGACGAGGAGGTGGGGCTCATCGGGGCGCACAATCTGCAGCTGGAGCTTAAAACCCCAAAGATGCTTAACCTCGACAGCAAAGAGGAGGGTAAAGTCTACCTGGGCTGCGCGGGCGGCGTGGACGTCCGACTTACCCGTGAAGAGACCCCTAAAGCGGCAACCTTTGAAAACCTTTACGAGATAAGCGCTCAAAGTCAGGGGGGACACTCGGGGGTCGATATCCACAAACCCATCCCCAACGCCATCACCGAGATCGCCGCGTATCTGCAGGATAAAGAGTTTGAACTGGTCAAGTTCGTAGGCGGACAGCGAAGAAACGCGATCCCCAGCTTTTGCAAAGCGGTGGTAGCCGCAAAAAAGCTGCCCGCAAGCGACGCGGTCAAGGTGCTGCCCGTCCACGGCAAGCCCGGGCAGGTTCTCGGCGGCGGCAAAGCGCTCATAGAGAAGGTCGCAAACTTTAAAAACGGCGTACACAGAATGCACGAGCAGTTGGGGATCCCCCAAGACAGCGTGAACCTCGCTTTGATAGAAAACGCAAAGATCGAGTGCAGTATCCGCAGCATGAGTGCAGAGGGGTTAAAAGCGATGCAACGGTACGTGAGGGATCACTTTGAAGGCTTTGATGCGGTTTTTAGCGATTGGTACGACCCCTGGGAACCAAAGGTGACGGAGTTTGCCAAGCAGGTGCAAAAGGCGTACGGCGGGGCGGAGTTTACCGCCATTCACGCGGGCTTGGAGTGTGCGGTTTTTAGCAAAATGTTTCCAAATATGCAGATCGTTTCCCTCGGGCCCGATATCTTTTACCCCCACTCGGTCAAGGAATATACGAGTCTTCGTTCGTGCGAAAGGGTATTTAAACTAATAAAAACATTACTTTAGCTACAATATAGCCAATTTCACCTCAAAAAGGGCGTTTATACGATGGAAAAAAATAAAAAATTTATCTTTGCCGGTTTTTTAACGACATTTTTATCTCTATTTTTGCTGTTTTCTTCGGGACTGCAGGCTAAAACGGAGAATGAGGAATCGGTCGTTTCAAGACTTGAAGCGATCAAAAAGTTCGAAGAGGTTCTCTCGACGATCGAATACCGCTACGTCGACGATATCGATTTTGAAAACGTGATCAACAAAGCGATCGACGGGTTGCTGAAAAACCTCGATGCGCACTCTTCGTTTATGAACAAGGAGGAGTATAAGGAGTTCAAAGTCAAGATCACGGGCGAGTTCGGCGGTCTGGGGATCGTCGTAGGACTTCGCGACGGGGCGTTGACGGTGATCTCTCCCATCGACGATACTCCAGCAAGCGAAGCGGGGATGAAAGCGCAGGATATTATCCTCAAGATCGACAACCGCAGTACGATCGATATGAGTTTGAACGAAGCGGTGAATCTCATGCGCGGAAAACCCGGAACGGATGTGGAGTTGACGGTGGTGCGCGACACCGAACCCAACCCCTTTAAGGTCTCCATTACCCGCGATATCATCAACGTCAAATCGGTCGAAGCCAAACAGATCGAGGGGGGATACCAGTATATCAAGGTCAAATCCTTCGATAAAAAAGTGACCGATTCCGTGGCGCAGATTCTGCAGGAGCAAACACCGTTGAAAGGGATCATCCTGGATCTGCGGAACAACCCCGGCGGTGATCTCTACCAGGCGATCGGTTTGACCGACCTGTTTGTCGACAGCGGCGTGATCGTCAGCCAAAAGGGTAAGATCGATTCGGAAAATATCGAATACGACGCCGAATCGGAAGGTACCTATACCGACGTGCCCCTTGTGGTGTTGGTCAACTCCGGAAGCGCCAGTGCCAGCGAAATCGTCAGCGGTGCCCTGCAGGATCACAAGCGGGCGATCGTCGTGGGCGAAAAAACCTTCGGCAAGGGAAGCGTACAGCAGATTCTGGAACTTAACGATGGCCGTGAAGCGATCCGTCTGACCGTGGCGCGCTACTATCTGCCAAGCGGCAGAACCATCCAGGCCGTGGGGATCGATCCCGATATCGAAGTAAGCGCCGGTGAGGTGGCGATGGCTCAGGAGAATGAGTTTGCTATCAAAGAGCGGGATTTGAAACTGCATTTGAAAAACGAGTTGGAAAAAGTGGACGGAAAAAAAGATAAAGACAATATCAAAAATAAAAAAGGTATAATTACGAAAAATGAATTATACGAAGATGCACAGCTTAAAGCGGCCGTGGACATCTTGAAATCATTAATCATTACAAAGGGGAGATAACCGTATGGAAAAAAAGCAGATGCTGTATGAAGGGAAGGCGAAAAAGATCTTTAAAACCGAAGACGAGGATAAGTATATCGCCGAGTTCAAAGATGATTTGACAGCATTTAACAATGCCAAGAAGGGAAGTGAAGAGGGCAAAGGCGCACTCAACTGCCAAATCACGACAGAGCTGTTTAAAATGCTGGAACAAAAGGGGATCAAAACCCACTATGTCGACACCATAGACAGCAACAACCTTTTGGTGAAAAAAGTTGAAATTATTCCTATCGAAGTGATCGTAAGAAACGTGGCGACCGGATCTTTGACAAGACGGCTTGGGATTGAAGACGGAAAAGTTCTTCCCTTTTCACTGGTAGAGTTTTGCTATAAAGATGATGACCTTGACGATCCTATCATCAACGACGAGCACGCTATCTTGCTCGATTGCGTCGATAACGAGGGCGAACTTGAAGAGTTGCGCAGACTGGGGCGTGAAATCAACACGATCTTGAAACCCTACTTCTTGGACAAAGGCTTGCGTCTGATCGACTTTAAACTCGAATTCGGTAAAGATGTGGACGGCAACATCATCCTGGCCGATGAGATTACACCTGATAGCTGCCGCTTCTGGGACGCGAAAAGTAACGAAAAGATGGATAAAGACCGCTTCAGACAGGGACTTGGCAGCGTCAAAGTAGCCTATGAAGAGGTACTTAAAAGACTTCGGGGATAACGAAGCTTGAGTGAGAGGAATTTTTGACGGGCTTTGCCCGGCAAAAAGGAGAAAGAAAAGAAAGATGAAGCGAAGAAGCGGCTACGCCGTTTCGGAGCGAAGCTGAGGCGAGGCCGAAGCTTGAGTGAGAGAAATAAAAAGATAAGCAACAGGATAAAATCAATGGCAAAAAAAGCAATCGTAAATATCTATTTGAAAAACGGCGTACTCGACCCCCAGGGCAAAGCAACCCACCACGCACTCGAAGCGATGGATTTTCAAGGCGTCAACGACGTGCGCATGGGGAAACAGATCGTTTTGGACGTTGAGGATGGCGTCGATGAGGAGCAGGTAAAACAGATGTGTGAAACCCTGCTGGCAAACACCGTTATCGAAGATTATGCTATAAAGTTTGAGCAATGAGCATGAAAGTAACGATCCTACGCTTTCCCGGTACCAACTGCGAGTTTGATACCGAGTACGCTTTTCAAAAGCTTGGCTGCGACACGCAGATCGTGTGGCACAAAGAACACGATCTGCAAAGTCCCGACCTTGTAGTGGTACCCGGAGGATTCAGCTACGGAGATTACCTGCGAAGCGGCTCCATCGCGCGTTTTTCACCGATCATGAAAGAGGTGGGCGAATTCGCCGACAGAGGCGGCAAAGTGCTCGGTATCTGCAACGGTTTCCAAATTCTGACCGAGAGTCACCTGCTTCCGGGTGCGCTCAAACGCAACGAAAACCTGCACTTTATCTCCAAACACCACAGACTCAAAGTAGAAAATAGCGATAACACCTTTTTGCAAAAGTGTGAAAAGGGGGAGGTACTCAATATCCCCGTCGCCCACGCCGACGGCAATTACTACATCGACGAGCAGGGGTTGAAAGAGCTGCGTGAAAATGACCAGATCCTGCTGACCTATTGCGATGAAAACGGCAATACGCTCAATCCCAACGGTTCCGTGGAAGCTATTGCGGGAATTTGCAATAAAAACAGAAACGTTTTCGGTCTTATGCCCCACCCCGAGCGCGCGATGGAAGAGGTGCTCGGTTCAGCCGACGGCATAAAGATGCTCGAGGGCTTCTTAGCCTAGGCCCATGAAAAACTCTTTTTTTGTAAAAGCTCTTTTTCTAGGGCTTTTTACAATAGCGCTCCACGCTTCGGTGTACGTGAAATACACCGAGCTTCCCAAAAAACTCTATGTCGGTCAAGTTTTTCAAATCCGGCTTGAAACGATCCCCCTGGAACAAAACCAAAAGATCTATTTCGATTTTGATAAAAAGCGGGGGAAAGTCAAAGTCCTCAATCCGCTCAAACCCTTAATAGATCGGGGGGAGATCAAAACCTACTATACCTTTTATATGCAGGTACTCGCCCCAAAGGCCGTTACTCCGGATATTGTGATCACGGTGATCGAGGAGGGCTACTCGGGGATGGAGAAGAAAAAGCTCGAAGGCGTTGCGCTTAACGCGACCAAGCTCAATCCCGACAAATACTTTTCCCACGTCTTGGCACGGGATATGAGTGTAGAGAGTTACCAAGCTTCCATGTTTGACAAGGAGCGCAACATCATCGCCATCAAACTCAAGGGCGAGTACGCGAATATGGCCGATTTTGATATCGATTACGCGTCGAAAAGCGGTATCGAAAAGATAAGCGGAGAGGTACCGGATCAAAGCGTTGCGTATTATGCGGTATTGCCGCAGGAGTTGGACAGCTTTACCTTCTCCTACTTTGATCTTGACCGCGCGACCTACATCAAAGAGAGTATCCCCGTAGACGTACACCGTGAAAGCGTGAGTACCCAGTCTGAGCTCAATCCGCAAAACAGTAAACTCTATCAACTCAAACTGATCACGACCATTACGGTACTGCTGCTGTTTGTGATCCTGTTCGCATTAAGAAGAAGGTGGCCCTATCTGGTTATCGCGTTGGCGGCGGGGATCTATCTGTTCGTGATTTTGCAACCGCTCAAAACCGTTTCGCTGCAAAGCGATACCAAGGTTTATATCCTGCCCACGAAAAACGCTACGGCGTTTATGAAAACCTCCTCTTTGATAAGCGTCAAGGAGCTAGATCGCTATGAGGAGTACGTCAAGGTCGAGTTTGACAGCGGTATCATCGGCTGGGTGAAAAAGGAGAGAACACAATGATAGGATACTATAAAGCATATCTGGTTTTTGTCGCGGCGGCGGTAAAGATCGCCACGTTGCGCTTTTTTACGAAAAAGGATTACCGCACCCGCTACTGTAAACACGCCTTTGATGCTTTGAACGCTCCCATCGAGGTCAAGGGCGAACTGCACAAAGATACCCAGATGGTGATGCTCAATCACCAAAGTTTCGTCGATATCTTTTTACTTGAAGCGGTAAGTGACCGCAGTCTATCCTGGATGTCCAAGGTGGAGCTTTTGAAAGTGCCGTTTCTAGGCTATATGCTCAAAGCGTTTAAAATGATTCTTGTGGAGCGGGAAAACAAAGCGGGGCTTGTGAAGCTGCTAAAAGATGTGAAAGCAAGGGTCGATGAGGGAAGGGTCGTAGCGATCTTTCCCGAAGGGACACGCATCAAGCAGCAGAAGCTGGGGAAGTTTAAAGGCGGGGCGAAGCTGATGGCTTCCAAGCACGGTTTGCAGGTCCAACCCGTGGTGGTGCTGGGGTCAAGAACACTGCTGAATGAAAAGCACAAAACCCATACCCCCACGACGATGAAAGTGATCTTTCTGCCTCCGGTGGAACAAGATGATAAACAGTGGTATGAAAGGGTGCAAACCGATATGCAGGAGGTGATCGATTATGAGTTTGAGTACAATCATTGCAGTCGGTAGCGGCGGCTTTTTAGGCGCTATCACCCGCATGGCGATGACGGGGTGGATCAATAAAACCTTTCCCCACGCCCTGCCACTGGGAACACTTGGGGTCAACGTGGCGGGAAGTTTTCTTATGGGGATACTTTTTGGCCTGTTTTATGTCAGCGGCTTTTTCTCCCCGACGATGAAATCCTTTCTGACCACCGGTTTTTTGGGCGCGATGACGACCTACTCCACCTTTGCCATGGAGAGCTTTTTTTTGATGCAAGGCGGCAGCTTTTGGTTTGCGGCACTCAATGTGCTGCTTAATGTTACCGCTACGATCCTTTTTGCGGGTGCGGGGTATCTGGCGGTTTTAAAGCTGGGCGCGTAGGCAGATTTGCAAAAGCGCACGGCATCTGCTATGATTTGAAAAATCGGTTTTCAAAGGAAAGGCGAAACCATGAAAAAGAAACTGGATGAACTTGAAGCGTATGTTATAGAGAAAAAGGGCACGGAACGCCCCTTTAGCGGCAAGTATTACGATTTTGACGAAGAGGGGGTTTACCGCTGCAAAAAGTGCGGGGCAGAACTCTTTTACTCAAGCGACAAGTTTAATTCCGGGACGGGGTGGCCCAGTTTCGACGACGCGATCAAGGGGGCGCTCAAGGAGATTCCCGATGGCGACGGGATGCGCACCGAAATCGTCTGTGCCGCGTGCGGCGGCCACCTGGGGCATGTGTTCAAAGGCGAGGGGTTTACCTCCAAAAACACCCGCCACTGCGTCAACTCCGTTTCGCTGGAGTTTGAAAAGAAGGAGACGTGATGCAAAAAGCGTATTTTGCCGCGGGCTGCTTCTGGGGCGTGGAGTATTATTTCCAGCGGCTTGAGGGCGTAGCGGAAGTCACCAGCGGGTATATGGGCGGCGAGATAGAAAACCCCACCTACGAGCAGGTGTGTTCCAAAACCACGGGGCATATCGAAGCGGTGGAGGTAGAGTATGATCCCGCTGTGATCGGTTATGAAGCGCTGGTAAAATACTTTTTTGAAATCCACGATTTTACTCAGGTAGGCGGGCAGGGTCCCGATATCGGGCCGCAGTATATCTCGGCGATCTTTTATAGAGACGACGCCGAAAAGCAAACGGCGCAAAAGCTTATGGATGAGTTGGAGCAAAAGGGGTATGGCGTAGCGACAAAGCTGCTGGAGTACAAACCCTTTTACCCCGCCGAAGCGTACCATCAAAACTTTTATCGCAACAAGGGCGCGACGCCCTATTGCCACAGTTACCGTAAAGTGTTCTGATGTGTCTGATCCTTGCGGTGGTGTCCCTGGTCTTTGCCTACGGCTTTTTCGCGCAGGGACAGTGGCTGCCGGGTATGGGCGCGACTTTTGTAGGGTTGTTTTTCAGCGTCCTTTTATGGCGCAACATCAAGCGCTATAAAAAAATAAAATTCGATCATAAAGGAAAAAAGTGAATCCCATTATAGATACGATCATTATCGGGGCGTTTATTCTGTTTTTAGTCTTTTTAGCCAGCGGCTACCACCGCTCCAAAGATTATGAAAATGACGACACCTATGAGCGGAAAGACAAAACGGAGGAGAGGAACGATTAAAGGTGGCCTAAAGTGTTACAAAGGTGCGTTTGATCTCTTTATAGAGTAAAGTATCACAGTTATGTAAAGACACAAGATCGATCTTTAAATCGAGCCCCATTTTTAAAAGTTTCGCAAGAAACTGTGCTTTTTTCCTGCGAAACTCCTTTCGTTCCAGTTTGGTATCGACGGCCGGGTCGATATCGCCGCCATGTTTGTACTCATCGGTTCTACTGCCGAAAAGATAGATATCCACATCCCCGAAACTTTTTTTGCAGCGGTTTTTATGCTGTTTCGTAGACGTTTAGACAGGCGCATCCCTTCCCCTTTTACACTATAGTATTGATTATAGCATAAATTCACTAACCCCGCCTAAACCTACTTTAGGATATAATTAGACTTCTTGCGAAACCATAGGTTAGACATAGAGGGCAAAGAAAAGGTGAGATTTAAAAAATATAACTTGAAGGACTAGCCGTAGCTAATTCGAAAGTTATACTTTTATAAAGGTTGCCTTTTCCTTGCCCTCCCGTAGGGCTTTGTGTATTTGCCCATCAGTGTCGTTACTCTTTTTTGATGCAGCTATGGCTGCACCTGCAAAAGAAAGCCTTGCTGAGTGAACAAATCCACAAAGCTATGTTCAATCTATGGTTTCGCAAGAAGTCTATTACCTTTAATTACGACAAAACTACAACAGGGAATGTGTCTATGTTAAAACCACTTCTTATCGAGATCGGCGTGGAGGAGCTTCCCGCGGTCCCGCTTTTAAAAATTTTAAACAGTATCGAAAAGAGTTGGAGCGATATACTGCAAGCCAATGCGCTAAGCTGCAACTTTGAGTTTTACTACACGCCGCGGCGGCTTGTGCTGTGGCATCCGCAGATTGCGATCAAGCAAGAAGACAGCGAGGAGGAGCTGTGGGGTCCTCCGGTGGATATCGCCTTTAAAGAGGGTGAGCCCACGCCCGCGGGCAGCGGTTTTGCCAAAAAGTGCGGAGTCGGTATCGAGCAGTTGGAAAAAAAGGCCAAGGGGCCAAAAGAGTTTTTGTATTACAAATCCTTCACCGAGGGCAAACGTACGGCAGAGCTGCTCCAAAAGATGCTGGAGCAGTGGCTTGCCTCCATGGCCTTTGGCAAGATGATGCGCTGGGGGTCTTTGCAAAAGGAGTTTATCCGACCCGTCCGTTGGCTGCAGGTGCGTTTTGCGGGCGAAAATCCCGAAGTGGAGCTATTTGGCGTGAAAAACAAGGATGTTACCTACGGGCACCGTATGGCGGGGTATGACCCCATCGCCATCGACGGTTACCAAGCCTACTTTTTTGAGTTGGCCACCAACGGTGTGACGCTGTATCAGGACAAGCGCCGTGAAAAGATCATGCACGATTTTGAAGCGATCGAAAAGGAGCACGGCGTCAGTATCGGGCGCGACAGGGAGCTGTTGGACGAGGTGGTCGCTATCACCGAGCATCCCACCGCGCTTATCGGCAGCTTTGACGAAGGGTTTTTAAAGCTTCCCGACGAAGTGATCATGACCTCCATGAAAGAGCACCAGCGCTACTTTCCCGTATTTAAAAACGGGGAGCTGACCAACAGCTTTATCGTCGTCTCCAACGCACTAACCGAGGACTTTTCCAAGGTGATAGCGGGCAATGAGCGGGTTCTGCGCCCCAGGCTCGCCGATGCGATGTTTTTTTACGACAACGATCTGCGCGACGGGTTAGACAGCAGCAGCCTCAAAAGCATCGGCTTTATGGAGGGACTGGGCTCGGTTTACGACAAGGTCCAGCGTGAACTCCACATCGCGGAAACCCTGGGAGAGCGCTACGGCGAAGATACTTCGCTGCTGCGCCGCGCGGTGGATTTGGCAAAAGCGGATTTGACCACGGAGATGGTCGATGAGTTTGGCAAACTGCAAGGACTCATGGGCTCATATTACGCAAAGGCGCTGGGCGAGGATGAGCGCGTCGCCCTGGCGATACGGGAGCAGTATCTGCCCCTGGGAGAAAAAAGCGAACTGCCAAGCAGCAGGTTCAGCGCGATCGTGGCTTTGGCCAACAAGCTCGATACGCTTATGGCGCTCTTTAGCATCGGCAAGATCCCCACGGGCAGTAAAGACCCCTTTGCCCTGCGCCGCGCGGTTAACGGGATCATCCGTATCGTGACGCACTATGCAATGCCTTTTAACATCAAAGAGATCTTCGGGACGCTCCAACGGCACTACGCAGATTTTGATCTGGGGCAGCTGGAGGAGTTTTTCATCGAGCGTATCTATAAAAGCTTCAAATGCAACCGCTCGCTGATCAGCGCCGTCCTTGACGGAGGAGAGCGCGACGTCGTAGAGCTGGGGCGCAAGCTTGAAGCCCTGGAAGCGATCGTGCAAAGTGACGGATTTGAAGAGGTGTTTACCACCTTCAAACGGGTGGCAAATATCAGCAAGGATATGGGCGAAGGCTCCCTGCATGTGGATGAAAAGCTGTTTGAAAAGCAGCAAGAACGCGATCTTTTCAGCGCTTTTGCCGCCGTGGAGAGTAAAGAGTATGAAAGCTACGAGCAAAAGCTTGATGCGCTTTTTGGGCTGAAGCCGCTGCTTGATAGCTACTTTGACAACGTGATGGTCAACGCCGAAGACGAAGCGGTCAAGACCAACCGCAAAAACACCATCGCTTCCATCTACGCGGCGTTTAAAGAGGTGGCTGATATCAAGGAGATCAGTGTTTGACGTAGCGGTCATCGGCGGCGGTGCCACCGGCGCGGCCGCGGCGCATTTTTGCCGTGAGGCGGGGATGCGCGTCTGTATCTACGAGGCGGAGGGTATCGCGTCCCAAGCCAGCGGAGCGGCGGGGGCGTTTATCTCGCCGCGCATCGGCAAGGGCGGAAAGCTGCAGCAGTTGACCAACGAAGCTTTTACGTTTGCCACCGCCTTTTATAAAGAGAATTTCCCCCGACACTTCCATGAAACGGGCATCTACCGCATCGCCAGAGATGAGGAGGATGCGAAACTTTTTCCTATCTATGCAAAACATAACGCTATAGCCTGTGAAAACGCCGAAATCGGCGGCCTTCCCGCCTTTTTCTTCCCCTCCGGCGGCGCGGGCGATGCAAAGGAGTTGTGCGAGGGGATGTGCGGGGGTTCGCGGATATATTATGAAAAGGTTACCGATCTTTCCCGGATCAAAGCCAAACACATTATCCTCGCTACCGGTGCACAAACGCCGCTGGCGGATCTGGAGTATATGGGATTGCGCAGGACGTGGGGGCAGCGCTGCGACGTGAAAACGGACAGGGTTTTTCAACGCAGTATGCACAAAGATGTCTCCATCTCCGCGACCATCGGCGGGCTCGTGCGGGTGGGCGCGACCCACGAAAAGGAGGTGATACGTCCGCAAAAGTGCCGCCAAAGCAGCAATGAAGTCCTTATGGAAAAAGCGCGGCGGCTGCGGGAATTTGGCGAGTATGAGATCGTGCAAAGCTTTTGCGGGATGCGTTCGGCGGTGCGAGATTATTTCCCCGTGGCGGGGCGCGTGGTGGATGTGGCACGTACGCTGCGGGAGTACCCGATGGTCAAAAAAGGGATCAAACCCCGAGACGGATTGCCGTATCGGAAAAACCTCTATATGATCGGCGGTACCGGGGGCAGGGGGTTTGTCTTTTCTCCTATGATCGCAAAAGCTTTGGCGGAGTTTATTGCTAAAGGAAAAAGGATCGACGAGCGGATCGATCCGGACCGGCTGTTTTACAAGTGGGCACGGAAGATCGATCAGCCATCGCATAACCGTTGAGCATTTTGGCAGCTATGAAAAAAAGGACAAATCCTCCCTCCGGTCTGAGCCTTTTTTCATAGCTGCCAAAACTTCCCTGTACCATCATGGAGAAAATCAACTGAAAAAAAGCAAAACTGAATATAATTAAACAATAGACTTCTTGCAAAACCATAGGTTAGACATAGAGGGCAAAGAAAAGGTGAGATTTAAAAAGTATAACTTGAAGGACTAGCCGTAGCTAATTCGAAAGTTATACTTTTATAAAGATTGCCTTTTCCTTGCCTCCCGTAGGGCTTTGTGTATTTGCCCATCAGCGTCGTTACTCTTTTTTGATGCAGCTATGGCTGCACCTGCAAAAGAAAGCCTTGCTGAGTGAAGAAATCCACAAAGCTATGTTCAATCTATGGTTTCGCAAGAAGTCTACTATAAATTTTTAATAAACGAGAGGCGTATGGCAAAGAAAGCATTGATTCTGCTCAATATGGGCGGTCCCAATAATTTGGACGAGGTGGAAGTTTTTCTACAAAACATGTTCCACGATAAAAATATCCTTCCCTTTCCGATGTTTTTGCGAAAGTTTATCGCAAAGCGGATCATCAACTCCCGTCTGGAGGAGGCCAAGGGCAACTACAAAGCGATCGGGGCCAAATCGCCGCTGCCGAAGTTGACGCAAAATCTCGTGGGTAAGCTGCAAACAAAGGTTGATGAGGATACGACGGTGACGGCTATCATGCGCTATACGCCCCCCTTTGCCCGTGAAGTGCTGCAGCGGCTGCAGGAACAGGGGGTGCAAAGCCTTTATCTTTTCCCCATGTATCCGCAGTTTTCCACGACTACGACCAAATCCTCCATCGAAGATATCTATCGAAATCTCAATACGCTCAGATACAGCCCCAGAGTTTTCAAAATGGAAAGCTACTTCGCGGAAAAGGGTTACACCGATGCCGTGGCGAAACAGATACAAAAAAAGCTGGACAAGTTTCCCGGCTACGACGTGATCTTTTCCGCCCACGGCTTGCCCCAGCGGGTGGTGGACAAGGGTGACCCCTACCAAAAACATATCGAAGCGACGGTAAAAAAAGTGTCGAAAAAGCTGCACGGCTACAATAAGATCCACCTGGCGTATCAGTCCAAAGTCGGCAAGGGGAAATGGCTCGAACCCAGTCTTGACCGGATGCTTGAGACGGTACAGAATAAAAAAGTGATCATCTACCCCATCGCCTTTACCGTGGATAACTCCGAAACGGTGTTTGAACTGCGCATCGAGTATAAGCAGATCGCAAAGGAGCTGGGGATCGAGGATTACCGCGTATGCAGCTGTCTAAACGATGACAACGACTTTGTGGAGTTTATCCGCTCCATCTATTCTATGATGTAGGATCAACGATGCTTGAATTTAAAAAATGGTTTGAAACCGGAGGAGACAAAGAGGCTGCGCAAACGTATGAAGCGATCAAAACGCAACAGGTTTCCGAAGAGGTGGGGTTTTACGATCTGCCCGTCAACCAAGAAGTGCTGCTGCGGCAGATCGAGGATTTTTGCGCCGGGAATACGCTGATTAAGCACAACCGCTTGAAAGATCTCGTCGTGGTGGGGATCGGGGGTTCCTCTTTGGGGACGCGAGCGGTGGATGATCTGCTGCGCTTTTCGAAAAACCGCAACATTATCAATATCCATTTTCTGGAAAACCTGGATCCCATCTATCTGCTTGATATACTCAAATGTATCGAATTTGAAAAGGCGCTGTTTCTCGTCGTTTCCAAATCCGGTACCACCGTGGAAACGATCTCTTTGGCAAAGTATTTGATCGATTACGTCAAAAAACGCTCGCTTATCAGAAAATACAAGGATCACGTCGCCGTGATTACCGACGGGGATTCTCCCCTGCACCGGTTGGGGAAAAAACTGCAGCTGGAGTGCTTTGAAATCCCCAAAAACGTGGGCGGGCGCTTTTCGGTACTGAGCAGCGTGGGTTTGGTGCCGCTGGCGATACTGGGTTACGATCTGCGCCGCTTTTTAAACGGGGCAAAGCGGTTGCGGGAGTGCTTTTTCGAGCAAAAACACAACCACGCCATCTTCGAAAAAGCTTCCTTTTACGCAAAAAACGGAGCCAATATCAACGTTTTGTTCTCCTACTCGTCGCTGTTTGAAAGCTTTAACAAGTGGTATATCCAGCTGTGGGGAGAGAGCCTGGGCAAGCTTGACAGGGCGCACAACAGAGTGGGGTTGACGCCTGTGGGATTGATCGGTTCCATCGATCAGCACTCCTTTTTGCAACTGATCGTCCAGGGGCCGCGGGACAAGACGGTGACCTTTATCAAGCTTAAACATTTTGATATCCCCATCACGGTGCCGAAAATGGAGTTGGAATTTTTGCAAAAGACCGATTTTGCCAACGGATACAGTTTGCAAAACGTGATCAACGCCCAGTGCGATGCGACGATGGAGTCGGTGATTGAGCAGAATGTTCCCACAGATCTGATCGAAATCAACAGATTGGACGAGGAAAGCGTGGGGTATTTGATATACTATTACGAATTGTTGACCGCCGTTACCGGAGAGTATCTGCGTATCAATACCTATGATCAACCGGGAGTGGAAGCGGGCAAGGTGAAGCTTCAGGAAATTCTTTTAAATCAAACGAACAGGTAGGTGAACTATGGCTGATTATGATGATGAAAATTTGGTAAATCAAAACGAGGGGGGCGATACCCAGCGATTATCGGTGGTGCTCAACGTCGCACTGCTGATTGCGGTGGTACTGCTGGTGGTTTTTGGCTACAAGGAGGGTAACTTCGGCGGCGTGGATAAGAAAACCCTGAAAAAAGAGTATGTCAAAGCCGACGTTTATTACGAATTGGAAAAGGATTACCGCAAAGCGCAGCAGGCGGTATATAAAAAAGATAACGAGATTTACAATCTCAGCGAAAAGATCAAAGAGCTTGAATCCAAGCTTGACCGCGGGGAGTTCGTGGAAAACGAAACCGCCGCGCAGCCCGAGGATACGGAGTGCCATTTTGAAGATCTCGATAGCGAGGAGCAAAGCCTTTACGTGATGAAAGATAAGCAAAAACCATCCGCAAAGGATAAAGAGGTAGCGGCGACCTTTACCTGCGAAAACCACCTTTCGGGAAGCTATCTGATGCCCGATAGCTGCAAGGCAAAACTCAAAGAGTTTTTAAGCGCGTATGACAAGGATGCCCACTTCAACCTCATCGGTATCGTCGACAAAGAGGATTCGGCGATGGTTCAGGGGTTGAAAAAAGCCGATGCAAAGCTGCTTGAAAAGCTGCAAGTGAGTAAAAACCAGGTCAAACAGTTTGAAACCTACGCTCCCCTGGGACTGGCACGGGCACGGGCTAAAGAAGCGATGTATCTCATCAAATCCAGTTTCGGCAAGCAAACGGACGTAACCCAGGCGTCGTATGAATTGGTACTGGATAATAAGCGGGGATTTGTCCTGCAGGTTCTGCGCTAAAGGGATCCCCCTTTAGCCGCGGTTTTATTTTCTACACTTTCTTTTTACATTTTTCCTCCCCTACATAAATCCTACATATCCATACTTTATAATTGATAAATGTTTATAAAAAAGGGCTTTGTCATGGATGGTATCCGGGTACTGTATGTGGAAGATAACAGCGCAACCAGAGATTCGTTTTACAGAATTTTGAAAAAACGCTATTTTGAAAACGTGGATTGCGCGGAAGATGGACAGCAGGGGCTGGAACTTTTTACCCGGCAGCCCGAAATATACGATTTTGTTATCTCGGATATCACCATGCCCAAGCTTGACGGGATTGCGATGATCGAACAGATGAAGCGGATCAAACCCGAATTGATCACTATGCTCATCAGCGGCAAAGATGATCGTATGGAGTTGATACGGGCGATCGAAATGGGGGTTGACAGGTTTTTGATCAAACCCATCAATTATCAGATGCTGGATGTTTCGCTAAGCAAGGTTTTGGGACAGTTGAACTCATTGACCAAAACGCGCAAGCTCGAGCAGGAGCGTACCGAAGCGACACGCTTGATGGAGGAGTACAAAAAAGCGGTGGATGAATCGACCATCTTCTCCATCGGCGATCTTTCCGGCAGGATCAAATATGCCAACCGTCAGTTCCGTGAAGTTTCCGGATACAGCTTGGAAGAGCTCGTGGGGCAGCCCCACAGTATCGTTCGTCACCCCGATATGCCCAAGGAAGCTTTTGCGCAGATGTGGGAAACGCTGCATGCGAAGAAGGTGTGGAAGGGGATGGTGAAAAACCGCAAAAAAAACGGAGATCCCTACTACGTGGACGCAACGATCGTTCCCATCACCGATAAAAAAGGGGAGGTGATCGAATATGCCGGGATCAGAGACGATATCACCGACCTGGTGCTTAAAGAAAGGGAGCTTGAAAAGCTTAAAGATTCCCAGCGAAAGGAGGAGGTTTCAAAAGCGCTGACGCTCAGATCCCAGGAAGTTTTGGACGTGATCCCCCTTCCCGCGCTGTTTTTAAAAAAGGATTCTCGCCAAATTACCCAAACCAACGGGTTGTTCCAAGAGCTGTTTTTACGGGAGTGGAGTCTTCCCGCAGCGTCTGCGGAGCTGTTTGAAAAAGAAGAGGGCTATCTGTACGACGATGAGGAGTTTCCCCTGGAACAGCGCTATGAGCTTGCCGGGGAAGAGGCACTGGTTTTGATAGATGGGCGGGAGTTTTATCTCAATCTCGCTCCAAAGCAGGAGGGTTTTATCCTGACTCTTTTTGAAAAGCGATAACAGATGGCCGCTTACGCAACGCAAAAATATTTTAAACTTCAAAACGGCATTTTGGAAGCGCAAAAGAGCGGCGAGTATATCTTTATCGTTGACGTACAGGCGGTTTTATATATCTTTGACAGTTCCTACGGACTCATTACCAAGATGAAGCTGCTCAAAGAGGGCAGCGGGCGGCACCTCTTTTCCAAAGCTTTCAGCGTACGGGGAGGTTTCGTCGCGGTACCGGCTAAAAAGACGCTGTTGCAGGCACGCTACAGCGAGGAGGGAAAGCTCAAACCCTTTTTCAAACGCGAACTGCATGAACAGGATATCGAACTTACCAGATACAGCCCCGACAGAAAGCATCTACTCTGTGCCGGGGCGGACGGGAAAGCTTTTTTGATCGATACCAAAAGTAAAAAGATCCGCTATATCTTTAAAAACAAGCCCGATTTCGCCTCCTGTGCGTCATTTTCCCACTCGGGGGATTGCGCGGTCGTTTCCTATTTCAATATGGAAAATCTCGTTTTAAACCTCACAAACGATAAGTTGAAACACTTTACCCTCAACGGCGTCGTGGAAGCGGCGGTATTTTTTGACGATGATAAAAAGATTTTGCTGATGGACCGGGAGGGGTACAGCAGCGTTTACGATTGCGTGTTGGGCAAGGTGACCGATTCACGGGTCCTTTTCAATCAGTGGGTAACCGAAGCGGTTTTGACCGGGGATGGGCGCTACGTTATTGTGGGAACGAGAAAGAACCGGCTTTATCTGCTTGATCCTTTCCAAAACCGTGCGGTGTTTAGCGTGGATATGGAGGATGAGGGGGTGACCTCCCTTTCGCTGGATGGGGAGGTGTTGCAACTAACCTATATCAACGGAACGATCCACACGGTGGATATGGGACATAAAAAGGATGATTTTCACGTCAACGTGGAGGTAAAAGATTATGCGCGGGCAAAGAAGATTTTGGATGAGAACTCCTTTTTGTATCTGGACCCGGGGATAGAGAAGTTTAAAGCGGGGTTTGAGGATATCTACAAAAAAGCCCAGGAGCTCATAGCCAAGGATCGCCTGGAGGAGGCTTTGGAGTTGGTGGAACCTTTCATGGGGTTTGAAGAGTTCCAGCAGTCTTTGGATACGCTGATGCTGCAAAAAGATCATATCGCCGAGTTTATCGAAGCGGTCAATGAGAAAAAATACCCCCTTGCGTATCAGATAGCGGCCAAGTATCCCATTATCCAAAAGCTCAACCTGTATCAAAAACTTGAGCGCCAGTGGGAAAAGGTCTTCGCCAAAGCCAGAAAGGTACTCGAAGAGGATCCGCTCCGGGGAAAAAACGCTTGAGGGGTTAAAAAGCTTTGAAAGCACCCCCGAAAACTATCTATTTATCATCGCGACCGACAGGGGACTTCAAGGCGGTAAAAATTTCGGCAAAATCGTCCTTTCCATCGATCCAAAGCTGCAAGGCAAAGTGATCTCCGATGATTTTTCCGACGCGGAAGGGAAGCAGTACCGGAAAAACTACCTTGCGATGCTGCGCAAGCGCGGGGAGGGGTATATGGGATACCGGTTTAAAAAACCCCAAAGCGATGAGTATTCACAGCGCTACAGCTATTTTTACTACTATAAACCGTGGAACTGGATTGTCGGCAGCGGTTTTTACTTTGATGATTTACACAAGCAGATAGAACAGATCAAAGCACAGATACAAAGACGCATCAGCCACCACATCGAAAAGAATATAAAAATCGCGGCGGCGGCGATGCTGGTGGCGTCGTTGATAACCTTTGCTATCGCGCAGCTTTTTGCGTTAAAGCTGCACCGCTACGCGAAGATGCTGCAAAAATTAAACAATACCCTGGAACAGCGCGTGGAGCAAAAAACCGCCCAGCTTCGGGAGTTCAACGCGACGCTGCGTCAAAAGGTGGAGCAAAAGGTGGCGCAGCTGCGCCAAAAGGATCAAATGCTGATCCAGCAATCCAAGATGGCTTCCATGGGGGAGATGATCAGCAATATAGCCCACCAGTGGCGACAGCCGCTCAATGCTCTTTCTATCAATACGCAGCTGCTTGAAGATGATTTTGAAGAGGGATTGGTCGATCAAAAATATATCCAGGAGTATATGCAAAAATGCGATCGTTATATCAAAAAGCTGAGCCATACTATCGATGATTTCCGGCACTTTTTCAAACCGGCCAAGGAGAAGGAGGTCTTTTCCCTGCGCGAATCGGTGGATACGGTGCTGCAGCTTATGGAGGGGAGCTTTGCCCATCTGGAGATCGATGTGGCGGTCTCAGATCGCTACAACTGCCGCGTCAAAGGGTACAAGGGGGAGTTTGAGCAGGTGCTGCTTAATATTCTCAACAATTCAAAGGATGCTTTTGAACTGCACAAAACACCCCGTCCGGAGATCAAAATCCTCATTGAATGCGATGATACCGCCGTAAGGATGGAGATCGCAGATAACGCCGGAGGAGCGGAACCGGAGGTACTGGAAAAGGTTTTTGAACCCTACTTTACTACCAAGTTCAAAGCCGAGGGAACGGGGATCGGCCTTTATATGAGCAAAATGATCATTGAAAAGTATTCAAACGGCAGGATCAGTATGCACAATCACGGCGAAGGGGTAAAAACGGTTATCAGTCTCGAACACAGCCTTGGGGAAGTTTAAAGCACATAATCTGCACACTTTTATAGAGTATAGTTTTACCCCGATAGGATAGCTTAGATTACCCGGTGGCGTCAGCGGATGCTTTGAGCTATCCTTTGAAACTATTTGAAGGAGCAGGGTTGAGACAGGACAACGAAGTCGTATTGAAGCACGATACCATGATTACTTCCGAAACCGACCACCGCGGCAATATCCTTTACGCCAACGGGGATTTTTGCAAAATCGCGGAGTACGACAAGGAGGAGCTTATCGGCAAACCCCACAACATTATCCGCCATCCCGATATGCCAAAAGCCGCATTCAAAGATCTATGGGATACGATCAAGCAGGGCAAAGTATGGAACGGAATCGTGAAAAACAGAACGAAAACGGGAAAATTCTACTGGGTGAACGCTACGGTGTTTGCCAATGAGAAAAGCGGTCAAATACGCTATATCTCCGTGCGGAAAAAGCCGACGCCCCAGGAGGTAGAAGCGGCGGAAAAACTCTACGGGACGATGAGGTGATAGATGAGTAAACTTCAAGGTGCGATGTTTGTGATGGGACTTGGGATCATCCTGGGATGCACGGGAGTGTTGAGCGGTTCCGCAGCGGTAGGGGTTATCGCTTTGGTTCTTGTTGTAGGGGCGTTTGCGGTGATCTTTGCGGAGCAGCGGCGGGCCCAGAGGGATATGCAAACGGTGCAAAAGCTCAACGGGGAGTTTGTGGAGTTCATTTTGGGCAAGCGCAACGACGTCAATATGGAACACTATCCGATCGAAGCTTCCTGTATGGGGGTAATCAAAGAGGAGATAGAAAAAACACTCGGCGCGTTCAAGCAGCGCGAAACCGATAACCTGGGTATTTACGGGGATATCATGATCACATGCGAAAAGGTCAGCGACGGCTACCTCGATGAGCGGATCACGTTTGAAACAAAAAATCCCCAGCTCAAATATATCGCCAAAACCCTCAACGACATGTTCGGCAAGGTTGACGGAATCATCACCAATGTATTGAATGTCTTTGAAAGTTACAGCAGGAAGGATTTTGAAAACCATCTGCAGGATTATAAGCAAAAAGGGGGGATCGGAACCCTGATTGAAGGAGTCAATGACCTCGGCGACCAGTTGGGCGTGGTGCGTAAAAACAATATGCACTACGCGGCGGAATTGACCAAACAGGCTGATGAATTGAAAACGATCGTAAACAATTTGCAAAATAGTTCCAACGAGCAGGCTTCCAGCCTCGAAGAAACCGCCGCGGCCGCAACGCAGATCAGCTCCAGTATCGCGGGGGTCAGCGAAAAGATCAGCGGGATGAACCGCTCGGTAGAAGTGATCGAACAAGCACTACGCCAGGGGCGCAGTGAAGCGGTGGATACCAGGGAATATATCGCGGAAGTCACCCACGCCGCCGCCCAGATCGCCGATGCGACCAAGAATCTCGAAGAGATAGCGGTACAGACCAATATCCTCAGCCTCAACGCTTCGGTCGAAGCCGCCAGTGCCGGCGAGCACGGCAGGGGGTTTAGCATCGTCGCCCAGGAGGTCGGGGCGTTGGCTTCCAAAAGCTCTGAGGTGGTGCAAAACGTCAAAACGATCGTAGAACGCTCTCTGGCCTCGTCGAAAAAGGGGGAGGAGCGCTTGGAGAGTATGGTCGCAACCATCGAGCGCATCAACGGCAAGATCGGAGATTCCAAAAGCGCTTCACAGGAGGTCAGCCATATCACTACCGAGCAGAACAACGGAATTGAACAGATCAACGAAGCGCTCTATATGCTGGAAAGGCTTTCCAATAAGAATTTAGATCTCTCCCAGGAAACCTATGAGGTTTCCGACAGGGTTTCTGATTTGGCCCTGACTTTGAAAAAAAGTATTTAATTCCGCAAAATGGCGTTTATTCAAGCATAATAAATCCCGAATTTGTTATGCTTGCGCCCCAACTTTTATCAAAGGAAACCTATGCATACCGCCAAGCCGGCAGAAAACAACCCACCTTTGGAGTTTATCCGCTATCTTCTTACAACTATCGAAAGCGCCGCTTTCATCACCGACGGCCACATCCTCTATTATTCCAATGAGGTTTTTGATACTTTGATGCCGGAGAAAGATCGGAATAGGGAGGATATAAGCGGATACTTTCTTCCCCGCAGCGGTTGTGCCAGCGGCCGGGACTGGCTGGAACAGCTGCAGGAAACACCTGAAAAGATGCTGTGCGTCAACGGAGAGTATTTTTCCGTCCGCATCACCGAAGCACCGGAGGAGGAAGGCTCCCTGCAGATTGTTATCTTGCGCTAAGCCTCTTTTACCAGGGGCAGTTTGATGCTAAAGACCGCTTTGTCGCCGTCGTTGTAGGCTTTGATATAGCCGTGCATGTGCTCCTGTATGATCACCCGCGCCAGACTCAGTCCGATGCCGCTGCCGGTGGGTTTGGTCGTGACCTGCACTTCGAAAAGGTTATCGGGCAGAAGCTTAGGATCGATCCCGCCGCCGTTGTCCCATACGGTTATATAGCCGTAATCCCCCTCCCGGCTCAGGGAGATACCGATCGCTTTATGCTCGCTTTTTTGTTTGGTAAGCACCTCCTTCGCGTTATTGAGCAGATTGAGGATGACATGTTTGAGCTCGCTGGGAACGCCGTTGACAAAAAACTCGTCGCTTAGGTGCTGTTTTAGGGTGATCCGCTCATTTTCAAGGGGTTTTTCGATGATGCGCAAAATCTGCATTATCGGGGTTTTGATATTGAAGGTGCGCCGCTTGTGTTCGGGGGTGATAAAAGCTTGAAAATCATCCACCGTTTCGGACATGAACCGGATTTGGCGCAGCAGGTTTTTTTGAACCTGCATGAGCGCTTTGGTATCGACCGGGGATTCGGCAAGCAGCAGTTCCAACTCCGAAGCAAGCATACTTTGGGTGTTGAGCGGCTGTTTCCACTGGTGGGCGATAACGCCAAACATCTCTCCCAAAGCGGCGGTTTTGCTCTGTTCTATGAGGTGCAGCTGCTCCTTTTGACGGATACGCCGCTCCTGTTTAAGGCTTTGCTGCAGATGTTTTTGCTCCTTATTCAAAAACAAAACGATCCCGTATAAAGTGGCAAAGAAAGCGCTCAACCCCAGCAGGTTGATAATAAGGTCTTTAAAAAAGGAGGAGGTGATGGTTTTGTCGCTGTAAAATATCGCATACCCCACCTGCTTGTTTTGGATGTTGGTAACGGGCAGCATCGCCGCAAACAGGTCTTTGCCGTCGATGCTGACGGTGTGGCCTACGGGGAGAAACGCTTTGATATGCTCTGCGTAAGAGGCCGCAAGGGTCCTATTGATCCGGTCGATATAGCTGTCTTGGAGTTTATGCTCGATCCGTTGCAGCTGCCGACGCTCTTTGTAAAAATCGCTAAAGGCAAAGCTTTGGATATAGTTGCCGGTGCGTTCGTTGTCAAAGACTTTGGATCGGACCGTCTGTTTGAGGATGAAAAAGCTGCCGTCAACCCCGTAAAGCTTTTGCATCATCTGCAAAACGGACCAAAAGGAGATGGATACTTCGACGCTGCCCGCGTGCATCTCTTTGTAGAAAACGGGAAAGACGTAGCGAAATCCGTTAAAGATTTTGCCCTCTTCAAAGCCCGTAACCCGTTTTTGCAAAGCGTTGCTCAGCCGGACCGATTCCCTGATCTGCGTTAAGTTGTCCCCGTAGCGCTGCGGACGGTGGAAGCGCAGGAAGCTGGTGTTGTCGGGAAGGTGGAAGTGGAATTGGCGGATACCCTGTTTGGTGATCTTGTCGTAATCGTTTTGCAACAGGGCGTAAAGCTCCTTGCGGATACGGTTGCGTTCATCCTCTTTGGAGTGGGCCGCACGGTGCAGCAAAGCGGTGATATGTTCATGGTTGACCACGTGTTCGTAGATATGCGTAGCGATCTTTTCATACATATACAGCACGCCGTTGAACTGTTTGGCGGTGTTGTCGAGCTTGCGCTGTTCATAGGTGTGCACGTCGCTGCGGTAGAGGCCGTAAAAAAGCAGCAGCGACAAAAGATACAGCAGCAGTAAAAGTAGTTGTAAGCCCCTTAAGGAGAGGCGGCGGTGCAAAAATCGCACGGACAGATCCTCCCCTATCTTTAGAAAAAGATCGCTATATAGCGCGTCTGCTCCCCGTCAAGGGTAGACTTTTGAATGGAGAGACCGTAATCCCTCTCATCATCCAGGCAGTGGAAGCGAAGCTTTTCCAAGATCCCTTCGTGCAGCTGCACCGCTTCCTCTTTCCAGTTGACAAGGGTGTCTTTGAGCATCTGCTCCTCCTGCATTACCGTTTGCAGGCTTAAGGTTTTTTGCTCCAGTTGCTCGACAAGTTCGGGGTTTTCGATATTTTCCAGGCAGTTGTAAAACTTGTCGTTATGGGCCAGGATCATATCCTCTTCGTTTAAAACAATAGCGGGCAGGGCGATATTGCTCAAAAGCGTTTCATAGGAGATATCCACCGCATGCCAGAGGCGGTCGTTGATCTCTTTATTTTTGAGCCGCTCAAGCTCCTTCTCGTTTTGTATCTTTTGCAAAACCGTTTCAAAGGTGGCAAACATCTTCGCCGGTTCGATGGGCTTGATCAAAAAGTGCTCCACCCCGATCTCGATCGCGTCGACAAGGTTGCCCGTATCGTTATGCGCAGAGATGACGATGGCGTGAAGCGAAGGGGAGAGCTCTTTCATCTTTGAAAGCATCTCCAGTCCGTTCATCACCGGCATGGAGATATCGGTAATGACCAGATCCAGATACTCCTTGCGTTCTAAAAAGATATCCAAGCCCTCCTTGCCGTCTTGGGCTACGCGCAGGTTGTCCACAAAGCGCCGCAGGATTCTCGTGGTGGATTCTCTGGCGTTTTGATCATCCTCAACGTATAAGATTTCCAAACCTTCACCCAGTTGTTTTAAATTGTTTATCATCGTAACATCCTTTTAAATTGTGCATCGTTTCGGTATATCGATTGTAAAGCGCGTCCCTTCACCGCTGCTGGTATAGTACAACTCCCCCATCAGTTGGTCGTTGACGATCTTTTTGGAGATATAAAGCCCCAGTCCGGTCCCCTCTCCGGGATTTTTGGTGGTAAAGTAGGGGTCAAATATCTTCTCTTTGTACTCCTCGGGGATACCCCCGGCGTTATCCTCGATAGTGATGGCGACGTTGATCGCATCCTCTTTGACGCGGATAACGATCTGTTTGTCCTTACCCTCGATATTGTGTTTGACGAAAGCGTCCTTTGCGTTGTTGACCAGATTGATCACCACCTGTTTCAAATCGTTTTTATAGGTATAGAGTTGCAACCCGGTATCGCAGTTGTTCACAAAAGCGATATTCTTGCTAAAGAGTTGGGATTCGAGCATCTTTTGGATCGAATCGAACATCTCCGCGGCGAAAAATCTCTCCTCCGTACGGTCGGGGTTGGAAAACTCCATAAAATCGGTAATGGTCTGCGACATCGTTTTGGTAAGATAACTGATGGTCGAAGCGGATTCTTCGATCGTGTCAAACCCCTCCTGCATCTGCGCATCCAAAATAATGTTGGTCGCTTCCAGACTGATGGAGTTGATCGGCTGCCGCCACTGGTGGGCGATGGAGTTGACCATCTCCCCGATCGCCGCCTGGGCCGATTGCTGCTGGAGCATCACATCCTTTTCGCGGTTTTTCTCCAACTCCTCCTGCACTTTTTTCTCCAACTCCTGACGGTAACTCATCAATTCGGTGATATCCTGGCGGATCCCGACGAATTCGACGATATTGTTGCGATCATCCAAGATGGGAACGATGGTGGCGTGTACCCAGTACGCGGTACCGTCTTTGGCACGGTTTTTAACCACCCCGGTCCATATCTGTTTGTCTAAAATTGTATCCCACATCTGCTTGAAAGCTTCTTTGGGCATGTCGGGGTGGCGGACGATGTTGTGGGGTTTGCCGATGAGCTCCTCTTTGCTGTATTTCGCCACTTTGCAAAACTCGTCGTTGACGAAGGTGATGCGGCCCTTGGTATCGGTTTTGGACATGATCGAACTGGCGTCAACGGCGTTTTTATACTCCTGGAGCAGTTTAATATTTTTCGTGATCTCTTTGGTTTTTTCCTTGACCCGCTGTTCGAGCAACTCTTTGTAATCCATCACTTCGGTGATGTTGTGCCGTAGCGCGACGTATTCGATGATTTCGTTGTTTTCGTTCAGGATGGGGACCACGGTGGCGTCCACCCAGTAGTGGCCTCCGTTTTTCGTACGGTTTTTGACCTCCCCGTGCCAAATCTGCTTGCTTTGGATTCTATCCCACATCTGTTTGAAGATGCTGGGGGGATTATCGGGGTGGCGGATGATGTTGTGGGGTTTGCCGATGAGCTCCTCTTTCGTGTACCCCGAAATTTTGCAAAACTGCTCGTTGACGTAGGTGATCACCCCTTTCGTGTCGGTTTTTGAAAGGATCGTTCCCGCGTCCACCGCTTTTTTGTAACTTTCCAGCAGCGCCGTGGAGCTTTGCAGTTCACGTCTTTGGATATCCAGCCGCGATTTCAAGCTTTGCGTATCTTCATCGTCGATGACGAAGTAGCTGTCCTTTTGATAAATCTTCATCAGATATTTTTCAATCTTTTTGGCGTCAAAGGGAGCTTTCATATATTTGTCCAGCTGGGAGTTGTCCATCATTTCGATCAGTTTTTCGCCGTTTTTTACGATGATGATTTTTAAAGTGTCCTCGAAGTTGTCAAACCGTTTTTGCAGTTTTTTGACCTTTTTGCACGGCACGACGAGAAAGCAGGGTTGATTTTTTTCATTGAACTGCTGCAGCTGTTCTATGGAATCGTGGACGCTGAACATGATCGAACTGTCGGCGGCTTTGGGAGGGGTAGTGAGGTTTTTAAAGCCGTAGATCGCGACGTTTATGATGTTGTGTTCCATAGCGCCTCTTTCTTTCTATGTATATTGTAAATCGCATGCTGTTCCTCTCTTTAGCACTTTATATTGCGGGGTTTTAAGCTTTTTAAATCGTTACACATTATAAATGATAATTATGTGAGAAAAATGTAATCTTTATAAATGTGCGGCGCATCCGTTTTTAAGGCGGTTACAAATGCCAAAGGATTTTGTAACCCTACATAAAAAGCACATTTGCAAAGGCTATCATTGCGTCATCTTTACAAAGGATACGACAAGTCCATGAATTTGCAAGATACAGCAATGAAAAAAATGAGAATAAAAAAGGGAAAAGAATGTCAATATCAAAAAAAGCGCTCTTAACCGGGGCGGTAAGTGCCGTATTGCTTATAGGCCTGGTTTTGTTTTTATGGGTCAAGGTATCAACGTTGCAACAGGAGTATACACACGCTTCCAAGGTGGCAAAAGTGCGGGAAAACGTCTTAAAAACCCTTGCCGAGGGGTTGCAGTTTTCCAATGCGGTGCGTAAGGTCGCAATCGACGCTACAAGTATCAAAGCGGAGCAAAACGCCAACAAGTCGGCGCAAAAACTGGAAGCGCTTTTGAAAGATCTCGGTTCGGCAGCGACCAAAAAAGTTTCACCGGGGTATGAAAAATACGGTGCGGCAAAAGCCGCAAAAGCGTATAGAGATGATATCGCAGAGGTGCTGTCCCATCTTGAGAACCAATCGCTGACTTTGGAGGTGATCAACAACAGTACCAAAAAGTGGCGGGCGATCAAGGGGGCGCTGCTTGAGTGGAAGGCCCACTGCGATCGCGAAGTGGCCCGTTTGCAGCAGCAGTTTTACTCCGATATCAACTCTTTACTTCTTATGGGGGTTTCCATCGCTTTGGCGATCGTGTTGATCCTTTCGGGAATGCTTTATACCCTCTTTACAAATATCATCAAAAGCTTGCAGGCGGTGCAGCACGGGTTGGACGGATTCTTCGCTTTTGTCGGTAAAAAAAGCGAAACCAGCGAATTGATCGAGATAAACAGCGAAGATGAGTTTGGGCAGATGGCGAAGCTGCTCAATGAAAATATTGAAGCCACAAAGCGCTCCATCGAAGCGGATAACCGTGCCGTGGGCGAAATCGCACGTGTCGTAGAGCAGGCAAAAGAGGGCTTTTTTATGTATACGATCGATGCCGAACCGGCGTCGGAAGAGCTCAAAGCGGTCAAGGATTTGATCAATGAGATGCTAAGTTCCACCTACGGTAGTTTCCAAGACGCTATCGAACTGGTCAACCACTACGTCGTAGGGGATTACGCGTACAAATCCAACGCTTCGGCACAGGGGAACCTGGGCTCCTTTGTAGCGGCACTGACCGTACTGGGGCAGGGAAACAGCGATGTTTTCGCAACCATTAAATACCGCGGCGAACAGGTAAAACAGGGCGCGCAGAAACTTCTGGACGTTTCGCAGGAGCTTTCCACGGCGACAAACCAGCAAGCGGCGAGCCTGGAGGGGACGAGCGCTTCTATGGAGGAGATCAGCGGCAACGTACAAAACAACACCGACAAAGCGATCTCCATGGCGGGATACGCCAATGAGGCGATGAACTCTACCATAGAGGGCAAGGAGTTGGCAAACCAGACGGTAAGTTCTATGGAGAGTATCAATGAGGCGGCAAAAAAGATCGGGGAAGCGGTCAACGTGATCGATTCCATCGCTTTTCAAACCAATATCCTCAGTCTTAACGCCGCCGTGGAAGCGGCCAACGCCGGGGAAGCGGGTAAAGGTTTCGCCGTGGTTGCGCAGGAGGTGCGTAACCTGGCCAGCAGAAGTGCCAACGCGGCCCAGGAGATCCAGCAGATCGTCAACGAGGCGCAGGAAAAGACCAGTCAGGGGCAAGACGTTGCCACGCAGATGCTTGAAGGCTTTAACGAGATCAACGAAAAGATCAAACAGACCCAGGAGATGGTCAATGACGTGACCGAATCTTCCAAAGAGCAGATGAGCGGAATCGAACAGATCAACGATGCGCTCGCGCAGCTTGATACCATGACCCAGCAAAACACCAAAACCGCGCAGACGGTCAGTCAGATGAGTAAAAACCTTTCACAGGTGGCGGATAACCTGCATGTGATCTCTGAAAAAACCAGCGTGGATCCGGCCAGTGAAAAACGGGTGTGCGATATCGATATGATCTTTGACGCCAACGGGTTGAAGCTCGATCACGTGAAGTTTAAAGAGGGGGCGTATAAAAAACTGATCGATGCCACTTCCAAATTCACGGTGACCGATCACCACGGCTGCAACCTGGGACGCTGGATCGATAACCATCAGGGAGACGACTTTACCGACGCTCCCTACTGGAACAGCTTCCTTGACGTGCATGCCCATGTGCACAAAGGGGTACAAAACTACGTTGATTCCTACTTTTCAGGAGGCAAAAACCATGAACTTTTCGCAATTTCCAAAGAGATCGAGCAAGATACTTTCAGGGTTTTTGAATACCTTGATGAGGCAAAACTGCAAAACTGCAAAGCCAAAGCGGAGCAGGAAACGGTGCAGCAAGACCACACCTCGCAGCTGCACACAACCGCCCGGCAGTCGGCGCAACCGGCAAAGCCAAGCGGTGAGAGTGAAACGCAAGACCAGCAGTGGGAGAGTTTTTAAACACAAAGCGCCAATGTCACATAAAGTGGCGGGAGGTAAACTGCAGGTGCCGGGATCCGCACATAAATTGCACATATGTGCTCGATAAAATGACAAAAATATTTAAAGGCCTTCGAGGCCAAAACAACGGGAGAAACAATGCAGCAACACTTTAAAGGGATCGCGATCGTGGATGTACCCGAAGTCGATACCGAGCATATCTCGCTGGAGATGGGCAGCTTTGAACAACTGCAAACAAGCGGGTATGGAGCATATGATTTTTTATTGTGTGCAGAAGGGTGCAAACACCGGCTTGAATCGTTGGAAGGTGAGGGCGTGGTCCTGCCTTTTGTGATCTGCATGGTCGAAGAGGGAACCAATACCCAGGAGGAACCGCCGCTGTTTGACGCCTGGGTCAGTGCGCAGGAACAGAGCCTGGGGGAGAACCTGTACGACGTATGCCGGCAAAGCCGTCGGGAGATGGATCGTATCGCTTTATTGCGACGTGCCGGGGCACAGTTGGCAAGTCAGGGGTATCTCTCCCGGCTCAATGAACAGAATTTGCAGATGATCAAAACAAAGATGCAGCACAGTACCTCCGAGATCCGGGGAATATTTAAAAGTGAGATCGAGCGGATGCGCAGCGTCTACGCCGACTTAGAAGCAACCAGGCACACTATCGCAAAACTGCAGGATCAAAGCAAAGAGGATCTCATTTTGGCCCAGAGCATCGATCGAACCGAAGATATTCTTGCCAGAACAGGCGATATCATCAAAAATATGCATGGCTTTGTGGGGATTTTACAGTGTGAAGATCGTATTTCGCAGATGATTGACGGGATCGTCTGTGTTTTGTCCAGGGAGTTTGAGATGGACGGGACGCTTGATGCGACAAAAGAGCAGGAGATAAAAGCACGGGTGATGGAGTGTTATAGCATCCAGGAGCAGCGCGATATGCTCATGGACAAAGAGGTGGATATGAAAGGGTGTGAGAACACGGAATCCGAAGAGGAGGAGTTTACCCTTTTTTAAGTGCCTTTGTAGGGCATGGATAGTGAGCCGAGGCTTCCTATCCATACCCTATAATCACACACAGGAGAAATAGTAATGTCAAAAAAGATTTTAATCGTAGATGATTCCAACATGTTGCGCGATATGGTCAAATATGCCCTCAACGACGGAGGATACGCCGACGTGGTCGAAGCAATCGACGGTGCGGACGGTTTGGATCGTGCCAAAGAGCAGGAGTTTGATCTTGTGATCACCGATATCAACATGCCCAATATGAACGGGTTTGAACTGGTACAGTCACTGCGGATGATCGATGCGTATAAAGCTAAGCCGATCCTGATCCTGACGACCGAAAACAGCGCGGATATGAAAAGCAGGGGCAAGGAGTCCGGGGCGACGGGATGGATCGTCAAACCGTTTGTGCCTGAGCAACTGTTAAAAGCCGTCAATACCGTATTGAAGTAGTCGCTGCATGTCCTTTGATCTGGAAAAATACCGGGAGATGTTCCTCGAAGAAGCGGAGGAGCTTTTTACCGATATCGAAAATATCCTTTTAGAAGCGGAGCAGGCTCATACTCTCGAAGCCGAGGAACTCAACGCCCTTTTTCGCGCTATGCACACCATAAAAGGCGGTGCGGGTTCGGTAGAGTTGGAGCAGCTGCAAAGTTTTACCCATGAGGTGGAGAGCTTTCTTGATGAGATCAGAAACGACCAGATCGGTTATCATGCTTCGATGGCCGATCTTTTTATGTCCGCCAACGACGCGATGCAGGAGATTTTGGAGACGGAGGTCGACGAACCCCTGACACGGGAGCATTATGAAGGGTTGACCGCTCCGCTTTTGGAACAGATCAAAGCTTATAAAAAGGGCGGCGAAGCGGTTGTAGAGCAGCAGGAAAATTATGGCTTCTTCGAAAACGATTCGCAGCCTTTGAAGGAGGAGAAAAACCATGAGAGCTTCGGCTTTTTTGATGCCTCTGAAGAAAGCAGCGAGGAGGAAGCGTTTGGTTTTTTCAAGCAGTGCGAGGGGGAGTACGGTTTTTATAACAATGACAGCAAACCCAAAGGCTCCGGTGACGGCGAAGCGTTTGGGTTTTTTGATGATCCGAAGATGGAGGAGGCTTTTGAGCAAAGCGAACCTTTTGGTTTCTTCGCCGAAGCTTTAGATGAGCAAAGGCTTAATAGCGCGGAGGGGGAAGCATTTGGCTTCTTTGACGAGCCTGATATCCCCGAAAAGAAAAAAAACCAAGAGCAAAAATCGCCCTCTTCAAAAGGTTTGTCCGCGCCAAAACCAAAGAGTTCCGGAAGCAAAAGTAAAAAGCCAAAATCCAAAAAGAACAGTTCCATCCGGGTGGACCTGGGGCGGGTGGATCGCTTGATGAACAACATCGGCGAACTGGTTATCTCCAGTTCGATGCTCTATCCCGTCGCCCACTCGCTTGAAGAACAAAAGCTCAAAGAGCAGATGCTGGAACGTTTGAACAAGATCGAAAACGATATCAGGGAGCTGCAGGAGTCTGTTTTGGCCGTTCGCATGGTACCTATGGAGGATATCTACGCCAAATTCCCCAAGCTGATCCGTGACGTCTCCAAAAAGCTGGGCAAAAAGGTGGAGTTTAAAACCACGGGCGGTTCGGTGGAGATCGATAAGGCGATGACCGAGGGGATCATCGATCCGCTGATGCATATTGTGCGAAACTCCATGGATCACGGTCTTGAAACGATGCAGGAGCGGCAGAGTGCGGGCAAACCGGAAGTGGGAACGGTGCGTATGCAAGCGGAACAGGGCAACGGGCAGATCATCATCTCAATCAGCGACGACGGCGCGGGGGTGAATGTGGAAAAGGTGACGCAAAAAGCGATCGATAACGGCGTAATCAGCGTCGAAGAGGCGGAGGATATGACCAATGATCAAAAGGCGGCTTTGATCTTTGAAGCGGGGCTTTCTACCGCCGAGGAAGTCAGCGATCTTTCCGGACGCGGCGTAGGGATGGACGTGGTCAAAAGCAATATCAACAAACTCGGCGGCGTGGTCAACATCCATACCGAACCGGGCATGGGGACGACGATCAATATCGTTTTGCCCCTGACCCTTGCGATTATGGACGGGCTCAACGTGGCGGTGGGACAGACGCGCTTTATCCTGCCGCTGGCTTCCATCGTCGAATCCCTGCAGCCGACAAAACAGATGCTCAAAGTCGTCGGCGACGGCAGCGAAGATCTGTTGATGCTGCGTGATGAGTTTATCCCCATCGTCCGACTGCACAAGATATTCAACGTCGCTCCCAGTCATGAAAAGCTGCTTGAGGGGATGCTGATCGTGGTCAAAGCCGGAGATAGCAAGATCGCACTGTTTGTGGATGAGTTTTTAAACCAGCAGCAGGTGGTGATCAAGCCTTTGGATAAAAATTACAAAAATATCAAAGGCGTCAGCGGCGCAACCGTACGGGAAGACGGCAGTATCGGGTTGATCCTGGATATCATCGGGATCGTCGATCAGTATAAACTGGATAAAGAGGTGGCGTGATGAGTAACAATATGTTTTTAACGGTGCGCCTTGGCGAACAGAACTACGGCATCAATATCAACCGTGTCCGAGAGATCGTAACGTACAACAATATTACGCAGATTCCCGACTCCGCCCCCTGGCTTAAAGGGGTGCTGGATATCCGCGGCGAAGATATGCCCGTCATCGATCTTCGGGTGCGTTTTGGCTTTGAAAAAGAGCCCGAGTACAACGATCGTACGGTGATCGTAAGCGTCAAAAACGAGCAGGATAAGCTGGTGGGGTTTGTCGTTGATGAAGTCAAAGATATCGAAACGGTGGAGATGGACCATATCCTTCCCGCTTCCAGCAGCGATTATATCGATGCGAAGTTTTTAAAAGGCTATATCCGAAAAGAGAGCGGCATGATGATCATTTTACAGATGGACAGACTCGTGGATGCGGATATGATCAGTGTGTAGCCAAGGAGAGAAGATGCGACAAGAGATAATCAAGTTTTTACTGGGGAGCGAAAACTTTGCGGTGGAGACCGAAAAGATCCGAGAGATCGTTATCGCCCCGCATATCACCGCACTACCCAATACGGAAAAGTGGGTCAAAGGGGTGATCAACCTGCGCGGTGACGTGGTCCCCGTGATCGATCTGCGGCTACGATTCCATACCGCCTGCGATCCCGAATATGATGCCAGGTCCGTCGTGATGGCCGTGCGTACCGATGATGAGAGGATGATCGGGGTGATCGTTGATGCGGTCAAAGATATGGAAGAGATCAGTTTTGAAGATCTCAGTCCCGCTCCCGAGATCGGCACCTCCATCGAGAGTAAATATATCAAGGGCTTGTTGAAAAAGGATAGTGAAATGGTGGTGATTATGGATATGGAGCGTGTGTTGGACCGTGCGGATCTGGAAAACTCCACCTGTCAAAACGGTTAGGGGTTTTCATGCAGATCGGAAACAGGGAGTTGAAAAAAATCCGGGAGTTGGTCTATGCCTCTACGGGGATTACCCTGGGGGATAAAAAGGATATGATGATTAAAAACAGGCTGAACAAACTGTTTCAAACATACAGCGAGATCGAAAGCCTGGAGGATTTGACCCGTAAACTCAAAAACGATACGTTCAAAGAGATCTTTATCAATACCTTTACGACCAATAAAACCCATTTTTTTCGCGAAGGGCACCATTTCGAGGATTTGAGAAATCGCGTTTTACCCGGCTTGGCTTCCCGAAGCGGCAGCGTTCAAATCTATTGTTCGGCAAGTTCTACGGGGGAGGAACCCTATTCCATCGCCATGACCTGCGCCGAGTCCAAAGCATCGGCCAAGCAGGCGCACCTGCAATACAGGATCGTCTCCAGCGATATCGATACCAACGTGTTGCGGCGCGCTCAGGAGGGGATATATAGCTTCTCCCCCGATAATACCCCCTTTCCCGCGTGGATCAATCCCACGAAATATTTCAAAAGGCGTCTTTTGGATGATCAGAAGGAGGAGTTTTTGATCAAAGCAAAGGAGGGGTTGAAGCAGCAGATGGAGTTTATGCAGATGAACCTTTTTGATACGGCTTATCCCTTTGGCAAGGAGGAGTTTGACGTGATCTTTTGCCGAAACGTTTTGATCTATTTTGAAATCCCGGACCAGCAAAAGATCCTTAAACGCCTTTTTTCCCATCTCAAACCCGGCGGCACGCTCTATCTCGGACATTCGGAATCCCCGTTGAATTTGAGCAACTATGTACAGAACCTGGGACAAAACATCTTTGTCAAACAAAGGCCGATGCCGTGATTTTAAAGGGGGGAAACGACAGGGGGTCGAGCGTATCAAGGAGGTCCCCCGATCCAAGATCGTCAACGGGTATAAAACCTACCCCATCGTTGCCGGGGAGTTTGCTATCACGAGGGACAGTTCCCATGTCGCGCTGAGTACGATTCTGGGATCATGCGTAGCGCTGATGCTGTACGACGGTAAAACGAAGATCAAGGCGATGAACCATTTCGTATTGCCGGCAAGTTCGAGCAAGACCGATTGCTACCGTTTCGGGCTTTACTCCATAGAAAGTATGTTTAACGAGATGCTCAAGCTGGGAGTGAAAAAAGAACACGTCGTCGCCAAGATCGCCGGCGGAGCCAATGTGCTGCACAGTGTTTCCAGCAATACCGGCTTGAAAAACGTCAATTTCGCCAGGGAGTTTTGCAAAAGCGAAAATATCAGGATCACGGCGGAAAATACGCTTGGAGAGCATGGGCGGGAAGTGCTGCTGATCCACAACTTCCAAACCTATATCCGCAAGATCGGTTCAAGGATGCGAGACGAGCACCTGCTGCAGGAGGAGAAACGCTATCAAAAGCAGATCCAAAAGAAAAGCGCGCAGACGCAAAGCTGCGATATTACGCTGTTTTAGGAGAAGAGTTTGTATACCGTTATCGTAGTGGACGATTCCTCGTTTATGCGCAGTTTCCTTACCGACATGATCGAGAAGATAGAGGGGTTTAACGTCGTGGCAAAGGCAAGGGACGCCTTTGAGGCCAGGGATTTGATAAAGTTGCATGAACCCGATCTCGTGACGCTGGATGTGAATATGCCCAAGATGGACGGGGTGGCTTTTTTGAAAAACCTGATGCGGCTGCACCCCATGCCCGTGATCGTGATCTCCACCGATGTTTCGCGAAGTAAAGACGTGTTTGACGACGGGGCGGTCGGCTTTATTCCTAAACCCGAGCCCAAAGAGAGTCACGGGGAGTTTTATCTGCGTTTGAAAGACACGTTTTTGCGTTATGAATTTTTACTGAAGCGCTATAAGCAACGTAAAAAGCCTCCGGTACAAAAACCCGAGGCGGCGCGTCGGCACAGCCGTAACCATCCCGATGCGGTTTTGCCCTCCTCTCCGGCGGTCGGCGGAGCACAAAAGCTTATCGCCATAGGCTCCTCGACGGGCGGGATCGAAACCCTGATGAAAATATTTTCTCAAATTGGCAGGGTGAAAACACCTATCGTGATCGCGCAGCATATCCCCTACGGCTTTTCCAACAGCTTCGCCCAGCGCTTGAACGGGGTCGCCTCGATGCGGGTAAAACAAGCTGAAGACGGGGAGCAGCTGCAACCGGCGACGGCATATCTTGCTCCGGGGGATAAACATATGATCATCCATAAACGTGAGGGAAAACTCTTTGTTTGCATCAGTTCCGAAGTGAAGGTAAGTATGCACCGTCCCAGCGTAGATATCCTTTTTCGAAGCGTCAACAACAGCGTCGGAGCAAAAGCGATGGGGATTATTTTAACGGGGATGGGCGATGACGGCATTATAGGCTTGAAGGAGCTCAGAGACAACGGGGCGGTGACGCTGGGGCAGGAGAAAAGCAGCTGCGTCGTATACGGGATGCCCAAAAGAGCACTTGAGACCGGCGCCGTAAGCCGGATGTGTACTATAAAAGAGATCGCCGAAGCGATCAGAGAGCAGGGCTAAAAGAAGATATCCGCATCGTTTTGCTCCTGCGCCTGTTTGGGGGTCAGGAAACTTTTGCACTGTTCGCAGTTGTTGGTGATGGAAGAGTCCAGAAAGTGGATATCATCCGCTTCATGGTAGACAAAGATGCTCTCTCTCCAGTTTTGCAAATCATTAACCAGATTTTCTAAGATATTGGGCAGCATCCGTGCCAAAGCGGGATCGATGTTGCCCAGGTCTGTATCCATAAACTGTGTCGCCAAACCCGTCAGTGCCTGGGAGATGGTGTTGAATTCGCGCAGGTAGATGATCGTCGTTCCATATTTACGAAACAGTTCCCCCGCTTCACTGAGCTTTTCATTTTGGGAATCGGAGTAGGTCAATTCGGTGATGCAGTCATAGAGGTCATTTTCCATATACTCCAAAGATTCTATATCCTCGGGATCGATCTCAGTTTGCTCCATAAAGTCCGTGGCACTGATCTTTTCGCTTTGGGGATCCTGTTGCGCCGCTTCCTCCTCAAAGGAAAAATCCATAAATGCCGGCTCCTCCGGTTCAGGTTGCTGCTTTTGGGGCTGGTGTGTAGCGGCGGTGACCATCAGGGCATTTTGCTCCTCATAGGTTTCAACCGTAAGCTGCAGCTTTGAAAAATCCTGCGCCCGCAGCGTTTCCAGAAGCTGTTCAGGGGCATGGGGAGAAGATGTTTTTGGTGTGAGAAGAAAGCGTGGGGAGGGAAGCTCTTCGTGCAGTTCGCACGTCCCTCCGTGGGAGTGGACGAGCTGGTGGTGCAGCACCGTTTCTATCAAACGGATAAACTCCTGCCGCAGCGCCATATCCTCAACAAGCTCCTCGAGTTTCGCTCCGTAGTGGTATACGATCTGTTGGGCGGCGCTGCCGTTGTTAAACTGTAGGCGGTTTCTTTCGATGAAGCTGTCGAGCTGTTTTTTGATAGTAGAGTTGTTGATCTTGATCTCTGCGGATTCGATCCCTTTGGATTCTAAAAACTCCTTCCATACCGAAGCAAAGATCTGTTCGGTGGTGGAAACGGGGTTTTTCAGCGCTTCAAGAAACTCCAAAAACTCTTTGCCGAGTTTGAAGGAGCGGGCAAGTTTGAGGACGTTTTGCAGTGTGGACTCGCCGTGGTGTGCCGCCGCAAGCAGCCCCAAAGAGTAGTACCCGTACGCCGTGTCGATATCGTCGGATTTGAAAAAGTGCAGCAAGGAGGCGCAGAGGGAGTTAAGCACCTGCCAGGTGCCGCTGCTGTTTTCAAACAGGCTTAGGGTATTGACCACCCGCTTGGTCTCCACATCCAGGCAGGGTTTGCTCTCTTTGCGTATGGCGTCGATGCGGTGTAGCAGAGCTCCTTTTGAAAAGGGTTTTTGCACAAAGGAGGTTACCCCCAGGCGGATAAGCTTCGTATTGACCTCCATATTGTCCAGTTCGCTCATGACGATGATGGGGATATCGGAGAGCTCCGGGTCGTTTTTGATCTTTTCGATCATACTGACCCCGCTCATTTTGGGAAGAACCAGATCGGCGATAATGATGCAGGGCAGGTAGTGTTTTAAAATCTCCAACCCCTCTTCGGCGCTTTTGGCCTCCTTGTACTCGTAGCCGTTGGCTTCGGGGGAGAGTTCTCTTTTGACGATCTTTCGTGCGACGGGGGAGTCTTCGACCAGCAGAATCTTGGGTTTTTGTACCTTTGGTACAAGATCGCACTTGATATCGAGGTAGAGGATGTAGCTGATATTGAATCCAAACTCGATCGGTTTGATCTTGATACTGTAAATGGAATCGGGGACATCTTTGATAGTAGCGCTTTCAAGCAGGCGGTTTTTTAAATCCTCCAAGGTTACCGGTTCCGCGTTTTCGTCGCGAAGAAGCTCCGTGATCGAGGAATTTTCCAGGGTGGTCGCATCTGTGAAAAGGTTGGAAAAGAGGTCGTTAAATGCTTGGAGTTTGCCTTTTTGCGTAAAGTATGCGGCGGGTTGCTCGATCTGCTTGAGGTATTCGTTGATGTTGTCGTTTTGGTTGGTGAAAATCTCATTGAGGATGCGCTCCTTTTCCATATAGCGTCTGGTGGTTTTTGCGGCGATCTCCCTGTCGGCCTCGATGATCCTGTTTAAAAAGGCGCTGCTCTTAATGGGGCGTTCAAAGATGCCAAAGGGCTGTATCGCCGTAGCTTTTTTGGAAAGTTCGGGGGTGAGGTTGTCCATTAAGAGGATATCGATCGTATCGGGGTTGAAGCGTTTTGCTTTTTGCAGCATCTCTATGCCGCAGCCGTCGCCGAGTTTGATATCGCAGATAACGATATCGATCTGTTTGCTTTGCAAAAGTTCCAGGGCTTCCTGTGCGCTTGCAGCGGTGAGGATATTTTTGCAGTAGCGCTTTAAAAAGACCCCTGCGATCTTTTGGGTTGTCTGTGCTTTTGCGCTTATGAAAAGTATATTGCTGAGAATCAAAACGTTGTTGCCGGGTAGTGCCATACTGAATCCTTATTAAGTAATACGGAGATAAATATTATGTAAAATTATCATTATTATAGGGAATGAGAGTGTGAGAAAAGTGTATCGGGGCAAACCCCCGAGAACCGGGGGTTATACCTTGAACTGCCCCAGTTCCGACTGGAGGAAGTTTGCCTTATCAAGCAGTGATTCGGACATCTTGTGTACAGCCATACCGCTTTTTTCTGTTTTGGACGAAATCTGGACAATTTGATCCATCATCTGTAGCAGATCAGCGGTTTTCTCGATACTTTCCAGGAGTTTTTGCGAAGAATCCGCCTCCGTAGATATAGTATTTTGCAGCTGCGATCTGGTTTGGTCCGTTTGTTCGATCAGGTTGTTCGCACTTCTTGAAACCTCGATCACGTCGTTACTTGCCTGTTTGATCTCATCGCTGACGCTGGTGATGTTTTGCACGATGATATTTGTCGTGGCTTTGATCTCTGTGAGGCTTTGCTGGGTTTTTTCCGCAAGCTTTCTCACCTCGTCCGCGACGACGGAGAACCCTCTGCCGTGTTCTCCCGCCCGCGCCGCTTCGATGGCGGCGTTGAGTGCGAGCAGTCCCGTTTGATCGGCGATATCGGAGATAATCTCCAAGACGTTGTTGATCTGATCGGCCTGTTCGTTCAGCGATCCCATACGCTGTGAGAGATCCTCCTGGGTTTCGGAGTTGTATTGAATGCTTTGGATTACGGAGGTGAGTTTTGCAGAGAGATTTTCCAAGGATTGCTCGGTACTTTTCAAATCCGCTGTGGTCATATCGGAGTATTCTCTGTTGGTTTGCAGGTTGGAATCGATCTCATTGGCGATGGTATCAACGTCTTCGACGTAGCGCGTCTGGGTTTTCGCACTTTCTACCAAGTCCTTTGAGAGCCGCTGAAGCTGTGAGCCCATGTCGATGTTTTCGTCGGAGGAATCCTTGGCCTGGGTAACCGTGTTTTGGATCTTTTGAATAAAGGTGTTGATATATTTCGAAGCGGTGGAAACTTCATCCTCGTTTTTAATCTCCAGGCGCTTTGTCAAATCCCCCTCGCCGCCGGAGAGCTCCCTGGCCATAGAGGTAAGCTTGTTCAGCGGCTGTACCAACTCTTTGGAAAAAAAGATCACCAAGCCCGCAAGACCGATCGCGACGGCGACGGCCATGATCAAAAGCAGTTGCAGCTTGGAGCTGTGTATCTTTTTATCCACGGCGTTCATGGAGATGGTCAAATCCATGACCCCGAGTACGTCGCCCGGTTGGGCGTTGGCGTGGCAGCTTAGGCACTCCTGCTCGGCGATCAGGGGTTTGAGTAAACGGACGCTGTGCTGGTTGCCGCTTTGCGTTTCAAGGAGTTTTTCCCGTTTGGAACGGAAGGTTTCCTGGACTTCGGGATCATCGCTCAGGGCTGATTTGAGGTTGAAAAACTCGATCACCTGTTGGGATTTGTGGACTTTGAGCTGCTTGATCCCGTCAATCTGCTTGGCATCCTCCTCGATTTGACGAATAACCTCCTGCGAACCGAAATTCATCCCTTGACGCAGGGTTTGAAACACCGATTGCGAAAGCATCGTCAAAGAGCTTTTGGCGTTTTGCGTAGAGAGTTTGACGTAATCGGTGGAGATCAGCCAGTATACGCTGATCCCGCCGATAAGAAAAAAGGAAAACAGGGTAAATAGGGCTTTTGCTTTAAAGGTTTTAAACATGCCGTCTCCCCTATGCGCCCATCGGCCGGGTTTGGAGTCGGTTGAACAATCGATCATCGATCTTTTGATAAGAGGAAGTCATGGGTAATCCTTTGGGTATAAATAGTTATTACAAACAATTATATATGCCCAAAGTGTGAAGAAAGTGTATAAAGCGAAGAAGTGCTTAATCTGGTTTAAATTAAGCTGCTCCTTCATCCAGGGGGAGGGTGATTTTGAACTTTGCTCCCTTGTGGGAGTTTTCCGCGGTGATCGTTCCGCGCATCTTCTCTTCGATAATCAGTTTGGTGATATACAGCCCCAGACCCGTTCCTTTGTTCTTTTTCGTGGTTTTATAGGGATAAAAGATCTTTTCCACCGGTTCGATCTCGATCCCCCCTGCGTTATCTTCGATAATGACGTAACAGGAGTCGCCGTTTTTTCCGACGGTGATGGTGACGGTGGCCCTTTCGATCCCTTTGATTTTAAACTGGTCCTTGGCGTTGTGCAAAATATTCACGACCGCCTGAAAAAACTCCTTTTTATAATTGGTGATGGAGCAGCTGGCGTTGACGATAAAGTGTATTTTGACAAACTCCTGCATAGGCGCGGTGGTCAAATCGATCGCCTCTTTGATCACCTGCTCCAGGTCGAAATTTTCCTGCATCCTGGTGGAGGAGTAGAAGCGTTTGAAATCCTCGATGGTCTGGGAAAGGTACTTGATCGTATCGTCGGCCTGGCCCAGCTTTTCGTTGAGCAGTTCGGGGGTGAGCTTTCCAAAGTCGTTGGCCGCGGAGATATTGAGCATGATCCCCGAGAGGCGGTTGAGTGGCTGTCTCCACTGGTGGGCGATATTGCCTACCATCTCCCCGATCCCTTCGAATTTGGTCTCCATGGAGAGGGCGTCGCCGATCTTTTGCTGCTTTGAGATGGCGCTGAGCGAATCGAGCAGTTGGACGCTGTTGAGCGGTTTTGGTAAAACGGTCGTCGTATTCAGGCGCAGCAGATGTTCGTAAAACTCTTTTTCGCGACGGTGGTGAGCAAAATGGAGGGGGTGGAAGCGCAGTGTTTGAGCAGATACTCCATATTTTCCAGATCGATCGTATCGTTGATATCTTGATTGATGACAAAGATGTCGGGTTTGAAACTTTTATACTCATCCACGACGCTCATCCCCGAAGAGATGAAAGCGACCTCGTTGCCCAACTCTTCCAAATTGGCCAAAATCCTGTTTTGCAGCATCCCGTCATCCTCCAGGATGAGGATTTTGGTATCGTACAGATAGATGTTTTGGTTCATACACTCCCTTTATAGTTACTGTTTTTTCTGTGACAGATTGATCTTGTAGCCGATGCCCGAAATATTTTCCACAACGTCTACGGGCAGTTTTTTGCGCAGGGAGCGGATTTGGCAGCGGATCGCATTGAGCGACACCAGTTCATCCCCCCACAGCAGTTCAGAGATCGATTCGTAGGTAACGACGCTGTTTTTATGCAAAATCAGATACTCCAGAATCTGGGTCGATTTTTTTTGCAACCTGATATGCTCTTTGCCGTGTAACAGCTCCTTGTTTTCCAGGTTGAAAGTAAAATCCTCATCCAGAAAAACGATGCTGTCGTTTTCTCCTTTTAACTCGTGGGCACACTTTTTCAACGCATCGAGCAAAGCGGATTTGGAGATGGGCTTGACCAGGTATTTGGAGATATCAAGCTCTATGGAGGGGATCATATACTTGGGATCGGTGTGGGCCGTAAGCATGATGATGCGCACCTCCTTGTCGAGTTTACGAATCTCCGTAGCCAAAGTAACGCCGTTGATGCCGGGCATATCGATATCGGTCAAAACCACGTCGGGTTTTTTCCGCTTAAACATCTCCAGCGCTTCCCCGCTGGAAGTGGAGGTTTCGACCCCGTTGACGTAATATGAAAGAAATTCGCTATAGAGTTCCAGTGTTTCGATCTCGTCTTCGACATAAAGAATATTCAAATATTGCAACTCATCCATATTACCCATTGCTATCCCCTTCATTTTTATTTGACGGCACCCCGATGAGGTAGCCCTGTGCGAAATCCACGTCCAGATCCTTGACGATTTGCAAAATCTTTTCGTTATGGACAAATTCCGCTATGGTTTGCGCGCCGATACTTTTGGCGACGGTGACGATAGATTTGACGATGGTGTAGTTTTTATCGTTAAACTCCAAATCCTTGATAAACTGCCCGTCGATCTTGACGAAATCGGGTTCGATACTGCAGATATTGGAAAAGTTCGCCATCTTGGTTCCGAAATCGTCGATAGCCAGGCGAAAGCCCTTTTGTTTAAACTTTTGCAGCGTATACAAAACGTCGCTGTTGGGGTCGATACTGATATCTTCGGTGATTTCTAAAACCACCTGTGCGGGATCGATCCCGAAATCAAGCACCCGCTTTTCCAAAAAGAAGGGGATATCGCTGTCGATAAAATCCTCCAGAGAAAGATTCAGCGCAATCTGCATACGGGTATCGGCGAACTTTTTGAAACTTTGATTGATCATCTGCTTGGTCATCGGCACGTGAAGCCCCATGGTTTTGCCCGCGGGGATAAAATCCATGGGGGCGACCATCTGGCCGTTGTCCTTCATCCGCGCCAGGGCTTCATACTTTTCTATCTGATTGTTTTTCAAATTCAAAATGGGTTGATAATAGGCGATGATATTCTCTTTTTCCAGGGCGTTTTTGAGTTTCATGCCGCAGAGGATATTTTTTTGCTGCTGCTTGATCATATCGGATTTGGAATCGTAAAAGCAGTAGTTTTTATTGGGAATGTTGTGGGCTTCCTGCAGCGCCATGAACGCTTTTTCGACGATGTTTTCCTTTTCGCGGCAAATGCCGTACTGCAGTTTGAAATAGATATTGATGCCGTAGGTTTCAAAGGAGGAGAGCAGGGTGACGTTGTCAAACGTGGTGATCAAATCCTTGACCGCGATGAGGTCGAAATCCTCCAGCAAAATGGCAAACTGGTTATACTGGTAGCGGTACAGCTTCTGTCCCTGGGGGACCTGCACCGTATAAAACCCGGCGATCTGTTTGAGCAGCTTGTTCGCCACGTCGGTACCGTACATGGAATCGATCTGTTCAAATCCGAAAAGCTCGAACATGATCAAGGTGGGATTGTGGAAGCTTTGTACATCCTTTTCGAGTTTGTTGTAGTTGGGAAGCTGGGTGACCGGATCGATGAAAAGGTCCTTGTCCATCTCCTCGGCATCGGTGTATTCCTGGGCTTTTTGCTCCAGGTCGATCGCTTTGACGCAGCTTGAAAGCGCTTGCAGGAGTTCTTGCTTATTAAAAGGTTTGAGCAAAAAGTTGTCCACTTTCAGCTCGATGGCGGAGATAAAGATCTCCGGTTCGAAATAAGCGGACATGAGAATCGTTTTGATACCGGGGCGGATCGGTGAGCAGTTCGATCCCGTTCATCTGCGGCATCTTGATATCGCTGATGATAATATCGGGTTTTTTCTCCTCAATCATCTGCAGCGCTTTTTGCGGATTGAGACAGCTGTAGACGTTTTTGCAGCTATAACGCAGAAATTCGACAAGGTTTTGCAGCGCGAACTCATCATCTTCTACGCACAGGATCTTTAAATTTTGCAACTGCTTGAGATCTTCCATATACCCACCCCTTATAACTGTTTATACAATTATATTTAAAAAAATGTAGCAAAAATGTGCTTCATGGGGAATTATTTAAATATTAATCAATTTTATGTCTTTGGCGTTTGCCGTAGCTTGATTTAATGTAAAAAAAACTTAGCCGCGCCGCGGCGTGGTAAAAAAGAGGATCCCGCTTTGCTCTTTTTTTATGATCCTGCCGCTTTCAAGCAAGCGCGCAAACCGCACTTTGGTCTCTTGATCAAACAAGATCTCGGTATCGCTTTCGGTCAGCGGGCGCTTTTGCAGCGTATTGAGAAGCTGTGCTTCATCATAGCTGTAAGGCGTGGAGGGAGGATTTTTTTTACCCGTGATCACGACCGGCAGGGTGGGATCAAAAAGGCGCGCTTTTTGCAGCAGGGTTTCATAATCCAGTCCGCGGACATCGTAGGCGGGGGGACGGTCGATGCTGCCCAGGTCGATACGATCGGGTTTGACCCGTCGCAATACGGCGTCGAGGGCCGCAATCTCCCCCTCGCTGTCGTTGATATTTTCCACCATCAGGATTTCGATAAAAAGCTTCCCTTTAAAACGTTTCTTAAAGGAGATAATCCCCTCAATGATCCGTGGCAGTTCGATGGATTTATGGGGCCGGTCCAAGCGCTTGAAACAGCGCTGCGTCGCGCAGTCCAGGGAGAGTTTGACCATATCCAGCCGCAAAAGGGTATCCTGGATGCTTTGTCGGTGTATCGCTGCGGCATTGGAAAGGATCAGGGTTTTTTGCGGCAGCGTTTGCAGGTGCTTGACCAACCCTTCGAGGTGGGGGTAGAGTGTGGGTTCTCCGTTGGCGGTGAGGGTGATTACGTCGATATCTTTAAAACGCAGCAGCGCTTCCTCCAGTGCGTCGATGACCTTTTGCAAAGGGATGGTATCGCTTTGGGCCGCTTCCGTTTTCCGGGGGGTGAGTTCGCAGTAGAGGCAGTCAAAGTTGCACTGCTTCTTCGCCGGGCTCAGGTCGATCCCCAGACTCTTGCCGAAGCGGCGGGAGTTGACGGGGCCGAAGATGATACTACTTGCCACTGCTTTTCTTTGCGATGAGCATGGTGCAGAATTTTCCCTCTTTGTAGATCTCTATACGGAAACGCTGCTCCTGTTTATCCATGGCGAAGCGGTCGGCGATATCCTTTGCACGAACGGTTACCCCGTTTTCATTGTTCATCCCCTTTTTCGTAAAACCGATAATATTGACCCGGTACCCCTCGGGGGCGAGAACTTTGAAACTCTTTTGAAAGGAGAAGTTTTCCGCGGGTGCGAGGGTACGCTTGACGCCGTCGATCTCCATAGCGACTGTTTGCAGTGAGCGGTCGGGCTGGAAGTAATCGGGATAGAGATAGGTGATCGTTTTATGGCCGATATTGACTTTAAAGAGATTGCGCTCCAGGGTTTTGTGCGGCAGGATCGTTATAAGCGGATTGTCCGATTGGAGGGTGTTGCCTCTTTTTTTCAACGGTACATAGTGCAAAACCCGCTTGACGCTGTCCAGATCCAGGGTGATATTGCCGTTAATAGTGGCTTTGCCGTAGTAGCTGATTTTATTCAGTACGTTTTCTTTGGTCAGTTCAAAATCCCGCTCATACTCCAACCCCACGATATCCATATACGCTTCGATCGCTTTGAGCTGGTAAAAAACCTTCAGGTGCAGCTCCTTGATGTTTTTGCTGGTTTCGATGGCGAAAGCGGGCTTGTTGTGGGTGATGGAGAAGTAGGTCAGCGAGAGTTGCTGCTGCTCATCTTTGTATTTGGTGTTGGTGTTTTTGACGCCGAAGCGGTGGTGGTCGGTATCCAGGTGGCCGTTGTTGAGTTTTTTGCTTACCTGCTGCGCGATCTTGTCCAGTTCGCCGAATTTGGGATCGGGGATCTTGTGCTGATCGATGATACACGCCTGCCCCCAGGCGGCGGGGTTGAAGATGGAGCTTTCCCAGGTTTCGCGGTAGTAGCCGTGGCCGTCATGGAGGTTGAGCACCATATCCACCGCTTTGTCGGTGATAAGCTCCTTGACGCGCATGACCGAAGCGTAATCGGGATCATCCTTGTCGATATGGGCAAATTTTCTATTCATATCCCCGTATATACCGCGTCTATAGGCGACAATGGAGTCAAAGTTAAGGTTCGGCACAAGCCAGAGGTTGCCCTTGGTGATCGTATAGGAGGTGGCCAAAAGCATCGGCGCGAAGTAAGAGCCCGGCTCGTTGCCGTGGATACCGCCGATGACAAGCAGGGTGTGACCCGGTTTTTCACCGTGCTTTTGATAAAAATCAAAATCCAGTTTCGCTCCCTGGAGTATGGAAAGGCAGAGAAACAATCCTAAAAAAAGTTTTCTCATCGTTTATCTTTCCATCATAATAGTGATTTTACCGTCATCGTTCATACGCAGATAAAGCTCTTTTTTTCCTTCGAAGTGGTGGTTGGACGCATCATAGACTTCATCCATGCGTACTTTGAAAATCTTGTGGTGCATGGAGTTGGGGTAGGGGGTGATCTCGATATCGGAAAAATGGATCTGCTTTTTTGAGGCGATTTCAAAGATGCGCTTTTTCATCCGCGCGAACTGCTTTTTATCCTTGCCGTCAAAGCGTTTGAACTGCTCATCGTACATACCGATATACTGCTCATAGCGGTCATATTTCCACGCGTTGCGCCAGCGGTAGATAAAAGCCAAAATAGCGCTGACTTCCCCTTTATTCGTCGTCAGTGTTCCCCTTTCGTTGATGATGAAAAGGGATTTTTTATAATGGATCTGTTTATCCAGACTGAGCAGATTGTCGTTTTCGATGGCGACGCACCCTTTGGTGTTTTCCTTTTCGCTTTGATCCATGGGGTAGCCGTGCAGCCAGATGCCGCTGCCGTTTTTCTTGTGCATCCGGTCAAAAAAGTTGGGGTAGTTGGTCACATAGGCCAAAGGTCCGTAAAAGGGATCGAGCTTTGTAATCTTTTTGGTAAAGTTGTAAACGCCCACGGGGGTTTTGAGATCCCCCTCAACCCGTTTATCCCCTTTGATCTTGCCTACCACCGCGGGGATAGAGAAGATTTTACTCATATTTTGATCATAGACGTTTAGGATCGGTTCGGATTTGTCGCAAACGATGATGGTTTCATAGGCATTATCTTGATAATAACCGTAGGTGACGTTTTGATCGCCCAGGGTTTTTTCCCAGTATGCCGCATCTTCCAAGCGCTTTTCAATCATACGCTCCACCTTCTCTACGCCCCCTTGCAGGTAAGCATCGACATAGGAGTTGGCAAAAAGCGCCTGGAGGAGAAAAAGAATCGATAACAGTACTCGCATAACTCTACCCTTTTGAACTCACCCTGTGGCATTCACTGACAAAGTGTTTGGCGTTTTCCACGGGAACGTCGGGCAAAATGCCGTGACCGAGATTGAAGATGTGGCGCTTTCCGCCCATGACCTTTTGCAGCGCTTCGACGCACTTGGTGGTTGCTTCCTTGCTGTAGAGGCGGCAGGGTTCCATGTTGCCCTGCAAAACGTATTTGTCGCCTAGCTTTTCCTTGGCCAGCGCCATGGGCGTAGACCAGTCCACGCCGAAAACGTCGAAGTTGCCGTAGATATCGTCCAGGTATTGTCCGATCCCTTTGGGGAACATGATGACGGGGATATGGGGGTACTTCTCCTTGATATACTCCGCGATTTCGACCATATATTTCCAGCTGAATTCAAAATACGCCGGTTTCTCCAGCGCCGCTGCCCAGCTGTCAAAGATCTGTACCACGTCCGCGCCCGCTTCGATCTGTTTTTGCAGGTAAAGCTTGATCACTTCCGTGACTTTGCCAAGGAGGTTGTGCATAAACTCCGGCTGGGTATAGATCAGCTTTTTGCATTTATTGTACGTTTTCGTCCCCTGTCCCTCGATCATATACGTCGCCAGTGTCCACGGCGATCCGGTAAAGCCGATGAGGGCTTTATCCTCGGGGAGCTCCTGTTTTAAAAGCTTGATGGTATCGTACACATATGTTAGCTTCTCTGCCGCTTCCTCGCCGCCGATGAGTTTGTCAAGGTCGCTTTGTCCCTCCAGCGGATCGTGGAAAACGGGCCCTTTGCCCTTGATGAATTCCAGGTCCATACCCATCTCGTGCGGGATAACGAGAATGTCGCTAAACAAGATCGCGGCGTCGACGCCGACGATATCTAAAGGTTGGATCGTAACTTCACACGCTTTTTTCGGATCGTGACAAAGGTTGAGAAAGCTTCCCGCCTGGGCGCGAACCTCCATATACTCGGGCAGGTAACGACCCGCCTGGCGCATCATCCACACCGGAGTGTAGGGGGTCTCTTTTCCAAAACATGCATCTACAAAAATTTTTGACATCTATTTTCCTGTTTCCTGAATTTATTTTTTTCCCACTTTGCCCAAAAAGTACAAGCCGACCGCCAAAGCGGTGATGGAGAGGGCGAAATACAGCATCTCCAGGGGCGTTTTAAAGGGGGTGTGCAGTACCTTTTGAAAAAAGCTTACTACCAGTACCATAACGATTACTTTCGCGATCTTGTCTTTGAGCTGGTCCAAAGAGTGGATCGCGAGAATTTTATTGGCGTTTTCCTTCTCCATCGCTTCATCGATCTCGGAGATGAAGAGTTCATACAACCCGAAAGCAAACAGCAGCATCACGACCGCGATGAGGTAAAGATCCACAGCACCGATAATTCCGGCGACGATATCTTCGTGGAAGTTTTCGGGGTGGGCGTGGTTGATGATCGTAACAGCGACGTATTTTGCTACCGCGTAGATATCCATACTCGCCACGATAAAAAGTACAAACGCCCCAACCAGCCCGAAGATAACCGCCAGAATGATCACTAAGCGGCTTCTCCAGATAGCTCCTTCAAAAAGTTTTTCAAGCATCCGTCGCCCCTAGTTTTTTTCGATCCACTTTTGCGCGATCCGTACGGCGTTGGTCGCCGCGCCCACGCGCACCTGATCGGCCACGTTGAAAAAGTGCAGTACGTTGTTTTCGAAGTTGTCCTTGCGGATACGGCCCACGTAGGTCAAATCCGTATCGGTGGAGATGATGGGCATGGGGTAGATATTGTTTTCCAAATCATCCAGCACCTTCATGTTTTCAAAGTTTTCAAAAGCGTTGCGCACCGCGTCGAGGTCCACGTCTACACCCTCTTCAAAACGTACCGTGATCGATTCGCTGTGGCTTCGCAAAATGGGAACGCGTACACAGGTGGCGCTGACGGCGACGTTTTTGTGCAGAATCTTTTGGGTCTCGTTGACCATCTTCATCTCCTCTTTGGTATAGAGGTTGGGTTGCGGTTTGTCGATATCGGGGATCACATTCAGCGCGATCTGGTGTTCAAAGGCCTCTTTGGGGCTCTCATCCAGCTTAAAAGCAAAAAAGTCTTTCATCTGGTTGACCAGTTCCTCCATCCCGCTTTTACCCGCGCCGCTTGTGGCTTGGTACGTACTGACGTCGACGCGCTTGATCCCGTAAAGATCTTCCAGGGGTTTAAGGGCTTGCACCATCTGGATGGTGGAGCAGTTGGGGTTGGCGATGATTCCGGTTTCTTTCCAATTGTCGATATCTTCGGGGTTGACTTCGGGAACCACCAACGGCACCTTCTCATCCATACGGAAAAAGCTGGTGTTATCGATTACGACCGCTCCGGCTTCAACGGCGTATTTGGCGTATTTTTCGGAGATGCTTCCTCCCGCGCTGAAAAAGGCGATATCGATATCCCGGCCTTTAAAACTCTCCTCGGTCAGCTCAACGCACTTGTAGGTTTTTCCCTGACACGTAATCTCTGTTCCCGCGCTGCGCGCGCTGCTGAGGGGAAGAACGCTTTTGATGGGAAAGTTTTGTTCTTCCAGAATATGAAATATCTCTTCACCTACGGCTCCGGTCGCTCCGGCTACGGCGATATTGTACTGTTTCATTAAATATACTCCTGTCGTAATTGTTTTATAATCGGCTGTCTAAAAACAGATCCTCTTTTGTAATGCTTTGTCCGTCGCTCAAAATGGCTGCGCGTTCGATGACCGAGAGCAGTTCACGGATATTGCCCGGCCAGCTGTACTGCTGCAGCTCCTCCGCGGCGTCGCCGTCGAGGACTTTGCTCTCAAATCCGTGGCGCCGGCATACCTCGGCCAGCTTGGCTTCGCACAGGGGAAGGATCTCTTCACTGCGCTCGCGCAGGGGCGGAATATGGATAGGTACCGTGTTTAACCTGTAGTACAGATCTTCACGGAACTCCCCCTCTTTGATCTTGCTAAGGATATCGGCGTTGGTGGCGCTGATGATGCGAACGTCGATTTTGATCGGTTTGTTCGAGCCCAGCCGGTGTATGGTTTTTTCCTGCAGGGCGCGAAGCAGTTTCGCTTGAATTTGAAAGGGCATCTCCCCGATCTCATCCAAAAAAAGCGTCCCGCCGTTGGCCTCTTCAAAAAGCCCTTTTTTTGCAGCAGTCGCATCGGTAAAAGCGCCTTTTTCAAAACCGAACAGTTCACTTTCGATCAAGTTTTCCGGGATCGCCGCCATATTGATAGCGACAAATTTTTTATCTTTAAAAGCGGAGTTTTTATGAATATAGTTGGCAAAAAGTTCTTTGCCCACGCCGCTTTCTCCCTGAAGCAGGATCGTAGCGTCCGTCTGCGCGGCTTTTTGTGTCATCTTAAGCGCTTTATCCAGTGCGGGGCTTTGGGCGAGAAAGTCTCCGGTTTCATTTTTAGAGGGAGTCTTTTGCGTCTTTGAACGCTGTTTGACCTGGTAGGAGCGCTTGATCGCTTTGACCAGATCCTCGATCTCAAAAGGCTTGGTCAAAAAATCCTTTGCCCCCAGCCGAAGCGCTTCCACGGCCCGTCCCAGGGTCGCATCGGCGGTGATGACGATCGCTTCGTAACGGTTGTCCAGTTTTTTTAAAAATTCGATCCCGTCCATTTTGGGCATGGTGATATCAGTAACCACCAGATCAAAACTCTCATCCAAAGCTTTTAACGCGAGTACGGCATTTCGAAAGGTTTTAACCTCGAAATCGCTATACTGGCTTAAAGCTATTTCCAAGGATTTGCGCATATTGATATCGTCTTCAACGATAGCAATTTTCATAGACCGCCTTTACTGTTTCATCTCCCTCCGTTGAGATAGAGAGGGTTATTTATAAAGGCCTATTCTAGCTAAACCATTATTAAATTCAACTTTGATTCTTTTGGGGTAGAGACGCAGCGTCGTGTCGGTGCGGGCCTGCAGGGCCGAAACTGCGGTTTTGGAAGAGAGGTACGCATCGTGGGCGAGGAGCTTTTGGAGAAGCTCCCTTTTTTGATGGGCGAAAAACTTCCCGGGTTTTTCATAGGGGGTTGAGAGGCTGATGAAACCGTAGGGTTTATCGGCCCGCGGCGTCATCGCCTTTGCGATCTGGATCGATTCGTTGTAAACTCTGAAATCTTTGGTGTAGAGTTTATAGGTTACGAAGTAATCCTCCCCGTGCAGCAGCGCAAAGGAGAAGATTATTGCGCCAACTGCCCGTACCATTGCTTGCCGGATACGCGAAGTTCCACTTCCACTTCACACAAGCCGTCGCTAAAACGCGTTTCCATCACGGTCGCGTTGCGGATCATGGCACGTACGCAGGTACGCACTTCCGTTCTTTTGGCAACCATGTTCTTGATGTAATCACGGCCTTCGACTTTCACGCCGTTGAGTTTTTCGGCCAGCTGACGGTACGCATCGGCAATCGCCGCACGCTTTGCCAAAGCCATCGCCTGTGCAGGTGAAATCGTAGAGTTGGGCGATACCCCCTGACCGACGGAGGTGAGGATCACCGTGTTATCCATTTTGAGAACACGATCGGGTGTACAATCACCGTTCATGCACTGTCCGCTATTGACCTGGTTGTTGATGGTGATGTTCGATTGCGAATTTTGTGAAGAATCCGGATTGGAATCTTTTTGAGCAGCGTTTGCCAGTGTAAAGACCGAAGCAAATACTGCGATGAGTAGATGTTTTAGCATTATTTTCCCCTTGTTGTTGTCATTTGTCAAGGGTGAAGCAAAGGGTGTTCCAAAGAGGAGGAACAGCTACTGCTGCTCGTTGATCTCCTCTTCGATATCGATGGGTTCACTCTCCTCTTTGGGGCATTTTGCGATGTTGACCACCCGGTCGCTGCCTACGGTGACCACTTTTACGCCGCTGGTATTACGCCCGGCTTTACGGATGCTCTCCATATCTGTGCGCACCATTTTGCCCGCGCTGGTAAGGCACATGAGGTCCTTGTTGTCCTCGACGATTACGACGCCCACAAGGGTTCCGGTGGCGGGGGTGAGTTTCATGGCGATCACCCCTTTGCCCGCGCGGCTTTGTTCGCGGTATTCGCTGGCTTGGGTACGTTTGCCGATCCCCTTTTCGCTGACGGTGAGCAGTTCGTTTTCTTCGCTGCTGATCGTCGCGGCGCCGGTGAGGTAATCCCCCTCTTTTTTGAACTTGATCGCCGTTACGCCGCGTGCGCTTCGACCGATCTCCCTGGCGTCTTCAACTTTGAAGCGGATACACTGCCCCTGGTTGGTGATGGCAAAGAGCCACTTGGTCTCGGGCAGAACGATATGCGCTTCGACCAGTTCGTCCTCTTCATCCAGATTGATCGCTTTGATCCCCACGCTTCTGATGTTGGAAAACTCTTTGAGGTTGGTTCGTTTGACGATCCCGTTTTTAGTGAAAAAGGCCAGGGATTTGTCCTCGGCGAAATCGGTGGTGGGGATGATCGCTTTGATATTTTCCCCCTCTTCGAGGTTGATCAGATTCACTACCGCTTTGCCTTTGGCGTTTCTGCTGCCTTCCGGGATGCGGTGCACTTTCAGCCAGTACAGCTTGCCCAGATCGGTGACGAACATGAGCGTATCGTGGGTATTGGAGATGAAAAAGCGCTCGATAAAGTCGTCATCATGGGTCGTGACGGCGGTTTTACCCTTGCCGCCGCGGTTTTGTTTTTCATAACTTTTTAAAGGTACTCTTTTGATATAGCCCCTGTGGGTGATGGTGACGACCATCGGCTCGTTGGGGATCAGATCTTCGATATCGATCTCGTCGTAATCGTCTTCTATCAAAGTTTTTCGGGGGCTGCTGTACTCCTCCTTGATCTCAAGGAGCTCCTCTTTGATGATTTCGTTGAGGCGCTCTTCGCTTTTGAGGATCGCTTCAAGGTACTCGATCAGCTCCATCAGCTCCCTGTATTCCGCTTCGATCTTGTCGCGTTCCAAACCGGTAAGTCTTTGCAGTCTCATATCCAAAATCGCTTTGGACTGGACTTCGCTGAGTCCGAAGCGGCTCATAAGCTGCTCTTTGGCTTCGCCCGCGTCCTGGCTGGCTCGGATCAGCTTAACGATTTCGTCGATGTTGTCCAGCGCGATTTTGAGACCTTCTAAAATGTGCGCTCTGGCTTTGGCTTTTTCCAGATCAAAGATCGTTCTTCGGATCACGACCGTTTTTCTGTGTTTCAAGAAGGTATCGAGCACTTCGTTGAGGTTAAATACTTTGGGCTCTTTGTTGTAGGTTGCGAGCATAATGATCCCAAACGTCGTTTGCAGTGCCGAGGATTTGTACAGATTGTTCAGCACGATTTCGCTCATGGCGTCACGTTTGAGTTCGATGACGATACGCATCCCGTCGCGGTCGCTTTCATCCCGTACCAGCGAGATACCGTCGACGATCTTTTCCTTTGTCAAGTTCGCGATCTGTTCGATCAGTTTGGCTTTATTGACCTGATAGGGCAGTTCGTCGATGACGATCACCTCTTTGGAACCCTTTTTTTCGATATGGGATTTTGCCCGTACCTTGATCCGACCGCGCCCCGTGGTGTACGCGTCGATGATCCCTTTTTTCCCGTAGATGATCCCGCCTGTGGGAAAGTCCGGGCCTTTGACCACTTCAAGCAGCTCCTCGACGGTGGTGCTTTTATTGTCGATCTTGAGCACAAGCGCATCGATGATCTCATCAAGGCGGTGGGGAGGAATGTTCGTCGCCATCCCCACGGCGATCCCGTTGCTGCCGTTGACCAGGAGGTTGGGTACCCGGGTGGGCAGCACGTCGGGTTCGCTCATGGTGTCGTCGTAGTTGGGGATGAAATCCACCGTGTCCTTTTCGATGTCGCTAAGCAGCGCTTCTGAAATTTTGGTCATCTTGGCTTCGGTATACCGCATCGCCGCGGCGTTGTCGCCGTCGATGGAGCCGAAGTTGCCCTGACCGTCGATCAGGGGTTCGCGCATGGAGAAATCCTGCGCCATCCGCACAAGCGCGTCGTATACGGCGGTGTCGCCGTGGGGGTGATATTTACCGATCACGTCCCCGACGATTCTCGCACTTTTTTTGTAGGAGGATTTGTGGGAAAGTTTGAGTTCGTTCATCGCGTGCAGGATCCGTCTGTGCACCGGTTTTAAACCGTCACGCACATCGGGCAGGGCACGACCGATGATAACGCTCATGGAGTAATCAAGGTAACTGCTTTTCATACTCTCTTCAATATTTATCTTAGAAACGTTTTGATTTTCATTGTCGAACAAATCACTCATTGACCGCCTTTTGTAGAGTTTTGATACGGAATTTTATCAAATTTTGACTTAGGGTTAGATATAATGGGGTTATGTTTACGGATTTAGTTAGATATAAGGAAACACTTCGATGAAGATAGCATTGATTGACTACAATATGGGCAATCTGGCCAGTGTGCAAAACGCCTTTAAAAAGATGGGCGCTTCCTGCGAACTGGTCAGTGATCCCGACAAGCTGCAAAATTACGATAAAGCGATCCTGCCGGGCGTGGGCGCTTTCGGTGACGCGATGGAACACCTGGGGCAGACGGGTATGAAGCAGGCGGTACGGGAGTATGAAAAAAGCGGCAGGTATATGCTGGGCATCTGTCTGGGGATGCAGGTTCTGTTTGAAAAGGGGTTTGAATTTGGCGAACACGAGGGGTTGGGATTGATCCCGGGCCGGATCGTACCCTTTGACAAGGAGCGCTTTGCCCACCCTTTAAAAGTGCCGCACATGGGTTGGAACGAACTGTTCGTGCAAAAGGAGACGTCGATTTTTCAAGGGATGGAGAGGGAGTTTTACCTCTACTTCGTCCACTCCTATCACGCCCAAACCGAGGATGAGTATGTCATCGGCAAAACCTTTTACGGCTACGAGTTTGTCAGCGCGGTGCAAAAGGACAACATCATCGGCTTGCAGCCCCACCCGGAAAAGTCCCATGAAAACGGGTTGAAGATAGTCAAAAACTTTATCGAGTTAACATAAGGAGAAAGAAGCAGATATGGAAATTTTACCGGCGATAGATTTAAAAGACGGCCAGGCGGTGCGTCTGACCAAAGGGTTGATGGATAGCGCGAAAATTTACAGCAGCGAACCGTGGCAGCTGGCGAAAAAGTTTGAGCAGCTGGGTAGCGGCTGGGTGCATCTGGTCGATCTCAACGGGGCGTTTGCGGGGGAGCCCAAAAACCTGGAACAGATCGAAAAGATCCGGCAAAACTGTTCGCTCAAACTCGAACTCGGCGGCGGTATCCGCGACGAGGAGACGATCAAACGCTATCTGGATCTGGGGATCGATCGCTTGATTCTGGGTTCCGTTGCCGTCAGCGATCCCGACTTTGTCAAAAAGATGGCGGCAAAGTATCCTATCGTCGTAGGCATCGATGCCGTAGACGGCTACGTGGCGGTTGAAGGCTGGGCGGAAGTGAGTGAAATGAAAGCCACCGATCTGGCCAAAGAGTTCGCCGATGCGGGAGTGGAGGCGATCATCTGTACCGACGTGGGCAAAGACGGGACACTCAGCGGCGTCAACGTGGAATTCACCGAGCAGATAGCCAAAGCAAGCGGCGTTGAAACGATCGCCAGCGGAGGTTTAAAAGATATCGAGGATATAAAGAAACTCAATTCCAGCCGATATATAGCTGGAACCATCGTAGGCAAAGCGTTCTACGAGGGAACTTTAAATTTAAAAGAAGCGTTTAAAGTTGTTCAAAACTAAATTAAGTTAAAATTCATCGTATAAATACGTTAGTATTTCATGCATTGGATATGCGTACGCAGTGCATAATAAAGATGAAATCATGATGGTAAATATAGTATAAAGGATGTCGTTTGAAAATTTTAGTTGTTGATGATAGCTCGACTATGAGAAGAATTATTAAAAACACCCTGGGAAGATTGGGATATAAAGATCTTCTCGAAGCGGAGGACGGTGCAAAAGCGTGGGAACAGATGCAAGAACACGGTGATGCCATCGGTGTTTTGGTAACTGACTGGAACATGCCCGAAATGAACGGCCTCGAGCTCGTACAAAAGGTACGCGCCGAGGAGAAATATGTTGATATGCCTATCATCATGGTAACGACCGAAGGGGGAAAGGGGGAAGTGATCACCGCGCTCAAAGCGGGTGTGAACAACTACATCGTTAAACCCTTCACTCCGCAGGTTTTAAAAGAGAAGCTTGAGGCGGTATTGGGTACCAACGATTAATGACCGAATTTTACCATGAGTTGGTAGTTCAACCCCAATGCGATCCGCAGCTGCTTGCGGAGTATATTGAAACGATCTACCAGGACGGTTTGGAGATCGGAAACGACAGCATCATTTTACGCAGCGAAAGTGGGCTTGCGGAGGTTAAAAAGCAGATCGAAACCTTTGCGCAGGAGCTGCGTATCCCCGTAAAGCTAACGGAGGAGAAAAAAGAAAACAGCGACTGGATACGAAAGTATCAAGAATCGGTACGCCCTATAGAGATAGGGAAATTTTACATCCATCCCAGTTGGAATGAAGCCAAAACCGATCGCCTCAACATCGTGATCGATCCGGCATTGAGTTTCGGTTCGGGACACCACGCTACGACCTATTCCTGTGTCGAGGCACTTTCCAAATACTGCACCGAAGGACAAAGTGTGCTGGACGTGGGATGCGGCAGCGGCATTCTTTCCATCGCGGCGTCAAAGTCGGGCGCGGAGGTGGATATGTGCGATACCGACGAGCAGGCGGTGGAATCGGCAAAGAGAAATTTTGATCTTAACGATTGTACCTACCGCGCAAGCTGGACGGGGAGTGTGACGACAGCTCCCCGAAGCTACGGGTTGGTCATGGCAAATATCATTTCCGATGTTTTGAAAATGCTGCACGGGGATTTGAAAGCAAAACTCAAACCCGGGGGAATCTTGATCCTTTCGGGGATACTTGATAGCAAAGCCCAAAGCGTAATGGACAGATTCAGCGATTTGGAATGCTTGGAAAAAATCGAACGTGACGAGTGGGTGACACTCGTTTACAGGGGAGCAAATGAATAATAAAAACAGCAATAACAATAACAACAATAATAAAAACAACAACTTTTTTAATCAAAATCCGCTATTGACCTTCGGTATCTTTTCGCTGGTCGTGATCGTACTGTTTAAAACGATCATCGGCGAAGGTGGAGCCGGAGCGGCGATGCAGGGCAAAGCCGCAAAAACCCAGGAGGTCAGTTACTCCGAGATTAAGGATTTGATCAAAAATCAACAGGTACAGCACGTGGCTGTGGGCGAAACGAGCATCAAAGCCGTCAGTGAGCAAAACGGACAGCGTACGCTCTACATCGCCAAAGCGGTCAAAAACGACCCCACGCTGATCCCGCTTTTGGAAGAGAAGGGGATCAGCTACGGAGGCTACAGCGAAAGCAACTGGCTGAGCGAAATGCTTTTTGGCTGGATCATTCCCATCTTTATCTTCTTTGCCATCTGGATGTTTTTGGCAAACCGGATGCAGAAAAACATCGGCGGCGGTATGCTGGGGATGAACAAGGGCGACGGCGTGATCAGTTCCGAAAAGCCCAAGGTGAAGTTTGACGACGTTGCCGGAGCGAAGGAGGCCAAAGAGGAGGTCAGCGAAATCGTTGAATTTCTGAAATACCCCGAGCGCTATATCGAACTGGGGGCAAAGATCCCCAAAGGCGTACTTCTCGTGGGCCCTCCGGGGACGGGTAAAACCCTGCTGGCCAAAGCGGTCGCCGGTGAAGCGGACGTTCCCTTTCTCTCCATGAGCGGTTCGAGCTTTATCGAAATGTTCGTGGGCGTAGGCGCAAGCCGTGTGCGCGATCTGTTTGAAAAGGCGAAAAAGGATGCCCCCGGCATCATCTTTATCGACGAGATCGATGCCATCGGTAAAAGCAGAAGTGCGGGCGGTCCCATGGGCGGCAACGATGAGCGGGAGCAAACGCTCAACCAGCTGCTTGCGGAGATGGACGGCTTTAGTACCGACGTGCCTATTATCGTACTGGCAGCGACGAACAGACCCGAAGTGCTCGATCCGGCACTTTTGCGGCCCGGACGTTTTGACCGTCAGGTACTTGTGGATAAGCCCGATTTCGAGGGTCGAAAAGAGATCCTTGACGTGCATATCAAGGGGATCAAACTCTCCGATGACGTGGATTTGGAGGAGCTTGCACGCATGACGGCGGGACTTGCTGGGGCAGATCTGGCCAACATTATCAATGAAGCGGCGCTGCTTGCGGGAAGAAAAAGTAAAAAATCGGTGGAGCAAAAGGATTTTTTCGAAGCGGTTGAGCGTGCCATCGCGGGGCTTGAGAAAAAAAGCCGCCGTATCAACCCCAGAGAGAAAAAGATCGTTGCGTACCATGAAAGCGGCCACGCCTTGATCGCCGAAACGACCAAGGGCGCGAAGCGCGTTTCAAAAGTTTCCATCGTTCCGCGGGGGCTTGCGGCGCTGGGGTATACCCTGAATAAACCCGAAGAGAACCGCTTTTTGATGCAGAAGCACGAACTCATCGCCGAAGTGGATACGCTGCTTGGCGGTCGCGCGGCCGAAGAGGTGTTTTTGGGCGAAATCTCCACTGGAGCGAGCAACGACCTGGAACGGGCAACGGATATCATCAAGTCGATGGTAAGCATCTACGGGATGAGCGAAGTGGCGGGCTTGATGGTGCTGCGTAAACAGAATAACCAGTTCCTCGGCGGCGGTATGGGCGCCCAGGAGTACAGCGACAATATGGCCCAGCAGCAGGATGAGTATATTAAAAGTATGCTCGATGAGCGCTATAAGCATGTGATCAATCGCCTCAAAGAGTATAACGGCGCGATCGAACAGATGGTGGAAAAGCTTTTTGAAAAGGAAACGATCGAGGGAAGCGAAGTGACGAAACTGATCGAAGCCTTTGAGAAGGAGCACGATATCCCCACAAAGATCGTGCAGCACGAAGATAAAAACAGCGACATCCAAGAAGCGATCGACAGCGAGGATGAAGATGGTGAGGATGGCGATGAGAAAGGGCCGCAGCAGTGATCAATACCAAAGATAAAGCCCTGCCCGTAATCGCCCTATTGGTATTACTCTACCTTTTGGTAGGGGATTGCTTTATCTTCAAGCTGGCGGCACTGCTTTTTCTTTCGGGGTATCTCTATACCAGCTTTATCCCTTCAAACAGACCCGTATGCCGCAGCGACGACTGTATCGTTTCTCCGGTTATGGGGGAGGTGAAGGATATCAGCTACGAAGGAGAGCGTACCCGTATCGTTTTAGAAACGAAAATGACGGATTTTTCGCTGGTCTGCGCGCCGGTCAACGGGGAGTTTCTTCCGCTGCGAAGAGACGGAGCGGTTTTAAACACCGATAATCCGCTGGCACAGAAACTCAATCAAAATCTGCGCTATGAGATCGGGGATTTTTCCATGACACTTATCCCCTCCTTTTTCCCCGTGCAAAACTATATTACAAAGGATCGCTACTTTATCGGTGATCTGATCGCAAAGGCGGTCTGCGGCCGCGTCGTGATCGAAGCAAACTCCCTTGACGTCAAGGTCGCTATCGGGGATAAGGTACGCCCCAACGCAACGATTTTGGCATACCGCTGATGAAACACAATTTCAAACTGATCTATATTCTGCCCAACCTTTTTACCGCGGCGAGTATCTTTATCGCAATCTTGAGTATCGTCAGCGCTTCGCAGGGAGCTTTTGAGAAGGCGGCGTGGCTGATCTTTCTCTCCCTTGTTTTCGACGGTCTCGACGGCCGCGTGGCGCGAATGACCAAAACCACCAGCAAATTCGGAGTGGAGTTTGACTCTTTGGCCGATATCGTCGCTTTCGGCGTTGCTCCGGCGCTGCTGCTGTATTTCTACGTCGGTATCGATTACGGCCGTTTGGGGATCGTAGTAACGGCGCTGTATATCATCTTCGGAGCGATCCGCCTGGCGCGTTTTAACGTCATGTCCAGCGAAACGGAACCGGGGGTGTTTATCGGTGTCCCCATCCCCACCGCCGCGGTTTTTGTCAGTATCTGGATCCTGATGCTGGAAAAGTATGCGCATCTGCGGATGCTTGAAGTCGTTTTACTGCTCATTACCATCTTCATCTCCTTTTTGATGGTGTCCAATTTCCGCTTTCCCAGCTTCAAAAAGATCGATTTGGCGAAAAAGGACGTATTTAAAATCCTGGTGATTCTTACGGTGGTTCTGGCCGTTATCTATATTCTGCCCGTGGAAAGTTTTGCGTTTTTGATCACGCTGTATATCGTTTACGGCTTTTTCCGGGGTCCGGGGCATATATAATATCACCTTGATTAAAAAGGAAAAATTGTAGTATAATTAGCAACATAAAATTAAAGGAGGACGTTATGAAAACACAAGTTCGTTATACAATACCACAAGGCAACGGTATACTGCTCCTCCTGAAACTCCTACTTCTCTCTCGATAAATAACCACTATACGATACGAATATGTGATGCATTAAGGCATCTAAATGCAGATTAAATTAGATAATTGAAGAAGGTTTTATACAATGAAAACGATTAAAATTTTTGATACAACGTTGCGTGACGGGGAGCAAAGTCCCGGCGCGTCCATGAATATAGAGGAAAAGGTCAAGATTGCGCTACAGTTGGAAAGGTTGGGCGTAGATATCATCGAAGCGGGGTTCGCCGCGGCAAGTCCAGGGGATTTTGAAGCGATCTCAAAGATCGCAAAACGGGTCACCAAAAGCCGGGTGTGTTCCTTGGCCAGAGCGGTGGATAACGATATCATCCAAGCCGCGGAAGCGATTAAAGAGGCTAAATACCAAAGGATCCATACCTTTATCGCCACCAGTCCCATCCATATGGAAAACAAGTTGAAAATGAGCGAGGACGAGGTGGTAGAACGCGCGGTCAAAGCGGTGAAGCTGGCGCGAAGCTACTGTGAAGACGTGGAGTTTAGCTGCGAAGACGCGGGACGGAGTGAGATCCCTTTTTTAAAGCGGATTATGGACGCCGTGATCGAAGCGGGGGCGACGACGATCAACCTTCCCGATACGGTGGGCTACAGAATGCCCCACGAAATCGCGGCGATGATCAAAGAGTTGAGCGAGCACGCGGGAGAGCGGGCGATTATCTCGGTGCATAACCACAACGATTTGGGCTTGGCCGTGGCCAACTCTTTGGCCGCGGTCGAAAACGGCGCGATGCAGGTGGAGTGTACCATCAACGGTCTGGGGGAGCGCGCGGGCAACGCCGCACTTGAGGAGATCGTCATGACGCTTAAAACCAGAGCCGATATCTACGGCGAGTATGAGACCAATATCAACACCAAAGAGATATATCCCTCCAGCCGTTTGGTCTCCTCCATCACCGGAATCGTGCCCCAGCCCAACAAGGCGATCGTGGGCAAAAACGCCTTTGCGCACGAAAGCGGTATCCACCAAGACGGCGTGTTGAAATGCCAGGAAACCTATGAAATTATGAGTGCGGCAGATATCGGGATGGAGAAAAACAGTATCGTGTTAGGCAAGCACTCGGGCAAACACGCCTTTAAAGACAAGTTGCAAAAGCTTGGCTATGAGTTGAGTGAAAGTGAGTTGCTTGACGCCTTTGAAAAGTTCAAAGTCTTAGCCGACAGTAAAAAAGAGGTTTTTGACGACGATATCAGAGCGCTGTTGAATTCCCAGGTCAATTTCGAGCCGGTTTACGAGCTTGAGAGTATGCAGCTGAGTGATTGCAGCAGCGCCATGGCGACTGCGGCGGTTGCGCTGCGCAAAGAGGGCGAAACGATCCGTGCGGCACAGATCGGCAACGGGACTATCGATGCGGTGTTTAAAACCATCGACGAAGCCGCGGGTTATAAGGGAACGCTTAAAGATTACCAGGTCCAGGCGGTCAGCCAGGGCAAAGACGCGTTGGCAAAAGTGGTGGTGCAGGTGATCTTTGACGATGACAAACCCGCCGTGATCGGCCGCGGTTTGGATCTGGATACGATGAAAGCCAGCGCGGAAGCGTACGTCAACGCGCTTAATAGTTATCTTTCCATGAAGGACAGTTTAAAGCAGCAGCTTCGCTTGGGCGAAGAGGATAAGATCTAAAGCAAAGGCTCCATAGGGGCCTTGCTACTATTTTTGCAATCTTTCATACGCCTTTTCAACGGCACTGAAAAAGGCTTTTCTTGCCCCGTTATCTTCCAGGGCTTTGACCCCCTCGATCGTGGTTCCCGCCGGGGAGCAGATTTTGTCTTTGATATCCGCGGGGTTTTCATTTTCGATCAATTTCGCAAAACTGTAAAAGTTGTTTGCCGTAAACTCTTTGGCAAGATCCCTTCTCATTCCGCATTTGACCGCAGCATCGGCCATGGCTTCGGCGGCCAGGGCTAAAAAAGCGGGGCCGCTTCCCGCCAAGGCCGTCGCGATATCAAGCTCCTTTTCGCTATCGACCCATACCGCCTTGCCGATAGAGGAGAAAAGCTCTATACTCAACTCCTTTTGCGAAACGTCACCGGTAAGCGTCGTCGTCGAAGCGTTGTAGGTGGCGCCCACGTTGGGCATAGTGCGGATGTAGTACTGGGCTTTGATCGCATTTTGCAGCTGTGCGAGCGTCGTTCCCGCCAAAACGGAAAAAAGCACCTTCGCTTTTCCCCGCAGCTTTGCCGCCGTTTGTTCGAGGACGTGGGGTTTGACCGCAAAGATCACGTTTTGATCGCTGATATCGTAATCGTCCAAAAGGGCGTAACCGCAGCCGCACTCGTTTGCAAAGATTTGCAGCTTCTCTTCACTGCGTCCCACGACGGTGATCTCATACTTTTCGGGGAGTCCCAAAACGATCGATTTTGCCATGGCACCGTTGCCGATCATGGTTAATTGCATCTGTATTACCTTTATATTTAGTTAAAAAGAGGTTCGAGTGATGCCGCGCCAGACGCGGCGGGAGTAGTGACTACTGTATATAGTCGCTGATTTTTTCGGAAAGTCCGTAATCGGAATATTTCATCTCGTTTAAAATGATCTGTGTTAATTTTTTCTTTTTGGTGTTAAAAATAAGCGGTGCGGCGAAGTTGATCCGGGATTCTTCGATGGGGGAGCCCACGACCATGATATTGAGCACGCTGATATCTTTTGCGTCTTCGATCTCTAGCTCTTTTACGGTGCTGTCTGGAATATCAAACTCATATTCTCGAAACGCAAAAGGGTTGACCAGAGTGAAGGTAGGCTTGGTATCATCGGCATTGGCTAGGGTAAAAAAGGTATCGTCAATCTCTTTTAATTCAAAGTTTTTTACTTTTTCAAAGCCGTATATGGGAGAAACAACTTCATATGTCATTATCTGTCCTTATTTTCTGTAAATTATCACTGTTTAAGCAATTACCGTTCCCATGTATAGAATCGGGACATTTTGCAAGTCACAAGTAGACATATGATAGTGAACTTTATCTTAAATTAAACTTTTTGGCTACAATGAAAAATGAATCGATTCAAAAAAGGAGAAAAAATGCGAAGACCTTTACTTTCATTGGCACTTTCGGCGGCGGTTGCGATTAGCGCTTCGGCCATAGATTTTGTCACAATCGGAACCGGGGGCGTAACCGGTGTTTATTACCCCACGGGCGGTGCCGTGTGCCGTATGGCAAATAAAAACCGCGCCCAGACCGGAATCCGCTGTACCGTAGAGTCCACGGGCGGTTCGGTTTATAACGTCAATACGATCAACGCGGGCGAGCTGGATTTCGGTATCGCGCAAAGTGACGTGGTATATCAAGCCTATAAAGGCGAGGGCAAGTTTGCCGGCAAGCGCATCGAGAAGCTGCGCACCATCATGACGATCCACCCCGAACCGCTGACCTTTGTCGTTACGAAAGCAAGCGGGATTAAAAGCTTGGCGGATATGAAAGGCAAGGTGATCAATATCGGCAACCCCGGAAGCGGGCAGCGCAATATGGTCGATATGCTCTTTAAAGAATCAACCCTGGACAGATCGATGCTCAAAGCGGCCGAACAGCTCAAAGCCGCAGAGATGCCAAAAGCGCTCAAAGACGGCAAAATCGACGGCTACTTCTATACGGTGGGACACCCTTCGGCAAATATCAAAGAAGCGGCTAACTCCGTAGATATCGATATCGTCAACATCACCCCCGAGAACTTCCCCGAAGCGAAAAAAATTCTGGATAATATGCCTTACTACGCTATCGGCAAAATCCCCGGAGGGACCTATGACGGCATAGAAGAGGACCGCCACACTATGGGGGTAAAAGCGACGCTGGTAACAAGCAGCGACGTCAGTGACAAAAAGGTAACGGCGATCGTCGAAGCGATCATGGAAAATTTTGAAAAATTCAAATCGATGCACCCGGCATATAAAGGCTTGACCAAGCAAAGCGTTTTGCAGGGACTGGGCGCACCGCTGCACCCCGCGGCAAAAGCGTATTACAAAAAGCACGGGATTTTACAATAGCTCCCCTTTCCCCCCCCTCGGGGGGTTCTTTTTAGCGTATCGCGGTAGGTTAAAAAGAAGGAATTTTGCGTATAAAGGTGAGTGATGGCTGAAAAGATCTATACCCGCGACCGGGACAGAGAGGTCCATATCGATCACGACAAAGAGGAGGAGCTGCTCAGCAAACTGGAAGGGGAGCGCCAAATCGACCACGGGTCCTGGCTGGGCTGGATGGTGGCTCTTATCGCCTTTAGCTGGTCCGCGTTTCAACTCTACATCGCTTATTTCCCCCTCAATACGGTGTTGGCACGGTCGGTACACCTGAGTTTCGCGCTGTTTTTGGGTTTTATCGTTTATACAGCGTATAAAAAAACCAAAGACCGCAGCAAAGTTCCCTTGTACGATTATCTCTTAGCCGTTGCGGCTTCCGTTTCCGCCCTTTATATCTTTTTAAACTATGAAGCACTCTCTTACCGTCAGGGGGCGTACCTGTGGCAGGATATCGCCGTGGCGGTGGTTGCGGTTATTTTACTGCTAGAAGCCAGCCGCCGGGCTTTGGGACCTGCTTTGATGATCATCGCCATTGTATTTTTAGCCTATGATTACTTCGGGCAGTATATGCCCTATATGATCGCCCACCAGGGGGCGAGTATCAGCAAGTTGGCGGGGCAGATGTTTTTGACCACCGAGGGGATATTCGGGATCCCTTTGGGGGTGAGTACCGATTTTATCTTTTTGTTTGTGCTTTTCGGGGCGATGCTTGATCGCGCCGGGGCGGGGGAGTACTTTATCAATCTGGCGTACGCCCTGCTTGGCAAGTACCGCGGCGGCCCGGCAAAGGCAAGTGTGGCCGCAAGCGGAATGACGGGTATCATCTCGGGAAGTTCTACGGCCAACGTGGTCACGACGGGCAACTTTACCATCCCGCTGATGAAGCGTCTGGGCTTTAGCGGCGAAAAAGCCGCAGCGGTGGAGGTGGCTGCCAGTACCAACGGACAGCTTATGCCCCCTATTATGGGCGCGGCGGCTTTTATCATCGCGGAGTTTCTGGGGCTGGCGTATTCACAGGTGATCATGGCGGCGATCATCCCCGCGGTGGTCAGCTATATCGCGCTGTTTTATCTGGTGCACCTTGAAAGCGTCAAGATGGGACTCAAGGGCGAAGATCCCAAAAAACTGCCGCCGAAGATGGCGACCTTTTTAAGCGGGTTGCACTATATCTTGCCCATTATCTACCTGATGTATCTGCTTGTAGTGGAGCAGCGCTCCCCCATCTACGCGGGGTTTTTCGCCGTGATTACGATGATGGTGATCATGCTGGTGCAGTATCCGATCAAAGCGGCAGTTCTCAAGCAAAAAATCACTCTGGACCACTGGCTTCAGGGCCCGGTTGATATTTTCCACGGGATGGTGATGGGAGCGAAAAATATGATCCCCATCGCCATCGCCACCGCCGCGGCGGGGATCGTGGTGGGGTCCATTACCCTGACGGGGCTGGGGCTGTTTATGACCGAAGTGATTGAAAGCATCGCCGGGGACAACATTATGCTGATCTTGCTGCTTGTGGCGCTGATGTCACTGATTTTGGGGATGGGGCTGCCCACGACGGCAAACTACATCATCGTCTCCTCCATGACGATCCCCGTTATCAGTGAGCTTTCCGTAGCCAGCGGCTATATGGTGCCGCTGATCGCGCTGCACCTGTTCGTGTTTTATTTCGGTATCCTCGCAGATGATACGCCGCCGGTGGGCATCGCCGCGTACGCTGGGGCGGGGATAGCCAAAAGCGATCCCATCCGAACGGGGGTACAGGGCTTTGTCTACGATATGCGAACGGCGATACTGCCCTTTATGTTCTTTTTCAATCCCAATCTGGTGCTGGTGGAACCGGGCAATCCCGAGGAGCATTATTCCATGTTTACGATGCTTGATTGGGTCAAAGATCCCGGAAGTTGGCACTGGATCACCGATCCGCTGCAAATAGCGGTGATCTTTATAACGGCGATATTGGGGATGTTCGCTTTTGCCAGCGCGACGCAGGGGTTTTTCCTGATCCGCGCCACGATCTTTGAACGGCTGCTGTTTTTTGCCGCCGTGCCGCTATTTTTCATCCCCAACGTGGCGGCACGCTATCTGCATCTGCCCCAGGAGTATATGAGTTACGTACTGGGGTTACTGCTGTTTGGGTTTATCTATTTTTTGCAGGTTCTGCGCAGTAAAAAGATAGAGGTCTAATCCCTCTATCGGTGAAATTTCGATATAATAATTTTTCTTAACATATATTTCAATAAGGTGAAAAATGAAAAGCTATAAGTTGATAACGGTCCTGTTTGCGGTAACATTGTTTATAAGCGGGTGTGCGGATAAAAACGGCGTTGATGAATATAACAAACCCGCGGAGTACTGGTATGAAAATATCGTCGATGCGATCACGGCGTATCAACTGGATAAAGCGGACGATTTTTACGTTTCCCTGCAGAGTGAACACTCCCGTTCGCCACTGCTAGAGAGTGCGACGCTTATCCTGGCGCAAGCCCATGAAAACAGCGAGGAAAACCTGCTGGCCGAGTTTTACTACGATGAGTATATCAAGCGTTACGCAACGCAGCAGAACCTGGAGTATTATAAGTTTAAAAAGATCGATGCGTCTTTTAAACATATCAAATCCGCCAATAGGAACCAGAAACTGATCCATGAAACGATCGAGGATGCAAAGGAGTTTGTGCAGATGTACCCAAACTCCATCTACAATCCGATGGTCAAGACGGTACAGGCCCGTTTGGAGATGACGCGCTTTTTGATCAATGAAAATATCGCAAGTTTATATGAGCGCCTCGACAAGCCCAAGGCGGCAAAAATATACCGGAAGAAAAACGAGGATTCCTGGATCATCTCCAGCGATCTGACGCTGCCGGAAAAAACCTATATTGAAATGATTTTTGAATAATAAGGATATGGATATATGCAACTAAAAGATTATGATAAATTTCCAACCCAATTGCCGATCCTGGTAGAGGATGAACTGTTTTTATATCCCTTTATGATCTCTCCGGTGTTTATCGGCGACGAGGAGAATAAAAAGGCGGTGGATTTTGCCATCGAAAACAACTCTTTGCTCATGATTATCCCATCAAAACCCGGAGAAGAGGGTAAGAGGGATTTTGAGAGTATCTATGAATGCGGTGTAGCGGGGACGATCATGCGAAAGATCGATCTGCCCGACGGACGCGTGAAGATTTTGTTTCAGGGGATGATGCGAACCTGCATCGAGGAACCCCTGGAAACCGATCCGCTCATAGCGATGGTGGATGAACTCCACGACAGTGAAACGGACAGTTTGAAAGTGGATGCGCTGCTGGAAGTGGTGCGTGATCGCGTGCGCTCCTTCTCCGCCGTGGCGGGGCAGAACTTTCCGCTGGATCTGGTCAAAACCATCGAAGAAAACCGCGATCCGGGGCGTATCGCCGATCTGATCTGTTCCATGCTCAAGCTTAAAAAAGAGCGCGCCTATGAACTGTTCGTGCAAACGGATGTGGAAAAGCGCCTGATCGGGATCATTTCACAGATGAACCAGGAGATCGAAGCGTACAAGCTGCAAAAGGAGATCAAATCCAAAGTCCACTCCAAAATGGACAAGACCAACAAGGAGTATTTCCTTAAAGAGCAGCTCAAGCAGATCCAAAAGGAGCTGGGGACGGATAACCAGCGCGACGAAGAGATCGAGGAGTACCGCAACAAGTTTGAACAGATCAAAAAGTATCTCAAAGAGGATGCGAAAAAGGAGATCGATAAGCAGATCAACCGTTTAGCGGCGATCCACCCCGACAGCGGAGATGCCAGTATGATCCAAAGCTACCTTGACTGGGTGCTGGATATCCCCTTTGGCAGATACAGCAAAAAAGCGATGGAGATCGATGAAGTCAAAAAACAGCTTGACCGCGACCACTACGCGCTGGAAAAAGCAAAAGATCGTATCCTGGAGTTTTTTGCGGTTAAACAGCTTGCGAAGCTGCGGGGCAACGAGCAGGATAAAGACGGGGCGATCATCTGCTTCGTGGGACCTCCGGGCGTGGGAAAAACCTCTTTGGCCAACTCCATCGCCACCGCGCTGAAGCGCGAACTTGTACGTATCGCGCTGGGCGGGCTGGAAGATGTCAACGAGCTGCGCGGGCACAGAAGAACATATATCGGCGCCATGCCCGGACGGGTAGTGCAGGGACTGATCGATGCCAAGTCGATGAATCCGGTGGTCGTATTTGACGAAATCGATAAAGTGGGACGCAACTACAGAGGCGATCCCACGGCGGTGCTTTTGGAGATTTTGGATCCGGAACAGAATACGGATTTTCGGGATCTGTATCTAAACTTTCATATCGATATCTCCCAAACGATCTTTATCGCCACGGCCAATGACCTGAGCACGATCCCCGCGCCGCTTCGGGATCGGATGGAGTTTATCCAGCTAAGCAGTTATACGCCCAGCCAGAAGTACCAGATCGCGACGAAGTATCTGATTCCCCAGGAGCTTAAAAAGCACTCATTGAAAAAGAGCGAATTCAGCGTTTCGAAAAAAGCGCTGGAGACGGTGATCGAAAACTATACCCGCGAATCGGGGGTACGGGGACTGCGCCGGGAGATTTCCAAAGTCATCCGCCGCGGCGTGCGCAAGATTCTGTCCAAAGAGGTGGAAAAAGTCACGGTAGGCGTACGCAACCTCAAAGAGTTTGTGGATAAAGAGGTGTTTGAAATTTCCAAGATCGCCAAAACCGATCAGGTCGGGGTGGTCAACGGTTTGGCGTGGACCTCCGTAGGCGGCGACGTGCTGAAGGTGGAAGTGGCCAAGATCAAGGGCAAAGGCAACCTCCAGCTTACCGGTAAGCTTGGAGACGTGATGAAAGAATCGGCCAAGATCGCTTTTACCTGCGTCAAAACCCTGATCGATACCAAACAGATAGAAGCGAAAGACGAGATATACAAAGAGTTTGACCTGCACGTGCACGTCCCCGAAGGCGCTACGCCCAAAGATGGACCGAGTGCGGGGATCACGATGGTCACCGCGATCGCTTCTATCCTTTCCGAGACCAAAGTCAAACGGGACGTGGCGATGACGGGGGAAGTGACGCTTACGGGCGAAGTTTTGCCCATCGGCGGACTCAAAGAAAAGCTGATCGCCGCGTTTAAAGCGGGAGTGAAAACGGCGCTCGTTCCGCAGAAAAATTACGACAGAGACCTTGAGGATATCCCCAAAGAGGTGAAAGAGGGGATCAGAATTGTGGGTGTGAGCAGTGTAGATGAGGTGCTGAAAGAAGCTTTGGTATAGGGGAGAAAACTTGAAGCGACTAGGCTTATCCTTAAAGAAAATTTTAAAGTAAACTGTGATAATATGAACTTATTGCAATAAAAGGATATGCCATGTTTTTACGAGTCCTTATTGTATGTACAGTTTTGGTTCTTTGGGCTGAAGGGGGGTATTATACCTGTCCAAATCCCAAAGAGTTCAGCCAAGCATTTACAGCTAATGTCAAAGGGGATATCGAGCTCATCGGTAATACGGTGATGTGTTATAACGATAACGGAGAGTGTGGGGATCCGGGTACAGATCGAAATAATGATATCGATATGATGTATATCGATATCGATAGTGATGATTCGACTTTCAACTCTTCTGCCGCAAAGCTTGAAATTCCTCCCGGGTCGGAAGTTTTATGGGCGGGATTGTACTGGCAGGGTTACCTGGCCAATGAGGATGATTCGACAAAAGCCCAATCCGCGTCGATAAAATTGGCGTACTCCCCGACAAAAACAACCACTCCAAACTATCAGGATATTGCAGCTTCCGATCACAACTGGATATATTTCAGCGGTACGAGAATGTATTACCAGGGAAATAGAGATATTACGGATTTCGTTCGTAACAATAATAACGGTTGGTACTACGTCGCGAATATCACAACCAAGGAGGGAACGCCTGCGGGTGGGAGCTACGGTGCATGGTCCATCGCGATAGCTTATAAAAACAGTGATAAAAAATTGAAAAATTTAACTATTTTTGACGGATATCAGGGGGTGGTCAATACCGGAGATGAGGATGACGCCAATGATTATGCGAGTGATAACGGCTGTTCAGACCCGGGGGTAGGCAATACGGTCGATATCGGTCTATCCGGGTTTCTGACCCCGACAACAAGCAGTATCGATTCTAAGCTTTTTATTTTTGCCGGTGAGGGGGATAACGGGGCAGACGATGCGGATGCCAGGGGTGATCACCTCCAAATAGCCGATAAAAGCGGAACATTTTATAAATTGACAAACAGTGTCAATCCTGAAGATGACGTGTTTAACTCCACCATATCCAAAGACGATGAAGCCCTTGACGGCGAGTTTCTTTCTCCCTACAACTCTGATAACAGCAACGGTATCGATATAGATACTTTTGATATCAGCGATATTATCGATAACGAACAAATGGAAACAACGGTACGGTTAAATACCAACGATGACGGCTATATGCCCGGTTTATTCGGTTTTTCTACAAACATTTATCAGCCCAGGGTGTGCTATGTGCAAGAGATTTTGAACTCCAGAGCGGTCAAGGTAGGTGAAACGGTATATTTTAACGTGTATATCACTAATGAACCGCGGGAGGGAGAAACTTCGGTAGAAACGGCGAAGGGAGTAAGTATCTTAAATAAGCTCGATGAGAGTATCCTGCGTTACAAACCCGAAACCATTGAGATAGAAAATATAGGCGAAACGGGGTTTACTCAGCAAACGGATGATGAGGGGGATGATTTGGCGGAGTTTAATGAAGATACGAATATGACTACCTTCCGTTTGGGCGAGGGCGCAGATGCGGAAAATGGCGGTTCTATCGAGGAGATGGAGTATGCCAATATCCGCTTCAGTGCCGTCGTGACGAGTGCCGGAGAGTTTGATGTTGACAATGAGTATTATATTGAATACGTAAATGCGTTGACGGGTGCTCCTATTTCCACCGAACCGGTAGAGATAGAGGAGTGCAGGGATTTCAATACTTCCCTTGTTATTCTTCAACCGCCGTTGGGTGCATTCAATACCGTCCATGAGGGAGCAGATCTATCAAACGGCGACCCATTGGATGGTGATGATCCCGTTAACGATCTTTACACCCAGATAGGGAAAAAGGATTTTAACGTCACGTTGGTAAGCCTGGACGAAGACTTCACGACGCTTAGAAACTTTACGGGGAACGTGATCCTGGAGTTGATAGACGCTTCAACCTTGACAGATACGCAGCAATCCTGTGAAGATGCGATGGTACTTGAAACCTACTATGATATTTTGGAAGCCAAAGAAAATCTTTTTAACGATGAAGCAACGAAAACGGTAACGATATCCCATGACGATGTCGCCCGCAACGTACGTTTTCGTATTAAATACTATGATTTGAGTATATTGGAAGATATCTATAATCAGGCGTGTAAAGTCAGCAACACAAGTGCTAATATCAACGGCATACCGCAGTGTCTTAATGCGACGGATAATAAGCTGGCGGAAGTTTTTCCAAAGTGTGCACCTCCTGAAACTGACGTGTGTAAATCTGAGGAACAAACGGGAGATCTTGATTGGCGCTGCTATGAGTGTATCACCGGCTATAACGCCCCGATATGTTCTCGGGATAATTTTGCGCTGCGTCCCAAAGAGTTTGTCCTGGATACGCAAAACGAACTTCCCCAGTTGGCAAAAGCGGGGGAAGTGTATGAGATGAATGTCAAAGCAGTAGATAACGAGGATATCGTTGCCAGCCAGTATGATCAAAGCGTTTATCAATTTGATGCCAATACGACGAAGTTTCTCCCCAACGGTACCGTGGACAACAACCTTTCAGGGAAAGAGAAAATTTTAGGACGTGATTTTAACGTGACGATGAGTGAATATTTTCAAGCCGGAGAGTATGAAAATTATAAAGTGACCTTTACTGATGTGGGGAAAATAAAGCTGCATATCTATGATAAAGAGTGGGCCGACGTGGACAGCGATGAAGCTAATAGCGACTATATCGTAACAGGCGAACATGAAGCGCGCTGGATCCCCTTTGAGTTTAAGCTGCCGGTGTTGAATATGAGAAATCACGGTGCAGGAAACGGTTTTACCTATCTTTCCAACGATTTGAATATGTCGGCAAAAGTTGAATATAGAATAGCTGCGGTCAATAAAGAGGGAAACGAGACGAAAAACTACAGTGACGGTCTGTATAAAAAACTGATCAGTTTTACCAACAGCTTGGAACATGATGGGGAGGATGCCCGATTTAATACCCTTAACGATGTTAATTTAAGCTTTAATGACGGTATCGCTTCACAAAATCTTGGCGATCAAAATTTGATCTTGTTTAATTTCGGGCGGGATAATAATACTCCCGAAGAGCCTTTCATCGTCCCCGGAAGCAGTTTTGCCACCCAGATACAAGATGAGGATAACGTTACGGGAAATAGAGATCAGGCAAACGGGCAAAGTTTGTTTTATTACGGGCACATCTATGCCCCCGACGTGCAAACTGCAGAGACGAAGGTGGACGTACCGCTGTATATGGAGGTTTTTTGTCAAAACTCCGCCGATATTACCTGCAGTAGTATCGGTTCAGCAAGCGAAGATAATATCAACTGGTGGCAAAACTCCCAGCATGGAACCGGCAACGGTGAACTTGAAAGGGTGATTGCGTCTCAACCGGAGATAAAGATCGAAGCTTTAGACGACGATGTGACGATCAATAAAGATTTACTCAATCCCGATTCGCTAAATTTTGAGTATACTGGTAATGACGATCGGTATAAAACACGTATTAATTTACGGCCGGATCCCTGGTTGAGTTATCACAAATATATTCCCGTGGAAAATGATCAAAACTTTTTCTTTATCGAGTTTAACCTTACTCCCAGTGCCAACTGGGCCGGGGAGGGCCAGACCGGAAATACGGTTGATGAAAACAGTAGTATCCAGCGGCATAGAAGAATAGATTGGTAGTTAGGGGAAAAGATGCGAAAAGCGGCAACAATGTTGGAGTTGATCTTTGCGATAGTTATAATAGGTATAGCCGTTATGAGTATACCGACAATGTTAACGCAGTCCAGCACGGCTATTTTAACTACCGTTCAGCAAGAAGCTATCATGGCGGCATCAACACAGATCGGTAATGTCATTAGCCATCCGTGGGACCAGAACCAGACCGATCCCGAGCAAAACGGCGGTTATATTAAAGTGGTTAATGTCAATACCGCGAGTGCCGACGACGAACTGGATATGGATTCCAATATTACACGTACGAGAAAGGGACATTTCCTCGGAGATAAGCGGCGTAAATTTTATCAAAACAGTGCTCCCACTTCCGAAGCTAACCTTGGAAGTGAAGGGGGTGAGTTAAACGATATAGATGATTTTATCGGCAATAATCAAGTGCTGGTACAGGGGAATGCAGCCGGAAACGATTATATCAGAACCTATAATGTCAACATCGATGTCGATTATATCAGCGATGCGGCAAATTATACGCAGAACCCTTTAAACGTTACTATCAATCAAGCGGCGGTAGCAAATCCCACAAATATCAAACTCATTACGGTTGTAGTTACGAGTAACGATGATCCAAACCTTCAAATTCAGCTTAGTACCTTTGCGTCAAATATCGGTGAGGGAAAACTTCTGACACGGGAGTTTTACAATTGAGAAAAGCTTTTACCTTCTTAGAATTGATCTTTGTGATTGTCGTATTAGGGATAGTAGCATCTATCACCTCGGAGATATTAGCAAAAATGTTTGACGGTTATATTGTCTCAAGGACCTATAACCGTTTACAAACAAAAACGGAGTTTGCCGTCCAACAGGTGGCACAGCGCTTATCCTACCGTATACCCAACACGGCAATCGCTAAAAATACCGGAGGCGGCTATGTGCCTTTGCGGTCGGCAACGGGGAATGAAGATATTTTAGAGTGGATCGGACGCGATTTTGAAGGCTTCCGCGGTAATTGGGATACGTTGGCCAATAGATATCTTCCTCTGTGGAGTGGATTTATCGATCTTGATAATGCGGCAACGACTCAGTCACAGTTTTTCAGTACCGTGACGAAACCGTTGTCCTTACATAATAGACTGCAAACGCTATCAAACAACCAGGTAGGGTTGACAGTGGCTACACAAAACCCTGCTATTTTTTTTAAAGGACGCTTAGATGACACCCAAATAGCTCAATACTGGAATAGTACGGTAAGCGATTACGCTTATCCGGTTCAGTGTAGTGGGGTGTGCAGCGATGCAAACTCTGTTTTAGCCTTTAGGGAAAACTTCAATGACGCTAATCCCGGAACTTTGGACCTGCGCATGTATGAACAGTATTACCTCAGCTACAGCGCGTATGCCATTGTACCTGCCGGAAACGGGGTGTGGGACCTTTACTACAACTATCAGCCGTGGGAGAATGAGACTTACCAAAACGGTACACGGGTGCGGCTTATCGACGGCGTAAGCACTTTTAGATTTAAACAGGTGGGTGATGTCGTACGGTTGAAACTGTGTGCGACCGAGCATAACGGTGATCAGAATATTACGGTATGTAAAGAAAAGGCGATATTGTGAAACGGGGATTTTCGATGATAACGGCTATCTTTGTACTGGTACTGGTTTCTACGGTACTGTTACTGATGCTGAATCTTTCAACGCAGAGTGCCAAGTCCACGGTTGATATCTATTTAAAAGAGCAAACGGCCCTGGTTGCAAGAAGTGCGACGGAATACGCCATGCTTGCCGTAAGCGGGCATGATAACGGCGCTGATTGTATCGAAACCATAAATTTAGATTACGGTAACTATGACGTGAATATGAGTTTACACTATCTGGGGAATGCGCTACCTTGTAGTGCGGGGCATATTCTCGATAATACAGTACAAACGACCAGTTCCAACGCAACGGTAATTATCGATACGACAGTGACATTTGATGCGGGGAACGGCGAGGAGGTTTCTTACTTCCGCCGCACACTTCAGAAACTTTAAAAAAACTCCGAGATCAATTTTCGGACTTCCGCGGTGTCGGAAGTCACGTTGATCGTTTCGCGGAAACTGCTGGCTTTGTCGTAGCCTTTGGAATAGGTATGCAGATGCTTGCGGAACATAACGGCACCGTATGTTCCGTAAAAATGCACCATCTGATCAAAATGTTCCAAAATAATCTGCTTTTTTAAACCGGGATCGATTTCGCTTTCACCGTGTTTCATCTGATGGAAGATCCAGGGTTTGCCGATTGCGCCCCGGCCGACCATAATCCCGTCGCAGCCGGTGTGTTCATGGACCCGCTTCGCCTTTGCCGCATCGGTGATATCACCGTTGGCGATAACGGGGATGGAGAGGGCTTTTTTGATATCTCTAATCGCGTCGTAATCCACCGGCGCTTTATACGCTCCTACTTTGGTACGACCGTGTACGGCGAGAAAGTCCGCTCCGTTGTCTTCGCAAACCTTTGCGGCTTCGACGGGAATCTTGCTATCAAAACCGATACGCATCTTTACGCTTATCGTGTTGGTGGTAGCGGTGTTTTTGATCGTTTTAATGATCTTTCCCATTTTATTCAAATCCTGCAGCAAACCGCTTCCCGAACCGTTGTTGGCTACCTTAGGTGCCGGGCAGCCGCAGTTGAGGTTGATATCGTCGATCCCCTCAAGGGTATTGAGGTACTCCACCGCTTTTTGTATGTAGTAGGGATCGTTGCCCGCTATCTGGACACTGTAGGGATCTTCAAGGGGGGACTTTTCCAGCATTTTCAGCGTCTTTTTGTTTTGAAAGCTCAGGGCGTTGGAGCTGATCATTTCGCTGACGGTAACATCTACGCCGAACTTTTTTACGACACTGCGGAAAGGCAGGTCGGTATAGCCCGCAAGGGGGGCTAGAAAGTAAAGGGGCTTGTCAAATCGTATCATTATATCCTAGATGAAAAGGTCTAGCGGGTATTTTTTTCCTGCTGCTTTGAGATCGATATAGGCTTGAAGCTTTTGATACTCGCCGTTTTCTTCCTCTTCGGCAAGTTCCTGCGCGGCTTTTTCTATCATCTCATACTCCAGCAGCAGATAGACGTATACCATCTTGTTTTTTGCGGGATCCTCTTCATAGCAGTGTTTGAACGTGGCGAGTACGGCATCGGGAAGAAGGTGTTTTTTGGCAACTGAAGCTAAGGGGATCAGCTGCTTTTCATCCGCTTTTTTCACAAGCAGCGTAAGGTTTTCTTCACTGAGTGCAAACTCCGCACGGTTTGCCCGTTCGATCAAGGCGTTTATGGCGTCCGCGGTTAAAAGGTTTTCGACGTTTTGCAACTCTTTGGGTTCGATCTGCTGCATATAGGCCACGATGGCGTCATCGATGATGCTGTTGTCGTAATTACCGCTGTTTTTGATCACCTGCTTGGCAAAGTCGGGGTCCTGTTTCAAACGGTTTTGCTGATTGCGGATCAAGATAGGGCTGTTTTTCGCGTAGTCGCTTTTGCCCAAGGGAACGTAGCCGCCTTTGTAGATCGTTTTATTTTTTTCCAGGTTTTCTTTGAGCTTACTCTTCTCCAGGTCGCTGATCGTTTCGACCACTTTTATTTGGGACTTTGCGAGGACCGAGGCGACTTCACTCAAACTCTCATGTTTGATCGTGGCATGTTTGCTCTTTCCGATCAGTGCCGCGTTGAGCACGTCGATCAGGTTCAAACTGTCCTTTTCCCAGCGGGAGAAGTTCATCTTGTTCCGGATACCGTAAACCAGAAGATGAAAAAAGGAGAGTATGAACAAGATCGCCATCGGCGCGATTACCCACAGGTACAGCGGCAGCGTCAACTCCGTCGTGTAAATTTTGTGCGTAATCAAATCTTCGCCGAAATAAACGTAGGTATATACCCCCGTGGCGACAATTAAGAGCAACGAACCCAACGTATAGAGTTTGAGTTTCATAATAAAGTCCCTTTAGTAGCTAGTTTTTGGCTTTTTCAGACTTTTCGACGATCGATCTGCAGGTGATGCAGTATTTGGCAAAGGGTTTGACTTTGAGTCGTGAATACCCGATCTGCTCTTCACACATTTCGCATACTCCATACTCTTCGGTCTCGATCTTTGCAAGTGCCTGATCAATCTCCAAAAGTTCCTTACCTTGTTGTGATATTATAGCATCATCAATGATATTGTCAATATCCGCTGAAGCGAAGTCCGCTTCGTCATTGAGGTCATTAGATGCCATGGAGATCTTCTCAAGCTCCGTTTCACTGATATTTTTCTGGATCTGCTTCTTGCGATCAATGAGCATATCTTTGAAGAAATTCTTATCTACATCTTTCAAAACTATTCCTTATGGTATGGGTGGTTATTGATTATGCATAACCCCCGAAAAATCTGTTCAAGCAAAACCACTTTGGCGACTTTGTGAGCCATCGTGAGCTTGCCTAAAGAGATAGTTTGATCACACTGATCTAAAAATTCCTTCTCAAAACCGTAGGCACCGCCGATAAAAAAATTAATTTCACCTTTATTCTCCAGCAGCTTGCTGAATTTTAAGCTGTCAACTTCACGCCCTTGGACATCTAATGCAATGTTATAAGCATGACTTATCTTCTTTTTATAGGCGGAAGTATACTCTTTTTTGGCTTTAATTTCATTACTACTTTGTGCTTTTGCTATATTTTTATTGAAAATGTCCTCAATCGTAACATTTGCATACCGAGAAATCATCTTTTCATAATTTTTATATAAAGGATCAAATTCAGAACGATCTTTTTTAATAATTGAGTAGATATTAACCTTCATAAAGCCCGCTTCCTACGACGTTATAGGTGACGTTTTCAATAATTTCATCCTTTTTGACCCCGCCGATAGCCGCTACGGGATAGCTGGAATAGAGTGCAAGTTCCGGCAGTTTCTCCCCTAAAACGCAAGCGTCCTTTTTTGTCCCCGTCGCCCGGTATGCTCCCAGTCCGATATAATCCAGCGGCAAGGTGTTGGCTTCAAGTATCTCCTCCCTGTCGTGTGTAGAGAGGCCAAAGAGTTTCTCCCCGAGCCTTTGCCGCACGTATGCCGCGGCTTCCGCGCCGTTGGCACCGTAACGCAGCAGATCCTCCTGCCCCAGGTGCAGTCCGTCGCAGTACTTTGCCAACTCCAAACGGTCATTGATAAGAACGGGATTGTGAAAATGGCGTTTTAAAAAAAGGAGGTTTTGTTTCTGAATTTCCGGAGGGTTTGTTTTATCGCGGTACTGCAGCAGTGCGGCATCTTTGAGCAGCGGCAGGAACTTTTCCAGGGAGTAGCCCCGCCGCTGCAGCGAATCAAAATCTAAAAGCGCATAGAGTTTTGCCATCGTTACGCCGCTTGGTTGCCTTCAAGCAGCGTTAGCAGATCAAAGAGCGTCTTTTTCATTTCGTTTCGATCAACCACCATGTCGATCAAGCCGTGCTCAAGCAGAAATTCACTTCGCTGGAACCCTTCGGGAAGATCGGCGCCGATAGTTTGTTTGATCACCCGCTGCCCCGCAAAGCCGATAAGCGCGTCGGGTTCAGCCATGATGATATCGCCCAGCATCGCAAAAGAAGCGCTCACGCCGCCCATGGTGGGGTGGGTCAGTACGGAGATAAAGGGCAGTTTCTCTTTATGCAGCCGTTTCAAAGCAGCACTGGTTTTGCTCATCTGCAGCAGGGAGTAGGTACTTTCTTGCATTCTCGCTCCGCCGCTGGCGCTGACGATGATCAAGCCGCAACGCTTCTCGATAGCACGGTTAACCGCGCGTACGATCTTTTCCCCCTCGACCGAACCAAGACTGCCGCCCATAAAGGCAAAGTCGAAAACGACAAGTTCCACGGGCTTTTTGTCGATAGTGCAGCTTCCCGAAAGAACGGAGGACTTTTTTCCCGTTTTTTCATAACTGTCGGCTATACGTTTTTTGTAACTTTTTTTATCACTGAACTCCAAAGGATCGGTGGGTTCAAGGTTGTTGTCGTGGGGGATAAAACTGTCCTGATCACACAGCAGTTTGATCCGCTCCTCCGCGGTGATACGGTAGTGGTGGCCGCATTTTGGACACACCTCGTTGTTTTTCTCTACCTCTTTGTGGTACATCAAGGAGAGGCATTTGGGACACTTTTGCCATTCGCTTTTCGTATCGCTGGATTTTTGTTTTCCCCGTTGGCTTAAGCGTTTAAACAGATCACCGAAATTCATGTTTTATCCTTTGTTTCACCTATTTTATCTTGCGCAGCTCTTTGGCGATATTGATCGCCGCATCCCTGCCGTCACGTGCCGCCGTAACCACAAGGTCCGCACCGCGGATACAGTCGCCTCCGGCAAAGATACCGGGAGTCGTGGTTTGAAAATCCCTATCCACCAAGATCTCTCCCCATTTACCGGTTTCGATCCCCGCTTCGGCGTAAAAATCATAATCAATTGTATCAAAACCGAGCGCAAAGATCACAACGTCCGCGTTTTCGACGTAGTTGCTGCCCTCGATCTCTTCGACTTTCGCTCTGCCGCCGCCCGCAGCCTGGGAAAGCTTCGTTTTGACCATCTCCACACCGATCGCTTTCCCCTCGTCGTTGACGATCACCTCTTTGGGCGAAACGTTGAAGACAAACTCCACACCCTCCTCTTTGGCGTTGATATACTCTTTTTTACTTCCGGGCATATTCAGCGCGTCACGGCGATAGAGACACTTCACCGAATCCGCACCCTCACGCAAGGAGGTGCGCAGACAATCCATCGCCGTATCCCCGCCGCCGATAACCACGACGTTTTTGCTTTTGACATCGATGCTCTCATCATAGCTTTCGCCGAAGTTTTTCTTCTGTACGTTGGTTAAAAGTTCCATCGCCAGATAAGTGTTTTGCGCTTCGGCGTTTTTGATCTTGGGCATCCGCCCTTTGGTCGCACCCACGCCGATAAAGATCGCATCGTATTTGTCGGTCAATTCCCCGATCTGGACATCTTTGCCGACGACGCTGTTGTTGTAGATGGTCATGCCCTGTTCTTTGAGCCATTTGACCCGGCGCGCGACCACGTGTTTATCCAGTTTGAAACCGGGGATACCGTATGTCAGCAAACCGCCGGCCTGGTTTTGCGCATCGTAAAGATCCACGTCGATCCCCTCGCGCAGTAAAAAGGTTGCCGCACTCAGTCCCGCGGGGCCCGCACCGATGACGGCTACTTTTTTGCCCATCTTCTCCACATCCAGTTCGGGTTTCATTCCGTTTTTAAAACCCTCTTCGCTGATATAGGTTTCGATGGAACCGATCGTGATCGCCCCATAGCCGTCGTTGAGGGTACAATCCCCCTCGCACAGCCGGTCCTGCGGACATACCCGCCCCATGATTTCGGGGAAGGGGGAGGATTGGTTGGAGAGTTTGAACGCAAGATCCAGATCCTTGCCCTCGGTGGCTTTGAGCCACTGGGGGATATAGTTGCTCAGCGGACACTTGTTCAGGCAGTAGGGGTCGCCGCACTGTACGCACCGCCCCGCCTGGCTTTTGGCGTCGCCTTCGGTGTAGATTTCATAAATTTCGCTGAAATCCTTTACTCTTTCAATGACCCCGCGCTTTTTCGGGGCGAGTCTGTTGAGGTTAAAAAAGTTTTGCATCCTACTCTCCTTGCTTGTCATCTAGTGGAGATTTAACATCTTTTGGTTTGACCATCCAAAAGTTTCTAATGTTAACTCTAAAATTATCCAAGATCATTTTTGCTTTTTCACTCCCCGTTTCATTGATATAATCTTTGAGCAGTTTTTTGAGGTAGTGTCTCTCAAAGTCCGTATCGTCGGTGTCGATGCGGATCGCTTCGATGAGCTCCTGATTGATCGTTTCGATAAACTCGTGCTCTTCGTCATAGACAAAGGCGACCCCGCCGGTCATACCCGCACCGAAGTTGACCCCGGTTTTGCCAAGGATTACGGCGATCCCGCCGGTCATATACTCGCACGGATGATCCCCCGTACCTTCGACCACGGTCAGACATCCGGAGTTTCGCACCCCGAAGCGCTCCCCGACGTTGCCGGCGACGTAAAGTTTACCGCCGGTAGCGCCGTAAAGGCAGGTGTTGCCCGCAAGGGAGAAGCTGCTGCCGCCGTTTTTGTTGGTGATGACGATCTTGCCGCCGTTCATCCCTTTACCGACGTAGTCGTTGCCCGCACCGTCGATATAGATGCTTACGCCGTTTGTCAAAAAAGCCCCCAGACTCTGTCCGGCGATCCCTTTGAGCCGCAGTTTGATAGCGTCTTCGGGCAGACCTTTGTCTCCGTAGTATTTGGCGATCTCACCGCTGATACGCGCGCCGAAGCTCCGGTTGAGGTTACAGATTTTGCGCTCTAAGACGATGGAGTCGTTGGGATTTTGGATCGTTTTAAACACATCTTCCAAAATCTGCTTTTCAAACTCGTTTTTATCGTAAGGGTCGTTAGACGCTACCTGGCAGGTATTGACCCCCTCAATACGCTGGATGATGGAATCGAAGTTAAACTTTCTAGCAAAGCCGTCGTCGATGACTTCAAGCAGTTCGGTTTTTCCGATGATCTCTTCCAAGCTTTCATAACCGAGTTTTGCCAGGATTTCACGTACATCTTCGGCGAGCATGGTAAAGTAGTTGATCACCTTTTGAACCGACCCGACGTAGTGTTCGCGCAGGCTTTCCTCCTGGGTGGCGACCCCCACGGTACAACGGTTAAGGTGGCAGATCCGCAGGATTTTACACCCGATCAGCGTCAATGCCCCGGTCCCGAAAGCGTAACTCTCCGCCCCCAGGATAGCGGCTTTGACCACGTCAAGACCGGTTTTGAGTCCGCCGTCGGTTTGTAGGTGTACGTTGCCCCGCAGGCCGTTGACTTTCAGTGCGTTGTGCGCTTCGCTCAAGCCCAGCTCCCACGGGTTGCCCGCAAACTTGATCGAGGTTTGCGGCGCCGCACCGGTACCGCCGTCACCGCCGCTGATGATGATCTTGTCCGCGTAAGTTTTGGCAACACCCGCGGCGATGGTACCCACGCCCGCGGTGGAGACCAGCTTGACCGTGATGGTGGCTCTGGGGTTGACCTGTTTGAGATCAAAGATCAACTGCGCCAAATCCTCGATACTGTAGATATCGTGGTGGGGAGGAGGGGAGATCAGCGTCACGCCCTCGTTGGTGTGGCGAAGCTTCGCGACCAGGCCGTTGACCTTGTGTCCGGGAAGCTGTCCGCCTTCCCCGGGCTTGGCTCCCTGGGCCACCTTGATCTGGATCTCTTCCGCACTGGCAAGGTAGCCCGGAGTTACGCCGAAGCGCCCCGAAGCCACCTGCTTGATCTTGGAGTTTTTATCGCTTTTGAAACGCGCTTCATCCTCGCCGCCTTCGCCGGAGTTGCTCATCCCGCCGATTCTGTTCATCGCTTCGGCAAGGCATTCGTGCGCTTCTGGGGAGATGGAGCCCAGACTCATCGCCGCGGTGGCGAAGCGTTTGAAGATCTCCTCTTTTGGTTCTACCTTGGAAACGTCGATGGAGTTTCTGTCGGATTTGAGATCCAGAAAGTCGCGGATCATCTTTTTATCCCGATTGTCCACAAGCGCTTTAAAGGCTTCATAATCTTCCTTGCTGCCGCTTTCGACCGCTTTGTGGATGGCGTGGACGATTTCCGGACCGAAATCGTGGAATTCGCCCCCGTGAATGTGTTTGTAAAAGCCGCCCAGTTCCAGCGGGAAGATGCGGTTGCTGTTGTCAAAGGCGTTTTTATGGAAGTGTTCTACGCGCTTGTCGATATCTGCATATCCCAAGCCCGGAAGCAGTGGCGCTGCACCTTCGAAACACTCATCCACCAACTCTTTGTCAAGGCCGATCGCGTCAAACAGCGCGGAGTTTTTGTAACTTGCCGCGGTGGAGATCCCCATCTTTGAAAGGATTTTCAAAATCCCCGCGTTGATCGCAGCGTAAATGTTTTTGAGCCGTTTGCGTGTTTTGACATCACTTAGACCCGCTTTTTTACACTTGGCATACGCCGAAGCAAAAAGCATGTAGGGGTAGATCGCCGTAGCCCCGAAAGCCAGCAAGGACGCCGCCATATGCGAATCCTGCATCTCACCCGTGATCGCCACGATGCTTGCACGGCTGCGGCAGCCGTTATCGAGCAGGTATTGGTGTACCCGACCCACAGCCATCATCATCGGAATCGTTTTATGCGCTGCATCCACGCCGCTGTCATCGAGGATAATGATGCGCGTTCCTTCGTTGTTGACGCTGTCGTGTACCTCTTTTGCCAGCGCGTCCACCGCCTTTTTCAAATCGCCGGTGTAGAGGGTGCTGAAACTTTTGTGTTTAAAGATCTCATCGTATCTGGGGCTGGTATCATCCCCGTAGCTCAGCAGTACCTGCAGCTTTTCATAACTCAAAATAGGCGAGACGGTTTTCAATCGTCTGGCTTTGGACTGGGTCTCTTCCAAGATGTTGCCCTTGGAGCCAAATCCGGTATTGAGACTCATCACGATCTTTTCACGGATGGGATCAATCGGGGGGTTGGTCACCTGCGCGAATTTCTGTTTGAAAAAGTCGCTGAAGTTTCTTTGTACCTTGGAAAAAGCCGCAAGCGGCGTATCGTCACCCATGGAACCGGTGGCTTCCTTGCCGTCATTCATCATCGGTTCGATTACGCTTTCGACCACTTCGTGGGTATAGTTGAAGTAGCGCTGTTTGGCTTCAAGGTTGTCGATATCGAGGATGTCGGTTTTGGTAAAGGGGACTTCGACGTGTTCCTGGAGATACTGGATCTCCTGGTTTAGCCATACGTCGTAGGGCTTGGACGTTTTGAGGTATTCGTTGATGTCTGAACTTTTGAGCACTTTGCCGTATTTCAGATCCAGTCCCATCATTTCGCCGCTTTGCAATCTGCCGCGTTCGGCGATGTTGTTTTCATCGGTATCAAGGACTCCGTATTCGCTGGTAATCAGCAATCTGTTGTCTTTGGTAATGATATATTTTGAGGGGCGCAGCCCGTTTCTGTCCAGAACGCATCCGATATAGCGTCCGTCGGTCAGACTGATCGCCGCGGGACCGTCCCACGCTTCAAAGGAGACACTCATATACTCGTAAAAGGCTCTGAGCTTAGGATCCATCCTGGGCGCATTTTGCCACGGTGCGGGGATAACGGCGCGCGCGGCTTTGAAAAAATCCATCCCGTTGGCAAGTAAAAATTCCAAAAAGTTGTCCAAGCTGGCGCTGTCGCTGGCCGCGGGCTGCAAGATGGGCAGCAGTCTATCCAGCTCCTCGTCGCTGAAAACATCGCTGTGGAGGTTTTCGCTTCGGGCTTGGACGTTGACACGGTTGGCGTGGACCGAGTTGATCTCGCCGTTGTGCGCAATCATTCTAAAAGGCTGAGCCAGTCGCCACTGGGGCAGCGTATTGGTAGAGAAACGCTGGTGGAAAAGGCAAAAGCTGATCTCGAAATCCTCATCGCGAAGATCGGTATAGAAGTGTTTGATGATCGTAGGCATCACCAAACCTTTATATGAGATCACCTGGTTTGAAAAGCTGCAGATATAGAAATCTTCGCTTTTAATGGCGTGTTCCGTTTCCTTTCTCGTCAAATATAAAAGGGCTTCAAAACGTCTCGTAGCCATGATAGAGTTGGGCGCTACGAAGACTTGAACGATGTTTGGAAGCAGGGAGTACGCCTGCTCTCCCAGCGCTTCGGTATTAAAGGGAACCTCACGCTTAAACAGCACTTCCAAATCATTTTTTTCACAATATTCCTGAAAGGTTTTGATATGATCCTCATCTTTGTAAAAGATCATCGCAACGGCGTATTGCTCGGTAAGCTCATGGCCGTTTTCGTGCGCAACCTTGTGCATGAATTTCTGCGGCATGGAAAGCAGCAAACCCGCACCGTCGCCGCTTTTGCCGTCGGCACCGACCCCGCCTCTGTGCATCATACGCTCCAGCGAAGTGATGGCGTCTTCTAAGTTTTTGTGCGATGGTTTGTTGTCGATACTCGCTAAGAGGCCAAACCCGCAGTTGTCTTTATAAGAAGTCAATAAGTCGTCCATTTGACTAGCCTTTAATTAGATATTAAGGTTAATTACTGTATTTAGTAAACCTCATTTGCAGTAATTATATCCAAACTTTGGTTAAGGTTTGATGAGTATACCTAAGCTTCCTCTCAGGGGCTGTATCTTTTTTGAGAAGTCAGGGTATAATAGATGCATGTATGATGAAAAAACTGTACAGAATTTATGCATATAAGGAAAGCGTATCGACGGATTTATCATAAATGTAACCAAAGCTAAAAACGAAGATCTGATCGTTCATATCTTGACAAAAGAGGAGCTTTTGACCACCTACCGTTTCTACGGGGCGCGCCACTCCATCGTCGGCCTTGGCAATATGGTCAATTTCGAAATTGAGCAAAACGAACCATTTCTGCCCCGCCTGCGCGATTTGATGCATCGGGGGTTTGACTGGCTGCTTGAGCGCGACCGGGTGCAGGTATGGCACAGCTTCTGCGCGCTGTTTTATCCCCATCTCAAAGATACGACCCATCTGGAGAGCTTTTATTACGACCTTTTGTACGACGCGGCAAAGAGGTTTTCCAGGCAAAATCCCAAGCGGGTGGTACTGGAGAGTTACGTCAAGCTGCTGGCGTATGAGGGGAGGCTGCATCTGGAGAAAAGCTGCTACATCTGCCACGGGCCCATCGGCGGGCAGCTTGCACTGATGCGCGCGTTTATCCCCGCCCACGAGGAGTGTATCTTCGGCAGCGCCTTTGAAAGCGAAAAACTCTACGATTTCTTGCAAAGCGGCGCCAGTATCGAACTGGACGAACTGGAGGTGGAGCACCTTTACGATATCGTATTAAAAGGGCTGTAGGATTTTTTGAAAAATCCCCTTGTGGAATGCAACATTATATATCCATGCCGGAGTGACACCGTAATGTAACCATACTACTTTATCATCACTGTAGAAAGTATGAAAAGGATACACACTACAATGATAGATATAGAAAAAGAGATCGCAAAAAACTACCCCAAGCTCAAAAACAATAAAATCATCAAAGGCGCCATCTCCAAATTCGCCGATGCGGTGATCCACCAAAAGGAGATTAACGACTTTTTAAAGCAAAACGCCCATCTCAACGGTTTTGAATTCGTCGATGCGGTGCTGGAACACTTCAACTTCGATTTTACCGTTTCGGAAAACGATATGGAAAATATCCCCCCGAGCGGCCGCGTGGTAATCATCGCCAACCACCCCCTGGGCGGGCTGGACGGATTGGCGCTTTTGAAGCTGGTGGGCAAGGTACGCAAAGATGTCAAGATTATCGCCAACGATTTCTTGCAGGGATTTAGCGCGCTGGAGCCTTTGATGCATTCGATCAACAACTTCCAAAAGCGCCAAAGCAAAGAATCGATCAACGGTATCTACGAAGCGCTCAACAAGGAAGAAGCGATCATCGTTTTTCCCGCAGGAGAGGTCAGCCGCGCCGGTGCGACGGGGGTCAAGGATAAAAAATGGAGCAAGGGGTTTTTAAACTTCGCCAGCCGTACCAACTCGCCGATTCTGCCGCTGTTTGTCGGCGGCAAAAACTCCAAAACCTTCTATTCGGTTTCGGCGATCAACAAATCCCTGGCCACGCTTTTACTCTCGCATGAAATGTTCAAGCAACGGGATAACTCCATCGATATCAAGATAGGCGAACTGATCCCCTATGAAAACATCGTACCCAAAGGGTTGCAAAAGGAGCAGCTGGTCAAGCTGTATAAAAAGCAGGTCTACGGCTTGCGCAAAAACAGAAGCTACTTTGAAACCCAAAGCGCCATCGCCCACCCCGAAAACGTGCGCGATATCAAAAAGGAGCTTGAAGCCGCGCAGCTTTTGGGAGAAACCAAAGACGGCAAAAAGATCTATCTCTATGAGAGCGGAAAAGATTCCTCGCTGATCAAAGAGTTGGGACGCTTGCGCGAACTCTCTTTCCGAAAAGTGGGCGAAGGGGCCAACAAGCGGCGCGACATCGACAAATACGACAGTTACTACAAACATATCGTGCTTTTTGACGAAGGGGAGCTGGAAGTGGTGGGGGCCTACCGCATCGGCGAAAGCGAACGTATCGTACGAGAACACGGTATAGAGGGGCTGTATACCTCCACGCTGTTTGAATTTGAACCCGCTTTTAGCGACAAGTATCTCAAAAATTCCATCGAACTGGGGCGCAGCTTCGTCCAGCCAAAATACTGGGGCAGCCGCGCGCTGGATTATCTGTGGCAGGGGATCGGGGCCTATCTGCGCAACAACCCCCACATCGAGTATATGTACGGGCCGGTGAGTCTGAGCGGAACCTATCCGAAGGTGGCAAAAGATATCATCCTCTCCTTTTACGATTGCTACTTCGGGGCAAAGGAGTGCAAGGTCAAAGCCAAACTGCCCTATAATTTCAAAAATGATCAAGCGCTGATGAAAAATATCAACGAAGAGTTCAGCTGCGAAGATTACCGGGGGGATTTCAAGCGCCTGCGCAAGATGCTCGTGGGGCTTGAGGTGAGCGTTCCGGTTTTGTACAAGCAGTACAGCGAGCTGTGTGAGCAGGGTGGGATCGAGTTTTGCGCGTATAACGTAGACCCCGATTTTTCCGAGTGTATCGACAGTTTTATCGTCGTAGATATCGGCAAGATCAAGCAAAGCCAGCACAAGCGCTATATCGGAGAGAAGAGAAATTTTAAAATTCTAGTGGAAAATTTTTTTCCTTTAAGAATAATTTTATTTAAAACTGTTATAATTTTGATAACCTTTTGCAAAAAAGGGAGAACGTATATATAATTTAGGAGCACAAGATGGCTTGTAGTTCAGGAGTTGAGGAGCGAAAAGAGCCTCAACAAAACGAAGAAGAAAAAACACAAAATTCACAACAGGAGAAAAAACAGATGAGTTCAACATTGGTACAAAGAAAACTTCCCGAGTTTAAAATGACAGCGTATGACGCGAAAACGGGTCACTACAAAGAGGTCAGCGATAAAGATTACGAAAACAAGTGGACGGTAGTGTGTTTCTACCCGGCGGACTTTACTTTCGTATGCCCCACGGAGATCGCTGCGATGAACGCGAAATATAACGAATTTAAAGAGATGGGCGTAGAGATCCTTGCAGTTTCAACGGATACGCACTTTTCCCACAAAAGATTCGTCGAAACGGAACCTTTGCTTAAAGATTTGAAACTCACCATCGGTGCGGATCCCACAGGCGATACCTCAAGAGCGTTCGGCGTCTTGATGGAGGAAGCGGGACTTGCGCTTCGAGGGAGATTTTTGTTCAACCCCGAAGGTATCTGCGTTGCCCAAGAGGTACAAGCACCGATGGTAGGAAGAAACGTCAACGAGTTCCTAAGACAGGTTAAAGCGTGGCAGCACGCGACAAAAACCGGTGAAGTTTGCCCCGCAGGTTGGGAACCGGGTGGAAAAACCCTTCCCGTTAATACCGACGAAGAGCAGATGACCGGTCGCGTGGGCGATTACATCACACTTGAAGAGATCGTGAAGAATTAAAAATGAAAAAACTGTTTTTAGCGGTAGTGTCGGCGGTAGCCGTCATTGCTGCACCGCTGCAAGTGGGAGATACCTTTCCGGTATCGGAACTTCCCGATCAATTTGAAAAAACGGTAAAGATAGATGAAAACACGCAGCAAGTGATCATCTCCTTTACAAAAGCGCAGGGTGCGCATATAAAAACATATTTAGACAGCAACAAAGGGTACCTTAAGCAAACGCGCAGCGTGTATGCCGCCGACGTGACGCCGGTACCCTCTTTTGTCATGTCCTTTTTCATGCTTCCAAAGTTTGAAGAGTATGATTTTTCAATCGGGCTGATAGACAATGAAGAGATTTCCCAACTCTTGCCAAAAAAAGAGGAAAAGATAACAATATTGACTTTGGATAACCAAAAAGTCACTTCTATAAAGTTTGTACAGAAGTTGCCATAATCCCGTAACAAACTTCTTTTACACTCGATTACCTCCTTAACTCCCCCGGCACCGTCCGGGGGTTTTCAATTTCTCTTAATCAAAACCTGCTACCATTGCGAAAAAACAAAGGGCGATCTATGGCGATCTTTGCCGCGATAGCGGGAGTATTTTCAGTATTGTTGTGCGGCATAGCGATGGCGATCAACAACCCAGTGCGCTCCAAAGTGCTCATGGGCTTTGCCGTTTCCTGCGTGGTCCCCGATCTCTACGTCAGCGGCGGGCTGCACGGGGCGATACAATCGATCATCATCATGACGCTGTTTTTTTTAGGCGCGGCGCAGCTGCCCCGAGTGGAAAAGATTGTTAAAATATTTCTGCCCCTGTTTACGCTGTTTCTGCTTTTTAAACTCCAGGAACCCGAAGGTTTGCTGCTGGTGCTTGCGGGCATCGCTACGCCGCTTGCGACGGTGATGCGCAACAACAAAGAGATCAAGGTACTGCTTTTTATCTCGATGCTGTGCTGGGGGGTGTATGCGTATCTGCACGGGGCGTGGTTTACCTTCGCCTTTGACGTGGTGGGTATCAGCGGCATCATCTACTCCCTGGCCCGCGAGCGGAAAACTCAGTAGTTCTATGGTAGCATAGCAAAAATATTTTCAAAGGAATCTGATGTCAAAAAAAGTGTATTGTATCGCACAGTTTCTTCCCAAAGAGGGGAGGGAGAGGGAGCTGTTTGCTATCTTGCAGGCGCTAGAACCCAATACCCGAAGAGAGGACGGCTGTATCCATTATACGGTGACGCGCAGGATCGAAACGCCCTTTGCGGACGGGGAGAGTTACCCCATCGTCTTTAACGAGGTTTGGCAGGATATGGAGAGCTTTGAAGCCCACTGCCGGCGCAAAGAGATCACGGAGTTTTTTGAAAAGTACTGTCTCGGCGAAGAGGGGATCGTGGAAAAGTGGAACGTTTGCGCCTACAGCGACGAACCGCTGGATTACGACGCTCCCGTCCTTGATTAAATATTGCAAATTCCCCGGTCGAAGGTTTGGATGTAATCTTCGATCATCTTGTTGTGGTCAAAGACCAGCTCATCCATGGGGATCTGGATAAGGGAGTACACCCCCGCTTTTTTCGCGTCGTCGCCGCCGACGGGCATCCCCTTGGCGTGGGCGATGAAGGTGACGCTTGCGGTATGAAAGCGCGGATCGCGCACAGGATCGCTGTATACGCCTAAAAGCTTGGTGATCGCCACCTCAAGCCCCGTCTCCTCTCTCATTTCACGCAGCAGCGCCTCCTCGACGCTTTCGCCCACGTCCACAAAGCCGCCGGGCAGGGCCAGTCCCGTAGGTTCGTTTTTGCGTTCGATCAAAACGATTCCTTTGAAGTTGTCTTTTTCATCGTAGATTTCGATGATGCCGTCAACGGTGAGGTAGGGGGTTTTGGGGGTAAAGGACATGGCGCTTCTCCTTTGTTCTCTTTGAGTCTCAGACCGCAAGGGAGGATCTCTCCTCGCAGTTCACGGTTTTACGACCGTTTGTGGTTTTGCTTTGGTTTATTATAACGTTTTTTGCTATGAGGCCGCTTTTTTTGCTTTGGCGGTTGCTTGTCGGTGACGATACGCTTTTGCTTCTCCTTCCTGCCCGGGTCCTTTTCCACAAAGATCGGTTTGCCGCTTTTGGGCTCGACCCCCGTATAGTACATCAGCGCCGAATAGGTGGAGGGGGTGGGGGTAAAGATCTGGGCCTGTTCGGGGTTGATATGCAGTACGTTGGAGGTGAAATCTTTGAGTTTGTGCATCTGCGCTTCGTCGCAGCCAGGGTGCGCGGCGATGAGGTAGTAGGTGAGAAACTGCTTTTTGCCCAGCTCGCCGTTTAAGCGGTCAAACTGCTTTTTAAACTTTACCAGCGAATCGGTACCGGGCTTGTTCATCAGCTGCAGCACCCTGTCGCTGGCGTGTTCGGGGGCGATCTTCATCTGTCCCGAGATGTGGTGGCTTACAAGCTCTTTGAGGTACTCAAAGCCGTGCTTTTTGTCTTCGTTGATCAGGTCGTAGCGCACCCCCGAAGCCACAAACGCCTTTTTAACCCCTTTTATACCGCGGATATGGCGCAGCAGCTCTATCTGCTCGGAGTGGTCGGGTTTCATGGCGCTGCACGCTTCAAAGCCGGTGCAGGCTTTGTCGGCGCAGGTGCCGTGTTTGAGCTTTTTACCGCACTCATAGCCGTACATATTCGCCGTCGCTCCGCCCACGTCGCTGATGATCCCTTTAAACGCCGGGTCCTTTGTGAAGTTTTCGGCTTCGTTTAGGATGGAGTCTTGGCTGCGGCTTCGGATAGTGCGCCCCTGGTGGACGCCGATAGCGCAAAAGTTGCACTCTCCCCAGCAGCCCTGGTGGGTGGTGATGGAAAAGCGGATCGTCTCCAGGGCTTTGACCTTGCCCCTTTTTTTGTAAAAGGGGTGCAGATCGCGCGCATAGGGCAGATCGTACACCCGGTCCAGCTCCTTTGTATCCAGATACTTCGCGGGGGGATTTTGGATCAGGTACCTACCGTCAACCTCCTGGCACAGCCCCCTGGCACTGAGGGGATCATTGTTTTGGTAAAAGTGGTCAAACATCTCTATAAAAGCGTTTTTATCCCTTTGACAAGCGCTAAAAGAGGGCAGCTGCAGATACTCCTTCACCGGTTCTTTGGCGATATGGCACAGCCCCCGAAGCGCTCTGTAGTCCCTGCCTGTTCGCAGCGCATGGGCCAGGTCGAGTACGCTGCGCTCCGCCATGCCGTAAAGCACGATATCGGCTTTGGCGTCAAACAAGATGGGGCGGCGCAGCTTATTGGACCAAAAGTCGTAGTGCGTGACGCGGCGCAGGCTGGCTTCGATGCCGCCAAGGACGATAGGGGCGGTATCTTTGAAGTGGCGGCGGATCAGGTTTGTGTATTGCATCACCGCGCGGTCGGGGCGCTTGTCGTTTTTGCCCCCGGGGGTGTAGTCGTCGCTGTTGCGGAACTTTTTATTGGCGGTGTAGTTTGCCACCATCGAATCCACGCTGCCGCCGCTCACGCCCCAAAAAAGCCGGGGTTCGCCCAGGCGGGCGATGTCGCCGTTTCGCATATCGGGCTGGGCGATGATGCCTACGCTGTATCCCGCGTTTTCCAGTACGCGTCCGATCACGGCAACGCCGATATAGGGGCTGTCTATATAGGCGTCCCCGGTAACGAGGATAACGTCGAGTTTTTCAATGCCGCGCTTTTTCAGCTCGGCGGCGGTGGTGGGGAGGAAGCTCAAAGGCCCGCTTTCAAGCCCTCAAAACGGCTGGCAAGCTGGTAGATCAGTGTCGCTTGGAACTTTTCTAAAAAGCGCTCCATCTTATCTTTTTTCTTCCACACCGGATCCCCGACGCCGCTCATGACCTCAAGCTGTTTTTTGGCTTCGTACATGGTGCCCACTTCGTCGATGAGGCCGTGCTCTTTTGCCCGGTAAGCGTTGAAGATGTGCGCGTCGGCGTAGTTTTCGTGCGCTTTTGGATCCAGCCCTCTGGCTTTGGCTACATCTTTGACAAAGATGTCATACACATCGTCTGCGATGGTTTGCAACTCTTTGCGCTCGGCGTCGGTCCATTTGCGCAGCGGCGTGCCCGCTTCTTTGTAGGTGCCCACCTTCACCGTCTGGGGCGATACGCCCACGGTGTCAAGCATCTTGCCAAAGTTCATCCCCTCAAACACCACGCCGATGGAGCCGACGATGCTGCCGGGGTTGGCGATGATCTGGTCGGCGTAGATGCTCGCGTAGTAGCTGCCGCTGGCCATGGTACCGCTTGCGTAGGCGATGACGGGCTTTTCCATGCGCTTGACCGCCTCGGCGATCTCGATGGAGGGCGGGACCATGCCGCCGGGGGAGTTGATATTGAGCAATACCCCTTTGATGTTTGCATCCTCGCCGGCCTCTTCAAGCTTTGCCACCACTTCGGTATGATCCAAAATCATCCCCTGCAGATCGATCTTGACCAGGTTTGCCGGCTTTGCCACCTGCGTATCGGAGGGGGCGAACAGCAGAAACAAAATCAGCAGAAACAGCAGCGCTTTAAAGTGGTTTTGTATGAAGGAGAGGGTGTTTTTTACCCCTTCAAAAAATTTGCGTATCATGGAAATCCTTGTTTTGTTGTTTTATAGCATTGAATGTTATATTATACTCTTTTGTGTAAACCAAGGGTTAATGCAACAGCGCTTACACCTCTTCCCCGTCGATAAAGGTTTGCGCCACCGTTTTGGTGTGCAAGATCACCTGTACGGCCATATTCTCCACGTTTTCACACTCCATGGGTTTGAGGATGTTCAGATCCGCGGCGTAGCCCTCTTTGATCTCTCCCGTTTGTAGCCCCAGCGCTTTGCCCGCGTTGTGCGTACACGCTTCAAGCAGCTTGTGCGCGAGGGCATTGAGCTCCATATCCTCATGCAGCATCAGCGCCATGCGCATCTCGTCAAAGAGGCTAAGCGAATTGTTCGAACTCAGCCCGTCGGTAGCCAGCAGCAGGTTGTCCAGATCGTCGATTTGGAGCCTTTTGTTTCCCAGCAGGCGGTTGGAGACGGGGCAGTGGGTGATGTAGTGGTTTTTGAGCTTTTCGCGCTGGGCTTTGTCTGCGTAGTTGCAGTGGGTAAAAAGGGTGGGGCTTTCAAAACTGTCTAAAAAGCTGTCGGCGTCGTTGACCGCGCCGCTTTGGTTGAAAAATTTGGCAAAAAAGCCGGCAAACCCGCCCGTGCTTTGGGCCAGCCACTCCTTTTCCGCGGCGCTTTCGAGAAAGTGGGCGGAGAGGGGGAGGCTTTGCTCCTTTGCCACTTTCAGGGCCCGTTTCAGAAGGATCGGGTGGACCGAGTAGGGGGAGTGGATCGCCATGGCGGGGATGAAGCGCTCACCGGCTTTGCTTTGGCTGCTTTGCAGCCGCCCCAAAAAATCCTGAAAAAGCGCGTCCACCATCGCGGGTGCCGAGCCGATAAGTTCGTTGAAAAACACCACTTTCTGCTTTGTCTCGACGCAGCTTTGCATCTCCAGCCCCAGACTGCTGATCGCCCCGATGGTCGTCGTGCCGCTTTGGCGCATCTTTTTAAGCTGCTTGTTTATCACCTTCGGCGTGGAATCGTTGACGATCGCTTCGCGGTTTTCGATCACCGAATCCAGCCAGGACATGAAATCCCCGTATCGCAGCTTTGTTTTGTTGGCGCAAAATTCCAGGTGTACGTGGGGGTTGATCAAGCCCGGGATCACGATCTGCTTGCTATGGTCACGGACCGTTGCATCGGGGAAGCGCCGCCGCAGCGCTTCAAACTCTCCCACCGCTTTGATCGTAGTGTCAAAAGCGATCGCCCTGTCGGCGACAAATTGCCCCTGCTGGTAGATGTAGCCTGCTTTGATTATCTGCATATGACCTTAACCTGTTTTTTGTTAAAATTATATCGAAATTACGCAGGTGAGCAACTGGGTGAGGTATTCAATGCTTTGACTTCTTGCTAAACTCTGACTTAGAGGGTAAATCCTCCCGATGGTCTGAGCCTCACGGCAGAGCTTCGCAAGAAGTCTTGAATAGCTACAAAGCTGTTTGCCTGCAGAAAACATAAACTGAAAAAGGCAGAGAATGAAAATTGTAGTGATCCAAGGACCCAATCTCAATATGCTCGGTGTTCGTGAACAAAATATCTACGGCCCCATGAAGCTTGAGGATATCCACTCGCAGATGGAAGCCGCGGCGAAGCAAAACGGTTTGGAAGTGGAGTTTTTCCAAAGCAACCTCGAAGGGGAGATCGTTGACCGCATCCAGGAGTGCATCGGCGACGCTGACGGCATCATCATCAACCCCGCGGCGTATACGCACACCTCCATCGCTATCCGCGACGCGATCTCGGCGGTACGCATCCCCACGATCGAGGTGCATATCTCCAATATCCACCAAAGAGAGGAGTTTCGGCATAAAAGCCTCATCGCCCCCGTTTGTGCGGGACAGATCACGGGGTTTGGGCCCTTTAGCTACCACATGGCGATGGTGGGCATGACGCAGATTCTCAACGAGATCAAACAGCAAAAAGAGGCCCAGGCGGCACAGCAGGCGCAACAGCAAGCCTAAATCCTCTCCCTTCGGGGAGAAAAGCGGAGTTTTACGTGAACAACTACATCCTTAAAGATGAAAACGCGATCTATTATGAATGCGGCTACAGCAGCGACAACGCGATCTATCTGCGTTTGGGAAGCGAAGCCTTTTTCCTAACAGATGGCAGGTATACCCAGGAAGCCAAAGCCCAGGCCAAGAATTGCGAAGTGATCCAAAGCCACAATCTGCTCAAAAGCGCGCGGCAGCTGCTGCGCAAAGAGCGGATACGGACGCTGGCCTATGATCCCAAGGAGTGGGATGTGCAGAGTTTGGAGTTTTTGCAAAAGACGCAGACGCACTTTGCCCCGCGCAGGCAGCTTTCCTGGAAAAAGCGTATCATCAAGTCGCCGGGCGAGATAGAGCTTTTGCGCAAAGCGGTCGAGCTCGGGGCGCAGGCTTTTGAAAGCTTTGCGCAGCAGGCGCAGGCGGGGATGGATGAGTATGAGCTTAACTTTTTGGCCAAAAAAGCGCTCAGCCACACGGGGCGGTATGATTTGAGCTTTGACCCCATCGTCGCGCTGGATGCCGAAGCGTCCAAACCCCATGCCATGCCCACCGAACAGAGGCTGGAAGAGGGCAGGCTGCTGTTGATGGATGCAGGGTTGAAGTACAAACGCTACTGCTTCGATCGCACGCGCACGGCGCGCTTTGGCAAGGCGCTGGAGTTTTCCATGGAACAGCGCTTTTCCCCGGTGGTCCAAAAAGCGTATGATACGGTACGAAAAGCCCACGATCAGGCGATAGAGAAAGCGCGAAGCGGGATGAAAGCCAGCGAAGTGGACGCCCTGGCGCGCGGCGTGATCGAAAAGGCGGGCTTTGGGGAGTATTTTATCCACTCCACCGGCCACGGCGTGGGGCTTGATATCCACGAAATGCCCTTTATCTCCAGCCGCAGCGATACGATTATCGAAGAGGGGATGGTATACACGGTAGAACCGGGCATCTACCTGCCCGGGGAGTTTGGTATCCGTATCGAAGATATGGTGGTGATGCAAAACGGCCGCGCGGAGGTGCTATGAAGCGCCAACTCAGCCCGGAACTGACCCTCCACTTCAGCCGCAACTTTCCCGCTTATTTCGGCGGTTCGCACAAGCGCTACCGCGTGACGCTGGGCGTCGGGGGCAATCTGGGCGACGTGCGGCGGCGTTTTGAAAGGCTGCTTATCTATCTGCGCAAAGACCCCGTCCTCGATCCGGTCGCAAGCGCGCCGGTTTTGAAAAACCCGCCCTTTGGTTATCTGGAGCAAAAGGATTTTTACAATACGGTATTGATTGTTCATACCAACCTGCGGCCCGAACCCTTTTTGCGCCACCTTTTACGTATAGAAAAGCGATTTAAACGCAAAAGGTCGTTTAAAAACGCCCCAAGAAGCTTAGATTTGGATATAATATTTTTTGATAAATTTTCAATCGAGACAAAGGATTTGTCCGTCCCCCATCCCCGGTGGAGCGAACGGGAATCCGTGGTAATCCCCTTAAGGTGTATAACAGATGGAATTAAAAACATTTAAAGCCCAATCCCCCGCCGCGGCATTGAAAAAAGCGCAGGAGGTGTGCGGCGAGGATGCGATGGTCGTCAGTACCAAGCAGCTGCGCAAAAAGACCCTGACCCAGGATGCGCTTTACGAAATCGTCGTCGTCAACGGTGCCCAGGAGCAGGAACAGCCCGCATCACGGCAGCAGGGCGTGCCGCAAAAGGAGTACTACTCCAAAGAGGAGGTGCAGCGATCCGCCCAGCCGCAGAATAAGCAAAACTCAATAGAGGACGAGTTTAAAAATTCCCAGGATATTTTGGTCAATATCTCCGAAGCTGCCAAGCAGATCTCCAAGATCGCCAACGTGGATGAAAAAGAGATGGGGCAGGCATCCGCGCAGCAGACAAAAGAGGTGACGGCGGAGCAAGAGACTCCCGCACCGCGAAGCGAACCCGCTGCACAGCACAACTCTTCAAAGGAGCTTGACCAGATCAAAACCGAGATCAATAAGCTCGGCGATACGGTCAACCTGCTTAAAAATATGGTGTGGGACAGCAAGGCCGATGCCAAAGAGTTGGTGATCCCCTCGGAGTTTGCGGAGATTTTCCGTATCATTAAAAACAATCAGATGAGCAAAGAGCACATCGATACGATCATGAAACTGACGCTGGAGCATATGCCTTTGGCGATGCGGCAAAACAGCACCACCGTAAAGCGCTATTTCCACGTGCTGCTTCGCAAGATGATCCCGACGCGCATCGAGCAGGCGGTGGTACCGCCGAAGAAGAAGATCATGATGTTCGTGGGCTCGACGGGCGTGGGCAAAACCACCACCATCGCAAAGCTCGCCGCGCGCTATGCGTATATGATGGAGCGCAAGCACAAAGTGGGACTTATCACCCTCGATACATACCGTATCGGGGCGGTGGAACAGCTCATGCATTATGCCAAAACGATGCGCTTGAGCATAGAGGCGGTGGTCGATCCTCCGGAGTTTGTGACCGCTTTGGAATCGCTGCGCAACTGCGATGTGATCCTGATCGATACGGTGGGCAGCAGCCAGTACGATAGGGAAAAGATCGAAAAGATCCAAAGCTTTCTCTCTACGCAGAGTGATTTTGGCATCGATATAAATTTGGTACTTTCCGCAACGACGAAATATGAGGATCTGCGCGATATTTATCAAAATTTTTCACCTTTGGGAATTGATACGATGGTATTTACAAAACTTGATGAAACGAACGTGTTCGGCAATATCTTTTCACTTGTCTATGAAAAGCAAAAACCCGTAAGCTACTTCTCTACGGGGCAAGAGGTCCCCGACGATATCGTCAACGCACAGGCGGATTACCTGGTAAGCTGCCTGCTTGAGGGCTTTAAGAAGGAGGCTTCCAAATGAGTCAGAACCAAGCCTCTAAATTAGAGCAGATGATGAAAAAAGACGGCAGCGGTAAACCCTCCGATACCCGTTTTATCGCTATTACCAGCGGTAAAGGCGGGGTGGGTAAAAGTACGATCAGCGCGAACCTGGGCTATCTGCTTTCCAAGATGGGTTTAAAAGTGGCGATATTGGACGCCGACATCGGGTTGGCGAATCTGGACGTGATCTTTAACGTGGACGTGAAGAAAAATATCCTCGACGTGCTTAAAAAGGAGGCGACCCTCGATGAGGTGGTGACCCCCGTTTCGGAAAACCTCTTTCTTATCCCCGGTGAAAGCGGAGACGATATCTTCAAATACGACGATCAGCAGATCGTGGAAGCGTTTTTGGAAGAAGCTGAGGTACTCAAGGCCCTGGACGTGGTGCTTATCGACACCGGGGCGGGCATCAGCGAACATATCCAGCGCTTTTTAAACGCCGCCGATGACGTGGTGGTCGTCACCGTTCCCGACCCCGCGGCCATTACCGACGCCTACGCGACGATCAAAGTGATCAGCAAGGAAAAGGACAACGCTTTTATGATCTTTAACCAAGTGAAAAATATCAAAGAGGCTACGACCATTTTCAACAAGATCAACAACGTCGCCAAAGCCAATATGAAAGACGGGTTTTTACTGGAGTTGATCGGGCAGATCTCCAGAGACGATCTGGTGGCGCGAGCGACGAAGCAGCGCCTGCTTTTTACCAAAGAGTATGCCAATCAAACCAGTACCAACGAATTAAAAAATATCGCAAAGAAAATCGCAAGAAAAGTGGAACACAATATGCTTGTCGAAGGTGACGACGGCTCGATAAGCAAGTTTTTCAAAAAACTGCTCGGGCAATTTTAACAGCGGGTCGCCCCGTTTAGATTTTGTGTAGAGGTTTGCGATGGGGATAATGAACTATTACCATTTTACAATTGTAAGTGGCTTTTTTATAGGCATTATCACCGCCATCGTCAATATAGACCGGGGCGCTTTTACCTTTATGACGATCGCTTTGGCGGTCCCTGCGTTTTTTTATTTTATAATACATATCGCTATCAGCGTTTTTATCCGCTACTCGGAAGATACGAGTATAAGCTTTGAAAAAGAGAATTACGAAAAGGGTATCGATAAGTATTATAATGAACTGTTGATCCGGGAAAAAGATATCGATTCGGCATATGAGTTTACCACCAAGCTGGAAGAGGAGATGAGTAAACTCTATCAGAAACGGCAGAAGAAAAAGCAAAAAAGAGTACGAAATGCATAGTGGATACGATACGGGAATTAAACATTATCAAGATGAACTTGCTTTACAGTATCTGCCCGCGGTCAAAGCGATGGCGTATCGGCTCAAGGAGCGTCTGCCCTCTTCGGTGGATATGAATGACCTCAACTCCATCGGTACCGAGGAGTTGATCAAGCTCGCCCGCCGCTATGATCCCCAGATCAACGACTCTTTTTGGGGATATGCCAAAACCCGGGTATACGGTTCGATGCTTGATTATCTCCGTTCACTCGATATCGTCAGCCGGGCAAACCGCAAACTGATCAAACAGATCCAGGAGATCGAAAACCGCTACCTCTCCACGCAGGGCTATGAACCCAGCGACGAGGAGTTGGCCAAAGAGTGCGACGAAAGCGTCGACAAGATCGTCGAAGCCAGGAAGGCCGCGAGTATTTACAATGTGATGCCCATAGACGATTTTATGGTAGACAGCGGCGCGGACGTGGATGATAAAGTTGAGAAGACGGAGATCTTGGAAAAGATCAAAGAAGCCTTGAAAGAGTTGTCTCAAAGGGATCAAATGGTGATACAACTGTACTATTTCGAAGAACTTTCCTATAAGGAGATCGCAGAGATCCTGGAGATCACCCCTTCGCGAATTTCACAGATCCACAAGAAAGTTGTGGCTACAATCAAAACGCAGGTTGCATAGATGGCAGATATACTCAGTCAAGAAGAGATCGATCAGCTTTTAGAAGTCGTAGATGACGACGAGGGTTCCGAAGTAGAGGAGTCGGGGGGAGAGGATACCCTTGACCAGCGCCAGATAACGCTGTATGATTTTAAACGGCCCAACCGTGTCAGTAAGGAGCAGTTGCGCGCTTTTCGGGGGGTCCACGACAAGATGGCCAGGTCGCTTGCTTCGGAGATCTCTTCGATCATGCGCTCCATCGTCGAGATCCAGTTGCACTCGGTGGATCAGATGACGTACGGGGAGTTTTTGATGAGTCTTCCCAGTCCCACCAGTTTCAACGTTTTTTCCATGAAACCCTTGGACGGCAGCGGGATTTTGGAGATCAACCCCTCCATCGTTTTTTCCATGGTGGATCGGCTGCTCGGCGGCAAAGGCGATCCCTACGATACCAGCCGGGAATTTAGTGATATCGAGCTCAATCTCGCCGATACGGTGCTGCGGGAGATCATGTCCAATCTCAAAGATGCGTGGGCACCGGTGACGGAGCTTTATCCCGTGGTGGAATCCAAGGAATCCAGCCCCAACGTTATCCAGATCGTTGCGCAAAACGAGATCGTCGTTATGGTCGTTATGGAGATCGTGATCGGCCACTCCAGCGGGATGATGAACCTGTGCTACCCCGTTATTACGCTCGAGCCGGTCCTTTCCAAGATGGCAAGCCGGGATTTTATGCTTAGCGAAACCAACGCTAAAAAAAGCCGAAACAGAGAGCTTAAGGCACTGCTTGGCGGGGCACGCGTGCAGATGGAAGCGAGTATCGGCAGTGCGGATTTGACACTGCGTGAACTGTTGGATCTGAATGTGGACGATATCATCCGCCTGGATCGGCCGGCCAACGATGAAGTGATCATCTCCGCAGACGGCAAGGAGCGCTTTATGGGTAAAGTGGGCTTGAAGCGGTTTAGAAAAAGTGTGGAAATTATCGAAATTATCCAGGATGAAAAAGATGAAGTCAAGAAAACCCTTGAAATTATCGAGCGTGAAAGAAAGCAGCGTATCGGCACCAGCGAGCTGATGGGGGAAGATGAATTGGAAGAAGAATATGAAGAGGATGAATTATGAGTTGGATAGATCTATTTACGCAGGAGTGTTCGGGAACCGTTGAGGGGTTGATCGGCCAAAAACCGGAAGTGGAGCTCAAAACCCAGGAAGATCAGGCGATGGTTGCCGCTCCCATGTCCATGACCTATATCGACGTCACCGGCGACGTGGAGGGGAAGATGGCCGTAGCGATCGCTCCCTCTGTTGCCACCGCGCTTTCGGATATGATGCTCGGCGGCGAGGGCGAAAGCCAAAATGAGATGAGTGATGATGATCTGGATGCGACCAAGGAGATCGTTTCCAACATCTTCGGGGCTATCTCCACCTCTTTGGGGGCGCAGCAGGATATGCCCTCGTTCAATTTCGCCGTCAGCGATATCAAGTTTTTTAACGAAAAAGTGGATACGGCGGGTTTTGTCTACTCCATTACCTACCAGTTTGTACTGGGGATGATCAACGGGGAGATCACGCTGCTTTTTGATGAGAAACTCAAAGGTACTTTGGTTGAGAAGACTCAGGAGGAATCTCAGACGGGAGGAGAAGCCCAAGGTGCCTCCAACGAGGACGCCATCGCAAGCCTCAGTGCCGAGGAGCAGAAAAATATCAATCTGCTTATGGACGTCAAGCTTCCGGTGAAGGTGCGTATCGGGACAAAGCGGCTGCTTTTAAAAGATGTATTGGCGATGGACATCGGTTCGGTCGTGGAGCTGGAGCAGCTGGCCAACGATCCCCTGGAAATCCTGGTCGACGATACGGTGATCGCCGAGGGGGAAGTGGTGATCGTAGACGGGAACTTCGGCATTCAAGTGACCGAGATCGGCACCAAAGCGGAAAGGTTGAAAAAACTTAAAAATGGATAAAGTACTACTGGGAATGAGCGGCGGCGTGGATTCGAGTATGAGTGCGCACCTGCTGCAAAAGCGCGGCTACGAAGTTATAGGCGTGCATATGAAGCTCCATGAGATGGGAGACGAGGGGGCTTACGAAAACGCCAAAAAAGTAGCCGATTACTTCGGGATAGAGCTGCACAAGGTGGATTTTCAAGAGGAGTTTATGCAAAACGTTTACGGCGATTTCGTACAAACCTACGAACAGGGGCGCACGCCAAATCCCTGCGTTATCTGCAACCGTACCATCAAGTTCGGCAAATTGGTGGATTTCGCGGATTCTTTGGGGATCCCCTACGTGGCGACGGGACACTACGTCAAATGCGACGGAAAGTTTTTTTATGAAGGGGTGGATAAGAGCAAGGATCAAAGCTACTTTTTGGCCCAGGTGAAAAAAAGCGTGTTGCCTCGGGTACTCTTTCCGCTGCAAGATTACGTCAAAGACCAGGTCAGAGAACTTGCACGGGAGTTTGAAGGGTTGGAGATCATCGCTTCGCAAAAGGAAAGCAGCGAAATCTGTTTTGTGGATGATACCTATATGGAGGTTTTGCAAAAACATATGGATACGGATCTTCCCGGTGTCGTGATTGATGAGCAGGGCAGGGAAGTAGGAGAGCACAAGGGATATATGCACTACACCATCGGCAAGCGCCGCGGCTTTACCGTCCACGGTGCCCACGAACCCCACTACGTTACCCATATCGATGCGAAAAACAATCGTATTACGGTCGGGAAAAAAGATGCGCTCAAAACCGATGAAGTGGTTGTTCAAGCGTGTAACTGGTTCGGCGACATTCCGCAAAACTGTGAAGTGAAGGTGCGCTACAGAACGCCCAAGGTGCCCTGCAGCATCCAACGGTATGCCGAGGGGGTCAAAGTGACGCTGCATGAGAGTGCGTACGGCGTAGCCAAGGGACAGATCGCGGCCTTTTACGACGGGGAAAAACTTCTCGGGGGCGGGATAATCGCCTAAATCCGCCCAAACCCCGCTGCACAATCTTTTTATCATCTTCTATTTGCTATAATCTACAAAACTATAATTGTAAAGGTAAGAGATGGATTGGGGCAAAGTAATATATGTATTTTTTACACTGATGAGTTTGACTACGTCGGCGGGCTTTTTGTATGAAGATTCCGCATACGCGCTCTTTATCGCCGGGTCGGTCAATGTTGTGTCGACCTTTTTGAAAATCGGGGTGCGAAACCTGCTTTCCGCGGAGTTGCTTGCCGGTTCACTGGTTGCGGATTTGCACCTGATTCCCGCTTTCTTTGCCTTGCAGTTTTACGATAATGTGGCTTTGGCGATCGGACTGGTTATCGGTGCGGTTATCGCCAACGTCTTTAGCATTATCCTTGTTGTTATAGAAAGTTCCAAAACAAAAGAGGTATTTTAATGAGTAACGGTTATAACCCAGGTGAGATAGAGAAAAAGTGGCAGGGGATTTGGCAGGAGGAAAACGCCTTTGAACCAAGCAGTGACAAAAGCAAAAAGAAAAAATATATTTTGAGTATGTTCCCCTATCCAAGCGGGCGCATCCACATGGGGCATGTGCGCAACTACGCCATCGGCGATGCGCTGGCTAGGTACTACAGAAACAAAAGCTACAACGTGCTGCACCCCATCGGTTGGGACAGCTTCGGGATGCCCGCGGAAAACGCCGCGATCAAACACAAACTGCACCCAAAAAGCTGGACCTATGACAATATCGATTATATGAGAGGGGAGTTGCAGGCCCTGGGGCTCTCTTTTAGCAAAACCCGCGAGTTTGCCACCAGTGATCCGCTTTATACAAAGTTTGAGCAGGAGTTCATCATCAAGATGTATGAAGCGGGCTTGCTGTATAGAAAATCCACCACCGTCAACTGGTGTGAAGATTGCCACACGGTACTTGCCAACGAGCAGGTAGAGGACGGCTGCTGCTGGAGATGCGACAACGAGGTGGAGCAAAAGCAGATGCCTGGCTACTACATCGCCATCACCAAATATGCCGACGAACTGCTGCAAGATCTCAAAACCCTGGAGGGGGGATGGCCTTCGCAGGTGCTGACGATGCAGGAAAACTGGATCGGCAAGAGCGAGGGGTTGGAGTTTGATTTTTACTTCAGCGAAGAGAGTAGAAAAAAGTTAAACGGCAAATATGAAAAGTACGGCGTTTACACCACCAGACCCGATACTATCTATGGTGTAAGCTACTCCGCACTCAGCCCCGAACACGAAATCGTAGAGTATATGCTGGCAAACGGCCTGCTTGCAAATGATACCGCCGAAGCGATCGAAGCGATGCGCAAAACCACCGAGAAGGAGCGCGCTTCCAGCGAAAAGCAGGGCGTGTATCTGGGCCTTGACGTGGTGCATCCGCTGACGGGGGAAAAGGTGCCCGTGTGGGTGGCGAACTTCGTCCTGGCAAGCTACGGCGGCGGTGCGGTGATGGCCGTACCCGCCCACGACGAGCGTGATTTCGAGTTTGCGAACAAGTACGGTCTGCCCGTTAAAACCGTCGTCACAAAAGATGGTAATGCGCCCCATGGAAGCGCCGGCGAAGCCTATATCGAACCGGGCATCCTGTGTGACAGCGGCGACTTTAGCGCAATGAAATCCAAAAAGGCGCAAAAAGCGATCATTTATCACTTTGAGCAAAAGGGAATGGGCAAAAAACAGACCAATTTCCGGCTGCGTGATTGGGGCGTAAGCCGCCAGCGCTACTGGGGGGCACCGATCCCTTTTATCCACTGCGAAAGCTGCGGACTCGTACCCGAAAAGATCGAAAATCTGCCCGTGACGCTGCCCGAAGACGTGGAGATCACGGGCGCGGGCAATCCGCTGGACAGCCATGAGGGGTTTAAAAATTGCGAATGCCCAAAATGCGGCGGAAAAGCTACCCGCGAAACCGATACGCTCGATACCTTTATCCAGTCAAGCTGGTACTTCCTGCGCTACGCCACCGATTCCTCTCACTGGGAAAAGGAGGGGATCAACAAAAAAGACGCGGCGTACTGGATGGATGTGGATCAGTATATCGGCGGGATTGAACACGCGATCTTGCACCTTCTGTATGCGCGCTTTTTTACCAAAGCCTTGCGCGATCTGGGCTATATCCAAAGCAGCGAACCCTTTAGCAATCTGCTGACCCAGGGGATGGTGCTCAAAGACGGCGCCAAGATGAGCAAATCCAAGGGCAACGTGGTCGACCCCGATGCGCTGATCAAAGAGTACGGTGCCGATACGGCACGATTGTTTATCCTCTTTGCCGCGCCGCCGCAAAAGGAGCTTGAGTGGAATGACAGCGCCGTTGAGGGGTCGTTTAAATTTCTCAAAAAACTCTACGCCAGAAAAGACAGAGCGGGGGATTTTAAAACCCTGCCCGAAATCGAACACGGCGGCTTGGACGAGAAGGAAAAAGAGGCGAGAAAAAAGGTGTATGAAGCGCTTAAGCGTTCGACGGAGGTGTATGAGAAAACCTTTGCGTTTAACACCCTCATCGCCGGGGCGATGGAAGCGATCAACGCGCTGGATAAGCAGGATAACGAAGCGATCTGGAGCGAGGGGCTGTATATCCTTTTGCATATCCTCGAACCCATCGTACCCCATGTGGCGTCGCAGATGAGCCAGGAGCTTTTTGATCGGAAAAATCTGCAAACGCAGATCGCGCTTAAAGAGGAGGTGTTCGTACAAGACTCCATCAACTACGCTATCACCGTCAACGGTAAAAAGCGCGGGGAGGTGGACGTGGCCGCCGATGCGGACAAGGAAGCGATCATCGCCGCGGCGAAAGCCGAGGTACCCAAGTGGCTTGAGGAGAAACAGATCATCAAAGAGATCGTCGTGCCCAACAAGCTGGTCAACCTCGTGGTGAAGTAGATGAAGAAACTCCTTGGAACGCTTTTAGCGGCATTTATTCTTGCGGGCTGCGGGTACAAGCCCACGATCAGTTACACCAAAAAGGTGTTTACCGACGATATCTATGCCAAAGTGATCGTTTCAAGGGTCGATCCGCAAAACTCCGTTTTGGTACAGGATGCGCTGAACGAAGCGGTGATCAGCCGCTTTGGAGCAAAACTGACCGAGGAGGAAAGCGCCCGGTCGAAGATTACGGTACGGTTTAAATCGATCAACTTTAAGGTGCTGGAGTATGACGATGACGGGTACGCCACCTACTACCAGGCGGTGGTCAATCTCAACGTGGATTATGAAACCCCTACCCAAAGTGATCGTTTTAACGTATCGGGAAGTTACGAATTTCCGGTGGAAGCCAGCAGTGTGATTACGGATGCGAAGCGTTATGAAGCGCTGAAAAACGGTTCGCTCAAAGCGTTGGACGCTTTTATCTCCAAAGCGGCACTCAAAGGGATTAGCCATGACGATCCAGAACATAATCAAAAATAGTATAAAAGCCCTCCAGCAGCGGGATGAAACCCTCACCCCCGAAAACTACGCCAACGCTTTTTGCAAAGAAGCGAAAAAACACGGGGTGGTCGTTGATGATTGCATGAAGGTGGATAAATTTATCAAACGCCTCAATCCCAAGTACCAAAGGGAGCTTTACAGCCGCAATATCCAAACCCTCGATGAACTCTTTACCTTTTTGACTACGGTGCTCAACCGCTTTGACAAAGAGGAGAGCGCGGCGGTGATCAAAGCCTATACGCTGCTGATCCGCAGGGTAGTGCAAGCGGCTTCGCTTTTGAAAAACAAGGAGGTGGAGAGGTTGGCCCACGAGTCGCTGGAGCTGCTTGATCCCCATATGAAAGTCAGCGAAATTGAGCGACTGCGCACAAAGTGGAACGACTTTGTTATCGGGTACGACGACTCGTTTTTAGAGCCCTTGAGCCAGTATACGCCCGTAAAAAAGACCGACCTGCGCCAAATGGTACAAAACCTGCTGCCCAAGCTTGAACAGCCCTCGGCGAAAGAGGGCTTTGCCATGATCGCCGAAGTGGTGGTGGCTTCCCTCGTGCCCTCCATCGCCAACTCCGCAAACGACAGCATCGCCAAACTCTCCTCCGAGATCAGAAAGAAACCGGAAAACTTGACGACCAAGGGGATGCTTGAGGATGTCAAGGAGATGGTGAAGCTGCGGATCGAGTTGGATAAAAAGCAGATCAAAAAAGAGATCACCAGCTTAAACGAAATTATCGAAACCCTTTCGATGAAGCTGCACATGCTGGTACTGAGCTCCGACCGAAGCTCTTCAAAGATTAAAGATATCAAAGGACAGCTTGAAGATATCGATCCCCAGGAGCAGGATTTTGACAAACTGCACGATAAGTTGCTGGGTCTGGTTAACTCCCTGGAGGAGGAGACGGAAAGCTTTTTTGCCGATATCAAATCCAAAGATGAAGAGGTTCATAACCTCAAAAACCGCGTCCAACTGCTGGAAAAAGCGCTCAAGATCGAGCAGGAGAAAAGCCACACCGACTCTTTGACAAAGCTGCCCAATAGAAGAGCGGGGGATGAAAAGCTTGAGGAGCTCGAAGCGGATTTTCAGCGCCACGGGAAAAACTTTGCCGTCGCGCTTTTTGATATCGACTTTTTCAAAAAGATAAACGATACATACGGCCACGACGCGGGTGACGTGATCCTGGCAAGTCTGGGGAAGGTGCTTAAGCGTTATAAACGGCAAAACGATCTGGTGTGCCGCCTTGGCGGGGAGGAGTTTATGGCTGTGCTTCCCTTTACCGACCGGGACGAAGCGTACAGTTTTGCTCAAAAGGTGCGCGAAGCGATCGAAAAAAGCAAGTTTATGTATAAAGGAACCCGTATCGAAGTGACCGTCAGCGGCGGGGTCGCGGCCAGGGATCGGGAAAAATCGGTACCGAATATGCTTAAAATAGCCGACAAACTGCTCTATAAAGCAAAAAACAATGGAAGAAACAAGATAGAAAAGTGAAAACATTAACGCAATTTTTACGGGATAAAGAGGAATACCGCAAAGAGTTTGAATTTTCAACCGTACAGCGGGCGTATGCGCTGCTGCGGCCGCATTTGAAAAAGCAGCGGACGATCCATATCGTCGGAACCAACGGTAAAGGCAGCACGGGACGTGCCCTGGCGCATATGCTGCGTCAAAGCGGCAAAAGCGTCGGGCACTTCAGCAGCCCCCATATCATGAGTTTTCACGAGCGCATCTGGATCAACGGTGAAGATGCCAACGATGCGGCACTGGAACGCGCCCATGAAAAGCTTCTTGGAATCCTCTCGGGACTAGAGGAGAAACTGAGCTATTTCGAGTACGCGACGCTGCTGGCTTTGACGGCATGCAACGGGTGCGAATTCATGGTTCTTGAAGCGGGGATGGGCGGTGAATTCGACGCAACGAACGTTGCGCCAAAGGAGATTTCCGTACTGACTCCCGTGGGGCTGGACCATCAGGAGTTTTTAGGAGAAAGCGTCGAAGAGATCGCCAAAACCAAACTGCGAAGCTGTGACAATACCCTTGTCGTGGCAAAGCAGCCCTGCACAGAGGTCTACGCCGTCGCCGATGCGATGTTTGAAAACTACCGCAGAGTTCAACCCCGGGAAGATTTTTTTATGGGCGGTTATCTGGGGGAAAACATCCAAACGGCGGTGGAGGTTTTGCGCCTCCTGGGGATTGCGTACGACTCCGCACTGTTGGAAGGGTTTGAACTTTTTGGACGAAATTACCGATTTGCCGATAATATTACCCTTGATGTGGGGCATAACCCCCTTGCCGCGCAGGTGCTTTCAAAACAGCTGCCCGCGGGGACGATCCTTGTGTACAACGCCCTGGCCGATAAGGATATCAAAGGGGTGCTTACGCAGCTGCGCCCCGGGTTAAAGCGTGTCGAAATCATTCCGATCAGGACCCCAAGGGCTGCCGCACGCGAGGATATAGAAGCGGTGTGCGCAGCTTTGGGGATCCCCTGCGGCGGTTACGAAGGGATCAAACGGGGGGAACACTACCTGGTGTTTGGTTCCTTCTTCACCGTAGAAAGCTTTGTCCGCAGCTGGCAAAGCGACAAGGAGTAAAAGCAGATGAAAAACAGGGTTCGGACCTTTGGGAAAAAGGAGAAGTTCACCTTTACCATCAACAGCGCCAGGGGGATTCGTCAAGTGACGCTGGGGCAGCTTGCCCGGCGGTTTTTGACGGTGAGTATACTGGTTGTTTTGAGTGCACTGGTTATCGGCAGCTTCCTGATCAACTTCCTGTATGAGGAGGTTACGGCGCTCAATGACAAAAAAGCGAAATTGACCCGGGAGTACAGGGAAGCAAATAATGAACTGCAGAACCTGCAGATGCTGCTGAATGAAAAAAATATGCAGCTTTCGCAGGTGGAGGCAAAGATTTCCGATATCGAAATGATGGTGGGGCTAAAACCCCAAAAGGATGAGCATCTGATCAAACGGGTGGATATCGCCAAGCTGACCGCCGCGGAGAAGCGTTTCATGCTTGAAAACATCCCCAGCGGCTATCCGCTGCAATACCGCGGGATTACCAGCAAATACGGCTACCGCATCCACCCCATCGTCAAGCGAAAGGAGTTTCACACCGGAGTGGACCTTAAAGGCGGTTACGGGACGCCCGTATACGCCACGGCCAACGGGATCGTGGAGTTTTCGGGCTACCATAAAAAAAGCGGTTACGGAAATTTGCTGATCGTTGATCACAACTTCGGTTTTAAAACGATGTACGGCCATCTCAAATCGATCGCCGTCGATGCGGGAACCTTTGTCAAAAAAGGGGATTTGATCGGCCACGTGGGAAGTACGGGCTTAAGCAGCGGACCGCACCTGCATTATGAGGTGCGCCATATACAAAAAACCATCAACCCCATGCGCTTTATGCAGTGGGATATGGAAAACTACGAACAGGTATTTGAAAAACAAAGGAGGATAAATTGGGACTCTTTACTAAAAGCGGCCAAGAGTGCGATGAAAATAGCACAACGATAATCACACGGGGAACGAAGATCAAAGGCGAGATCGAACAGGTCTGCAAGATGCATATCGACGGAATTTTTGAAGGTAAGCTCATGAGCTCTTCGGAAGTGACGGTGGATAAAAACGGTAAAATCCTGGGAGAGGTCCAGGCCGATAAGGTGATCGTCAGCGGGGAAGTCAACGGAACGGTCCGGGCAAAAACCGTCGATATCCTGCCCGAGGGGATGGTCTACGGCGAAGTGGAAGCGGAAAACCTGATCATTGAACCAAAAGGGATGTTTGAGGGTAACAGCAAAGTGATGCGCGAAGTGGTAAGTAAGGAAGAGGTGCTTGAAGATACAGAGTAAGTTATACGAGTATTTTTCCCACTCCTTCGCCGACCTGGTGGTCGTTGCCGATGAGAGTGAGGCGAAACTGGCGGCGGACGCGCTGTCGCTGCACGGCTTGCGCACCTACCGCTTTCCCGATTTTCGTGCCAGTTACGGGGATGATCTGCGCAGTTTCCGCGAAGAGTTGCACCGGCTGATTACGCAGCTGCACGGCTTTTACCACGATAGCGGCAAGAAGGTGGCGATCGTTCCTTTTAAAACCCTGAGTTTTGAACTGCCCAAACCGCAGTACCTGCAAAGTTTTGGCATGGAGTTTGCCCAGAGTTTTGAAAGGGAGGAGCTTAAGGAACGCTTCTATAACTGGGGATACGATTTCGTCGATATCGTCGAACAAGCCGGTGAAGTCTCCTTCCGCGGCGATATCGTCGATATTTTCCCCCCGGGTGCCGCAAAAGCATACCGGCTCAGTTTTTTTGACGACGAGCTCGAATCGATCCGAACCTTTGAGTTGCAATCGCAAAAAAGCGATCCCGAGGAGTTGGAAAGCATCACGGTTTTACCCGCGTTTTTGTCTCTGGAGGCTACGCAGCGCAAAGAGATTGAGAAACGGGTGGAACAAAGTGGATTTGATCTGTTTATCAAAGATATGGATTCGCTTGGTTTTTGGTATCTGCAGGGGTACAGCCACAATCTGTTACAACACTACGGTGCGGTAAAAACCAACTTCGACGAAGCGCTGCACGAACACTACGACTTTACCGATACGCAGGTGGATAAGACAGCCTTTGATCTGCCCGACCTGCCCGAAGCCAAAGAGTACCGCGATCTGGAAGTGGTCGATATCAACGCGATGCTGGAGTTTAACAAGCACAAAAAGATTACGCTCATCGCCGCAAGCGAAACCACGCTGCGCCGAAGCAACGTCAAAGATATTGAAAAGTACGAACACGTTTTCAGCGATGCTATCGTCAATATCGCTTCGGAAAAAAAGATGTTTCTCTCTTTGAATAAAAAGGTGAAACAAAAACCCAAAAAGCGCTCCTCCATTATCCTGGACGAACTCAACGTCAACGATTACGTGGTGCATGAGGATTACGGGATCGGACGTTTTAAAGCGGTGGAGAAGCGCTCCATCCTGGGCGCGGTGCGGGAGTTTATCGTACTGGAGTACCAAAACAAAGACCAGCTGCTGCTGCCCGTGGAGAGTTTGAATCTCATCGACCGCTATATCGCCGAGGGCGGGGCGCTGCCTATTTTGGACAAGCTGGGCAAAAACAGCTTCAAACGGATCAAGGAAAAGGTCAAAACAAAACTTTTCGCCATCGCCAACCAGATTATCAAAAACGCCGCGCAGCGTCTTTTGAAAAAGGGCAACGTCCTTGAAACCGAGGAGTTGGAACTGTTCCGGCAAAGCGCGGGTTTTGAGTATACACCCGATCAAAAGCGCGCCTGCGACGAGATCGCAAAGGAGCTTGCAAGCGGTAAGATCATGGATCGGCTGCTTAGCGGCGACGTGGGTTTTGGCAAAACGGAGGTGGCGATGAACGCTATCTTTATCGCCGCCAAAAGCGGTTATCAAAGTGCGATGGTGGTTCCCACCACGCTTTTGGCCAACCAGCACTACAAAACGATCAGGGAGCGCTTGAAAGCCCACGGCATCACCGTTGCCAAAGTGGACCGCTTCGTAACGGCGAAGAATAAAACCCTGATCAAGCAGCAGCTGCAAAACGGCGAAATCGATCTGCTTATCGGAACGCACGCCCTGTTTGGGATGGAGTTTGCCAAACTGAGTCTCGTCATCATCGACGAGGAGCATAAATTCGGCGTCAAACAAAAGGAAAAACTCAAAGAGTTAGCCGCCGATACCCACCTGTTAAGTATGAGCGCCACGCCCATTCCGCGAAGTTTGAATATGGCGCTGAGCAAAGTCAAAACCTTTAGCGAACTCTTTACGCCGCCAAGCGAGAGAAAGGGGGTGCGCACCTTTGTGAAAAACCACGACGAGAAGCTGGTCAAAGAGATCATCATGCGCGAACTGCGAAGGGGCGGGCAACTGTTTTATATCTTCAACTCCATCGCCGGGATCGAGGAGAAAAAGCAGCAGCTGCACGAACTGCTGCCTGAGCTGCGTATCCTGGTGCTGCACTCCAAGGTCCCGCCGGCAAAAACGGAGCGGGAGATGCTGCGCTTTGAAAGCGGAGAGTATGATCTGCTTCTGAGTACCACCGTCGTGGAATCGGGTATCCACATCCCCACGGTCAACACCATCATCGTCGACGGCGCCGACAACTTCGGTATCGCGGATCTGCACCAGCTGCGCGGCCGGGTAGGGCGCGGGGATAAAGAGGGGTTTGCGTACTTCTTGGTTCAGGACAAAGAGGTTTTGACCGAGCAATCCAAAAAGCGTCTGCTCGCTTTGGAATCGCACAGCGATCTTGGCAGCGGGGCTATTTTGGCGATGCACGATCTGGAGATCAGGGGCGGAGGCAACATCATCGGCGAAGCCCAAAGCGGCAACATCAAACAGATCGGTTACGGGCTTTATCTCAAGATGCTTGAAGACACGATCCGGGCGATCAACAACGAGACCCAGCCCAGCAAAGAGGTGGAGGTCAAGCTCAGCGTCACGGCGTATCTCAATGAGGACCTTATCAGCGAGGACAGGCTGCGGCTGGAGCTGTACCGGCGGCTGAGCCACTGTGAAAGCGTGGCGGAGATCTTTGATATTGAAGAGGAGATCAGAGACCGCTTCGGTAAGCCCGACAACTATACCCGGCAGTTTTTGGACCTCATGATCGTCAAACTCCTTGCCAAAGAGAAAAAGATCGTCAAACTTACCAATTACGAGCAAAACATCACCCTTGAGGATGAGCGGGGTCAAAAAAGTTACCTCAAATCCCCCAGCAAGGATGACGACGATATCTTAAAAACGGTTTTGGAGCATCTGCGGAGTTAAACTTCGTGCTTGGGAATCTGGATCGTAAACTTCGCTCCCTCGGCGATATTGCACGCGCTGATGTCGCCGCCGATCTTTTTGATAATCATTTGTGAAATGTATAAGCCGATCCCCGTCCCCTTGGCAAAATCCTTGGTGGTGACGTTGGGTTTGAAAATCTCGGGCAGAATTTTTTCGGGGATGCCGCCTGCATTATCGTAAATATGCAGATGGATCATATTCGTACACTCTTCGATTTCGAAAGTGATCTGTTTTTGCAGTTCGATCCCCCGATCCTCAAAGGCATCTTTGGCATTGTTGATCAGGTTGATCAAAACGTGCTTGAACTCCGTGGGGATGATGTTGACCGTTACCTGCGTTTCTCCCAAAATTTTCGTCATGACGCTATTGCGCTTAAGCTCATCTTGAAGCAGCAGCAACACCGAGTCGATGAGCTCTTTAAGGACCACAAGCTCCCTTTGGGTATCGGGGCGCAGAAAGCTGCGGAACTCCTCTATGGTCTCAAGCAGGTGATCCACCTGCTGCATCGTACCCTTGGTGGAATCCAGGATGGTTTCGCGATCGATATCGTTTTGTTCATGGGCATACTCAAGTTGCTGTGCCTGGAGTTTGATGATGGAGAGGGGCTGTTTGAACTGGTGGGCGATGGCATCGATCATCTCCCCCATAAGCGCCAGTTTGGATTTTTCGGTGATGATTTGGTCCTTTTGCAGCAACTCATCCACCTGTTTTTTTACCTTGTGTTCCAGTTGGGTTCTATACGCGTGGTTTTCTTTGCGCAACGCGATCTTTTCGGTGACCTTTTTGATCATCTGCAGAAACTGGTCCATATCCACGGGCTTGAGCAGATACCCTTCGACTCCCAGTTTGATCGTTTCCAAAAAGTAGTTGGACTCATTATACGCGGAGATGACCAAGATGGGAATAGCGGGATTGAGCTTCTTGATCGCTTTGGTCATATCCAAACCGTTCATTTTGGGCATATTGATATCGGTGATGACCAGGTCGTAGCCGTTTTGTTCAAACTTTTGCAACCCCTCCTCCCCGTCGCGGGCGGTATCGATACGGGGGAAAAAGGTATCGAGGATGTCGACGGTGGATTCCCTCGCCTGGTCGTTATCTTCTACATAGAGTACTTTGAGCCGCCTGCCCTGGTCTTGCAGCTGCTTTACCAATTCCACATCCATCGTCTTCTCCTTATTGTGTTGCTAGCGCGATCGTAAACTCCGCCCCTTCAGTGGTATTGCGAACACGGATCGTACCGTTACAGTGGTCCTCGACGATCGTTTTGGACATATAAAGCCCCAACCCCGTTCCGTCTTTCCCGGTTTTCGTCGAAAAGTAGGGGTCGAAAATTTTTTCCATTATAGCATCTTTTATTCCGCCGCCGTTATCCCCCACAATCACGGCTAACTCTCCATTTTGTAGAATACGGGTTTTGACTGTGATCCACTTGCTTTGCTTTTTGGATTCGATGAGAATATCCTCCGCGTTTTTCAACAGGTTGAGCACCACCTGCCGCAGTTCGTTGGGGTAGGTTAAGAGTTTGGTATTGGCCCGATAATCCCTGTAAAGTTCGATACCTTTGGACTGCAGGGAGGTTTCGATAATGCTTATGGAATCGTCACACAGCTCCTCCAGCGTGATTTCGCGCTGCTCCTTGTGGCGTTTGAAAAAGTTTCTAAAATCATCGATGGTGCTTGAAAGGTGCTGGGAGTAGGTGGCGATCTTTTCCAAACGGTCGGTGAAAAACCCCTTGTCGAAGCGGTCCATGGAGGTTTTGAGATAGAGGGTATTGGCCGTGGAACTAATCGCCGTCAACGGTTGGCGCCACTGGTGGGCGATCATACTGATCATCTCTCCCATCTGCGCCAAGCGGTTTTGGTGCATAAGCGTTTTCTCTTTCTCTTTGAGGTCGCTCAGATCCATCACCGTCGTTACCAGAAAACTGTGGCCCCCCTTTGTATACTCGTGCAGACGCATCAAAACGGGGAACTCCTCCCCGCGCAGGGTGAGTGCCGTCAGTTCGAAGCTTTCCGTATCGCCGGCTTTCGTGCGGGTGCGTAAAAGTTCGTGGCGGTTCCTGGGAAAGTGCTCATACAGGGAGCTTTGCAGCAGATCGATCTTGTCGTCGGCGCTAAACATCTGCACCGCGGCACTGTTACAATCGATACATCCGCCGTCTTTGTAGATCATGATCGCTTCCATCGCCCCGTTGATCAGGTGGTTGATCTCGGCGATTCGCTCCTGAAGCTGGGTATTGGCGGTTTTTAACTCCGCCGTTTTCTGCTCTACGCTTTCTCGCAAACTGCGCTTGTAGTTAAAATCTTTTTTCAAAAAATAAAACAGCAGCGCCAATACCCCGATAATGGAGAAAGTAAGGGTGTAGTAGTCGCTGTAGACTTTGGGAATGTAGCTTGAGGGGCTATAGGAAACGATATAGCCCACCACTTTTTTCTCCCGTATATTTCTCAAAGGCAGAAAGCTGACGACCCGCTCATACTCGGGGTCGTAGATGGAAAAGGGGCGCCCCTTTTGCAACTGTCTGGAAACGTCGCGTATCCTGGGAAGGGTGTGGGGGTTTTCGTCAAATCGCGCCTGCAGATAATCGGGGTGTTCTTTACTTTGCTTATAGTGGCTGTGCAGCTCCTCCTTCCACAGCTTCTCCAGTACCACATCCTTTTTCAAAATGATATTGATATCGTTTTTGAAGGAGTTTTCCATCGTGGCTTGAAAAATACGAGAAGACATGGAGATTTCGACGCTGCCTACGTGGCGGCTGTCATGAAACAGCGGATAAACAAAGCGGAAGCCGTGGACGATACGGCCGGTCTCAAACCCCTCTACGGGTTTTTGGTTGGCATTGGTGTAGCGCACGCTGTAGCGTATATCGCTGAGGTTATCGCCGAATTTTTCCGGTTTATGCAGCCGAAGAAAGCTTTCATTGTTTTTCAGGTGAAAATGAAACTGCTCCACTCCAAATTTCTTGATCCGCTCGTAACGTTCGGCAAGCATGCCGTAAAGGGTATGGCGCAGTTTGGCCTTTTGCTCCTTGCCCGCACCGTTAGCTTGGTCCATAATCCGGGTGACCGCCTCCTCTTGCAGCAGGGAGATATGAATATTGTTCGAAGCGATCCGGTAGTTTTCGTAAATGGTATTGAAATGGATCTGCAGGCTTTTTTGCGCATTTTCCAAAAAGTAGCGGACCCTGTCGTTTTTATCCACGTTGATATAGACCAAGGCGCTGCACCCCGCCAGCAGCAAGAGGATAAAAACCAGATGCTGTTCATACCGTTTGAAAAGTTTTATCAAAGCAGATCCTCGGTGGGTTCGGCCAGATAGAAGCCCTGGAATTCGTCGATCCCCTCAGCTTTGAGGATTTCAAAGATCTCCTCGGAGTGGACGAATTCGGCGATGGTTTTGATATTTAAGCGTTTGGCAAAGCTCAAAATCGCTTTGACCAGAGCCAGCGACTGGATATCGTGGTCGATATTTTTGATCAGGGAACCGTCGATTTTGATATATTCGGGCATGATCGAAAGGATCTGCGTAAAGTTGGAATACCCGCTGCCAAAATCGTCGATAGCAATTTTCAGATCGCTGCAGCGGAAGGAATCGAAAAACTCCTTCAGCTGTTTATAGTTGTCGATATCCTGACTTTCGACAATTTCAAAAATCAGATTGCAGCGTTTGTTTTCCTCTTTGGAGCGCCGGATATAGTCCGCAAACAGTTTTTTGATGTTGGCGTTTTGGATATCGCGGTAGCCCAGATTGATAGTAAAGGTTTTATCATCGTGTTTTCTTGCGATCTCCAGCACCTTGGTAATCATCATTTCGCTGATAAAATCATACTGTTTGGTTTTGAGTGAAACTTCCAGAAAGAAAAAGGGTGAGATGAACTCGTGGCTGTGCTCCTTTTTCATCCGCATCAGCGATTCATATTTTAAGATCCGTTGCTCTTTATCGAAGATGGGTTGGAAAAAGGGGATGATGCGGTTTTGCTCCAGCGCTTTTTTGATCTCGTTTTGCCAGTAAAAAACATCTTTGAGCTCCTTTGTGGTATCCAAAGAGTTATCGTAGATGATGAACTTTTTATTTTTTGCTTTTGCTTCATCCAGGGAGACGCTGGCTTTTGTAAAGAGGCCGCCGTCGCGCAGGGCGATGCCCATGGTGATATTGATGATGATCTTTTCGTCTTGCATGAACAGTTCATAATTGTCAAAGCTCTCCAGCAGTGCCGAGATATCCTCATGCAGCTGTTCGAAGCAGAAATCCTCCTGGACGTGCAGCAGCGCGAATTCGTCGGCGGAAACCCGGTATCCGCTTTGGGAAGCGAATATCTCCAGCTCCCAGCTCCTTCGCGAAGTGTTTGAGGATACTGTTGCCCGTATCCAACTCGTACAGGGCGTTGAAATTTTTGAAGTTGTTGATATCGAGCAGAATCAGGGAGGTTCCGTCTTTTTCCCGGTGGGTTTCGATGTCGCGATCCAGGGCGGCCCGGTTTTGCAAACCGGTCAACTGGTCGGTAAACATCTGCTTTTGCAGCAATTCGGTAGTGCTTTTGATATTTTTTGAAAGGGTTTGATTCTCCTTTTCAAGCTCCTGCTTGTACTGTTCGTTTTCCGTGCGCAGTTTGATCTTTTCCAGGGCTTTTGTCAACGCGTCGATGAACTGCTCCAGGTCGATGGGTTTGAGCAGGTATCCCTCCACGCCCAGCTTGATCGTTTCCATGAAGTAGCCCGAGTCGCTGTAAGCGGAGGTGATCAAAATGGGAACGTCGGCATCTTTGTCACGGATCTTTTCGACCATGTCGATGCCGTTGAGTTTGGGCATATTGATATCGGTGATGACCAGGTCGAAGTGTTCGCTTTGGAATTTTTCCAACCCGTCGATGCCGTCCAGTGCGACGGTGATATCGTGGAAGATATCGTGTAAAACGTCCAGGGTCGATTCCCTGGCTTCGGTATTGTCTTCCACATAAAGAATCCGCAGGGATTTTCCAAACTTATGCAACGTTTTGATCTTTTCTACATTCATAATTCCACCTTGAATACTGCTCCGTGTCGGTCGTTGGAAACGCTGAGTTTTCCGTGACAATGCTCTTCGATTATTATTTTAGACATATAAAGTCCCAATCCCGTCCCGTCCCGGTTCTGTTTTGTGGAAAAGTAGGGTTCAAATATCTTATCCATGATCGTTTCATCGATACCTCCGGCGTTATCGCTGACAAGCAAAAGGTGCTTGCCGTTTTTGAATTCTGTTTGGATTTTGATCCATTTTTCCTCCATCTCCTGTTCTATAAGGATATCCTCCGCGTTTTTGATGAGGTTCAGCACCACTTGACGCAACTCGTTGGGATAAGTCTTAAAGGTTTTAAAGCAGTTGAAATCTTTATATACGGTGATCTCTCTGTTTTGCAAAGAGGTTTGGATAATATTGAGCGAATCCTCCACCACCTTCTCCAGCGTGATCTCCTTTTTATCCTTATGCTTTTTAAAGAAGTTTCTGAAATCATCGATGGTTTCGGAGAGGTGCTGGGAGTATTTGGTGATATTTTCAAGGCGCCGGTTGAAATACTCCTTGTCAAAGTTATCCATCGCCAGCTTCAAACTCATGGAGTTGGCGGTGGAGCTGATAGCCGTCAGCGGTTGGCGCCACTGGTGGGCGATCATACTGATCATCTCCCCCATCTGGGCCAGGCGGCTTTGGTGCAGGAGGTATTTCTCCTTCTCCATCAGTTTGCTTTTCAAGTTTTTCTGGGCGGTGATATCGTCATACATCCCCAAAAGACCTATGATCTCCCCCTCGGCGTTTTTCAAAGGTACCTTAGAGGTCAGCAGGGTGGCTACGGAGCCGTCCCTTCTCGTCTGGGACTCTTCGATACGGTAAAAGGAGCGGCCGTCTTTGACGACGGCTTGATCATCTTTGATAAAATGCTTCGCTTCCTCCTCGCTCCAGGGAAGTTCAAAATCGCTTTTGCCGATGATCTCCTCTTCATCTGTATATCCCGTATCGGTCAGGAACTGCTTGTTGGCTTTGATATAGTGGCCCTTCCTGTCTTTGATAAAGATACGGATAGGGACCGTATCGAGGATGTTTTGCAAAAGCAGGTTGCTGCGCTCCAGGCTCAGGACGGAACTTTGCAGCTCCAAAGAGAGTTGGTTAAACTCCGTACTGATCTGGCCCAGCTCATCACTGCTTTTGATATCGATGGGGTGAAACTCCTTTCCCCTTAAGCCCTTGATGGAGCCGAGAAGATCGTTCAGGGGTTGGAGAATATAGCGACCCGTAAAAAAAGAAACCAGCAGAATGTGCAGCAAAAAAGCCCCCGTGACGATCAAACCGCCCTGGTAGACCATACCCTTCAGCTGTCCGAAAAGCTTGTTCTTGCTAAACCCGGAGACGGCAAAAACCATGGGAACTTTATCGCTTTTTTTACACAACCGCTTAAAGTAGATCAGATGCGAAGGGGTTTCGCCCGCCGGTGCTTCGGAAGTAAGCAGCTGGGTAAACTGTACGTTTAAAGGTTTTTGGGATTTGCTGAGGGTGAAATACCTTGTTTTGATCCAGAAATCGTTGGGGATACTGTTTGTCAGGATCTGAAAATGTTCCCTGTTGATCGGCAACAGCACTTTGACGTAGCCAAGCAGTCTGCCGTCCGTGTGCTGCAGCTTTTGACGGATCTGGATATAGAGGGTTTGTTTATGGGGCAAAAAAACCCTGCCGCTATCGTCAAGCTGCAGCGGAATATCCTGTGCCGGGGAAACGGGTTCTCCGTTTTGATCGAGATAAACCGGCTGCATCGTAGCGTCGTAGCTGGAGATGATGCGGCGGTCGGCGCCTTTTTGAGCATCTTTGTAAGCGATCAGCTTTTTTTCGGGGGAGAAAAAGAGTAGATGGTAGCGGTGGTAATCGGAAAGAAACGCTTCGCTTTGTTCCAGCAGTTTCCGTTTCTCCTTGTCAAAGATCAGTTTATAGTATTTACTGGGGTCTTCATAGTTGACGATCAGGTTCATCGAGGTAAGCAGCGCTTCATCCCCGGCAAGGCTTTGCGTATACTCCGTAACCGTTTTTTTCAGGGATTGGATCCGTTTGGTAAAGAGTTCGATGTCGCGCTGGGTCTGTTCCAGGGCGTGGTCTTTAAAATGGTCTTCAAAGTGGCTGTAAAAGGTAAAGAGAATAAGCGCGAAAGTAAGACAGATGGGGATAAAGATTAACAGAAGTAATTTATGTCGAATTTTTAACTGCATAGCCACTCTCACATTTTTGTCACATATAGAATAGTTTCATATTTTACCCAAAAAATGTGCGAATGCGGTAACAAATGCAGCAAAATCTGTAATTGCTGCATTAGTGCTACGAATTTAATATTTTTTTAAAGAAAAGAAGAGGATTACGAATTGTCGGGCATTTCGTCATACCTGTGAAATTTGTTGTGCTTGATGATCGCGGATAGAAGCTTGCCGTAGGCATCCCCCTTTTCAGAGTAGCGGTGCAGCTTTTTGACCAGAGTATAGGGGTTGTCCGTCTGCATCTTTTTTTTGCGGAACTCCTTGTAGGCAAAGCCCGTCGCGATGGTTTTGTAGTAGTGTTCCACACTGTCGGCGACACTGTCGTATTTGCGCAGCCAAACCGTTTGCCCCTCCCGGCTGCCCTTCGCCGCTACCCGGGGTTCGTTTTCACTAAAGGACCACACCCCGAACAGGTTGTTGGCCAATTTGAAAAAGCGCGACGTCGCCCACGCGCTCTCCACCGCGGCCTGCGCCAAAGCGATGCTTTTGGGGTGGGGTTTAAGCGCGCGCAGCAGCGCTTCGTCGCTTTGGACGTCATACTCCTGTTTCAAATTATTTATAAACTCTTTGGAACTGTTGTTTTCAATGGCTTGTTTAGCCATTTCGTAGCGCTTGTCCAGTTTGGCATATACCTTTTGCACCGCAGGCAGCACCGTATTTAAAAAGCGCTTCTTCTTTTCGCTGACGGGGAGGGGCTTTTTCTCCTTTTCGGGAGCGGGCTTGGCTTGAACCTCCGGCTCCTTGGCGATCTGTTTTGTCTGCGGGGGCTGCAGGTCAATATGTCTTGAGAGCGGGATAAACAGTACCGCCAAAAACAGAGTAAAGATAACAACCAGTTCCAACGCTTTCATTTTCTCTCCTATAGATTAAAATAGTTTGCTTCGGGATGCACGCACACCAGCGCAGAGGTGGATTGCTCCGGGACGATCTGATGGGTTTGGCTCAGGCTGATACCAAACTCCTCGGGCCGCAGCAGTTCAAACAGCGGCTCGTTAAGCTCCAGGTCGGGGCAGGCGGGGTAGCCGAAGCTGTAGCGCGCACCCTGATAGCCGCTTAATTGTACATCTCTGATACTGCCGCTATCGACGTTGAGATCCAGACGGATCTGTTTGTGCACGATTTCGGCCAGCGCTTCGGCCAGCTCCGCGCCCAGGCCGTGGACCAGGTAGTATTCGCTAAACTCTCCGGCGTCGTAGAGTTTCTTTTCATATGCGCTGATCTTTGCCCCGGCGCTGACGCAGGTAAAGGCGATTACGTCTTCTTTGTTGTCAAAAAAGTCCGGGATCGCGCGAAAGGGGGGCTTGTGCTGGCGCTGGAAACCAAAGACTTTCTCCCTGCCTTTTTCATCGTAGACGAGCAGTTCATTTTCTCTGCTTTTGCATCTGAAGTAGCCATAGATCACCGTGGGTTCGAACAGCTCTTCCAAAAACAGTTTTTTCAAGCGCAGGTACGCCGGATGCACCGTTTCGTGCAGCTGTTTTTGCTTCTGTTCCCTGGAGAGGTTTTTACCCCCGAAGCCCCAGCGCTTGGAAAAAAGCATCTTTTCATTGATCCACTCAAACGCCAGCGCCTTATCCACCTCCATAACGCGCCGTCCCCAAAAGGGCGGGGTGTCACACTTGAACGGTTCGGGCATTGGGATCTGTTCAAAGGGCGGGATCTCATGCTTTTGTTTCTCTTTTTTAGCGGGTTTGTCACCGTCTCCGTGCAGGTCGGTATCCAGATTGCCCTTTTCGATGCGTCCCATCGCCGTGACGCCGTCAAAGGCGTCTTTGCAGTAAAACACCGCGCCGTCGTAGCTTGGGCGGCAATACTCTTCGATGAAGTTTTTCGTCAGCGCCGCGCCGCCGAGCAGTACGGGCAGGTCGTAGCCCTTTTCTTTGAGTATTTGCAGTGAATCTTTCATCACCTGCGTGGATTTGACCAGCAGTCCGCTCATGCCGATGGCGTCGGGGTCGTGTTTTTCTATGGCGTCGATGAACTCTTCGATCTCGACCTTGATCCCCAGATTGATCACTTTAAAGCCGTTGTTGCTTAAAATGATATCGACGAGGTTTTTGCCCACGTCGTGCACATCGCCCTTGACCGTGCCGATAACGAGGGTGGTTTCGGTCTTTTTTTGGGTTTTGGGCAGGTAGGGGGTGAGAAAATCCACCGTTTTTTTCATGGTTTCGGCCGATTGGAGTACAAAGGGCAGCTGCATCTCGCCCTTGCCGAACATTTCGCCGATCTCTTTCATCCCTTCGATAAGCACTTCGTTGACGATCTTTTCGGGAGCGAGGCGATCTTTTGCCTCCTTGACGTGTTCGATCATGCGCTCCTTGTCCCCGTCAAGCAGAAACTTGTAAATCTTCTCCTCGTCGCTGAGGCTGCTCAGATCCTCGCTTTGCTCCTCAAAAACCCCCTCTTTGTTTTTAAAATGCTCGATGAAGGCAAACAGGGCGTTGTCGTGGGTGTTAAAGAGCAGATCTTCGCACGCTTTTCTGTCTTCGTCGCTGATCTTTGCCATGGGGATGACATGCTTGACGTTGATAATCACCGCACTCATCCCCGCTTCGAGACAGTGGTGCAAAAATACCGAGTTGAGGTATTTCCTCGCATCCTTGTCCAAACCAAAAGAGATGTTGGAAAGTCCCAGCACCGTACCGCTTTGGGGGAAAAGCGCCGTCACCTCTTTGATCGCTTCGAGGGTTTCGATAGCGGCGGTGCGGTACTCCTCATCACCGCTGCCTACGGTAAAGGTGAGCAGGTCAAAAACCAGATCCTTCGGGTCCAGCCCGTGCTTTTGCGTGGCGCGCTCATAGATGCGCTTGGCGATCTGTACCTTTCTCTCTTTGGTTTTTGCCATCCCCTTCTCATCGATGGTCAGACACACCAGCGCCGTGCCGTAGCGTTTGGCCAGGGCGCAGATCTCATCAAACTTTTCGATCCCGTCTTCAAGGTTGACCGAGTTGATGATCGCTTTGCCCCCGATATGTTTCAGCGCCGTCTCCAGCGCGGCGGGTTGAGTGGAATCGGGCATCAAGGGCAGAGATACCTTGTCTTTGTACAGCTGCAGTACCGCGTCCATATCCTTGCGCTCGTCGCGTCCGGCAAAGCCCACGCTCACATCCAGCACGTGCGCGCCGCTTCGTACCTGCTCCTGGGCGACGTTGAGCGTACCGGCGTAATCCTCGGCCAGCAGCAGTTCGCGAAACGCTTTGGATCCGGTGGCGTTGCTGCGCTCGCCGATAAGCAAAGGCGCGGGGTCTTGCTTCAGCGTCGTGGCGCTGTACAGCGACGCCAGGGATTTTTCCATGGTGCCCTTTGGCGGCTTGGGGGGGACGCCCTCCACCGCTTTTGCCAAAGCCTGGATATGCTGGGGCGTGGTCCCGCAGCAACCCCCGACGATAGTCACCCCGTCGATATCCAAAAAGCCCTTTTGCAGCGAAGCGAACTTTTCGGGCCCCATGGGGTAGTAGGTGTAGCCCCCTCTGTTTTCGGGAAGGCCCGCGTTGGCGTGGATACTGATGGGTTTGTCCCATACTTCGCTCAGGGCTTTGACATGCTTGCTGTACTGTTCGGGGCCGGTACCGCAGTTAAAGCCCAGAGTCAGGATATTGAAAGGCTCCAGAATGTGCGCGAGCGTCACCGCGTCGGTGCCGATAAGCATGGTGCCGGAAAGTTCGATGGTGGCCGAGACCATGATGGGGATCTGCGTTGCGACGTCGTTGCACGCGTTGAGCGCGGCTTTGATCTGCAAAGGATCCTGGCAGGTTTCAAGCAAAAACAGATCGGCTCCGCCGTCTACAAGCCCCTGCGCGGTGATTTTGGTACCTTCGTAAATAGTGTCGTAATCGGTGTGGTTGAGTGAGGGCAGCTTGGTCCCCGGGCCGATGTCGCCCGCGACGTAGCGGGGTTTTTCGGGGGTGCTGAACTCTTCTGAGCGCTCTTTTGCCAGTTTGGCGCCTTGAAAGCTGAGCTCATAGGCTTTTTCCGCCAGGTCGTACTCTTCAAGTACCCACGGCATGGCGCCGAAGGTGTTGGTTTTGATGATATCCGCTCCGGCCATGAGGTAGCGTTTGTATATCTTGGAAACCAGTTCGGGGGCGGAGCTGTTGAGGATTTCGTTGCACCCCTCGACGCCCTGCCACTTCTGTTTTGGAATATCCAGATCCTGTATCTGGGTGCCCATCGCGCCGTCTAAAACGTAAACTCTGTTTAACTCTATCAAATCATGTCCTGTTACTTTTTATAGTTTGGTTTTCATAAGCCGCAATGTAGAGGCTCAGAACGAAGTGAGGATTTGTCCCGGGAGTTGTGACTTATGAAAACCCCAAGGAGCTATGGCTTGATCCTCTGTAACCGTTTTGTAAAAATTCTATTATTATACCAAAACGCTTTGCGGGGGGATCAAAAGATATCTTCAAGCAGTTTCAGCGGGGATTCGATAGTGCGCTTGATCATCTGCAACGGGGATTTGAAAATCTTTTCCGCGCTGTCGGTGGAGACTTCGGGGTCTTTTAGATCGCCTTTGATCTTGGCTTTAAAGCTTAGACTTTTATCGTCGCCGAAGATGATATACCCCGCGACGGGGATTTTTGAAACCAGTTCTCCCACTTCGCGTACGGTTTTGATCTTGACGTTCATATCGATCCTGTCGTTGACCAGATCGATCACGCCGCTTCCGAGCAGGTCGGAGGATTTTCCCTTGATGAGCAGATCGGTGATGATAAGATAATCTCCCTTGACCACGAAGTTGATCTCTCCCTCTCTGACAACCAGTCCGTCGGCGTTGAAGCCCGGATCTTTAAAAACCGCCAGGGCGGGAATGGTGTTGATCAGTGCGAGCAGGTTGTTATAAGCCCCCACGTTTTGCACGATGCCCCCCTCGATTGCGAAGCGTCCCGCCAGATTCTCCCTGCTGCCGCTGAGTTCATAGTGGTAGGTACCGCTTTTTAAGCCCTTAAAATTGATCAGTGGATGCAAAACGGTGTCGTCGAGGTTGCTGCCGGTCATGGAGACCACCCCGTCATAGAGGCTAAAGGTGGTTTTGCTTGCACCTTTGCGGGCGTTGAGGTAGATATAACCGTTTTTAAGCAGCAGTTCGTAACTGTCGCTGACGAGTTCACTGGTATCGATCTTTATATCGCTGTTTTCTCCCCGGGCGGAAAGTTCAATCTTTCCGTCGATATTCTTTCCCTCTTGCAAAAACTCCGTAACATCGATATTGATCCCATGCAGCGAGAGCAAACGCTTCTTGTGGTTGTAGTGCACCCCGTCGTCGATATTGACCAGCAGCTGCCCCTTTGTGCTGTCGTAAAGGGCATCGAAGGGGTAACTTTCGAGGTAGTTGTTTCTATAGAGGTAGCGATTGTCTGTCTTCAGTTTGCCGTGAAGGTCAAAGCGTTTGTAATCTTGACTGGAGACGACGGCGCTACCGCCGCTGATGTTGTAATCGTATGCGGGGAAATAGGGAACATACCGGGCGAGATCGTTGAACTTGATCTGTAGTTTGTTGTCGACAAGGATCTGCGTATCGAGTTTGGGGATGCGGATCTGCGTGGCACCGTTAAAATCGATCCCGACTCGGAGGCGCTCATCTTTGACGCTCGCGTCAAATTTCTCATAGCTGTCGATATCAAATACGAGACGGGCGTCTTTGTCGTCAAAATCGATATCGCCGCTGAACGCAAAATTTTGCTCTGCATCTTCGATGCGGATATTTTGCAGCTGGAGTCGGGAGCCATTGAGTAAAACATCGGCATGTTTGGCGGGAAGGTCGTAACCAAAGAGGTTAAACAGGGCGTTTTGCGCTTTGAAGGTGCCCGTTGCCGTGGTGGCACCGTCTTTGAAAAAGATTTTCAAACGTAAATCCGCTTTGATCGTACCCTTTGGCTGGGTAAGCAAAATATCGATACCGTAGGCGTCCAGTATCGCTTTGATCCCCCTGTCGTAGCGCTGGTTTGCTTTGATATCCACGACGATGAAGTCGCTTTTGTCATCGAGCAGATCGCTGATATATACCTTGCTTCCGGCGATGCTGTGTCCCCGGTAGGTGGGCTCATGCAGAGTAAAACGCAGCTGTCCCTGCGTAAAGTGCACATCCACGCTTTGCGTTTGTACCGCATCGACCTTTTCGTGGAACTTGATCGCCGTATCCTGTGCGACCGCTTTGGCATCGAGATTGTAAAGGTTCAGCGGTTTGGTCAAATCGTGGGTAAAGCGCATATAAGCCAGCTTGTAGCTGGGGGAAGTGATCTTTTCATAGGTCCAGGCGTTGATTGTCCGGTTCAAGCCGAAGCTGTCAAAGATCGCCTTGAGGTTTTGAAACGATTCACTCTTGGCGTAGGCTTTGAGGATGCTTTGCTCCTTTGTGATGCTCAGATCGCCTTTGGCGTCGTGCCAGTAAAACGTGGATTCAAACGCGGCGTCGTCTTTGAAAATATCGTAGTGCAGGTTGCCGAAGATATAAGCGTTTTGGTTTTTGACGTGGATGATCGGTTCGGCGTGGATGATGTGCTTTTGTACGTCGATAGTGGAGTAGAGAAAAAACCAGGGCGCGTCGATACTGTAGGTTTCGTTTTCATAACCGATACGGAAATCGTAGCGGTCGCCATGTTGTAAAACGCTGAGTTTTTGGATATCGACTTTTGAAAAAAGCAGGGGAAAGTTTTTGATCCCCTCAATGATATGATCGGCGTTGATGACCCCCGTTTCGTCCGAAGGAGTGATCGTCACCTCCTTGATACGCAGTTGCAGTTTATTATCCAATTTAAGATATAATGAATCCACACTGACTCCGTTAAAGGAGAACTTTTGCACGGAGATTCCGTAACTTAAAATCAAAAAGGCAGACAGCAGTATCGTGAATAGAAAAATTGATAAAGCAATAATATTGAATTTTGTTAAGTGGAGTACTCTTTTTACCATTATCACTCTTTTATTTTATCTTCTGCAGCCGCTGAAAACGACCAAAGTGGTTTATATTCCCAAAGGCTCAATTAATACAATTATACACCATTTATCGGGTAACGGGTTTAATGTAAACAAATTGGATTCGTTTATCCTGCGCTTTTTGGGCCACCCCCAAAGCGGCTGGTGCGAAATCGGCGCCAACCGCCTGACGAGGCTGGATTTTTTGCACCAGCTTACCGTTGCCAAAGCGGCGATGGAAAAGATCACGCTGATCCCCGGGGAAACAAAGGAGTTTTTCTTTTGGCAGGTGGCAAAGCGGCTGGACCTGGATGTCAAAAAACTTTTAAACGCTTATGAAAAGATGACGGAGTATAAAGACGGCGTTATTATCGCCGATACCTACCACATACCCAAAGGGATCTCCGAAAGCCATCTCGTGCACTATCTGGTGACCCGTTCGGAAAAGCGCCAAGTGAAGCTCTCGCGCAAAATTTTTGGCGGCTACAATAAAAAAAGGTGGTACAAATATCTCATCGTCGCTTCCATCGTGCAAAAAGAAGCGGCAAACGCCGCGGAGATGCCGCTGGTTGCTTCGGTGGTGTATAACCGCCTGGAGAAGGGGATGAAGCTGCAGATGGACGGAAGCCTGAACTACGGGGTTTACTCCCATACAAAGGTGACGCCAAAACGGATCCGCGAAGATGACAGCCGCTACAATACCTACAGGTATAAAGGGTTGCCGCCCGATCCCGTGGGCAGCGTAAGCCTAGAAGCGATCAAAGCGGCGATCAACCCCGCAAAGACGAATTATCTCTACTTCGTCAGGGGCGCGGACGGCACCCACCTTTTTGCATCCAGTTATCGCCAGCACCTGCGAAATATCCGCAGGTAAGAACTATTTGGTTTTAAACTGGGCCAGTTTGCTTTCGAGTTTGCCGGCGCTGTTTTTCAGCGTCGCTCCGAGGTTATCGAGTTTATTTGAAATCTCTTTGGTGTTTTTCGTCGCTTCCTGCGCCTCTTGCATAATGCCGTAAACCTCTTTGATCTTTTGGGAGATATGTTTCGTTTCATCCTTGGAACTGTTGGAAGCGTCGATGGTTTTCAGTGACGCTTGCTGGGATTGTTCTAAAACATTGACCATCTCTTCGGTTTTGCCCGTAAGTATCTCCATATCGTCACTGTTGTTGTTCATCTCCGAAGAAACGTCCTGGACGTTTTGTACCACGACCATCACCGTCGCATCGATTTCACCGATGCTTTTTTGCGTCCGTTCGGCCAGTTTGCGCACCTCGTCGGCGACGACGGCGAACCCTCTGCCGTGTTCGCCCGCCCGGGCTGCTTCGATAGCCGCGTTGAGGGCCAGCAGGTTGGTCTGGTCGGCGATATCTTTAATGATTTGCAAAATATTCTTGATCTCCATCGCCTGTTCGGAAAGCGAATGGATCTTTTCCGCCAACTCATGCTCCTTGGCGCTGTCTTTGGTGATCATATCGATGGTTTCGCTGCTGGTACGCTCCATCTCTTTGAGGACTTTGTAGCTTTTTTGCACATCTTCGGAAGTTTTTTCCGCCAACTCCTCGGAGTGGGTGAGCTCCTCTCTGGCTTCGCTGGAGAGTTTGCCCGATTTGGTGATGATTTCGTACTGCTTTTTCGCCAACTCCTCCAGGGTGTCGGAGTTGTCGAGCATGGTGGCGCTTAGGTTGCTGTTTTCCGAAGAGATCGATTTGATATCGTCGATGAGGTCCTGGATTTTGGCGATAAATTCGTTGATATACTTACTCACCTGTCCGATCTCATCCTTGGCGTCAACGGGAAGCCGTTTCGTCAAATCCCCTTCGCCGCGGCTGAGATCCAGGGCCACGTTTTTGAGATGGTTCAGGGGTTTGGAGATAAAGGTATTGATAATCAACAAAATAATGATGATCAACACCACCGCTACCGTCGCCAGAATTGCGATCAGCTGGAAGATCGCGGAAGCGCTGGAGTCGATGATTTTGGAAACGATATCGCTTTTTTGACCGATGAGATACACCCCAAGCACCTCCCCGTCGAAGTTGGTGATGTTTTGCGCAACGGTGTAGTAGTGTTCGTCAAAAACACCGCCGTTTTTCGCTTTTGCCAAATCAAGGTCGTTAAGCGCATAGTTTAAAAGGCTTTGTCCGTATCCTTTTGGTTGAGATAAAGGTTTTGAAAATGGGGCTTGTCCGAAAGCTTTTTGGCCAGGGAGAGAAACTTGCCGTCCATAAAGTATAAAAACTCCATGTCGTTTGGCTTGAGGGTCCGTTTGATGGAGTTCAGACCCCCCTCGAAGTTGGCGATACCCAAAAAAGTATCGTTTTTGATGATCGGGAAAAGTCCCTTTAAGCGCAGCCCTTTGGGGGATTGCTCCATCGTCACCATCGGCTTGCGGGTCTTTTTGACCTCCTTGTACGCTTTGCTGTAGCTTAACTCCTCGCCGTAGCTTTCCGGTTTCCACGACTTGACAAAGGAGATAAGATCTTTGGTGATGATATGAATGTTAACGTTTTTAAACCCCGTATTGGCTTTAAAGGTTTGCCCGTAACCGTTAAGGATTTTGATTACCCGCTCCCGGTTTCCCGCCTGCAAAGCGTCCTGGATCTCATTGTTCGATGCGATCTGCAAAGCGTTTGTCAGCCAGGTGTCTTTTTTCGCATCCAGCGTGCTTTTCAGCGCCGCGCTGAGCGATTTTTTGGTTTTTGTCAATGTATCCTGCTCGATCTGCTCAAGGTGCGAATAGACGAAAACCCCGATAATCGCCCCGGTGACGATAAACGAAACGGTGAAGATGATAAACAGCTTCCTTTTGATCCCTAAATCCTTAAACCCCATAATTACTCCTTCATTTACCCTGTGTTGGGATGGTATTACATCCTCTTATACCTGATTATAAGCGCAGAGTGATTAAGAATAGGTTAAAACTACAATTTGGTATACTTTTATTTTCAAATCATACACAGAAAAGAGTCAAAACCGATGCAAAACAGTCATGAACGGGTCAAGACGCTTTTAGACGCGCTTCCCTTTATCAAAAAGTTCAATAATGAAATTATCGTGGTTAAATACGGCGGTGCCGCGCAGACCAGCGACGAGCTCAAGGAGAAGTTTACCAGAGATATGGTGCTGCTTTGGCTTGTGGGGATGCGGCCGGTTATCGTCCACGGCGGCGGCAAAAGTATCACGTCGATGCTGGAGCATTTCGGGGTAGAGAGCAAGTTCGTCGACGGGCAGCGCGTGACCTGTCTGGACAGTATGAAGATCGCGGAGATGGTGCTTAGCGGCGAAATCAACAAAGAGATCGTGGCGCTTTTGAACAACTACGGGGCAAAGGCGATCGGGATCAGCGGCAAAGACGGGCGCTTGATCGAAGCCAGAGCCAAGGATTTCGAGAGTTTCGGCTATACGGGGGTCGTGGAGAAGGTCAACCCCGAGATCGTGAACAATCTGATCAACGAGGGCTTTATCCCCGTCATCGCCCCCATCGCTTCCAGTACCGAAGTGGGGCACCCCGGTTTCAATATCAACGCCGATCTGGCCGCAAGCAAGATCGCCATCGCGCTGCAGGCACGTAAAATTCTCTTTCTCACCGATACGGTCGGGGTGATGGACAAGGAGAAAAACCTGTTAACAAAGCTGGGGGTGGATCAGACCAACTCCCTCATCGCCGACGGTACGATCCACGGCGGGATGGTGCCCAAGGTCAACGCCTGCCTGGAAGCGATCAAAGGCGGCGTGAAAAAAGCCCATATCATCGACGGCCGCGTGGAGCATTCGATCCTGCTGGAAATTTTGACCAGCGAAGGGGTGGGCACCTGCTTTGAGTAGCCCTCTTCGCGCCTCTGCAGGGCGCTTGTTGACAATTTTGAATATTTTAACTATAATTCCCAAACCACATAAAAAGCTACTGCAAAAAGAGTACTACCGAAAAGAATCTATTACAAGAAGGCAATATGAACAACAACAGTCGTAAAAAATCAAGGACACATATACCGGTGGAAGGTTATACCGTAGAGGATCTGCAGGTAAAAACCTTGGATGAACTGGTCGAGATCGCAAAAGAGATCAACGTTGAAAACCCCAACGATTTCAAACGCCAGGATTTGATGTTTGAAATCCTCAAATCCCAGACGTCACAGGGGGGCTTTATCCTCTTTACCGGGATTTTGGAGATCACGGACAACGGGTTTGGATTTTTGCGCTCCATCGACGGCAACTTTTCCAACAGCGAAAACGATGCCTACGTCTCCGCTACACAGATCAGAAAGTTCGGTCTGCGCGAAGGGGATATCATCACGGGACAGGTGCGCCCTCCCAAGGACAAGGAGCGCTACTACGCGCTTTTGAAGATCGAAGCGATCAACTACCTCTCCCCCGACGAGAGTAAAAAGCGGCCGCTGTTTGACAATCTCACGCCGCTGTACGCCAATGAAAAGATCAAGCTCTCCTACGACCCGATGAAGCTTACGGGGCGGGTTCTTGATATGTTTACCCCCATCGGCAAGGGGCAAAGAGCCTTGATCGTAGCGCCGCCTCGAACGGGTAAGACGGAGCTTTTAAAGGGGATCGCGCACGGCGTGACGCATAACAACCCCGATATAGAATTGATGGTACTTTTGGTAGATGAACGTCCCGAAGAGGTGACGGATATGAAGCGTTCGGTCAAAGGCGAAGTATACAGCTCCACCTTTGATATGCCCGCGCAAAACCACGTCAGAGTCGCGGAGATCGTCGTGGAAAAAGCGAAACGGCGGGTCGAAGCGGGCAAAGATGTCGTGATCTTGCTTGATTCGATCACCAGACTTGCCAGAGCGTACAACACCGTCACCCCAAGCAGCGGCAAAGTGCTCAGCGGCGGGGTTGACGCCAACGCGCTGCACAAACCCAAGCGCTTTTTCGGGGCGGCGAGAAATATTGAAAACGGCGGTTCTTTGACCATCATCTCCACGGCGCTGATCGATACGGGGTCGAAGATGGATGAGGTGATCTTTGAAGAGTTTAAAGGTACGGGCAACAGTGAAGTGGTGCTCAGCCGCGACATCTCCAACAGACGTATCTATCCCGCCATCGACATTTTGCAATCAGCGACGAGAAAAGAGGAGTTGCTGACTACGCCGGAAGATCTGCAAAAGATATGGGCGCTGCGTAACGCGATGAACGGAATGAACGAGGTCGAAGCGCTGAAGTTTCTATATACGAAGCTGCAAAAGACCAAAGACAATGATGAATTTTTAAGCATTATGAACGAGGGCTCGTAGAAAGCCGGCGCAAAAAAAAAGGCTTTAAAACGAGAATTTTTTGCGGACCGTGTCCGTAAAAAAGGAGAAAATTAAACAGGAGATAACAGATGCAAACAGTTTGCGGAGCGATGACGGCACTGATTACACCTTTTAAAAACGGAAAACTGGATGAGGAGAGTTACGCGAAACTGATCCAAAGACAGATCGCAAACGGGATCGACGCGGTCGTGCCCGTGGGAACTACCGGAGAGAGTACGACGCTGAGTATGGATGAGCATAAGCGCTGTATCGAGATCGCGGCGCAGGTATGCAAAGACAGCGACGTCAAAGTTCTCGCAGGAGCGGGTGCCAACGCCACGGCAGAAGCGGTGGAGCTTGCCCAGCACGCCCAGGCCAGCGGCGCAGATGCGATCCTTTCGGTCAGTCCCTACTACAACAAACCTTCCCAAAAGGGTCTTATTGAGCACTATAAAGCGATCGCAAACAGCGTCGAGATCGGCGTAATGCTTTATAACGTTCCGGGGCGAACGGGTGTGGATATCATCCCCGATACCGTTTGCAGCCTCTTTGACGAGATGCCAAACATCTTCGGGATCAAAGAAGCCACCGGCAGTATGGAACGCAGCGTCGACCTGCTTGCCAGACGCGACGAGCTGTGCCTGGTCAGCGGTGAGGATTCTATCAACTATCCGCTTATGGCCAACGGGGCCAACGGGGTGATCTCGGTGACGGCGAACATTTTGCCCAACATGATCTCCGCGCTTGTGGATGAAGCGATTGCGGGGAATTGGAAAGCGTCTAAAAAGATTAACGACGAACTCTACCCCATCAACAAAGCGATGTTTTGCGAAAGCAACCCCATCCCGATCAAAGCGGCGATGTACCTGGCGGGACTGATCGATACGCTTGAGTACAGGCTGCCCCTGGTCGCGCCCAGCAGCGAAAACATGAAGCGCATCGAGCTGAGCTTGGAAAAATACGATATACCCTCATTATAAAGGATAACTATGTCAAAAACACTGGTCATCAGCGGAGCAACCAGAGGCATCGGAAAAGCGATCGCCGAGCGGTTTGCGAAGGAGGGCGTGGATATCGCCTTTACCTACAACAGCAACGAAGAACAGGCAAACGCATTGGCCGCGCAGTGGCAGGACCAATTTGGCATCAAGGCAAAGGCGTATAAGCTTAACATCTTAGAACCCGAAACCTACAAAGAGTTGTTCAAACAGATCGATGAGGATTTCGACCGGGTGGATTACTTCGTCTCCAACGCTATCATTAGCGGACGAAGCGTCGTCGGCGGCTTTGCCCCTTTTATGCGTTTAAAACCCAAAGGGTTGAACAATATCTATACCGCAACGGTACTGGCTTTTGTCGTGGGCGCACAGGAAGCGGCCAAGCGTATGGAGAAAACGGGCGGCGGATCCATCATCAGTCTCAGCTCCACGGGCAACCTTGTCTATACGCCCAACTACGCGGGACACGGCAACAGCAAAAATGCCGTGGAAACCATGGTCAAATACGCCGCGGCGGAACTGGGAGAGAAAAATATCCGCGTCAACGCCGTCAGCGGCGGGCCCATCGATACCGATGCGCTCAAAGCGTTTCCCAACTACGAAGAGGTCAAAGCGGAGGTGGAGAAACGCAGTCCCCTCAACCGCATGGGACAGCCTGAGGATCTGTGCGGAACGGTATACTTTCTAGCTACGGAGGAGGCGTCCTGGCTGACGGGACAGACGATCGTCATCGACGGCGGAACGAGTTTCCAGTAATGGCGATGTTCAACGTCCCCAATACGCTGGCGTTTTTCCGCATCCTGCTGGCGCCTTTGATGCTTTTTTTTCTTATCGAACGTGACAGCGCGATGTTTGCGGGGATCCACCCCTCATGGTTGGACTATTTCGCGGGGTTGATCTTTGTTATCGCCAGCGTGACCGATTTTTTCGACGGTTATATCGCAAGGAATTTCAACCAGATGACCACCCTCGGTAAAATCATCGATCCCCTGGCGGATAAGATGCTCGTGCTTGCGGGCTTTATCGGGCTGATGATTATCGACCGTGCCAGCGGCTGGGCGGTGTTTTTGATCTTTACCAGGGAGTTTTTCGTCACGGGGCTTCGGGTGATGGCCGCAAGCGACGGGATCGATATCGCCGCTTCGATGCTGGGCAAGATCAAAACGATCGTGCAGATGATCGCTATCGGGTGGCTGTTGATGAACTGGCCCTTTGCCCAGGCGATTTTGTGGGTTGCCGTGGCTATCACCATCTACTCGGGTTACGAGTATACCGTAGGATATGCTAAGAATATTCGTTAGCGCGGCGCTCTTGCTGCTGGCAACACTCCTGCAGGGGGCGGCTTTGCAAAAGGAGTATACCCTTTACGATACCTCGGTGTACTCCACCGATCTTGTTCCCGATTGCGAAAAAAAGTTTTTCGTACTGCACCTGCCCGCCAATCAGCAAAAGTACCAGCACCCCGTCCATGAGATCCAAAGGCTTTTCAAACAGTTCCACTGCCCCCTTGAAGAGGCGGAATTCGCCCGCGTAACCTTTCATCTGCAAAGCCGCGGAGAGTGTTTGGAAAAGGAGCTGCGCAGCCACTTTATGCAAAAATACCCAACCTTGAAGATCGATTCGCTTTTTGTGAAAAAGAACCGCTATTTTGATTGCAACAAACCCTATGATCTGCTCTCGGATCCCGCCCGTCCGACGGGAACCATTAGGGTGCGCCAGGGGGAGAAAACCCACTTTTTCCGCTACGATATCACGGGCAGTTTCAAACGTTTCGTCACCGTCAGAAAGATCGCGCGGGGAGAGGAGTTGACGCGCAGCAATATCAAACAAGAAGCGATCGAGTTTGACCATGTGGATAAAAACTACGTGGACAGTTACCGCAACAAAGTGGCTAAATACGCCCTGAGAGAGGGCAAGGTTCTTACGACCTATATGGTCAAGGAAAAACCCGCGGTGCGCAGGGACCATACGGTCAAGTGCCGCTATTTAAACGGCAATATCGTCATCGAGTTTGAAGCCAGGGCCCTGGATGACGGTGTAGTGGGGGAGGTGATCAAGGTACAAAACGGCCAAAACCGCTACAAGGCCAAGATTATCGCCCCGGACGTGGTCGAGATACTCTAAAGGAGAATTATGGCAAAAAACAAAAAGATCGTCGTTGCCACCAGCGGCGCAAGCGGGGTGGGATTGGCGCAAAAATTCATACACAATCTGCCCGAGGGGTATGAGTGCCACGTTATCGTCACCGACCACGCCCAAACGGTCAATATCAAAGAAGATGCCGGCGTTACGCTGCACGAAAACGGCGATATCGCCGCTTCCATTGCCAGCGGCAGCTTCGGGGTGGATATGATGGCGGTTATTCCAGCCAGTATGAATACGCTGGCAAAGATATCCCACGGTATCGCGGACAACCTGCTCACACGCGCGGCAAGCGTGATGATAAAGGAGCGAAAGACCCTGCTGCTGGCTCCCCGCGAACTCCCCTTCAGCCCCATCGACCTGGAAAATATGCACAAGCTTTCCATGATCGGCGTCGTGATCGCTCCCCCGGTGCTAGGGTATTACAGCGGTATCGAAACCCTGGAGCAGATGGAGGATTTCTTGATCGGAAAGTGGTATGATCAGCTGGGAATAGAACACGGTCTGTTTCGGCGCTGGAGTTAAACATAAAGGAGAAAAAACTATATGCAAGCCCAAAAAAAGATAGCTATTTACCCCGGGACGTTCGATCCCATCACCAACGGCCACCTGGATATTATCAAAAGAGCCAAACACCTTTTTGACGAAATCATCGTCGCCGTGGCCACCAATACGGGAAAACAGCCCAAATTCAGCCTCAAAACCCGCGTCAAGCTCGTCGATGAAGCGATCAGCGATATGGATCAAGTCAGCGTCGAACCCTTTGATACGCTTTTGGTGGATTTCGTCAGAAAAAAAGAAGCCAGTATCATCGTACGGGGCCTTCGTGCCGTGAGCGACTTTGAGTATGAATTGCAGATGGGGTATGCCAACTCCTCTTTGGATGAAAGTATCGAAACGATCTATCTGATGCCCACGCTGCAAAATGCGTTCATCTCCTCCTCCATCGTGCGCAGTATGCTTGATTACGGCGGCAGGATCGACCACCTGGTGCCCAAATCGGTCAGCAGGATGATCAACAGCGACGCCTGCGATCTGTAACGGAAATTTTAGTTGAAAATGATATAATTATAGAACTATTTAAAGAGGTGAGTAAATGCCAAAAAGAGAAGATATTAAAACGATTTTACTGATAGGATCGGGACCTATCGTCATCGGTCAAGCGTGTGAATTTGACTACAGCGGTACCCAAGCCGCCAAAACGCTTAAAGAGCTTGGATACAGAGTGGTTTTGATCAATTCAAACCCCGCTACGATCATGACCGATCCCGAGTTTGCCGACAGAACCTACGTCGAACCCATCAGCGAAAACGTTATCGCCAAGATCATCGAAAAGGAAAACGTCGATGCGGTACTGCCCACCATGGGGGGACAGACCGCGCTGAACGTAGCGATGAGTATGCATGAGAAGGGGATGCTTGACAACGTTTCCTTCCTGGGTGCCGATCCCGCGGCGATCAAAAAGGGCGAAGACCGCCAGGAGTTTAAGCAGGCGATGCAAAGTATCGGGATGGATCTACCCGAATCCCACTACGCCTACTCTATGGAGGAAGCCCTGGAAGCTGCGGAAAAGATCGGCTTTCCCATGATTTTAAGAGCGTCCTATACCCTTGCGGGCGGCGGTAGCGGCGTTGCTTATAATATCGACGAATTCAAAGAGATCGCCCAAAGCGGTTTGGAAGCCAGCCCCATCAACGAAATTCTGATCGAAGAATCCCTGCTTGGCTGGAAAGAGTACGAGATGGAGGTTATCCGCGATAGAGAGGATAACTGTATCATCATCTGCTCCATCGAAAACGTGGACCCTATGGGGGTGCATACGGGCGATTCCATCACCATCGCTCCGGCACTGACATTGACGGATAAAGAGTACCAGCGGATGCGTGACGCTTCCTTCGCGATCTTGCGAGAGATCGGTGTGGATACGGGCGGAAGTAACGTCCAATTTGCCGTCAACCCCGAAAACGGACGCATGACCGTGATCGAAATGAATCCCAGAGTAAGCCGGAGCAGCGCCCTGGCGTCAAAAGCGACGGGGTATCCCATCGCCAAAGTGGCGACCCTGCTCGCCGTTGGCTATACCCTCGATGAAATCACCAACGATATCACCGGGACGGCGGCAAGCTTTGAACCGGTGATCGATTACGTGGTGACCAAGCTGCCGCGCTTTACCTTTGAAAAGTTCCCCGAAACCGAGTCCACACTGACCACTTCTATGAAGAGTGTGGGGGAAGCGATGGCGATCGGCCGAACGTTCAAAGAGTCTTTCCAAAAAGCGCTGTGCTCTTTAGAGACCGGGCTGAGCGGTTTTGATGCGGTAGAGTGCGACGATGAGAAACTCAAACAGGAGATCAGACGCCCCAACGCCGACCGTATCCGCTACGTGTATGAAGGTTTTAAAAGAGGCCTTGGCGTAGAGGATCTGTATGAACTGTGCAAGATCGACAGATGGTTTTTGTACCAGTTTGAGGAGCTTATCGAGCTGGAAAACAAAATCGATCTGGAAACGCTGGGCAACGAGGAGCTGCTGCGCGAAGTCAAAAGCAGCGGCTTTAGCGACGCGATGATCGCGCATCTGATCAACAGCAAAGAAAACAGCAAAGAAAACAGCGAACTCAACGAAAACGATATCTACGGCGCGCGCCAAAAGCTGGGCGTACATATCGAGTACAACGAGGTCGATACCTGCGCGGCGGAGTTTGAAGCGCTGACGCCGTACCTGTACTCCACGACCAACGTCACCAAACTGCCCGAGCAGGAAAAAGAGGCGAGCGAAAAGAAAAAGGTGCTCGTTATCGGCGGCGGTCCCAACCGTATCGGGCAGGGGATCGAGTTTGACTACTGCTGCGTCCACGCGGCTTTTGCGTTGGGGGATATGGATGTGGAATCGATCATGTACAACTGCAACCCCGAAACCGTGTCCACCGATTACGACACCAGCGATATCCTCTACTTCGAACCCATCGATTTTGAGCGGGTGCGCGCGGTGATCGACCGGGAAAACCCCGACGGGGTGATCGTACACTTCGGTGGCCAGACGCCGCTGAAACTGGCAAAAAAACTCACCGCCATCGGTGCGAAGATCATCGGAACCAGTGCCAAGGTGATCGATGAAGCCGAAGATAGAGAGAAGTTTTCAAACTTTTTAAATAAGCTGGGGCTAAAACAGCCCGAAAACGGTACGGCGACGACAAAAGAACAGGCTTTTGAGATCGCCAAAGAGATCGGCTACCCCGTACTTGTCCGTCCCAGCTACGTTTTAGGCGGTCGGGCGATGCGTATCGTTTACAGCCAGGAGGAGCTCAAATCCTATATGGATGAAGCCGTAAGCGTTTCGCACGAATCCCCGGTACTGATCGATAAGTTCCTGGACCGTGCGGTAGAGTTGGACGTGGATGCGATCAGCGACGGCGAGAGTGTGTATATCGGCTCGGTGATGCAGCATATCGAGGAAGCGGGGATCCACAGCGGCGACAGTGCCTGCTCCCTGCCCAGCGTGAGCCTGAGTTATGAGCAGATCAAAGAGGTGGAGACGCAAACCAAGCAGATCGCGCTGGGCTTGCAGGTCAAAGGCTTGCTCAACATCCAGTACGCGATCCATCAGGGGGAGCTGTATCTGATCGAGGTCAACCCCAGAGCCAGCCGGACGGTGCCCTTTGTCAGCAAAGCTACCGGCGTGCCTTTGGCCAAAGTGGCGACGCGCGTGATGGTGCAGGGGGATTTGAAAGAGGCGCTGGAGTACTACGATACCTTCGGCGTCGTCACCGATGACGGCAACGTGCTTAAACCCAAGCTCAAAGACCATATCGCGGTCAAAGAGGCGGTCTTTCCCTTTGACAAACTCAGCGGCGCCGATCTGATCCTCAGTCCCGAGATGAAATCCACCGGGGAGGTGATGGGGATCAGCCAAAGCTTTGGAACCAGCTTCGCCAAAAGCCAGGTGGCGTGTAAAAACGACCTGCCCACAGACGGCACGCTGTTTATGTCCCTGACCGATCTGGACAAGCCAAACGCCGCGCAGCTGGCGCAGAAATATATCAACCTGGGCTTCAAGATCGTCGCTACGGACGGGACGCACAAGATTCTCACCGACAGCGGCGTCGAGAGTGAAAAGGTGTTCAAAATCAGCGAAGGGCGACCCAACATCACCGATATGATCAAAAACGGCGATATCGATCTGGCGATCAACACCAGCGACAACCGCTCCAGTAAAAACGATGCCAAGCTGATCCGTCAGGCGGTACTGAAAAGCAAGGTGGCGTACTTTACCACTCTCGCCGCGGCCAACGTCGCGGCCGATGCGATCGCAAGCCTGGATGACGTATATGAGCCAAAGGCGCTCCAAGATTATCTGAGTTGAATCCAAAAGACGTCTATCTGATCCAGACCGATACCACCGTCGGTTTTCTCTCGCAAAGTCCCGGGGCGCTTTCCCGGGCCAAAAAACGCCCCCCGGAAAAGTCCTACATCAAAGCCGTGGCGAGCCTGTCGAAGCTGCCGCGCATTCCGCGGGAACACAAAAACTTCGTACGCCGCGCCAAGCATACCACCTTTGTCTGTCCCGACGGGGAGAGTTACCGCGTAGTGCGGGGCAGACACGCTGATTTCGTGCGCCGTTTTGGCTGGATCTACACCACTTCGGCAAACGAAAGCGGCCGGGACTACGATCCCGGGTACGCCAAAGCCCGGTGCGACGTTTTGGTGGAAACTTCCGAGGGGTTGGCGCAAAAGGGGGCGTCACACTTGATAAAGCTTTACAAAAAAGGCTACGTGAGACTGCGTTAACTGTGTTATAATATATCCAATCTTAAAATATGCCGCTTATCTCGGTATTAAAGGATAGGGTTTGCAGATCAAACAGATCGTGGCGCAGGTGGAACAAAGCGTCCAAAGCAAGGAACAACATATCAAGCTGGCCCTGGCGGGGGGGAACGTCTTGATCGAAGATATCCCGGGAGTGGGCAAAACCACGCTGGCAAAATCGTTGGCAACGGTTCTGGGGTTGGAGTTCAAGCGGATCCAGTTTACCAGCGACATGCTTCCCAGCGACATTATCGGGGTCAACTACTTCGATACGCAGGCGTCAAAGTTTGTTTTTAAAAGGGGGCCGATCTTTAGCGGATGTATCCTCGCGGACGAGATCAACCGTGCCACGCCCAAAACCCAGAGCGCTTTGCTTGAAGCGATGGAGGAGCATCAGGTTACGGTTGAGGGCAAACCGATGGCCCTGCCCGAGCACTTTTTTGTCATCGCTACGCAAAACCCCCTGGAGGAGGCGGGAACCTTTCCGCTGCCCATTTCACAACTGGATCGGTTTATGATCTCCATGAGCCTCGGCTATCCCGATAAAGCGGCGGAAAAGAGGATCCTGCTCGAACAGGTCGAAGATATGGAATTGGCAAGTATGGATCCAAAGCATATCCCCGAGTTGAAAAAACAGGCCGCCGCGGTCTTTGCCGGGGAAAAGATCGTAGAGTACGTCATGCGGATCATCACCTTTACCAGAGAAAGCGGACTGTTTGAGTACGGCTTATCCACCCGTGCGGGGAAGCAGCTGATCGCTTTGGCGAAGGCGTGGGCGATGATTGAGGGGCGAAAATTCGTCATCGACGATGATATCGACAGATTGCTTCCCAACGTACTGCACCACAGGGTGATCGCAAAAAACCAAAGCATAGATCTGCTTGATGAGATTTTTAAAGCGGTTCATACACTTTAATCGGGTGGTCAAATCCCGCCCGACGAAGTATTTTTTCCTGATCGTCGCTTTGATGGTGGGACTGTTTATGCAGGCGTATATGCACAATTACAATATCGTCTATATCGTTTTGTTTTTCGTTTTTGCCGTTGCGGGGAGCAGCTGTTTGCTCGGGCGGCTCAATATATACAAACTGCAGCTTAAGCCGCTGCCTGTCGCCGACGTGTTTGCGGGCAGATCCTTTGATCTTTCGATCGCGATCGTCAATGAAGCTGCAAGCGACAGTTATGCCCTGTATCTGCAAGATCGCCCCATAGACCGGGTGGAAGCAAAAGGCGAAAGGGTCGTCACCGTTCCCAAGAGATTTGCGTCCAGGGGAAGACACGCAGTAGGGAAGCTGCGCCTTACGAGCTACTTTCCCTTTGGGCATATCCGCTTTTACAAAGAGTTTCATCCCAAGGAAAAACTCATCGTCTATCCCCGTCCCAAGGGAAAAAGTTTGCAAAAAAGCTTTCAAAGCCGGTTGCAGCGTTTCGGACAGTTGGACAGCTTTGACCGGCTGCGTTCCTACGATCCCGCCGACCAACTCTCCCATATCCACTGGCCCTCCGTCGCCAAAGGCCAGCTGCAGAGTAAAAAGTTTCACTACAGCATGGAAAACCGCCGGTTGGAGTTTGATTTTTACCGCGCAGGGCAGGGGACGGAGCAGCGTTTGTCGCAGTTGACCCTGTGGGTGCTGCAAGCGTATGAACACGATATCGATTTTGTGCTGCGACTGCCAAAGGAAACACTGTATAAAAAGCGGGGGCAAAAAGATGCGATTCTTGAAAAACTGGCGCTATACTAACGACCTGGCCCTGATCGACGCGGCGCTGCTTGTCGCCCTGGCCCCGGTGATTTTGGTAGTCAAGCTGCCCATGCAGCTGTTTGTGCTTGTCGCGGTGGGGTTTATTTGGCAAAAACGGCGTTCGTGGCAGTATGTTTTACTCTTTTTGGGTGCGGTTGCCGTAGGGGTCTCCTTTTTTGCCCTGTTCGCGTCGACGGATCTGAGCCGCTTTCGCATCTTCGTGGAGTTTATCATCTCCTTGCTGCTTGTCGCCGTAGCCGTCCAGCGGCTGCAGGAGCGGTTAAACTTTTACCTGCTGATCTCGCCGTTTTTACTGATGAGTCTGGGGCTGTTTTACTATGAGAGTATCAGCGCTTTGTTTTTTACGATTTTACAACTGTTTATCTTCACGGTTTTGCTGCTGCACTCAAGGATGCGCCAGGGGCTTTTGGATGCCGTGCGCATGGGGGTGATCGTCTTTTTTATCTCCGCCCCCGTGATCGTGGTGCTGTTTCTGTTTTTTCCCAGAATCTCCTTCGATACCAAAGACTTCGGCTTCAAGGGCCGGCAGCTGGGGGCGGCGGGACACGACGGACAGATGTATGTGGATGATCGGGCTTTAAAGGTGCTGTCCAAAGAGGTGGTGATGGAGGTAGAGTTTCCAAGCGGTTTCCCCTCTTCGCAGCTTTACTTTCGCGGCAGCGTACTGTATGAGAACGAGGGCAACAGCTGGGTGGAGACGGACAATCCGCCAAACGCCCGGCCGCTGGCACAAAAAGAGGAGTTTATCACGTATAACGTGACCCTTTACCCCCACTACAAAACCTATCTCTATGCGCTGGATTATCCCGTGAGTCTGCCCAAAAAGGCGAAACTGGAGCGGGGATACGTACTCAAAGCGCAAAAGCCGATCTTTCAAACCAAACGCTACGAAATGCGTTCGGCGCAAAACTACCGCTCTTTGCAAAACTCCATCGATCCACAGGCGCTGCACTACGACGCGGATAAAAACCCGCAAACGAGAAAAGCGGCTAAAAAGCTGCGCGGTATCGATGAGCCCGCCAAGCGCCTGGAGGCACTGAAAGATCTTTTCAGAAAGCAAAAGCTGCGCTACAGTCTCGAACCGCCGGCATATGATCTGCAAAACTACGTGGATGCGTTCTTATTTGACCAAAGGGTGGGGTACTGCGTGCATTTTGCGTCCGCCTTTGCCGTGAGTGCCCGCATGGCCGGTCTGCCCGCGCGCGTTGTGACGGGATACAAAGCCAATATGCAAAACCGTGTGGAAAACTATATCGTTATCCGCCGTGAAGACGCCCACGCGTGGACGGAGATCTACCTGCCCAAACAAGGCTGGGTGCGCGTAGAAGCCACGGCGTTGACCGCGGGGGGACAAAGCGGCGAAGAGGGGGCGCTCGAAGCGGTGGACCGGGTAAAAACGGCGCCCGATCCCTGGGAACTTCGCCTGCTTTATCTCAAATACAGAATCCAAAGCTGGGTGTTGCACTACAACTACCTGAAACAGCAGGATTTTTTCACAAAGCTGCTGCGTGATAGACAGTTTTTGACGCTGTTCGTACTCTCGGTCCTCTTTCTTGCGGTATTAGGGGTCAGCATCTTTGCGCTGCTGCGCAAAACACGCTGCAAGGACCCCGCGGTCTGCTTGATGCAAAAGCTTTTGGCCCATCTGCAAAAGCGGGGCGTCGTCAAAGACAGGAGCCGCTCCCTGCACGGGTTTTTATCTGCGCAAAGGGATCCGGGGTTGGAGCAAATCGATCGCTTGTATCACCGCATAGAGTTTGCTCCCGATGCGCACAAAAAAGAGTTGAAAACCTTGAAACGTTTGATTGAGCGCTATATAAAGGAGCAGTGATGGAGCATGGAAGTATGAAGGAGTTAGTCGATTCGATCATCGGCAGGGGGTATCTGCAAACGCCGCGTATCATCGAAGCCTTTTACGGCATAGACCGCCGCGCTTTTATGCCCGAAGGGTTCGAAGCGGATGCCTACTTGGACGTGCCGCTGCCTATCGGAGAGGGGCAAACCATCTCCCAACCCTCGACGGTGGCGATCATGCTGGAGCTTTTGCAGCCGCAAGAGGGGGATAGGGTCCTTGATGTGGGCAGCGGTTCTGGCTGGAGTACGGCTTTGCTGGCTGCGATCTGTGTGCGGGGAACGGTCGAGGGGATAGAGCGGGTGCCCGCTTTGGTGAGGTTTGGGCAGCGCAATCTGCAAAAATCGGGGGTGGAAAACGCAACGATCGAACAATCGGGAGCGTTGCTTGGAAAGCCGGGCAGGGAGTATGACCGTATTTTGGTTTCCGCCGCGGCGAAGGAGGTCCCCGAAGCGCTGCTGGAACAGCTCAAACCCGGCGGCGTGATGGTTCTGCCCGTGCGGGATTCGATCTATAAGATATCTAAAGACGGCAGCGGCAAAATCTCTACGGAGGTGTTTTGGGGGTTTCGCTTCGTCCCGCTGGTTACGTAGCGTCCGGGTCGGCGGTTATGACGCGGTTGCGCCCCTGTTCTTTGGCTTCATAAAGGGCGTTGTCGGCTTGTTCAAACAGTTGCTTAGCACCCATCTCCGGGCCGATCGCCGCCACTCCGAAGCTGGCGGTGACGTGCAAGCCCGAAAAATCGTGTGCCTCGATGGTTTTGCGAAGCTTTTGGGCGATCAGTACGGCTTGCTGCAGCGGCGCGTCGGTGATGACGGCAAACTCCTCTCCGCCCCAGCGAAAAAGCATATCCTCATTCTTACGCAGATTTTGCTGGGTCAGTTTAGCCAACTCCTTTAAGATCGTATCTCCCTTTTGGTGGCCGTGGGTGTCGTTGATTGTTTTGAAGTGGTCGATATCAAACAGGATCAAAGAGAAGCGGTTGTCGCTTTGTTTAAAGGCGGTGATTTTGGATTTGATCGTTTTTTCATATTTCTTGCGGTTGAAGGTCTTGGTCAACTGGTCGGTAAAGAGCTTGTCGCGCAGATCCTGCTCCGTCTCCACCGTCTGGGTGATGTCGTAGCTGACGGCGAGGTAGTATTTGGGGTTGCCCTGTTTATCTTTGATGGTGGTGATCTTTTTCTTGTCGTAAAAGAGGCTGCCGTCTTTGCGCTGGCTGATAAACACATCCTCAAACTTGCCGTGACGCACCAACTCCTGCCACATCCGCTCATAAAACTTCGCTCCCTGCTTGCCCGATTTGAGCATTCTGGAGTGCTGCCCCACCAGTTCGGAGCGGCTGTAGCCGATATTGTTGACAAAAGCGTCGTTGACATAGACAATGATCCCCTCGATATTGGTTACCAAGATCATCCCGGGGGCCTGCTTGACCACCGATTGAAACAGCAGCTTCTCATCTTCGATCTTTTCCAGCCGCGTTAAAATCTTTTGGGTGGAGAAGTAAGCGACGGGGTCACCGTTTTGATCGCGCAGGGCGGAGACGCTCCACTGCACTACGTAGTCGCTACCGTCCTTGCGGTAATTGACCGTTTGCCCCGTAAAATCCTTGCCCGCTTTGAGGGTGCGTTTGAGGCGCTGCAGGGTTTTTTGTCGCTGTCTTTTCCCTGCAGGATCTTGGGGTTTTTCCCCAGGACCTCCTCTTTGCTGTAGCCGGTGGTTTTGCAAAAGGCGTCGTTGACAAAAAGGATCTTGACCCCCTCGTCGAGGTTGGTATCGGTCACGACTATGGGATCAAGACTGGCATTGAAAGCGGTCAAAAACGTACCCACGTCCGCTTTTTGCAATACCTCTTCCACCTTTTGCATACAACTCCTTTAAAACTGCGCAATGCTATCGTATTGCAATGATTATACTATCTTTTTAACAAATCCCTATTAAGGGAAGAAAGCTATGATAAATCTTTAAGGTTTGATTTGCGCCGCCAGCGCTTTGGTTCTGGCTTCTTTGTGGACAACGATCGGTTTTGGGTAGTTTTCGACACCGTTTTCAAGCAAAAAATCCTCACTGTGCAGCCGTTTTGCATCCAGGTCGCGCAGCTGGGGCAGCTGGGTTTTGATATAGGCCGCGTCCTTGTCAAACTTTTGCGCCTGGGTGTAGGGGTTGAAGATGCGAAAGTAGGGTTGGGGGTCGATCCCCGTCCCGGCAGCCCACTGCCACGAAAGCACATTGCTCGCCGCGTCGTAATCAAGCAGATGCGCAGCAAAGAAGCGCTCCCCCTCTTTCCACCACTGCAGCAGATGTTTGGTAAAAAACGACGCCGCGACCATACGCGCACGGTTGTGCATCTGCCCCGTTCGCAGCAGTTGGCTTACCCCCGCATCCACCAGCGGCACGCCCGTTTGCGCCGAGGTGAAGCGCTCAAAGTACTCCCGGTTGTACTCGTAGCGAACCAGCGGTTTGTGATCTTCCTTTTCCAATCTGGGAAAATGGTAGAGCAGATATGCGTAAAACTCCCGAAACAGCAGCTGCCTGAAAAACTCCCGGGTTTGCAAGCCCCGCTTTTTAAACGCCACCAGCGTACGCAGCACTTCGCGGATACTGACGGTGCCAAAGCGCAGATCGATCCCCAGATGCGACGTGATATCCTCACTCAAAAAATCCCGCCGCTGCTCATAGTGATCGATCTTTCGGGCAAAACTTTCCAACTTTTTTTCGGGGGGAACAAAGGGGAGTTTTTGCGGGGCAAAGCCCAGCGATTGGATCTTTAAAGGTTTGGTCGATAACGTTTTGTTTTCAAGGCAGTGTAGCTTGTGTTCTACGGGGGCGGCGAGCTTTTGGGCGGCAAAGGGGTAAGCGTGGTGATGTGCGGGGGTGTAGAGCTTGAGAGCTTGTTTGAAAAAGGGGGTAAAAACCAGATAGGGGGTGCCGTCGCTTTTGAGCACTTCGTTTGGTTCAAAGATGTAGCTGTCATTGAGGGGGACAAACTCCATGATCTGTCCGATCTGGTCGTCACGCTTTTTGGCGTAGGCGTCATAGTCTACCGAAGCGTACACCTTGGCAAAGCCCCGGGTTTTGAGGTAGTCAAACACCGCTTCCGGAGCGGCGTAGAAGACCCACAGATCAAGACCCCTGTTTTGCAGCGCTTTTTTCAAAGCAAGGACACGGTCAAAGATAAACCCCACCCGGCGATCATCCGCTTCCAGCGTATCCAGAATGTGCGGATCGAAGATAAAAAGGGGTTGCACCTCTCCGCCGATACTAAGCAGGGCGCTATCTTCTATGCGCAGGTCACGGCGGAACCACAGCAGCTTTTTCACGGCTTATGACTCCTTTGGCGCTAAAAGTTCTTTGGTGACCCTGTAGCGGTAGGTAAACATCTTTTCAAGTTCGCGTTTGACAAAGCTTTCAAAAAGTTTGCCAAAAACGCCAAAGGGCAGGGTGACGTGCACTTCATCGCACATAACCGTTTGGCCCTCGCGCTCGAAAAAACGGTGGTAGTGCACCCAGCCGGCAAAGGGGGATTTGACCGCTTTGTCCACAAGCAAAGAGGGGGCTTCAAGTTTTTCGACGGAGACGATCCACTCCATGGAGTAAAACCCCTTTTGCGCGTGCAGGTGCAGCACCGACCCCTCCTTGAGCGCAGCGGGCGGCGTGCGCAGCGTGACCACCGTATCGGGCGGGGAGAGTTTTGGCAAGTTGTGTATATCGCGGTGAAAGGCAAAGGCGCTGTGTAGATCGCAGGGCAGTGCACACTCTTTGGTAAAGATCATTGAGGCGTCCAGATGAGGTTTTTGCGTTCATACCCCGCGGCTTCAAGGCGGCGCAGCAGATAGGTTCTGTCTTTTGGAGCGAGGGTTTTTGTACGTGAAAGGATCCACAGGTAGTTTCTATCCGGCGATCCCACCAGCGCGTAGCGGTAATCCGAAGCCAGCTCCAAAATCCAGTAATCCCCGTAAAAGGGCCAGAAAAAACTTACGCGCAGTTTAGCCCCCTTTGACCCCTCCACCGCGTACGCTTCGCCGTGGGCGACGCTTTTTTCTCCGCTGAGTTTATGGAGGTAGCAGGTGTTGGTCACTTTGATCGTCCCATCTTCGTTGCGGGCATACTCGGCGCTGACGCCGGTGCAGTGTTGCTCAAAGCTGTGGGGGTAGCGGGCGATTTCGTACCACGTGCCCATATAGCGCTTTATATCCACACGCTCCACCGTTTGCGGCGGGTTTGGCTGCTTGGGCGCACACCCTAAAAACAGCATCGGCAGCAGCAGAAAAAGCGCTCTCATTTACCGCTTCCCACATGCGAGCGCAGCGCCAACTCTTTGGGGTAGGGATCAAGAAACTTTTGATCCAGCAGATAGGTGACGTTGTGCTTTTTTGCCAGCAGTTTAACGGTGGCGATCACGGTGATGAGGGGGATGATCTTGTGCTTGTAATCCTCGATCAGCGTATGGAGCTCCCCCTTCTCTTCGGGGGTGAGCTGTTTTTTGAAAAAGCCCGCCATATGCTCTAAAACGTTGACCGTTTTACTGATCTTGCTTTTTACGGCGATGGTTTGGAAAAACAGCTCCTTGTAGCGCTTCACGCTTTGCTCCAGACTCAAGCCTTCGCTGTTTGCGACGATGCGCCCCAGCTCGCGGTAGGCGGCTTCATCTTTTGCAAGCAGCAGGTATTTGTAGCGGGTGTGAAAATCCACCAGCTGGGCAAACTTTTCGATAGTGGCGGCGAGGTCTTGCATATCGCTGTAGGCAAAGATCTGCATAATGAAGTTTTCCCGCAGCCACGGATCGTTGAGTCTGGCTTCCTCCTCCATGGGCAGGTTGCCAAAGCGCTCCTTGCACGTGGTCACAAATACCCCGTCGGTTTTGCCGCTGGAGTAGCCGTTTTCCAGGTAGGTTTTTGCGCTGCCAAAGCCGCAGCTGGGGGATTTGGCTTGAAAAATAATGCCGCACAGGGGTTCTCTGGCGATACGCTCGCACTCGCTATCGCACTCTTTTAGCAGCGCGTCATGGCGGTTTTGTCCGCTTTTGACCGTCTCGATCTGCAAGCCCTTGTCTTTGGTTTCGACCAGCCGTATCGCTTCGCGCGGTGTGCCAAAAGCGGGATCTTCGGGACAAAAGGGGACATACACCGCGTACTTTGAGAGGGTGTCGGTGATAAAGCGGTCGCGCTTGTGTCCGCCGTTGTAGCGGATCTCGTTGCCCAGCAGGCAGGACGATACGGCCAGTTTCATAACGCTCCTTTGTGTTAAGCTTGTAAAAACGCTGTTTTAAAGGTTTTCTCATCCAGTTCGGTGATGCCGATCTCTCGGAAAAAATCCAAAATGGGCAACTCCTTTGTATAGCTTGAGTAAAACCCCTGTCGGAAACACTTGCTGGTTTCGCTTAATATATCATCCATTATATCGGATTTTTCCTCCCCCGTATAATCGTAATACAGCTGCGCCGCTTCTTTGGGATTGCAGCCGATGAATTCGATCGCTTTGTGCACGGCGCGGATGAAACTCTCTACCTGATTTTTATGGTTTTTATAGTAGCTTTTTGAAGTGAAGATATCCAGCGCGCTGAAGTTGGCAAAGCCCGCGCTTTGGGCGTCCATAAAAAGTACATCCATCTTTTCATACTTGACCTCCACCCCTTCAAAGTTGTAAAAATACAGCCAGCCCGCATCATATCCCGCTTTCATATTTTTGGTGTGGTAAAAGTCGGTCGCGTGGAAGCTCACTTGCTCTTTTTTTACCTCAAAGCCCTGTTTGGCGCAGTAGCGCCGGATGATTTCAAAGCCGATACCGTCGGTTTTGGCGTTGGAGACGGGGGTGGTGACTTTGATGCTGCCGCCGTTTTTGAGCTTTTGGTAAGACTCGCGCTTGATCACCACGCCCCCTTTTGTCTCAAAGTACATCCCCAGCGAAAGCAGGTCGTCATGGTACTGTTCGATGAGGTGCAAAGGCTCATTGGTAGCCAGCTCGATCCTGTGCTGTTTTAACTCCTCCAAGCCGTCGTAGTGCTCGTTTGGTTCGATGATGTCAAATTCAGCGATCCCCTCTTCGGCGAAAAAGCCTTTCTCTTTGGCAACGATAAAGGGCAGGTGGTCGGGGTTGATAAACCATTCAAGGGCAAGTTTCATGATAAAGTCTCCTTATTTGAGTTTGGATTGGATTTTTTTCATATTTTCTTCGATGGCATCATCGCCGAATACTCCGCTGACCATGGAGTACATATCGGGGCCGTAGGGGGTAAGCTGGTCGATATTGTCCGCATTGATGCCGCCGATGACGCATACGGGGATCTGCAGCTGTGATTTGGCGCGCTCGATAAGCGCTTTGTCTACCACGTTTGAACCCGGCTTGGTCGGCGAGGGGAAGAAGGAGCCAAAGGCAACGTAGTCCGCCCCCTCCTGCTGCGCTTTGGCCGCTTTGTGCAAGCTGCCGTAGCAGGAAACGCCGATGACAGCGTTTTGGCCTACGATTGCTCTGGCTTGGTCCAAAGGGATGTCGTCCTTGCCGATATGTAGCCCGTCGGCGCCGATGGAAGCGACCAGCTCGGCACGGTCATCGATGATAAACAGCGCGTCGTGTTCGATGCAGAGCCGCTGCAGCTCCATGCAGGTGACCTCTACCAGCGAATCGGGGCGGGTTTTGTCGCGAAACTGGATGATCTTCGCCCCGGCTTTGAGGGCGCGCTCCACCTGGGAGACGATACTCTCAGGCGGTGTGAGCAGTTCGTCGGTGATGGCGTAGATACCGCTTAATCTTCGTGGCATAAAACACCTCCTTTTTTATGGTTGATCGGACCTTTGCCCCTGCCGATGTCCGGCGCGTTTGCGATGGCGTGATAGATAAACTCCTTGGCGATCTGGATGGCATCTTCGAGGTTTTTGCCCAAAGCCAGGTTCGCCGCGATGGCGCTGGAGAAGGAACACCCGGTACCGTGGAGGTTCGTAGTGTCCACATAGTCGCTGACGAAGGTAGCTTTGTTGCGCTTGTCAAAGAGCATATCCACCGACTTTTCCACGCCTCCAAGCTCCATCTTTTCATTTTTGATCAGCACTTTACATGGCGCTTTTGTGACCTCTTGCAGCGCGTCGCTGTCGCCAAAGGCGTAGCCAAAGAGGTTTTGCGCTTCATAGCGGTTGGGTGTCAGTACCGTAGCGTAGGGGAAAAGATCGTGCATCGCTTCGATAGCGTCATCTTCGAGAAGCCGCGAACCGGCTTTGGAGATAAAGACCGGATCCAACACCACGGGGATATCCAAAGGTGCGATCACCTCCTTGATCGCGTCGATGATCTCTTTGCTAAAAAGCATCCCGATCTTGATCGCCGCGACGTCGAAATCCTCCAGTACCGCCTGAATCTGCGCTTGAATGAACTCCGGGGAGATGGGAAAGATATCGCTGACTCCCGTGGTGTTTTGCGCGGTCAAAACGGTGAGGGCAGAGGTGCCAAACACCCCGAACGCTTCAAAGGTTTTCAAATCCGCCTGTATGCCCGCGCCGCCGCTGCTGTCGCTGCCGGCGATGGTCAAAACCGTCTGCATCTGCACTCCTTTATTGTTGTTATCACAATTGTAATACCTCTTTGTAAAATTTCATAGGGGGAAAATGTCGATTGGTTACAAAGTTGGGGTATCTGTAACTCTTATTTTGTTTTAAGGTGAAATATGTTTACATGGAATAAACCCCTTAAAAGGAGATAAAATGCTAGCAAGACGAAAGTTTTTTAAACTTACGGCAGCGGCTATCGGTACTTTGACCCTGGGAACGGTCAACCTTTTTGCCAAAAAGATGAGCAAACAGGCGGCAAAGTATCAAGAAACCCCCAAAGGGGAGCAGCAGTGCGATAACTGTTTCCACTATGAAGCGGAAACGAAAACCTGTGCTATCGTTGAGGGGAAAGTGGCGCCCAAAGGGTGGTGCAGCTTTTACGTCAAGGAGCAGAATTAACGGGCCGAGCTCCCATGCGCTGGTTGCGAACGGTGTGGCACTTTATCGATAGGCGGCTGTCGATCCGTGCCATGCAGCTGATCTATATCGTGGTTTTCTGTATCGCCGCCATCGCCTTTACCTACCGCTGATTTACAGCTCCATATAGCGGCGGAACTTCTTGGCGCCGTCCTTGCTGGACTCGACGCTGTCTTCGATCCCTTTGAAATAAAAAGTGATCTTGCTTTGCTCTCCGGTTTTCATCTTTGCGATCTTGTCCAGATTGATAATATAGGAGCGGTGGATCTTGAAAAACTTTCCGCCTAAAAGCTGCTCCATCTGCGAAATCTTTTTGGCGTAGTAGGAAAATCCGTGTGAGGAGCGGATGATCACCTCGGTCAAGTCCGCTTCGATGTAGTAGATATCCTCCTCATCCACCAGATAAAACTCGTTGCCGTTTTTGGTCAAAAACTTTTTGGGCTTTTGCCGCTGCTGTTTTTGCGCGCGTCGGAGGCTTTTGGCGAAGTCTTCGGCGGTGAAGGGTTTGAGCAGATAATCGATCGCTTCGAGATCAAAGGCTTGCAGGGCGTGCTGCTCATACGCCGTCTGGAAGATCAGAAACAGATCGGGGTTGTGGTATTTGAGCTGCTTTGCCAACTCCAGCCCGTCCATCCCCGGCATATTGATATCAAGCACCGCTGCGTCAAACTCTTTTTCCGTAGCTCTTTTCAGGGCTGCCCGGGGGTCGCTAAAACCTTCATACTCATGTCCCAGCTCCGTGCTCATGCGCTCCAACCGACCAAGCGCCAGCGCTTCGTCGTCAACTAACAGTAGATTCATTGCATACTCCTAATGTGATCTCATAGATCGGGGGGTGGTTTTGTTTAACGTGTACCGTCCCGCCGCACAGGATCGATACCCGCTCTTTGAGGTTGCTCAGTCCGATCCCGAAGCGCTCGGTGGTGACGGCTTTGCCGCTGTTTTGCACCCGGATGTGCAGCTTTTGCTCTTTGTGGATGGTGATGGAGATCGCAAACTCCTTTGCCAAGGGGTCAAAGCCGTGTTTGATAGCGTTTTCGACCAGCAGCTGGATGGAAAACTTGGGCACGCGCACGTGCGCAAACTCCCGCTGCCCCGAAATCCGCAGCGCGATCTTGTCGCTGAAGCGGATATTTTCCAACGCCACGTAGCGCGCAACGTTTTCAAGCTCCAGACTCAGAGGGATGAGCGTCTCCTCCTTCATCCCGCTGCGCAGAAACTGCGAAAGCTGCATCAGCGCCTCCTCGCTGCGCTTTGTGTCGGTGTGCAGCAGCTCGGCAAGGGAGTTGAGGGCGTTAAAGAGAAAGTGGGGGTTTAGCTGGGTTTCCAAGGATTTGACGCGGCTTTTGTACAGCTGTTTTTGGTGGTGGTCTTTCTGGTTGGACATCTTGACAAATTGATAAAGCAGCGAGCCGATCATATAGGTCAGCACCCCAAGCAGCGCCGCGAAAAAAAGCAGGTGGCTTTCAAAGCGCTGCAAAAGCCCGATATCCAAAGCCCCGGCAACGGCGTCCCCGAGCAGGGTGCCGAAAAACCCCGCCAAAAAGGAAAAAAGCGCAGCCAGTGCGGTCCAGTAGCTTTTTTTGATCTCGGGGAGGATGCGGGTGTTGAGCGTGGTGATAAACAGCATGGAAAGGGTGACGATAAAACCGCCCAAAATAGCGCCAAACAGTGCTCCCTGCCAAAAATCCGCTGCGGCGAGAAAGTACTGCAGCGCCGAAAGCAGCGAGGCAAAGATGATCCCGATGGCAAAGATAACCGCCCAATCTCTGGGCGCGATCTTGAGCTCTAGATTTTGCATAACAGCCTTTCTAAATTTTGTACACCCATCATCACCCCGGGCCACCCCTGGGCGGCGTAGCTGGTATCGCCCACCATATACAGCCCTCTAAAGGGGGTGTCGTTACCCGGCAGGGTATGGACCAGGTTGCGCCGCAGCAGCGGGATGCCGCCCAGGCTGGAGCGGTTGATAAAGCGTGCGTAGGTGCCAGGCTTGGCGCTGAAACAGTGCTCTATATCATCTTTTTTCAAGCCCAGCCGCCTGTGCAGCAGCGCCAAAATCGCCCCTTCGAGCGCCTGTTGCTTTTGCTCGATCTGCGTTTGCCACTGCCGTTTGTCCACATGGATCGATATTGTAACACTTTTTTGCATAGAGCGGTCCCTTCCGTCGCCAAAGGAGACGAAGATGGAGTTGGAGACGCTGTGGGGCAGGGGGTCCTTTTCTATAAGCTGGTAGTGGTGGTCAAAGTAGTGGGGGACTTTGAGCTTGATATAGCACACAAAGGCGCTGAGGGAACTGTCAAGGCTGCTGTAGCGTTCAAAGTGCTTTGTGATGCGGGGGGTGTCAAAAAGCTTGGGCGCGTCAAAGACGGTGGTGTTGAGCACGACGTTTTTGGCTTCGACGCTTTGTTTGGCGCCGTGGAGGATGTAGCGCTCTTTGAAAGGTTCGATCCTTTGGATCTCGCTGTTGCGGCGCACATCCCGGAGGTTTTTGGCGATCGCTTCAAAGATGGAGCCCATCCCCCCGTAGACGTAGTGGTTTTGCTGGAACTGGTATCCCAGCGCCAGGGCGGCGGTGAGGAAGTTGACCTCGTGGCTTTTTGCCTGGGCGACGATGAGCAGCTGGTTGTCGATGTAGTCCAGGTACTCGTCGGAAACGCTGCCGAAAAAGCGGGTGATGAAGCTGCGCGCATCGGTGAAAAGATAGGGATAGAAGCGAAAAAGCAGCCGCCGAAAAGAGAGCAGCGAACGCATCTTCGCGCCCAAAGAGCGGTTGGAGTAGTAGTAGCCGCTTTGGGCGTAAAAGTCCCGGTTGATTGTATAGATCAAGCGGTAAAAGGCGTCGTTTTTGCCGTGGTAGTGGGTCTGGTTGATCTCTTGGATAAAGTGTTCGACGAGGTTGTAGCGGCGGATGCTGTGGCCCTGCTGGATGACGTGCAGGGCGCAGGAGAGGGGCTTGGACTCAAAATAGACGCCGTGGGTTTTGAAAAAGTGGTATAGGTAGCTGCCCTCTTCGTAGCCCGCGAAGGTGGTCGCTCCCGCGTTAAACAGCGCTCCTTTGCGCCTGAATGTGGAGCTGCAGCCCCCGAGGTTGCTATCTTTTTCAAAAAGTACCGTTTTGTACCGGTTATCAAGCATCAACGCGCTGCAGCTGCCGCCCACACCGCTGCCCACTACCGCAAAATCCAGCATGTCACCTCTTTTTTAGCAGCAGTTTACACTATGGGAGTGGAGTTTTGTAGGGGGATATTGTCGGTTGGTGAAGTGGTAAATATCGTATTAAAAGTCAAGTGGACTTTTGATCTCGTTTTTATGTAACTCCTTTACAACATGAGTATATATCATAGTGGTTTCTATGGATTTATGACCTAAAAGTTCTTGAATTGATCGTATATCTGTACCGTTTTGTAAAAGATGTGTAGCATAGGAGTGTCTGAATGTATGAGCAGTTACTTTTTTGTCAATACTGGACTTTGTAACTGCTTTTTTAATATTTCTGCTTAATGTCACATCGAGTATGTGGTGTCTTCTTCGCTCACCGCTTCTTGGATCGGTTGATATTTTCTCCATTGGAAAAACATACTGCCATTTTGTTTCATATTTAGCATTGGGAAATTTTCGCTCCAGTGCATAAGGGATGTATACACCGCCAAAGCCGTCATGCAAATCTTTTGCATGAAGTTCTCTTACTCTTTCGACTTGGATTATAAGTTCTTGTTTGATCTTTTTAGGCATCGGTAACGTTCTGTCTTTGAGAGATTTACTGTTCCAGATATAAATTTTCTCATAGCCAAAATCGATATCTTTTACCCTGATATTTTGAACTTCGTTCATCCTTAAGCCACATCCGTACATGAGTTTGACCATGAGCTGATAGATACCTTTCATGTTTGATATGACATTTTTCACTTCATCTATCGTAAGCACAACGGGTATATGTTTTCTCTCTTGAGCTCTTAGAGCTTGGATGTTTTGATCTTTTAACGAAATATCCAAAACCTGTTCATATAAAAATAAAATTGCATTGAAAGCTTGGTTCTGTGTGGCGGGACTTACATGTAACTTTGTAGCAAGGAAGGTGAGAAATTGCTCAATCTCCATCTTTCCCATATCTTTGGGGTGCCGTTTGTTATGAAAAAGTATATATCGCTTAGCCCAATGCACATAAGTCCTCTCAGTACTTATGCTATAGTGTTTAAATCTAATCTTATCCGTCATAATATCCAATAGTTTTTTACCCACATTGCACCTCCCAATATATTTAGCATTTTGCAGGTTTATCACGATATAGTGACAATATACATATAAAATGTATGAATTTTGTCTAAATATATATATTAAATGTATATTAAAATTATATCTAAAAATTAATATTTAATATATAGTAGTTGATTTTAAACAATTCTTTTAATAACATCTCATTAAGTGCCGTGTTAAGGTGCTTTTTCTTAATATATTATATGACATTCTTTATGTGTGTTATTTTTAATAATTAAGGTTGTTTTGTATACAATATATGTTTAATAAATAGTTATCTCGGACGCTGCGCGTCCGAGATAACGGCGCCGCGGGCTGAACACCCGCTAGTCATCTGTTGCTTCGCACCAGATAACAAGCGGGAGAAGCGAGCACCCAAACAAAAAATTAAAATTTTTTATCCGGCTGTCGCTTACCCGCGGCGCCGTTAGATACTAAAGGAAAAACTTAAAAGTGAAAAAGAAACTGTTTAAAAAATCTTCAATGCAAGAAATAAAACAAAATCCGACTATTGGCAATAGATTCATTGATGCTAAATATGCATACATCAATGGATACTATGAAGCAGCAAGCCATTTAGTAAATAAAGCAATAAGTATTGCGAATAAATCAGACAAAGATTCTTTAATTTATCCTATTTGTTTTAATTATAGACATTACATAGAATTGCATTTAAAAAGCTTGATTGAAGAGGCTGAAATTTTATACGAAAAAATGAAACAATTAGGATACCTACAAAATGGTACATTATCTGAAAAAATCAGCGATTCACTAGATAATACTCACAGTTTATATGAGCTACTTGATTCATTCAAGAAAATACTATTTTACATTTCTATTTCAAACGAAGAGTTTCCTAAAGACATTGAAAAGTACATTCAACAAATGCACGATACAGATAAAAATGGTCAAAAATATAGGTACCATAAAAACAAAAATGGAAAATTGCATTTTCCTGACGAAAAAACATACGATATTAAAAATATGTTACAAATCATGGAAGAGGTAAATAGTATGCTATGGGCAATCGATTCTCATATTGATCACTATATAGGGATGTCAAATGACATCATTAGTGACTATGAGAATGACATGGCACAACAATATTATTAGGATACATCTAACAAATTCGAGGAACGCAATAATTTACCCTGCGGGAAAATTATCGCTCACGACAAACGTTATACTTAAAAAAGGAGAAAAATGTTTATAGTATCATTAACTTATATATGTGATCTAAAAGAGATTGATAAAATTTTACCGGAGCATGTACAATATTTAAAAGATCAATATGAAGAAGGTAATTTTATTGCATCAGGGAGAAAAGTACCAAGAACAGGTGGAATCATATTGTCAAAGTTAGATAACAAGGAAAAACTAGAAGAAGTTTTAAATCAAGACCCATTTAAAATAAACAATTTAGCAAGGTATGAAATTCAAGAATTTATACCAAGTATGACAAGTACTCAATTTTTGGATTTAAAAGAAGAATAAGTATAACAAAACCTTGGAGAGAAATATTTGACCCTGCTGGCTCAAATATTTCTCAACTCAACCGTTATCAAATAAAAATTAAAGGAATTAAAAATGTTTTTAGCATCATTATCATATAAACAGAGAAAAATTTTCTTAGGATTAGCAAAAGAGATACTAACTATAGATGACGGGCTTATGGATAATCATGAAGAAGAATATCTTAGAAATTTGTGTTCTGAAATGTCATTGAGTTTTAATGACGAACTAGTAATCGAAAAATCCGAAATCAAAGATTATTTTGATGAGATAGAATCAAAAAAAATATTATTATTAGAATTAGTTGCACTAGGGCATTCAAATAAAGATTACCATGTAGAACAAGATAAATATACAGATAATATTTGCAATTTAATTAATGTACATATAAATGAACTTAGAAAAATAGAAAATTTATTAGAGCAATATAAGAAAATACAAAATGAATTTATAGAATATATTGAGAGCTAATTATGAGACTTCTTAGAAAAACAACTAATTTTATAACATTTGGAGCAATTGATAGAAGTGATGCAAAACGAATTACAAAAAATACGAATAAAAGAAAAAATGATATAAAAGAAGAATTAGAAGAGACAAAAGAAAAAACCCAAGATGATATTCAGAGTTTGGGTGTATTAAAAGAAGAAGTATACTCACAAAGTATCAATGATTTTGTAAAGGCATATGAGGTAATAGGTAAAGTTGATTTAAAACCTTTAAAGCAAGATGAAACACTAGATTATAGTAACTTTAAAACAGATTTTAAAGACATGCAGATTATAACAACCAATATAAAAGAAATTTCTACAGCCGTCGCAGGTGGTGCATTAATAGGTACAACAGCGGCATTTGGTGCTATGGGAACGGCTGCAATTATTGGAACAGCCTCAACAGGTACTGCAATAGGAACGCTATCAGGAGCTGCTGCAACAAATGCAACTTTAGCATGGCTTGGTGGAGGTGCAGTAAGTGCTGGTGGTGCAGGTATGACAGGAGGAATGGTAGTTCTTGGAGGAATAGCATTAGCACCCGTTTTAGTATTTGGAATGTTTCTTGGAACAAATAAAGGTAAACAAGCATTAAATGAAGCAAATAATTATTCCGATGAAATTGATGTATTAGTAGAAAAGGTCACTACCTTAATAGCTGAATTATCTCAAATAAGAAGAGGATGCTATTTAATGAGTGAAAGTATTAAAGGATTAGATGCTTTACTCAAGGTTTATAATACTGAAATGGCTAAAATTGCCTATAGACTAGAACAAAGATCCGCAATTGCAAAATTTATTGACCCAATAAAAAATAAAATATTTAATATTGATATATTATCAACTAGAGAAGCTGAAGTATTTGCCACTTCTGCAAATATTGCATCAATATTAAATGAAATAATAAAAATGCCACTTATGAATGAAGAAGGTGCTTTTATTAGTAATAGTTTGGAAGTTTTAGAAGGTAATCAAACAATGATTTCAGAATTGCAATTTCAATTAAATTATCAGGAATAACTGTATGGATTTATTTGGCTTAAAAAAAAGAAAAAAAGAAAAAGACTTTAACAATGAAGTAAATATAGCTATTAGTGCTGAATTGGAACGGTTTGGGTTTGCAAATGCAGAACACTTTAAAACACATACAGATTTAAGTAAAATAGCAAATAGTAATATTAATCCAGAATACGTGGATAATAATTATCATCAACAATCAGGATTTTCTGCTGAAATAAAGACAACAGCAAGAACTAATGCACAAAATATTTTAGATGAAAAGAATACAAGAATAAGTAGAACTGATGATGTAGGAAGTGTTAATCATCCTCAATTTGATCATGTAGAAGTTGACAAGAATGGAAATCCAATTTTAGATACAGCAGGTAATTATATAGGAGGCTCACAGCAAAAAGTTTTTAAAAATCTTGAAAGCTATAGAAAACTATATGGAAAAGAATTTAATCATTATAAAGATGCTATTTTAGATGTACCAAGTGACCAAATAAGTGATATTAAAGCAGACTGGGATAATCAAATCTCAAAACTTGAAAAACAAAAGCAAAATAGAATTGACAATGGTGATAGCAATAAAGTAAATGATCTACAGAAAAAGATTGATGATATAAAAGATGCAAAAAGTAGACTCAGAGATGCAAAAGTCAGTACAGAAGAAGCTATGGAAGCTAGAAAAAACCATAATATAAGTATAGCAAAAGATATAGGTAAAATATCTCATAAAGCAGGTATAGAATCTGCAAAAATTGGTGGAGCTATAAGTGGTGGAATAAATTCAGCTAAAAACCTTTATGCTTTTTATAAAGGAGATAAAATAGGCAAAGAGGCATTACAAGATATGGCAGTTGATACAAGTAAAGCAACTGCACTTGCTTATGCAAGTGGTGCCACAAGCTCTGCTATTGGTGGAATTTTAAAATCATCTAGTAATCAAGTTGCCAAAAATCTAGCAAAAGGCAATACTCCTACTGTAATACTTCAATCAGGAGTGATATTAGCAAAACAAACAAAAAATTTATTAACTGGAAAAATTGATGCAAATGAATTTGCTAAAAATATTGGTCAAGAGGGAACAACTTTAGCAACATCATTAACAGGTGCGAATTTAGGAGCAGTTGTAGGAACGGCAATAATGCCAGGTGTGGGAACAATTGTTGGTGGTGTTATTGGTGGTATGACAGCATCAATTATGAGTAGTGCTGTATATTCAGAGTTGCAAAAATCTATTCATGATACAGAGATATCAAATAAACAAAGAGAAGCAATAAAAGCATATTGTGAAGATTTAATTATTCAAGAAAAAGAATATCGTGAATATGCTATGTCAATTTATGATAACTATTTTAATAAAAAAGAATTAGAAATTAAAGATGGATTTAAAACAATAAGTTTAGCTATTCAAAATGGTGAAAATATAAATAGTGGTTTAGCAATGATTGCTAATACCTTCAATGTTGAATTAAAATTCAACAATGCAGAAGAATTTAAACAACATATAAAAAGTGGTAAAATATTGAAACTATAAAACCAAATTTTTGCTGAAAAAAGTACAACAAATCCTAGCACCGAACAGGACACCCTGTCGGTGAAGTCAAACGTTAGCTATATAAGGATTATTTTTGGACAATGACTATTTAATTGAATTGCAAAACCTATTGCAGCGTAAAGAAAAACAATATGAAGAGTTAAATGAATATTTAGATAAACTTTCAATAGAAGAGTATGATGAATTATTAAAAGAAGAAAATAACTTCATCAATGAAAATAGGATAAACTATAACCCAAATGAAGAAAATGATATATCACATATTTTTGAAGATATACTTTATGAAGGGCTTATTACTTCTTATCCGTCAGGACTTAGTATTCTTGAAGAAGAAATAGAAAAATTAGAGGAAAAAATTTTAATGAATATAGAACAAGAAATAAAAGATTTAGCAAAAATATATGCAGATAATTTAAAAAGAAAAATTGATGATAGAATGGAAGAGATGGAAAGTGATGATAAATCACACTATTTAGTTTATCAAGTTTTAGGTGTGACAGATGAAGAAGGACATTTGATAGATTTGTACCAAAATAAAGGACGTTTTTTATATAAATATGCAGGTTCTTTTTTAGAAGAAGCTACAAAACTATGTTTTTTACATAAATTTCCTGATTCAGCAACAACAAAAATACCAAATACTTTAGGTACACGACCAAAAACTTTTGAAATTGATTGCTTAGAAGGTAATAATGCAATAGAAATAAAATGGAGAGATGCTACAACTGACGGTGACCACATAACAAAAGAACATACGAGAATCAGAGTCATTCATGACGCTGGATATAATCCAATTAGAGTAATGTTTTATTATCCAAATCGTGAACAAGCAATAAAAATCCAAAATACACTTGAAACTCTTTACAATGGAATAGGAGGAGAATACTATTATGGGGATAGTGCTTGGGAATATGTTAAAAATAGAACAAATATAGACTTAAAAAACATTTTAGAAAAAATCGCAAAAGAAAATTCTGGAGCATAATAAATATGGAAAGAATTTTGCAAGGTGATTGTTTAAATCTGCTAAAAGATTTTAAAGACAATAGCGTAGATTTGATTTATTTAGATCCACCATTTTTTACTAATACAATACAAAAACTAAAAACAAGAGATGGAAGTAAAGAATTTTCATATAAAGATATTTGGAAAAGCAATGAGGAATACGCAGAGTTTTTATATTATAGACTAATCCAATTAAGAAGAGTGCTCAAAGAAACAGGAAGTATTTTTGTTCATTGTGACAAAAATTCAACTCATATAGTTAAAACTCTTTTAGATAATATTTTTGGCATAAATCAATTCCAGTCTGAAATAATTTGGTATTATAAAAGATGGTCAAATTCAAGAAAAGGTTTACTACCATCTCATCAAACAATATATTTCTACTCAAAGACTAAAGATTTTAAGTTCAAAACAATTTATAATAATTATTCTGAAACTACAAATATTGATCAGATTTTACAAAAAAGAGTTAGAGATAATAGCGGGAAAACAGTATATGCTAAAGATGAAAATGGAAATACAATAAATAGTGATTCCAAAAAAGGTGTTCCCTTAAATGATGTATGGGAAATACCTTATTTAAATCCAAAAGCAAAAGAAAGAGTTGGGTATCCAACACAAAAACCAATATTACTATTAGAGAGAATTATTGAAATAGCATCGGATGAAGAAGATACAATTCTTGACCCATTTTGTGGCAGTGGTACAACTTTAGTTGCAGGGAAATTAAAAAAACGAAATGTTATAGGTATGGATATTTCAGAGGATGCTATACAACTTACTAAATCAAGATTGGATAACCCCATAAAGAGTGAATCCAATTTATTGAAAAAAGGCAAAGATGCATATAGAAATGTTGATATTTTAGTAGAAAAATTTTTACATGATATTGATTATGTTCCAGTTCAAAGAAATAGCGGAATAGATGCTATACTTAAGGAGACTTATCAAAACACTCCTATATTAATCCGTATCCAAAAAGAACATGAAACGATTGAAGAGGCAATCAAGCAATTAGCTAAAGCAGTAAAAACAAAACATTCAAAAAAATCATTTTTAATTAGAACAAATGATATGAAATCATTATTTGAACTTGATTCAATAGGTGGTGAAATAGAAATTATTAATTCAACTACATATGGATTAAAAGAAGTTTTAAATAGTATAAATAGCTAACAAATCCTAGCACCGAACAGCAAAGCTGTCGATGAACTCAAACGTTATCCGGACGCTGCGCCGTTATATAGTAAATGACGTGTATAAGCTCATAGCCGATCCTTTCTTCCGCTTTTCCCACGATTTCACGCAAACCCGGACACTTTCAGGAGAAATTAACCTAAATAGTTATAGGATCAAATAAGTCTGAAAGGATCTGTCATGAAAGAGTTAATAGCAACCTATAAGCAAAACAGAGAGATGATAGAAAACTTTGTCAGTAATACCATCGAACGTTTGCACATCAAACACGTAACCAAAGAAAACGTCAGCCGCGTTTTCAGCACCATGCACTGCGCGCAGCTGGTGTACTTCGTCGATGACGATTACAAGCTTGCCTCACCGTACTACTACCGCTCCAGATCCGACGACAGCCGGCTGGGGGTGTCCAAGTCCTTCTACTTTGACAAGGTGCTTTTTAGCAATAAAAACTACTTTTTGAGCAACCCCTACATCAGTGCCGGGACGGGCAAGACCAATGTCACCTTCGCCGAAAAGATCGAAGGGGGCTACCTGGTGATCGACCTGGATGTGGTAGCGATCCTGGAGCAGCTGGGGCTTATCCAAAGCCACCGCCTCTCACGGGGGCTCAACAAGTTCGTCTACGGGTTTATGGGCTTTTCGCTGCTGTTTTTCTCCGTGTTTCTCGGGGTATATGCCATCTATATCTTCGGCGCTTCGGTGGTGGATCTGGAGCATTTCAACCTCGAATCCACCTTCAAAGCGATTATCGCCCTTACACTGGGACTGGCGATCTACGATCTGTCCAAAACGATTTTGGAACAGGAGATCTTTTTCAAATCGGTCGCGGGGGAGAACAAGGATGAGAACAAAGTCTTTACCAAGTTTCTCATCTCCATCATCATCGCGCTTTCTATCGAAGCGCTGATGGTAGTGTTTAAAATCGCTTTGATCGATTACACCGACATGGCAAATGCGCTTTATCTGATCCTGGGTGTCTCGCTGATGATCTTTGCGGTGGGAAAATACAACAAGTATACAAAAGATTAAGCCCCCATGCTATACAATTGCGCTAAAAAAGAGGCGGTTGTATGATCATATTTTTCGGCAAGGGCGGCTCCAACGCGCGAAATCTGCTTGAGCGGGACTTTCCCGTCCAGGCGGGCTTTACAAATGAGCCAAATTCAGAAGCGATCGCGGCGTTTGAAAAGCGAAATATCCCCGTAGAGGTGATCAAAAGCACCGATGAGATACTCCAAAGACTGCAAAGCTATGATCCGCGCTTGATCGTTTTGGCGGGGTTTATGCGCATCATGCCCGCGGAGGTGACGGCGCGTTACCGCATGATCAATATCCACCCCTCGTTGTTGCCCCACTACAAGGGGCTGCACGCGCAAAAGCGCTCCTTTGAGGATAAAAAGCACTGCGGGATTACGATCCACTATGTCAATGAAAAGCTCGATGACGGAGAGATTATCGCGCAGGTGCCGTTGGATGCGGATTGCGACTTTACGGAGTATATGCGGCGGCTCAAAGCCGCGGAGCATGAGCATCTGCCCAAGGTGGTAGCGCAGCTGCTACAGTAGCGCGACCACCCCTTTGGTGATAAAGTATCCCCCCACCAGCAGCCAGACAAACATCGTCAGCGCCGTGTAAAAGGGCGCAAGCCCAAGCCCTTTGAACTTGCTAAAAACCGTCTCCATTCCCAGTGCCGTCATCGCCATAGTGAGCAAAAAGGTATCGATCTGCAAGATCACGTCGACGAGAGAGACAGGCAGGATATGCAAAGAGTGCAGGGCGCTGACCCCGATAAAATAGAGCGCAAACCAGGGGATCACCACGGAGTTTTTGCCGCTTTCTATACTGCCGAAGCGGTTGATCAAAAAGCCCATAATCAGCAGCATGGGCGCGATGAGCATCACCCGCGTCATCTTGACGATAATGGCATCATTGGCGATCTCTCCGCCAAAGCCAAGCCCCACGGCGACCACCTGCGCCACCTCATGGATCGTCGCGCCCACGTAGATACCGAACTCGTAATCGCTCATATCCAAAATCCCCCAGCCATACATCGCCGGATAAAGGAACATCGCCGCGGTACCGAAAAGCACCACCATGGAAACGGCCACGGCGCTTTTGTACGCGGGGGCTTTGAGCACCGGTTCGGTAGCCAGTACCGCCGCAGCGCCGCACACCGCCCCGCCCGAAGCGGTGAGCGCGGAGGTTTGAAAATCCATCTTAAACAGCTTCGTCCCCGCGACGATACCCACGATCATGGTGCTAAGCACAATCAGCACCGAGACGGTGAAGCCCTCCAGACCCACCGAAGCGATCTGCTGGAAGCTGATATTGAAGCCGTACAAAACGATAGCAAAACGCAGGATTTTTTTGGCGCTGAAGACGATCCCGGGGCTCCACGCTTCGGGCAGACGGTTACGCAGGGTGTTGGCATAAAAGATTCCCAGTACGATCCCGATGACCAGGGGGCTGATCCCCAAAGCGGAGAAGTAGGAGAGGGTGGAGATAAAGGTCGCCGCAGCGGCGAAGATAGCGACAAAGATGATACCGCTGATCGTACCGCTTCGGTTGGCTTTGCTAAAGGGCATTAACCGATCGCTTTGAGTTCCGCTTCGATCTTTTCAAGCTTGCTCTTGGCGTCGGCGAGTTGCTCTTTGTTTTTTGCCACGACCGCTTCGGGAGCGTTGGCGACGAAGTTTTCATTGCCCAGCATCCCCTCGAGTTTGCCCACCTCTTTGCTCAGCTTCTCTTTTTGCTTGTTCAAACGATCGATGATCGGTCCCATATCGATGGAATCGGTGGGGATGAACACCTCCAGGTTGTCGCTGACGTCGCTGACCGCGTTTTCGGGTTTGCTTGCGGTGGTTTCGACGTTTTCTACTTTGCCCAGCTTGGCGATAAAGGGTTTGATCAGTTCAAAATCCACATCTGCGTTGAATTTAAACAGCGCTTTTTCGATCTTTTGGTTGGCCATATCCACCAGCGTTTTGCAGCGGCGCACCGCGACGATCGCTTCGATCGCCGTTTCAAAATCTTTGATCTTGGCGTGCTCGGCCGCTTCGGGGTAGCTTTGCACCATGATCGACTCCGCGTCGTTTAGCTCGGTGCCCGAAAGACGCTGGTAGAGGTTTTCGGTGATAAAGGGCATGAACGGATGGAGCAGTTTCAGCGCCTCTTTGAAGATGCTGCCCAGTTCGTGGATGCTCTCTTTGGACGCCTTGCTCAGCTCGATACCCCAGTCGCAGAACTCACCCCACAGGAAGCGGTACAGCGTCGTCGCCGCGTCGTTGAAGCGGTACTGGTCCAAAAACTCCCGGGTCTCTGTGATCGCCGTTTGCAATCGGTAGTTCATATAGCTTCCCAGCGGAGTTTTGATCTCGCAGTTTGCCAAATCCTCAAACGTTTCGACGTTAAGCTGCAAAAAGTTCGCGGCGTTAAAGAGTTTGTTGGTAAAGTTTCTGCTCTCGATGAGTTTTTCTTCGCTGAGCTTGATATCGCGACCCTGTACGGCCAAAACCGCCAGCGTAAAGCGCAGGGCGTCGGCGCTGTACTCCTCGACCATATCCAAAGGGTCGATCACGTTGCCCAGGCTCTTGCTCATCTTTCTGCCCTCCGCGTCGCGGACGAGGGCGTGGAGATAGACATCTTTAAAGGGCAGCTCTTTTTGGAACTGCTCCCCCATCATCATCATCCGCGCCACCCAGAAAAAGAGGATATCAAAGCCGGTGATAAGCAGCGAGTTGGGGTAAAACCGTTCCAGATCGTTGGCCTCGACCTTATCGCTGTCTTCGTTGCCCCAGCCCAGCGTACTAAAGGGCCACAGCGCGGAGCTGAACCAGGTATCGAGTACGTCGGGGTCTTGGAAAATGTTTTTGCTGCCGCACTTTTCACATCTGCCCGGTTGCTCATCTTCGCTGGCAAACTCCGCGCCGCAGTCGTTGCAGTAAAACACGGGGATTCTGTGCCCCCACCACAGCTGTCTGGAGATACACCAGTCGCGAAGTTCGCGCATCCACGCATCGTAACTGTTTTTCCAGTGGGCGGGGAAGAAGGTGGTCTCTTTATTGTTTACCTTCGCTATCGCCGCGTCGGCCGCTTCTCTTTTGACAAACCACTGTTTGGAGATGTAGGGTTCGACCACATTTTTACAGCGGTAGCAGTGCCCCACCTGGTGGACGTGGTCTTCGATCTTTTCGATGAAGCCCTCTTTTTCAAGCTTTTCGACGATGACACTTCTGGCGCCCAGCCGCTCCAAACCTTCAAATTCGCCGCAGTGGTGGTTGAGCACGCCCCCTTCGTTAAAGACGGTGACAAACTCCAGATCGTGGCGTTTGCCCACTTCGTAGTCGTTGGGGTCGTGGGCGGGGGTGACCTTTACCATCCCGGTACCAAACTCCATATCCACGTGTTCGTCGGTGATGATTTCGATCTCTTTGCCGATCAGGGGAAGTTTGACCTTTTTGCCCACGAGCTCTTTGTAGCGCTCATCTTCGGGGTGGACCATCACCGCCGTGTCGCCGAAGTAGGTTTCGGGTCTGGTAGTGGCTACGACGATGTGGCCGCTGCCATCGGCTAAGGGGTAGCGCATATGGTAAAAGTGGCCGTTGTGCTCCTCGTATTCCACCTCGATGTCGCTGAGCGCGCCGTCGTGGGTACACCAGTTGACCATGTAGTTGTCTCTGACGATCAAGCCCTGTTCATAGAGTTTGACGAAGGCTTTTTTCACCGCAGATTTGAGCCCTTCGTCCATGGTAAAGCGCTCTCTGGACCAGGCGGGGCTGACGCCTAAATGGCGCAGCTGCTTGACGATGGTGTCGCCGCTGTGTTCCTTCCACTCCCAAACCTTTTCCAAAAAGGCTTCACGGCCGATCTCCTCTTTTTTGATGCCCTGTTCGAGCAGGCGCTTTTCCACGACGTTTTGCGTCGCGATGCCCGCGTGGTCGGTGCCGGGCTGCCACAGGGTTCTGTAGCCGTCCATCCGCTTGTAGCGCACCATGATATCTTGCAGGGTAAACGTCAGCGCGTGGCCGATGTGCAGGTACCCCGTCACGTTTGGCGGGGGCATCATCAATGCGAAATTTTTACCCTCTTTCTGGATCTTTTTATTGCCTTCAAGTTCAAAGTAGCCTCGATCTTCCCAAAGCTTGTAGTAGGTGTTCTCCACCTCTTTGGGGTTATATGTCGTTTTTGCCATAAATCCTGTCCTAGCCTATGATATAAGAAAATTGTTATTAAATTGCGCAATTATAGCAAATGGCGGGTTCAGGTTGGGTTAAACGATATTTTATGAAACTTCCTGTAGCATATAGACTATTTTAAACTCTCGGCAGGTGTGATGAAACGTTTTTTTCTCCTTTATCTTCTTTTTTTAACCCTATGCAGCGCAAATACGCCGGATTTTACCAGGCAGCAGCAAGAGTGGATCGATAACCATACCGTAACGGTGGGAATCGACAGCTGGTCGCCTATTATCTTTATGAATAAGCGCGGTGAAGTGGACGGGATCAGCGGTGAAATCCTACGGTTGATCATTGAGCGTTCGGGGTTGCAGGTGCGCTTTGTCTCCAAGCCCTGGACGCAGATGCTGCAGCAGCTCAAAGCGGGGGAGATCGATCTGCTCCCCGGGGCGTACTACACCAAAGAGCGTGCCGAGTACGGGTTTTACAGCGATCCCTACTATAAAATGAAAGAGTATATCTTCGTCAGGGAGCAAAACAGCAAGATCAATGGATTTGAAGATCTTCGGGGAAAAAAGATCGCGCTGATCAAAGATTACGGCACCATCCCCAAGATACGCGAAAACTATCCCGAAATTGAGATCGTTTTTACCGAGACGCTTGAAGAAGCGATCGATCTGGTTCTTGAGGGCAGGGTAAGCGCCTATATAGGGGCGCAGGTGACGGTACTGAACTACCTCTACGAAAACGTGATCACCGGGATCAAAGCGCTGCCCCAAAGCGCGCTGCCAGCTTCGGGGCTGCACCTGCTCACCAGCCGCAAAAGCCCTATGCTGCATGCGATTTTAAACAAAACCTACGAACAGATCAGCCAGCGCGAAATCAACGCCATCATCGCCAAGTGGCTGCATACCAACAGAAGCGGCGATGAAAAGTTTTTGCAGCTGCTTTCCAAAAGCGAACGGCGCTATCTGTAGCAAAACAGCCCCTTTGTCATGTGCAACAACCCCAACTGGAAACCCATAGAGTATGTGCAAAACAAAGAGGTTCACGGAATCGCTATGGATGTGATGAAGCTTGTGCAGCAGCGTCTTGGCGTAAAGTTTGAGCATCTGCCCACCGATTCGTGGAAAGAGTCCCAGGAGCTGTTAAAAGCGGGTACGTGCGACTTTTTACCCGCGGCTACGGTCACCGAAAGCAGGAAAGGGTATGCGGATTTTACCCAACCCTATCTGCGCTATAGGCTCGCGTTTATCGCCCGCGACGATCACCCCTTTATCCACGGCTTGGAGATGATGCGGGGCAAGGTCATGGCCAGAAAGCGCGGCAGCGGCTTGATCGATCTGGTGAAGAAGCGCTACCCCTCTATTGAGATCATGGAAACCAAAGGCTACCTGCAATCGCTGCAGGCGGTTAACCGGGGGGAAGCGGACTTTACCATGGCTACGCTTCCCGTGGCTTCGTACCATATCAGCAGATACGGCTTGAACAATCTGCAGATCGCGGGGTACAGCTCTATGGAGTATGCCCTCTCCATGGCGGTGAGCAAAGAAAAACCCAAGCTGCTTTATCTGCTGAACCAAACGCTGCAATCGATACCACCGGATGACAAAACGGCGATCGAGCGCAAGTGGCTGGACGTCAAGCTGGTCGAGCGCGCCGATTATCGCTGGGTGTTTGCGGTTTTCGGAGTCGTCGCGGCGGTACTTGGATTGATGGGGTATTACAACTACATCACGAAAAAGCATAATCGGGAGTTGCAAAATTCGCTGGAAAGCTTTGAGATGCTCCTTGAATCCACTTTAGAAGCGATCATGATCTTTGATATGGAGTATCGGGGGATCAAAAGCAACCGCGTGGCCAGGGAGATGTTTGGCTATGAGGAGAGGGACTTTATCGGGGAGCGGATCGAGCGCTTTATTCCCGCAAAGCAGCACGGGATCATCAAAGAGCAGTTGCAAAAAAGCGATACCCAACCCTATGAGACGCAGGTGCTGACCAAAGACGGCAAAACCGTCGACGTACTGGTCAAAGGCAGGGAGATTATTTGGAATAAACAGCGGGTACGCATCTCTTCGGTCATCGATATCAGCGAATTAAAACGCCTCCACGGGCAGCTTCAGGAGCTCAACGAGCAGCTGGAAAAAAGGGTGCAAAGCGAGATCGCGAAAAATCGCCAAAAAGATGAGCTGCTGCAGCAGCAGGCCAAACTCGCGGCGATGGGAGAGATGATCGGAGCGATCGCCCACCAGTGGCGACAGCCGATCAATGCGCTTAATATCAATATCCAAAACCTTGAGGATGATTTTGAGGAAGGTTTGATGGATGCGGCGTTTATCGACCGATTTATCGAGCGCAACACAAAAACGATCCGCTTCATGAGCAAAACGATAGATGATTTCAGAAACTTTTTTAAAGTGGATAAAAAGCGTGAGCATTTTAAGCTGGAACAGGCTTTGCGCGATACCCTTCACCTCCAGCAGGCCCAGCTGGACAACCACGGGATAGAGGTTGTGATGCGGTGTGTTCCCGGCGTCGCGATCACGGCGTACAAGGGGCAGTTGCAGCAAGTGTTTTTGAATCTTATCAACAATGCCAAAGACGCCCTTTTGAAACAAAATGAGGAAAACCCCCGCATCATACTTTCCTGCGAAACTCAAAACGCTCGGGTGATCTGTGCGGTCGAGGATAACGCGGGCGGCATCGACGGGGATGTCTTGCCGCGCATCTTTGAACCCTACTTTACGACAAAAGAGGAGGGGGAAGGTACGGGAATCGGCCTCTATATGTCCAAGACCATCGTTGAAAAAAATTTAAAAGGGCGGCTGTATTATGAGCGTTGCCAAGGGGGAAGCCGCTTTGTGATCGAGCTGCCCGAACAGGCGTGATTATGCCTGTTCGTCGATGACGCTGTAGCCCAGCTCCTCGATCTTTTTATCGATCATTTCTAGGGTTTTATCCAGGGTTTTGTAACTGATCTCGGGAAGTTTCTCCCCCCAGATGCGTTCGGCGTCTTTAAAGCCCTGCAAGATCCCTTCCCGCCCGGCACGCAGCTTTTCGATGTCGTCGCCGGCTCCCATAAGCACAAAATCCGCTACCCGCTGGGAAGTTTTCTTGATCCCGAAAAAGCCGTCTTCGCTGACCAGATCGGCAGCTTCTTGCTGCGTCAAATCCCCCAGGGGTTTGCCCTCGTATCCGATGGCGGCCAGATCGCTTTGGGAGAGGTTGGAATTGACCCGCTCCATCTTGTTGGCCAGATCAAAGATATTGAGCTGTCCGCCCATATTGAGTTTGGTCTCATCGGTAGATGCCATCTCAAACTCGATATAGGTGGCTTCCATCACGCTGGTCGTACCCTCTTTATCGTTTTTCTGGTACGCTTGAAACTGACTCATTTTAACGCTGTAGTTTAAATTGCTTGAAGTTGAAACATCCATTTTCTTTGTCCTCTTATAAGAATCCGCGAAACCGCGGCGAGCGAAGATAACAATCCCTGTTTTTATATACTCTTATGCTATAAAATCGACAAAAAAAATTATTTGGTTAATAGGGGAGAGGAGGGAGGGTTACGCCTCCCCTTTCAAACTCTTGAGCGCGGCGGGGATATCGTCTTGTCGCATGAAGTGCTCCCCCACCAAGAAAGCGTCCGCACCGACGCCGGAGAGGTGTTTGACCTGCTCATGCTCCACGATGCCGCTTTCGGCGACGATGATCTTGTTGTTGGGGATAAGCGGAATCAGCTTTTCGCACAGGTCCATATCCATCTCGAAGGTTTTGAGATCGCGGTGGTTGATCCCGATAATATCCGCCCCCGCAAAGATCGCTTTGGTCAAATCGGTTTTGTTGTGGATCTCCACAAGTACCTGCAAGCCCAGATGTCTGGCGTAGTGCAGCAGGTCTTTGAGCTCCTTTTTCCCCAGTGCCGCGGCGATCAGTAAAATGAAGTCCGCTCCGTAGACAAGCGCCTCCAAAACCTGGTAGCGGTCGACGATAAAATCCTTGCGCAAAAGCGGCATGGGCACGTAGCGCCGTATCTGGGTCAGATACTCCAGATCACCCTGGAAGTAGTGGGGTTCGGTTAAGACCGAAAGTGCGTCGGCGCGGCCGGCTTCGTAATCTTTTGCGATATGGATCGGATCGAAGTCCTCACGGATTACCCCTTTGCTGGGGCTGGCCTTTTTCACCTCCGCGATAATGCGGTAGGGGTTTTGTTCGGTGGATTGAAGCGCTTTGATCACGTCTTTGGGCTGGAAGGGGTTGTATGCCAGGGATTTTCCCAGCCACTCCTCGGGCATCCTTTGCTTGCGCTCTTTCAAATCCTCTTTCGTTTTTTTAATTATCTCGTCTAAAATCAATCGGTACACCTTTTTATCATCTTGATATGCTGCCGTATCTCCTCGCTGTCGTCCATCTCCAGCCGGGGCAGATATTTTTTCGCCATTTTACACTTTTTTTGTTTATAGTATCCCCAGGCCAGCGAGTCGATATAGTACACCGAGTCGGGTTTTTGCTCCAGTGCCTGCTTGACCAGTTTGATACCGTAGGCGATATCCAGCTCGTGATCGATGAGGATATAGCCGTAGTAGTTGAGATACATGGGATCGTTTACCCCCTCTTCGATCGCCTGTTCAAAAGTTTGCACGATTTTCGTAAGCGGATACTCCAGATCATACTGCAAGATGGCCGCCTGGGCAAGCCACGTGGGGTTTGCCGTATCTTTGTACAGCTGCATCGCCACGTCCAGGGCCTTGCTGTAGAGCTTCTTTTGTTTATACAGGTCATACAGCAGGGGCTGATTATAACCGCTCTCTTCCAAAAAGCCGATGGCACCTTCGGAGTCGTTTTGATAGCCGTAGATACTGAGCAGCTTTTTGGCGTAATCATCTTTTTTCGTATTGTTATAGAGCAGTTTGAGCGATTCTTTCATCCCCTCGACGTTGGAGTTTTTCCCATATATCGCCAGCAGCTGGCTGGCAAGGGCTTCGTTGAAGCCGAAGCTTTTGAGGTGGGTTTGCAAATATGCAATCGCGTCGGCGTCTTTTTTCAGATATGAAACCAGTACCTTGACCATAGGCATGAGCGTTTCGACGGTTTGGTTTTTGGCGTACGCGCTTTGCATATACTTAAAAGAGTGTTCATACTCCTTTTTCGCCAGATACAGATCAGCGGCCACCTTGTAATCGATATAGGAGTTGGAAGTTTTGATATTTTTCAACGCTATTTTAAGCGCGTCGTCAAGCTTTTGCTGCTTGAGGTATACCAGTACCAGCAGGCGTTGCAGCTTGATATTTTGCGTATTGGCTTCCAGAATCTGCGTTTTTGCCTCGCTGTAGCGCTTGGCACCGATAAGCAGTTTGATCTTTTCAATCAAATACTCCGCTTTTCCGCTTTTTTTATAGAGTGTTGCGTAGGTTTCAACCGCCTTGTCCGTCCGTCCCGAGTTTTTGTACTCCAGTGCGTGGAAGATATCGAGATCCTCCGTCGCGTATGCTTTCTCGTCGGGGGCGTAAACGGTTTTGGAACTGCACCCCGCCAAAAAGAGAAGTAAAAAAACGGGTATAATGGTTTTAAGCATATAATCTCCGAATAAGTGAATCAATAAATGGTTTTGATTATAGCAAAAGAGTTTTGTTTTAAATTGAAGTAGTTTATAATAGGAGTGTATTTTTTCAAGAAGTTGGATAAAATGGTAGGTAAAGAGTTTATAGAGTTATAATAATAAAGGATAAACGCCAATGAAACGGACCGTAGGTAGGTTGGAATCGATCTCTATTATCGATTTGGAACTGTATGATTTGGACGCAAAGGTCGATACGGGAGCCGATTCCAACGCGCTGCACTGTGATGATATTTTCGTGGATGAGGATGCGATGGTACATTTTAGACTGCTTGACAGCGTCCATCCCTCCTATCACGGCAGGAAGATGGTGCTTCCCCTGCACAGCACCAGAAAGATTCGAAGCTCCAACGGCCAGCTGCAGGAGCGGCCCTGCATCCAGGTGGAGGTGGAGTTTTTTGACAAGCGCTATAAAACGGTCGTGACCCTTACGGATCGGGCGGATATGAGCTTTCCCATGTTGATCGGACGCAAGTTTTTAAGCGGAAAGTTTTTAGTAGATGTTTCAAAAGAGTACCTTTGCAAGGAAAAGGAGTAACGATGAGAGTATATATTTTATCGAGAAATGCGTCGCTGTATTCCACCAGGCGGCTCGAAGAAGCGGCACGGCAGAGAGATTGGGAAGTGCGTGTGATCGATTACTTGCAGTGTAGTATCGAAATTATGAAAGGGGAGTTGCGCATTATCTACCAGGGCGAGACGCTACCCAGACCCGATGCGATCATCCCGCGTATCGGAGCCAGCCGTACCTTTTACGGTACGGCGATGGTGCGCCACTTTGAAGTGATGGAAACCTTCAGCGCAGCGGGCAGTCTCGCTATCGCCAGAAGCCGCGACAAGCTGCGCAGTTTGCAGGTGCTTTCCAAAAACGGGGTGGGTATGCCAAAGACCGTATTCGCTTCCAACAAATCCAGCGCGAAAGACGTGATCGCCCTTAGCGGCGGGACGCCGCTGGTGCTGAAGATTTTGGAGGGAACCCAGGGCGTGGGCGTGGTGCTCGTAGACAGTGAAAAAGCGGCAAAATCGGTTCTTGATGCGTTTTACGGGATGGATGTAAACCTGCTGGTTCAGGAGTTTATCGCCGAAGCGGGGGGGACCGACATCCGCGCCTTCGTCGTCGGCGGCGAAGTGGTCGGCGCCATGAAAAGAAGCGGCGCGGAGGGGGACTTTCGCTCCAACCTGCACCAAGGCGGCAGCGCGCAGCTGCACCGGTTGACTAAAAAGGAGCGTGCCACCGCAATCGCCGCGGCAAAAGCGATGGGGCTTGGCGTGTGCGGCGTGGATATGATCCCTTCCAAAAGGGGGCCTTTGGTGATGGAGGTTAACTCCTCTCCGGGGCTTGAGGGGATCGAAAAAGCTACGGAGATCGATATCGCGAGTAAAGTGATGGATTATATAGAAAAAAATACGAAAAAATCTCCGCAACCCGCCGCCAAGAAGAAGCGGCGCATCACCAAAGACAATATCGGGGTTTAAAATGGCGGAAGATATTTTTGAGCTTAGCGGCACGGCGATCCCAAAAGGCAGCGATACGGCGGTGGATATCGAACTGCCCAAACTGTATAACACGCCTACAAAGCTGCCCGTACACGTTATCCGCGGTAAAAAATCCGGACCGACGGTTTTTGTCAGTGCCGCGGTGCACGGGGATGAGCTTAACGGGATCGAAATCATCCGCCGCCTGCGCAAGCTCAAAATCCTCAAACGGTTGCGCGGGACACTGATCTTGGTCCCCATTGTCAACATCTACGGGATCATGACCCTTTCGCGCTATCTGCCCGATCGGCGCGATCTCAACCGCAGCTTCCCCGGAAGCGCCAAAGGCTCCCTGGCAAGCCGGGTGGCAAAAACCTTTTTTGAGCAGATCGTTTCCAAGTGTGATTTCGGTATCGATCTGCACACCGCGGCGATCCACCGCTCCAATCTGCCCCAGATCCGAACCAATACGAATAATCCCTTTACCCTGAAGTTGGCCAAGGCGTTTGAAGCTCCGGTGATTTTGCACTCGGAGCTTCGCGACGGCTCCTTGCGTGCAGAAGCGCTGGAAGCGGGGATCCCCGTACTGCTGTATGAAGCGGGGGAAGCGCTGCGCTTTAACGAAACGGCTATCCGCATCGGGGTCAAAGGGATCGTCAACGTACTCAGAGAAAGCGAAATGCTGCCCAGAACCCCGGCCAAGCGTCGGGCCAAGATCCCGGCGATGACCAAATCCTCGGCATGGGTGCGCGCTGTGGAGAGCGGGATGGTGCGTACGTTGAAAGATTTGGGAGATACGGTGCAGCAGGGACAGGTGATCGCGTATATCAACGAACCGCTGGTGGATGAGGGGTATGAACTGGTCGCTCCCTTTGACGGTATCATCATCGGCCGCTCCGAAATTCCGCTGGTACAAGCCGGGGATGCGGTGTTTCACATAGCGCGCTTTAAAGATTTGGATCGTGCGGAGGAGCGGATCGAGTATTTCAGCGACGATGCGCTGGAACAAAGCGAGTTTGCTCCTTTGCAAGGGGGTGAAGAGATCGAATGATCAGGGGTACTGGATGATTTCGTGATCCAGCTTCCGCGGATCGTCGATCACCACGGCGGTGAGCTTGCCCCCGTATACGCAGCCCGTATCGATCCCCAGACAGTGCTCATACTCGATGACCTCTTCGGAACGTTTATGCCCAAAGATCACAAACCCGTCCTTGCCGCTGTAGTGTTCGGCCCAGAAAACGGAGTCGTCGTTGCCTTTGCCCAGCAGCATTGAGGGGTCGTCGTAGTGCAAAAACTTCATCTTCACCATCTGTGCCCGATCTTCGGGGGTGAGGTTGTCCAGCTCCATCTCGTCGGTAATGCCGCCGTGGACGATGGTGTATCGCCCGTACTGCACGAAATAGGGTAGGGAGTTTAAAAATTCGATGAGGTGCTCGGGCAACTCCTCTACAAGGTGCTTTTCCTGTTTCGTCAGCGGCGGAGGGGTGTAGAAACTGCCCTTGAAATCCTTGGGATAGAGGTGGTGCAGCAGTTTCTCCTCATGGTTGCCCATGACCGAGCCGATCCCCTTTTCATAGATATATTCCAAGGTCTGTTTTGACTGTTCTCCCTTGTTGATCAGATCGCCGGTGCATATTTCGGTGTCGTTTTCCTCCACGCCGATCTTTTGGCGCAGGGCGATCAACTCATCCAGGCAGCCGTGGATATCTCCATATACGATCACCCGTCCCTGTGGTTTTTTAAAGTTTTCTACCGCTTTATTATAAATCTGTTTGATTTGACGTATTAAAATATATTATCCCTGTGTGATAAGTTCAATTCATTATAGCAAAGTGAGTTGATATGGATATAAATAAGTTATGATAATAACAAAACGTAACCGAAGGAGTGTTTATGAGATTTGTAATGATACTGCTTGCCGCGGCGGCAAGTTTGCTGGCGTACCGGCTCGAACCGGTGGAGGTAGCCAAAGATACCTACTGCTTTATCGGGGATTACCACGGCCCAACGGCTGAAAACGGCGGTTTTGTTTCCAACGTCTGCCTGGCAAAGAGCGGGGAGGATATACTGCTTATGGATGCCGGACCCACCTACGCCTTTGCCAAGCAGATCGACGCGCAGGCACAAAAACTCTTTGGCAAAGGGGTGACGATGGTGGCGGTGACGAACTATCACGACGACCGCATCCTGGGAGCAAGCTATTTTGAAAAGCGCGGTGTTCCTATCTATGTAGCAGCCGGAACCAAAGCGGCGATCAAGAAGCACGCCGCGCGTTTTGAGCGCATCAAAAACGCCGTGGACAAAGAGAGCTACAAAGAAACCCGGATCCCCAAAAAACTCACCGAGATGGAAGGGAACCGCCTGGAGTTGACAAAGGATGCGGTACTGATCAAACCCGGCAAAGCCGCGCAGTCGCCTACGGATATTTTGATCTATCTGCGTGATCGGGGAGTGGTTTTTACGGGCAATATCCTTTTTGACGGGCGCATGATCAACTTCGCCGAGGATTCGGATATGCAAGGCTGGCTTGAAGCGATCGAAAAGATCAAAGCGCTCAATCCCGAAGTCGTGGTACAGGGCCACGGGGATAAATTCTCTCCCGATGCGGCTATAAAGGTCACCGAAACCTATCTGCTCCAACTCAAAGACCAAGTCGGCAAACTCTACGATCAGGGTGTATCCCTCGGCGAAGTGACGGATAAAACCGACCTGGATTCGGCGAAGCATTTGAACCACTACGGGGACCTCAACGGCAAAAATATCAGCCACTACTACCTGGATCTGGAGTGGGCGGAGTTTCAATAGGCTACACCCCAAGGGGGCTTTTACATTTTTGTATCCGCCGTAAGGGGGATGGCACGGGGGCTTGTGTAAAATATGAAAAATGTTTTGCATTGAAGGAGTCCATTTGAAACGGTTGAAATCTATTTTTGTTCTTGCGGCGGCAGCGACGCTGCTGGCTTCCAACGCCCACGCGGCCAAAAAGGTGCGCTGGAAACTGGCCATGACCTGGCCCTCTACGCTTACCCCCCTGGCCGATGCGCCCGTGAAGGTGGCCAAGCTTGTCAAACAGATGAGCGGGGGCAACTTTATCATCCAGGTCCACGGCAAGGAGAAGCACAAAGCGGCTTTGGGGATTTTGGATATGGTCAAAAACGGCCAGTACCAGATGGGGCACAGTGCGTCGTATTACTGGAAGGGCAAAGATATCAAAACGGTCTTTTTTACCACCGTACCCTTTGGAATGACCGCGCAGGAGCAGTACGCGTGGTTTTACTACGGCGGCGGCATGGAGCTGATGAAGGAGGTGTATGACAAATTTCGTGTTCACTCCTACCCCGGGGGCAACACCGGAGTACAGATGGGCGGCTGGTTTAAAAAGCAGATCAACTCTTTAGAGGATCTGCAGGGGCTCAAGATGCGTATCCCAGGTCTGGCGGGGGAAGTGTTCGCCAAGCTGGGGGTGAATGTGACCAACATCCCCGCGGGCGAACTGTATACCTCCCTGGATCGAGGCACCATCGACGCGCTGGAGTGGGTCGGTCCCGGGATGGATATCAAGATGGGCTTTCACAAGATCGCTCCGTACTACTACACCGGCTGGCACGAACCCGCCAGCGAGATGCACTACCTGATCAACAAGCGCGCTTTCAAGCGGCTGCCGGATGAGTATAAAACGATGCTGCTAACGGCGATGAAAGCGGTAACGGCGGATATGGGGTATCAAAATTTCGCCATGAGCGCCAAGGCGTGGAGCGAAATGAAAAAGGTCAATCTCAAGATTCAAGTCAAAACCTTTCCAGAGCCGGTGCTCAAAGCGATGAAAAAAGCCACCGATGAGGTACTGCAAGGGTATGCGAAAAACGATCCGCTTTTTCAAAAGATATACAACTCCCAGCAGAAATTCATGGAAAAAGCGCGCAAATGGAGTGAAATCGGCGAGTTTCACTACCTGCAAACTTCCCAAGCGGTCAAGGAGTAGTCTCCTTGTCGCTGGTAAAGTTAGAGCGGGGGTTGGAGCGCGCATTACATTATCTGGGCAACCTATTGGCAATTATCCTGGTTTTGATGATCGCCAATGTGTTGTATGACGTGGTGATGCGCTACTTTTTCCACGCTTCCTCGGTGGCGATGCAGGAGTTGGAGTGGCACCTCTTTGCGGTGGTGATCCTTTTTGGCATCTCCTATACGCTCAAAGAGGATGGGCACGTGCGGGTGGATTTTTTGTATGAGCGCTTCAGCGCCAAAACCCGGGCCGTGATCAATATCGCCGGTACGGTACTGTTTCTCATCCCCTTTTCGCTGCTCATTATCTACGGCTCCTACACCTTCGTGATGGATGCGTATACCTTCAACGAAGTCAGCCAGGACCCCGGCGGCTTGACCCATCGCTGGATCATCAAAGCGATGATCCCCCTTTCTTTTGGGGTACTGCTGCTTGCAAGCGTGCACTTTATCGTAAAAAATATCAACCGCTTCAAAGGGGTAGCGCAATGATCGGGCTTTATATGCTTGTCGCCGCGCTTTTATTGTTGGCGGTGGGGTATCCCGTGGCGTTTACTTTCGGAGCGGTTTCGATCATCTTCGGGTTTATCGCGGCGTTTTTTGAACTGATGCCAGATGCCACGATGCTGGAGGTAGTCGATGAGTTTGCCTATATGTTTTCCATGATGCCCTTTCGCATCTACGGGACGATGACCAACAAAATTCTTATGGCGATCCCGCTGTTTATCTTCATGGGCTTGATGCTGGAGCGTTCGGGCTTGGCGGCGAAACTGCTCGAATCCATGGGGACGCTTTTTGGCCGTGTGCGCGGCGGTGTGGCGGTGAGCGTGATCCTGGTCGGTACTTTGCTGGCAGCCTCTACGGGCGTGGTGGGTGCTAGCGTAGTGGCGATGGGCGTCATTTCGCTGCCGGTGATGCTGCGTCAGCGCTACGACAGGGGGTTGGCGTGCGGGACCATCTGCGCGTCGGGAACGCTGGGACAGATCATCCCGCCCTCCATTATCCTGATTATCCTTGCTGATGTGTTCGGTTTGGCGGTGGGCGATCTGTTTCAGGCGGCGATCCTGCCTTCGCTGATCCTTGTGGGCAGCTATATCGCTTATATCCTCGTGCTTTCTTTTTTCAAAAGGGAAGCCGCGCCGGCGATGGTGGAGGAGAACGTCGACTACGTAAAGGTGCTTTTTGCGGTGGTGCCGCCGCTGCTGCTTATCGTGGTGGTGCTTGGCTCCATCTTCGCAGGCATCGCCACGCCAACGGAGTCGGCCTCTATCGGGGCTTTTGGCTCCATCTTGCTGGCTGCGCTGTATAAAAAGCTTTCCTTGCAAACCCTGCAAGAAAGCGCGCTGGAGACGGTAAAAATCACGTCGATGGTGATCGCTATTCTCATCGGGGCGACGGCGTTTTCCATGGTGTTTGTCTATACGGGAGCCGATATGCTCGTCGAAGGTTTCTTTACGGGGCTTCCGGGGGAGATGTGGGGCTTTGTGCTGCTGTCGATGCTGATCGTTTTCATATTGGGGTTTTTCATCGATTTTATCGAAATCTCCTACATCGTCGTGCCGATTTTGCTGCCCGCGGCGGAAGTGCTGGGGATCGATCCGCTCTGGTTTGCGGTGCTGATCGCTATGAATCTGCAAAGTTCTTTTTTGACCCCGCCCTTTGGCTTTTCACTGTTTTATCTTAAAGGCGTGGCACCCCAGGGGGTGCAAACGCTTGATATCTACAAAGGGGTGATCCCTTTTATCGCGTTGCAGCTGGCGGTGCTGGCAACGCTGGTGCTGTTCCCGCAGCTTTACGGATTTGCGGCCCTACCGTAACTTACGATACGGTTGCGGCCCTGCTCTTTGGCTTTGTACAGCGCTTCATCGGCTTGTTTGATCAATTGGCAGAAATGGTCATCTCTCCCCGGTGTTATCGTAGCCACGCCGCCGCTTATGGTCAGGTGGTTCGCTATGGGAGAGGCCGGGTGGGGCAGCTGCAGCTGCTCGATCGTCTCTTTGATCGTTTGGGCGATACCTTTTGCAAACACTTCGGTGGTGTTTTCCAATATGATCGCAAACTCCTCTCCACCGTAGCGGGCGGCCAGGTCACCGGGTCTGTTGACCGAATCCCCCAATACGGCAGCTAGTCTTTGCAGGTATTCATCGCCCTTTTGGTGTCCCAGCGTATCGTTGACCCTTTTAAAAAAGTCAAGGTCGATAATGATTAGCGAGATGGGGATCTGGTTGCGGATGGCCCGTCGCCACTCCAGATCGATATGCTCATCGAACTTTCTTCTGTTGGCCAGCTTGGTCAAACCGTCGATCTGCGCCAGTTTTTTTAATTTGTCATTGGCAAGCTGCAGATCCAGCGTTTTTTCCTTTATTTTCTCCTCCAGGGTTTTATTGGCACTGATAAGCTTGTCAGCCATCGTATTGAGTGCTTGTGCCAACTTGCCGAGTTCATCTTTTGTGGAGGAGTGCACCCGCTCTTTGAGCTTGCCCTGGCTGATCAAAACCGCCGTTTCGGTAATATCCAAAACCGGCTTGGTGATCATCTTTGATAAAAAGATTGAAACGATCAAAACGATCAGGACCATCACGATAATCGCCTGCACAATGAAAAACTGCAATTCACGGTTGGCTTGAAATATCTCCTCCCTGTCAACTTTAACCACGATACCGAAATCAAGCTCTTTTAAATATTTTGTAAAAGCGATAACCTCTTTGCCCCTGTAATCCAGGATCTTTTCAAAAAAATGATTTGATTGATTCAGTGCGTTTTGCATCGGCAGTGCGAACTTCGCTCCTTTGGGGACCTCAAGAGGGGAAGCGTGAAACCGCAGGGGGCTAAAGAGCAAGATGTTGCCGTTTCCAAGTTTGGTACCGAGTATAACTTCACCGGTTTTGCCAAGCCCGGTGTAATCTTGCAACAGGGTATTTATATTCTCTAGACTTGCCTGCATAGCGATGGTACCGATATATGTATCTCCCAGCATCAGTGGTTCGTAAAAAAACACTTTCGGCAGTCGATTTTTTGAGGACTGTATGACCTGTGTGGAACATTGCATAGATTTCTCTGCCGGCTTGAACGTATCGAGCAGCTTTTTTTCAGTGGCTTTTTGGGAGTAAAGCAGTCGCTGCTGTTCATTGAACAGAAGAATGTTTTCTATATAGTTGGAATTTTTCACCGCATCGTTGATAATTCTGCCGATCATCTGTAGCTCTTTGGGGTCTTGGGTTTGGGTATAGCGCTGCATCGAAAGCCGCATCTGTGTTCGGCTGCTGATAAGAGCAAGCTTCTCCTTGTTGGTTTTGATAAACTGCTTTAATCGCTGGTGCTGTACATTTGCCATCGCTTCAAGGTTTTTCGTCACCTCTTTTTTGAGGGTGTTTTGCGAAGTGTAGTAATATGCCGTTGTGATAATAGTGTATAAGTGTAGCATGTTCGATCAAAGGAAACAACGATGATTATCTATATTCACGGCTTTGGCAGCTCCGGACAGGGGGAGAAAGCGAGGCTTTTTAGAAAGCGGTTTGCCCCTTCGCTGATCGCCCCTTCGCTTCCCGTCAGTCCCGATCTTGCCATAGACTCCCTGCGCCAAATCGTTGAGCGCTGTATGAAGTATGAACCCGTAGCGCTGGTGGGCTCTTCGCTTGGCGGATACTACGGGCAGTATCTTTCAAAGCTCTACGGGGTGAAACTGGTCGCGATCAACCCCGTGACGGACCCCGGCATTTTGCACAGGCATATCGGGAAAAACAGTATGTTTTACGATAAAACCGTTTACGAGTATACGCCGGAGCATTTTAAGCAGCTGCAACGCTATAAAGCCAGAGCGGAAAGTGAAAATCTGTTTTTATTTTTGCAAAAAGATGATGAAACCCTGGATTATCGGGTTGCGTTGGAAGCATACCCGGAAGCGAAAAAAGTGCTTACAAGCGGGGGAGGGCACGCGTTTACTGGGATAGAAGAGTATTTTGAGCAGATACGAAAATTTTCATGTAAAATAACATAAAATGTGAAGACTCAAAAAGATAAAGTTTTTACAGTTTTGAAGATTATAATATTAGAGCGGAGGTATAATATTAAATATGAGTATAGTAAAATGCATAAAAAGAGACAATGTATCTAATCTTTCCAGTGAAGATACATATAATATCAACGATAAAGAAATTTTATTAAAAGAATATGATCATGTGAATAAATCAATTGAGCAAAAAGATGATTTAAAAAACAAAGGATATATCCTGATCCCTTCAGCAATAATAGTGCTGACTGGATTTTTTTCAATTAATGAGCCTTCAAAAGAGATAACGATTGGTGGCTTTCTATTATTTGTTATAACATTTATATTATTTGTATGTTCAAACTTTCTGGACCGGGCAGATTTGATCGATCGAAAAAAAATGATTATAAAAAGAGTAGAGGAGCTTAAGAACGAAGTGACAAATAATGAGTAAATTATATTTAGCGTTCACACTTCACGCTGTGCGTCGCCGCTTTGGCGAAGGCTTCTGCAGCCTTTGGCGTGTACTCCCCGTTTTGGTCAAACACGATATAGGGCGCAAAGATTTTCGTCATCGATTTGGAACAATCCCTGGCGCAGATAAAGACCAGTTTGGCTTCCTTGTCCGCTTTTGGATGTACAAACTGCAGCGCTTCGATGTTCAGCCCGTTTTGCTTGAGATGAAAGATCAGCTCATCCACCTGCTTGGCGTCGTAGCAGAAGATAAAGCGCCCCTGATGCTTGAGCAGTTTCGCCGCTTTGGCGATGAACTCTTTTAAGGGCAGGTGGTGGTTGTAGCGGCTGGTGTTGAGGTGCTCGTCGTCGCTTTGGATCACGTCGCTGTGGTAAAAGGGCGGATTGGAAACGATGAAATCAAACCGCTTTTCAAAAGCGTGGGTGAGAAAATCCCCCCGGAGGATCGTCGTATCCAGCTTGTTTGCCGCCGCGTTTTTCTCGGCGTAGAAGATCATGCTTTCCTGTTTGTCGATGGAGGTGAGCTTGATGCCAAACTCCTTTTGTAAAAGCATCCCCACGATCCCCACGCCGCAGCCCACGTCGAGAAACTGCTTCTGTTTACGGTTTTTCAGCGGCACGAAGGCACTGATAAATTGATAGAGAAAAACCGAATCGCTGTTAAAGCAGTACCCCTTGCTGGGCTGGTAGAGGAACATGGCTACTCTTCCAACTCTTTTTTGAGGTATCTGCCCGTATGGGTATCGGTGAGCATCACCTCTTCAGGCGTTCCCTGCGCGGTGATCTGCCCGCCTTTTGAGCCGCCCTCGGGACCTACGTCGACGATATAGTCGGCGTTTTTGATCATATCGAGGTTGTGTTCGATGACGAAGATGGAGTTGCCGTGTTCGCACAGGTGGTGCAGCACTTTGGTGAGTTTGTTCACATCGTCAAAGTGCAGCCCCGTGGTGGGTTCATCCAGGATATAAAGGGTATGGCCCGTATCTTTTTTACTGAGTTCTTTACTCAGTTTGATCCGCTGCGCTTCCCCGCCGCTGAGCGTGGTGGCGTTTTGCCCCAGGGTGATGTAGCCAAGCCCCACGTCGTGCAGGGTGTGCAGCTTCGCCGCGATCTTGGGGATCGCTTTGAAAAATTCCAGCGCCTCATCCACGCTCATATCCAGCACCTGCGCGATATTTTTGCCTTTGTACTCGATCTCCAGGGTTTGGGGGTTGTAGCGCGTGCCGTCGCAGGCGTCGCATTTGACCATCACGTCGGGCAGAAAGTGCATCTCGATCTTGAGCTCCCCTTCACCCTGGCACTTTTCGCATCTGCCGCCTTTGACGTTGAAGCTGAAGCGGCCGGGTTTGTAGCCTCTGATCTTGGCCTCTTTGGTTTCGACAAAGAGTTTGCGCACTTCATCCATCACTCCCGTGTAGGTTGCGGGGTTGCTGCGCGGCGTCCGTCCGATAGGGCTTTGATCCAGATAGATCACCTTATCCAGTTTCTCCAGCCCCGTGATCTCCACGCCCTCGATCTTTTGTACCTTTTTGGCGCGGTTGAGCAGCTCCTTGGCCGTGGGCAGCAGGGTTTGCAAAATCAGCGAACTCTTCCCGCTGCCGCTGACGCCGGTGATGCAGACGAAGTTGCCCAAAGGCATCTTGACATCGAGGTTTTGGATATTGTTGACGTTGACGTTTTTGATCTCGATCCAATCGCTTTGCTTGCGGCGGTAGAAGTACTCGATTTTCTCCTTGCCGTTGAGGTAGCGCGCGGTGAGGGTGTTTTTGCGAAGCAGCTGCTTGTTGGTCCCCGCAAAGACGATCTCTCCGCCGAATTTCCCGGCGCGCGGTCCCACGTCGACGATGTAGTCCGCTTCCATGATCGTTTCCTTGTCGTGTTCGACGACGATGACGGTGTTGCCTTTGTCGCGCAGGGATTTGAGGGTACGTATGAGCCGCTGGGTGTCGCGCTCGTGCAAGCCGATACTGGGCTCATCCAGCACGTAGATCACACCGGTCAAGCCGCTGCCGATCTGGCTGGAGATGCGTATCCGCTGCGCTTCGCCCCCGCTGATGGTGCGCGCGTCGCGATCGAGGCTGAGGTAGCCCAGCCCCACGTCGTAGAGGAAAAAGAGCCGTTCCCGGATCTCTTTGAGGATCGATTTGGCGATCATGCGCTGCTCATCGTTGAAATAGGCGAAGTTGTCCTCATCGGCAAAGAAAGCGTTGCTTTTTTCGATGGGTTCTCTGATCACCTCGGCGATGGTTTTATCCGCCACGCGGACGGCGAGGGATTGCTCATTGAGGCGGAAACCGCCGCACTTGTCACACACCTTTTCGCGCATATAATCCCCCAGATCCTTCTCATCTTTGAGCATATCGTAAGCGATTTTGACCACGCCGCTCCAGGGTTTTTTGATGCGGTGGCGCTTCCACGTAAAGCTCGCATCCTCGGTCGAGCCGTACAGCAGCGCCTTTTTCTGGTGTTCGGGCAGCTGCTCATAGGGTACGCTCATATCGATCCCCGCCGCTTCGCAAAAGGCGGTGAGGTATTTGAAATAGTAGCTTTTGTTAAAGCCGTAGAGTAGCTTGATCGCCCCCTCTTTTAAAGGCAGGTGCTCATCGATGATGGTGCCAAGGTCCAGGCTGTATTTGTGTCCCAGCCCGTCGCACTGCGGACAGGCGCCTTTTGGCGAGTTGAAAGAAAAGCTTAGGGGTTCTAAAGGTTCGAAACTGATTTTGCAATCAAAGCAGGCGAAGTGTTCGCTGTAGTGGATGATTTTCGACTCCAGTCCCATCTCTTCGTAGTTGAGTACTTCGATCTCCACCTCTCCAAAGCTGAGCCCCAGCGCCTTTTCGATGTCCTGGGCGAGACGGTCGCGGTTGTTTTCTTTGATGACGACCCGGTCGATGACCGCTTTGATGGTGTGCTTTTTGGTTTTTGACAGTTCGATATCCTCGTCAAGGCGCACCATCACCCCGTCGATCATCGCCCGCACGTAGCCTTTGGCGCGCAGCTTTTCGATCAGATCGACGTAGCTTCCCTTTTTTTCGTTGACCAAAGGCGCCATGATCACCGTTTTACAGCCAAGGGGCAGCTTTTTGACCTCTTCGACGATATCGGCGGCACTCATGGACGAGATCGGTTTGCCGCACTTGTGGCAGTGCTGCTTGCCCACCCGGGCATAAAGCAGCCGGAAGTAGTCGTAGATCTCGGTGATGGTGCCCACCGTACTTCTGGGGTTTTTGGAAGTGGTTTTTTGATCGATGGCGATGGCGGGGGTTAGGCCCTCGATCTTTTCGACTTTGGGTTTGCCCACCTTTTCCAAAAACTGTCTCGCGTAGGAGGAGAGCGATTCGATGTAGCGCCGCTGCCCCTCCGCGTAGATGGTGCCAAAAGCCAGCGTGGATTTACCGCTGCCGCTAAGGCCAGTGATCACCACCAACTTGTTTTTCGGAATGTCCAGGTTGATATCTTTTAAATTGTTCTCTTTCGCACCGTAGATAGAAATACTGTTATTCAAAGGTAACCTTTATCATATATAGAAAAATAATCGTATAGAGTAGCAAAATATATCTTTTATGATGTTTATCACTGACCCTGTCTTTGAGCCAGATCCCGAAAGTGACCCCAACTAGTGACGACAGGCCGATGATCAAACCGCTTTGGTGGTCGATGTGCCCGTGCAGGATGAGGCTGACAAAACCCGAGATTGAGGAAAAAACCACGAAAAACAGCCCCGCGCTGACCGCCTTTTTTACCGGATAGTGCATAAAGCCTACAAGTATCGGAACGATCAGCACCGACCCGCCCACGCCCAATGAGATGGCAAGCGCGCCCGTAAACAGCCCGGTCAGATAGAGCCAGGCCCAGTGAACTTCCCGCTCCTGCTTGTTTTGCGTCGGCCGCAGCATCTGCGCGATCGCCAGCCCCACCAGCCCAAGAAAGAGGAGCTTGAGCGTAAAGACTGAGAGCATACTAACGATGCTGCCGCTTAGCAGCGCCCCGGTAGCGCCGCCAAAGCCGACCATCATGGCGCTTCCCATCTGCAGGGTCTTTTTTTTGTAGTTGAGGTAGGAGCCGAAGATGGAGCTAAAAACCATCTGCATCACCGAGATACCCACCGCCGTTTTCATGTCAAAGCCCAGCAGCAGTAAAAAGGGCACCAGCACAAAACCGCCTCCGACCCCGAAGAAACCCGAAACCGTACCGATAAAGATGCCGAGGGGAATAAGCACTATAATCTTTGAGCCTTTTTTTCCGCAATTATATCGAAAAGGGGATTTCAGTTTGGAAACCGTCACTGTGGTGATCGCCTTAATTTGGTATTAAATTAAATTTAATTATAATTACCGAGATTAATGCTAAGGTGGTCCATAATGGAAAACTATATCACGGAAGCGGTATACGATACTTTTAAAAAGCAGTTTGACATCGCCATCGAGAAAATCGACAGCGCGCAGAACGATACGGGGTACTATGCCAGCAGTATCGAGGTGACTATGGGCAGACAAAACAGAACGGTCACCATCTACAGTGAAAAGGAGCTGCTGAAGAACATAGCGGAGGTGTTGCTGTTTGAAGAGAATCCCGACGAGGAGACGGTCGTGGATTTGAACAACGAGTTGGCCAATCTTATCATCGGCCACTCCAAGGTGATCGCTTCCGATGACGGGTATGATTTCGTGATCGCCACGCCCAAATTTCTAAGCAGCGACGAAAAAGCTGCGGGGAGCCTGTGTTTTCGCAGCGATATGGGCACCTTAGTGATAGGTTTGTAACATGGCGGATGAAAACAATACGGAACAGACCCAGCAGGAGCAGCTTCCCGAAGAAGCTTTCGAGGGGCTTCAGGTGCATGAGTCGGATTTTGAATGGCTGGAATACAACGGTTTGCACGATATGGATATCGAGCTTGATTCGATGCTTGGGGAAACGACTATGACGATCCGGGAAATTCTGCACCTGGAAAAGGGATCGGTGATCGATCTGGATAAACCCGCGGGGGAAAGCGTGGAAGTGTACGTCAACGGCAGAATCGTCGGCAAAGGGGAAGTGATGGTGTATGAAAAAAACCTTGCGATCCGTATCAATGAAGTGCTTGATTCCAACGCGGCACTGTACTACCTGGCAAAAGAGCACCTATGATACGGGCGATGATACTGACGGCACTTTTTGCCACCGGGGCTTTAGCGGCCACACTGCTGAACCAAAACGTCTATGAGCGGGAAAACCGCGTGGACCTGATGCTCTCTTTCGATTCGACGTTCGAGGGGAAAATTTCCCAGGACGTCAATGAAAACCGAACGCTGATTACGCTCACCGACGCGGTGGCGGAAAAAGGCTATACCAAGGAGATGAGCCACCCCTTCGTGGAAAAGATACAGATCAACCGCTCCAAACTGGATGTGCTGAAAGTATACTTTTATACCAAGGGCAAAACCGATATCGTTGCGGCAAAAACCAGCGACGGATACGGCTTGCGTTTGCGGGTAGTGCGGGAACAAAGCGCAACCGCTGCGCCCCAGGAAGATACGCAGCAGCCGGTTTTGGGGTTTGAGACCAAGGAGGAGCTGCAGATCTCTACGAGCTATATCGTGACGGTCGCCGTACTGCTGGCGATCGCTTTGATCCTTTTTATCATCAAGCGCAAAGTCTCCTCCGGCGGCGGTGACAACTGGCTTATGCCCCAAGGCGGCAAGGGGGTGAAACAGCCCAATTTCAAAGTCAAGTTCCAAAAGGTGATCGATACGAAGAACAAACTGGTCCTGCTGGAGTTTGGCGGCCGGGAGTATCTGACCGTCATCGGCAATACCAACATCCTGCTCGATACCTTCGAAAACGGGTCGGTGGTATCGAAGGATAAGTTCGAACAGGTTTTTGAAGAGAACAGGGAGAAGCTCAACGAGTACTTCAAGCTGGAGCATCAGGAACAGGACAGTTTCAAAACCAACGCCGAAAAGGTGTAGGGATAAGTGAAAGAGGATGAAAAGGTTTGAATGAACTACGTAGTTATTAGTTTTTCGCATAAAAGCTGTGAAATCGAGACCAGAGAGAAGTTGGCTCTGGACAGCGACGCGAAGAAGACGGCACTTCTTGAAAAATTGGTTTGCTATGAATCGATCAACGAGGGGATCGTGCTTTCTACGTGTAACCGCGTGGAGATGATCCTCTCCGTTTCCAACGTATACGACGCCACGCAGTTTACCATGAAAGCGGTTTCACAGTATTCGGGAATCGAGTATTACGAGCTTGAGGGCAGGGCGGAGATCTTTGAGGACGAGGGGGCAGTGCACCACCTTTTTAGCGTTATCAGCTCCCTTGACAGCCTCGTCGTTGGCGAGTCGCAGATAACGGGACAGCTCAAAGACGCTTTCCGCTTCTCCTACGATCGGGGGTTTTGTGCCCAGAAACTCAGCCGTGTCATGCACTATGCGTTTAAATGTGCCGCGGAGGTGCGTACCTCTACAAGTATCTCGGAGAACAAGGTTTCCATCTCCAGCGTTGCCGTGGATATGGCCGCGCAGAAAGCCGGGAGCCTCGAGGGCAAAACCGCGCTTATTTTGGGAGCGGGGGAGATGAGTACCCACGCTATTCGCAACCTGGCGAAACACGGGGTGAAGATGAGGTTGATCAGCCGCGATTACAATAAAGCCAAAGAGTATGTCAAGGGGTTTGAGTGCGATCTGACCCCCTGCCGCTCCTATGAATTGCAGGCCCAGCTCAATCGCTGCGAACTGCTCTTTAGTGCCACCAGCTCCCCCGACCCGGTGGTTACCCGGGAGATGGTAGAAGAGCAAAATTTCAGACGCTACTGGTTTGATATCGCCGTTCCCGGCGATATCGACGAGATCGACGTAAACGGGGTGGATGTGTACAAGGTGGACGATCTCAAAGAGATCGTGGCGCAAAATATCACCCAGCGCCAGCGCTACGCCAAGGAAGCGTTCAAGATCGTCGGGCGCTATACGGTGGCGTTTTTCAAATGGCTTGAGGAACTCTCGGTGGAGCCTTTGATCAAGCAGATCCGCCTGCAGGCTGATGAAGCGATACAAAAGGAGCTGCAACGCTGCCTGGAAAAGGGGTTTTTGCCCAAAGAGTATGAAGCCAACATGGAAAAAGCGATGCAAAACGCAATGAACCGCTTTTTGCATAACCCCACGAAATTTTTGCGCAACCACAGCGAGGAGAGCAAAACCGATACGATGATCGAATCGCTGCAATCGTTTTTCAGCATCAAAGATATCGACAGTGCCCCCGATCGCTACAAGTGCGAACATGAAACGAAATAATTTAAGTTAAAGGAAACCAGATATGCGATATTCACACATTTTAATCCCCACGACCAAGGAGATCCCCAAAGACGCGGTACTGCCCAGTCATAAGATGCTGCTTCGAGCGGGCTTTATCCAGCACGTCAGCAGCGGGATATACAATCTGCTGCCTTTGGGAAAGATGGTGCAGGACAATATCCGAAACGTGATCAAGGAGGAGTTGGACAAAGCCGGGTGCAACGAGGTACAGCTGGGCTTTGTCACCCCCGCCTCGCTGTGGGAAAAAAGCGGCCGCTTGAATAAATACGGCCGGGAACTGCTGCGTTTTGAGGATAGAAAGGACAACGAATTCGTCCTGGGGCCGACGCATGAAGAGATGATGGTCAATCTGGTCAAGCAAAGCGTACGCAGTTATAAGCAGCTGCCGATCAATCTCTATCAGATCAATACCAAGTTTCGCGACGAAATCCGTCCCCGTTTTGGGCTCATGCGCGGTCGGGAATTTTTGATGAAAGACGGCTACAGTTTCCATGCGAACCGCGAGGATATGAACCGCGAATTTGATCTGATGGAGCAAACGTACAAAAAGATTTTTACGCGGCTGGGGCTGGACTTTCGCGTGGTTGAAGCCGACAGCGGCGCCATCGGCGGCAGCGGATCCAAGGAGTTCATGGTCCTTGCCGACAGCGGGGAAGATACTATCGTTACCTGCGACAAATGCGAATACGCCGCCAACGTCGAAGCGGCTACGGCAAAGCCCAAACCCCGACCCCGGGAGGAGATGGAAGCGGAGTTCGCCAAGTTTAAAACCCCCGGCGTAACCACGATCGAAGAGGTGAGCGAATTTTTCAAAGTCGATCCCTACTTTGTGGTCAAAACGGTGGTGAAAAAAGCGATCACCGACGGGGAGTCCCGCCTGGTGGCTTTTGTCCTGCGTGGCTGCGATACGCTCCAGGAGGTCAAAGCCCTTAACGCCGTAGACGCGGACGATCTGATCGATGCCAGTGAACAGGAGCTTGCCGATGCGGGGCTCGTCGCGGGCTACGTCGGGCCTTTGGAGCTGGGGATCGAGACGGTGATCGATAACTCCCTGGAGGGGGAGAAGTGCTGCATCGTCGGAGCCAACGAAACGGATTATCACCTGGTGGGCGCAAGTTTCGAAAGCTTTGATAAAGCGCAGTTTAAAGACCTTTCCGAAGTCCAGGAGGGGGATAGCTGCCCCTGCTGCGGCGGCACCCTCGGTTATACCAAAGGGATCGAAGCGGGACATATCTTTAAACTTCAGGACCGCTACTCCAAGCCGCTTGAAGCGACTTTTCTCGATGAAAACGGTAAAGCCAAACCCTTTGAGATGGGTACCTACGGCATCGGCGTCAGCCGTCTTATCGCCGCCGTGATCGAGCAAAATCACGATGAAAAGGGGTGCAAGTGGACCAAAGCCAGCGCTCCCTTTGAAGCGCACATCATCGTCGCTAACAGCAAGGACGACCAGCTTGCCAAGCTGGGGGACGAAGTCTATGACAAGCTTCGTGAAAACGGGATCGAAACGCTGCTGGATGATAGAAAAGACCGCTTCGGCGCCAAGATGAAAGATTTTGAACTTATCGGGTGCCCCTACGGGATCATCGTGGGCAAAGGTGCCCTGGAAGGAAAGATCGAAGTTGTCAATAGGGATAATTTAGATAAAATAGAGATCGATATGCATGAAATTCTCAATCACCTAGGAGTGTAGATGCCCTATTTTTTACTCTATCTTTTCATAGAGACGCTGGTTTCAGTGGCCATCGCTTCCAATCTGGGCGGGCTGCTGACCTTTGTGGAGATTCTGCTCAGTGCGGTCGTCGGGGTCGTGATCATCCAAAATTTCAACTACTCCCTTAGAGACAACCTCGAATCCGCGGCCAGGGGGCAGATCAGTATGCAGGAGTTTCAGCGGATGAATCTGGCTTCCATGCTTGGAGCCGTACTGCTGGTCGTACCCGGTTTTTTTACCGATATCGTGGGAATCCTGCTGCAGTTTGAAAAGTTTTCCACCATGATCGCGCGGCGGTTTCTCCACCTTAAGAACAAAGATAAAGAGCAAGAACACTACGATCCATTTCAAAAAGAAGGAGACAACGATGTCATCGATGTTGAAGTTATTGACTCTGATCGTACTGGCGACAAGTAGCCTGTTTGCGGCAAGCGCTACGGATGAGTTGATTTTAAAATTTGAAAGAAAGAGTATCAATCCCCAGATAAAGATTGACAATATCGCTATCGCCGAATCGGTACAGATCAAAAAGGGGTGGACCGGATATATCCTCAACCTTGATATCAACGTTCGCGGGGAAGCGAAAAAGGTTAAAGATATGCTCTTTACCGACGGCCGAGTGGTCACCAGAGACCTTTTGGATCTGCGCACGGGTACAAGCTACAAATCCAAACTCGAAACCTATATGTACCCCAAGCTGGGAGAAAAATACTACAACAAGGCAAACCTCGTCTCCGGCAACCCCGACGCCGAGCACAAGGTGGTGGTCTTTAGCGATCCCGTGTGCCCGTACTGCGTACGTTTTGCCCCGGAGATGATGGAGAAGGCGCAAAAGCAGCCCGGCAAAGTCGCGCTGTATTACTACCACTTTCCCTTGAGCTTTCACGAAAGTGCAAAACCGATCTCGCTCGCGATGATCGCGGCGGCGCAGCAGGGGGTTGAAAACGTTGAATACCGGGTATATAAAGCTTTTAAAGCCGATCAGGCACTGTTTAAAAAAGCCAAAGACCCCAAAAACGCCCTTGAAGTGGTCAACGGTGTGTTGGGAACGTCGCTTACCCAAAAGGATCTGCAAAAGCCGAGCGTAGCGCAGCAGCTTTCTCACGATATGCAGCTCAGCCGTGAAGCGATGGTCAAGGGCACGCCCACGATCTTCGTAGACGGACGGATCGACAAGTCGCGTAACAAATTGCGCCAAATTTTGGAGTAAAGGGAGTTGATGCAAACAGTACGAATCGCCACCAGAGCCAGCAATCTGGCGCTGTGGCAGGCATATCATATAGAAGAGGAGATCAAAAAGCGCTTTCCCGATCTGGGCGTAGAGATCGTCAAGATCACCAGCAAAGGCGACAAGGTTTTGGATAAGCCGCTGGCCCTGATCGGCGGCAAGGGGCACTTTACCAAAGAGCTCGAAGATGAGATGCTTGCGGGCAACGCCGATCTGGCGGTGCACAGCCTCAAAGATGTGCCCACGACCATGCCCGAGGGCTTGAAGCTTGCGGCTATTACGAAAAAAGCGGACGACAGGGATGTGTTTTTGTCGCACAAATACAAAAACATCGAAGAGTTGCCAAGCGGTGCGGTGGTGGGTACGACCAGCCTGCGCCGCCGGATGCAGCTTTTGAAGCAGCGCCCCGACTTGAAAGTGAAAAATCTGCGCGGCAACGTCAACACCCGTCTGGCCAAGCTCGCCCGCGGTGAATACGACGCGATCATTCTGGCGTATATCGGGATGAAGCGTCTGGATCTTTTAAAAGAGGTTCCCTTCCATGATCCCATCGACGTGGAGGTGATGATGCCGCCTATGGGACAAGCGGCCCTTGGCATCGAAATCGTCGACGGGAATAAGGAGTTGGAGCGGATCGCGGCGAGTCTGAACGATGAACACAGCGCTTTTTGCGCCAATCTGGAGCGGGATTTTGTGCGCACCCTGCAGGGCAGCTGCTCCGTACCCATCGGCGTACACGCCTATATCCGGGAGCAAACGGTGCATATCAAAGCGATGGTCGGTTTGCCCGATGGGACCAACATCCTCGAGCGCAGCCAAAGCTCCTCCCTCGCGGCGGCGAAAAACCTCGGGATCTCTCTGGCCCAGGAGATGATCGACGCGGGAGCGATGGAGATTTTGGCGAGAGCCGAAGAGGTCGCTTTCAAAGATGAGCGCTGCGAAAGATTATAATCCGTGGGCTTTGCGCTGAAAAAGTTTCTCGCGGCGGTGCTGATGCCGCTGCCGCTTATCTTTCTCTTTGCCCTGATCGGGTTTTTCTCTCTCTTTACAAAGCGCTATAAACTGGCAAAACTCTCCTTCGGAGGAGCGTTTATTTTGCTGCTGCTTTTTAGCAGCGACCCTTTTGCCCACTATTTTGCGATCCCTTTGGAGCAGCGCTATACGAAGATTGAGGACCCCCAAAGCTACGGTATCGATCATATTCTCGTTCTGGGAGCGGGGCACGACGAAAGCGCTTTTCGTCCCCTAAGCTCCATGCCTTCAGACAGTGCGATGAAGCGTTTGGCCGAGGGGATACTGCTGCATAAGCAGCTACCAGAAAGTCAACTGATCCTATCGGGGTATCAAGGAAGGCAAAAGCATTCCCATGCTACAATCCAAGCTAAAGTAGCCCGTGCCTTTGGGGTCGCAAAGGGATCTATCATGCTGCAAACCAAGCCCAGGGATACCATGGAGGAAGCGCTGCAATACAAAAAGCGCTTTGGGGATACGCCCCTTTTTTTAGTCACCTCCGCGGTGCATATGCCCCGGGCGATGGCGATCTTTGAAAAAGCGGGACTGCACCCCGTCGCCGCTCCGACCGACTTTTTGACCACAAACAGCGTCCGATGGTACGGTTTTGGAGGCGGTAACATACAGGTCGTGCAGCAGGTATGGCATGAGTATCTTGGGTTGGTATGGTATAAATTCAGAGGATATATATAGGAGTTGAAGATGGTAGGACGGTTCATTGTAGCGATGGTAGTGATCAGCTGTACGCTTTTTGCGGCAAGTACACAGGAGCTGGATGAAAAGGCGCAGAAAAAAATCAATCAGTTGGAAAAACCGATGTATAACCCCTTTGTGGAGCGCTACTTGATGGATGAAGTCAGGGACCTGCGCATCCAGCAGCAGCAGCTTCGCGTAGAGATGACCGATAAGATCACCAATTCGCGGTTGGACGTATCGGATCGGGCGATGAACTACGTGACCAATACGGTCAACAACATCTTCTTTATCCTTACCGCCGTAGCGTCGCTGTTTGCGCTGTTTGCGCTGTTTGGCTGGAAAAGCGTCAAAGACGCCAGAGAGCAGACCAAAGTGATCGTCCAGCAGCGGGTGGAGAAGGTGGTCGAACACTATGAAAAGAAACTGCGCGCCGTCGAAGAGCAGATGCAAAAGCGCTCGGAACAGATCTTTGAGAACCAGGAGCGCATCAACCGCTCCAACCAGGTACACGCCCTGTGGCGCAGAAGCCAGCTTGAAGACAACGTGCAGGCGAAAGTGGAGATTTACGATCAAATCCTCTCTATCGAACCCGAAAACGTGGAAGCGCTGACCTACAAAGCCGACGCGGTACTTGATCTGGGTGAAAAAGAGTGGGCGTTGAACCTGTGCAATCAGGCTTTGGAGCTGGATGATCAGTACGCTTACTCCTTTTGGCAGCGCGCCTGTGTCAACGCCGAGCTTGAAAACGTCGAAAACGCTATCGCCGATATCTCCCAGGCGATTTCATTGAGTTCAACGCTGCTCAACGATATCGAGTCGGAAAAAAGCTTTGATCCGATCCGAAAGGATGAGAAGTTTATTGCGTATTTGGAAAGTCTCGGGGAAGTGCATAACCCGTAAATGCTACTTTAGTGCTATGAAACTACGGTAAGTTTTCAGCAACAAAACAGAAGGCGGTACAGTGGCAAAAGTAGTAGTGATCGGCGGCGGATATGCGGGACTTAAAGCGATACAGTTTTTAGCGGACAGGGGGTTGGACATTACCCTGATCGATAAAAACAATTACCACTACCTGCAAACCGAAGCGTACGATTTCATCGCCAATAAATGCAACATCTCCGATATGACCGTTGATATCGCCTCCTTTGCAAAGGGAGTGGATCCCTCCATAGAGTTTGTGCTTGATGAAGTCGTCGCCGTTGAAAAAAACGACAATACCGTTATCACCCAAAGCGGCAGCTACGACTATGATTATCTCATCATCGCTACGGGGGCACGCACCAACTTTCCCGCCTTTATCAAAGGGATCAGGGAGTTTTCCAACGGTGTCAAAACCCTGCCGCGCGCGTTGGAGTTTAAACAGCGTTTTGAAAATACGATCTATCAATATATCACCAATCAACATCAGTGCCATATCAAAAGCTTCAATATCGTCGTAGGCGGTGCGGGGCTTTCGGGGGTTGAGATCGCCGCGGAGATGAGTTATATCCTCAAAGAGTATCTCAAAGTGATCGGCATGCGCTGTGAGGGCTTTACCATCACCCTGATCGATGCCGCGTCTACGATTTTACCGGGGATGGATCCCAAGATTATCGACTATACCCAAAAGCGCCTGCGGGAATTGGATGTGCAGATCAAAACCGACTCCTTTATCGCCGAAGTGGAGGAAAACAGACTCCTCCTCAAAGACGGCGCGCGGCTGGATTTTGATTTTATGATCTTTACCGGCGGGATCAAAGCCGAATCGATTCCCGGTTCCGGTGATATGAACGCAGCGGGGCAGTACCTTGTCGATCAATATTACCGTCTGGAAAGCAGCGGAAACGTCTTTGCGGTTGGGGATGTGGCCGATATCAAAGATGGCAAGGAGAGTGTACCTCCAACCGCGCAGGCGGCGGAGCAGGCCGGTATTTTTTGCGCCCAAAATATTCTCCGGCTGGTACAGGGTTCCCCCATGAAAGCCCGCGTCCCCAAAATATACGGTTACTTTATCGCCCTTGGGGGCAAATTTGCCGTGGGAACGCTCTTTGGCCGCGTCGTCATCAAAGGCTACAGTGCTTACCTGCTCAAACGAATCATTACGCTTTTTTATAAAAAGATACTGCAATGGAAAGTCAATAAGGGGTATAAAACTCTGCAAAAACGCTAAGCGTTAAAGCTGTATTAATATCCGTATGTTATAGTGTTTTATAAATATATATTATAGAAATGGTCTATCCGTAAAGTGCGGATAGAAAGGAGTGCGGTATGTACGGTTATCAAGACGGCTTCCATATGATGGGATGGAGTTGGATCATTCTTTTGGTCGCAGTCGCGGCGATGGTGTATGTGGTCAAAGGCAGGGGCGAGTGCGGCAAAAAAGAAAAAAGCGCGCAGGATATTCTCGATGAGCGCTACGCCAAAGGCGAGATCGACCTGCAGGAATACCGGGAGCGCTCCCAAGAGATCAAACGGCCCTAACTGCACTCCTCGTCGCTGCGGCACGTACCGATCCGCATATCGCCATCAAGGGGGCGTTGCAGCGCTTCGGAGAGGCGCGGCAGGTCAAAGCCGCAGATAAAGGTTTCCTTTGCCCGCATCAGCGGTCGCTTGATCAGCAGGGGCGTTTGTATCATCATCGCCACCAGCTGCTTTTTGGAGAGTTTTTCGGGATCAATCTCTTTGTTTTTGATCTGCGGCGCAAAGGGGTTGATCATCTCTTTGGGACGAAGGCCCTCAAAAAAGGGTAGCAGGGTCTCTTCGCTCCAGGGCGTGTGGAGGATACTGCGTACCTCCAGGGTGACCCCGCGGCTTTGCAGCAACTTTTTTTGCCGCGCGTTGCCCTTGCAACCGGGTTTTTCGTAAAAGATTACCGTTTCGGGTCGGGTATGAAATGTCATCGCTTCTCCTTAATCCATATAGGGGATATCCAGCCCCGCATCCCGGTCCTTCGCGCTGAAATCAAATTCGCTTTTGACCGTGATTTCGGAGAGTTTTTTTTCCAAAACTTTTATTTGGAGTTTATGAAACGCTCCGCTTTGCAGCCGTGAAAGGATCATCTCCTTATAGTAGCTCAAAATGATCGGATGGATCTTTTCTTCATCTTTTAAAAGCGTATCGGTAAACTGCTTTAACCGGGTGATATCGTATTCATCGATGCTTTCGAGTTTGCGTACGAGATTGCGCACGAACTGTTTTTGATGGTATCCCTCACTCATCCACAGCAGCTTTGACGCGGCGTAGATATCGGCGTTTTGCTCCGAGTAGTTGTAAAGATAGCGGAAATGATCACACACGATTTCGATATATTTGGGGTAGTGGCGCAACACAAAGACCAACTCCTTGAGATCCCCGTCGATCAGGACTTGAAAAAGCGTGGCGGTGCGTTTTTCTATCTTTTCCCAGTGGCCGCCGTGGCTTTTAAAATCCCCTAAAAAGCGTTCATAATTTTCCAAATCGTAACTCTCGTCCATGGGGGAATCTATGCATCTTTCATACCCTACAAAGATTTCAGCAGTTGCTGGAGGGACTTTTTCTGTAAAGGGTGCAGCGAGGAGTTCTTGAGCCAGTGTAGGGTCTTTTCGCGGTAAAACTCACTGAGTTTTGGATGCAGCTGCCCTTTGCGCTTTAGAAGTTTTTGCAGGTGGGTTTTCAAAGCGTCGGCGTCGAGTTCTTCCACGGGGGTGAGTTTCTCATAAAGCGCTTTGAAAAAACTCTCGTCGGCAAGTTCGCCTACCGTTTCGATAAAGCGGGAAGCTTCGACGTCGTCTGCGGCTATCTCGTTCCATTTTCGGCCGTTTTTCAATTGATCGATCGCCAGGGGAAGGAATTGGGGGACCCGGTCAAGAACCCGGTTGAGTTCGGTAAAATCGTTATCGACCAGATCGCGAAAAAGCATTCGGGAGCGGTTGCGGATCTTTTGCCGCAGCTCGGGATCTTGGATCACCTTGGGATGCAGCAGGGAAAAGCGCTCCAGCGCCCCGAGGCGGGAGTGGTTAAAAGCCATGATCGAAACGAGGGGTTCAGGGTCCTTTAGCTGCTCGGGATGGGAGCCGCTGGGGCGGCAAAAAGCCCAGTAGAGTCTTGCTTCCGTATCCTCATGGTGCAGGTACTTCGCATCACCGAGCTTTTCAAACTCCTCCTCCTCTTTTAAAGCCTCCACCTGGGCTTTATAGGTTAAATTGAATAACTCTTCCATAGGCTTTGAACTTTTCTGTGTTTTTCTTCTCGCTGATGAGAAAAAGCGTTTGGCACGGGAGCGATTCGCTGATTGCAAACTCCCCGTCTGTCAGCGTGAGCAGCAGATTGTGCGAGCGGCGCTCGCTGCTTTGTTTCACATGGCGCAACAGGGCGTCAAAGTCCGTACCACCGTCGCTTTTGGGGATAAACAGCTGCTCCTTTTGCAGCGGGTTGAAGCTGTCAAACCGGATGACGTGTTCGGTTTTGACCCGGCGGTCAAAGGGTAAAACGGTGATGAAGTATTCATAAAAGTTGCCGCAGATCTCTTCGATGACGCCCAGGAATTTCCGGTACTCCTCCAGCGTGACGCTGGAGCTGCTGTCAAGGGCGATATAAAGCTGCAGCGATTCTTGGCTTTTTTGCTGTCCGGGCAGGTAGAGTCCGGCGTGGATAAAGCGTCTGTTCGGGCGGGCATAGCTGCTTTGTTTTTCAAAAAGCGACGCGATGAGAAACTCTTTGAGCGTATCGTAGAGGGAGATTTCGGGCTTGATCAGGGAATCGATCTCGATCTGCAGCCCTTCGTAGTGCGGCGAAGTTTTTTTCGCCACAGAAAGGGCTTGGACGATGATGCCGTCAAGCTTTTCGCTGCTGCCGTGATCAAGCGTTTTGGAGACGGGATCGAGGTCGCGCTTGTGCGGATGGTAAAGGGCGCTTTCATATGCTCCCCCTTTCCGGGGCGTCGTTTTGGCGGTTTGTTCCGCGGACCTCTTTTGTCCCCCACGCTTTTTTTGCTTTTTATACAAAATCTCATACACCTCTTCGACGCAGCGCTTTTGCATCTGCTCATCCGTGATCTCGTCCCGGGGCATCTGCCCGATGTTTGTGAACTCTTGCAAAATGTTGTTTATCACCACGTCGCAGGCTTGATTCCACAGCGTCTTGTCCCTGGTTTTCCTGCGGCCGGGGTGTTTGAGAACCACGTGCAAAAGGGTGTGGGCGTAGAGGTAGGTTAACTCCTCCGCGCCGTAGCGTTCTAGCTTTCGGGGATCGATAAAAAGCTTGCCGCCGTCGGTTTGAAAGGCGCTGCGCTCGTTGCTGCGGTAGATTGTGGGCAAAGACAGAGCCAGCACCGATAAAAAGGGGTGGTGGAACAAAAAGTTGATACGGATCTTTTTGAAGCGTTCGTCAACCTCTTTAGAGAATGTAGTCGGCATAGCGTTCCATCCACTGGTCAAAGGCGTCCAGTTCGGCTATATCTTCATCCTTGACGATAAGGTCCTTTATAAGCATCACCGTAAACTCCTCGGGAAGCTTTCGGGAGTATTCCAGGAGATTCGAAGCCTGGGAAATCTCCCGGTACTTTTCGATCAGGGCGGAACACAGGGCGTAGAGGGCTCCGGGTTCTTCGGGGACCGCATCGCTTTTGCCCTCCAGGATCGCTTCGATATCGGGCAGGGTTTTATAAACTTTGATAAAGGAGATAAATTCGATCCCGGCTCCGTAGCCTACGGTCCCGTGGATGATAGGGTGGAGCCGGTCGATATCTTCGCAGCCGCCGATGATATTTGAGAGCATGCTCCACGCCCTGGGAGTGGAGAAAGCGGGGTTGGTTTCGCTGGCGTCGGGAAGTTCGGAGCTGAGAAGATCGGGGCGAAACCCTAAAAAACCGATCACGTAGGGGTGGATGCGGTTTTCGATAGCCCACTGTTTAAAGTCGTCGTATCTGGCTTCAAGGACCAGGTGAACCATCCGGTTGATAAGCGGAGAGGGCAGCTGGAATACGATCCCCCTGTCGTCGATGCGGTTTCCCGCGCAAACGATACGCCAGCCAGAGGGCAGGGTATACTCCCCGATCCTGCGATCAAGGACGAGTTGATAGATCGCCGCCTGGACCGAAGGGGGCGCGGAGTTGAGTTCGTCTAAAAAAAGGATCCCCTTCGAATCGCTTTGCGTCGGGAGAAAAACCGGGGGCATCCAGCGGGTTTGTTCGCCGCTGACGGAGGGGATGCCGCGCAGATCCACCGCGTCTAGCTGCGAAAGGCGTACATCCACCAGTTCCAGATCGTTTTGGCGTGCGATATCGTTGACGATGTAGGATTTTCCTATGCCGGGGCTGCCGTGGATGAAGACGGGGGTATCGGTGCGTATAAGCGCGTCAAGCTGGGTATAGAGATCTCTGGTACCGATTGCGGGGGTGATCATGAGAGTTTACTCTGTTTCAAAAGTTCGGTCAATTCACTGTTGCAGCGGTGCAGCTTTTTAATGACGGCGTCTTGCTGCCGTTCGTCCAGCTCAAAGCGGGCGTTGATGAATTCAAAAATCCGTAACGTATCACTGAAAATCTCTTGAAAGATTTCATTTTTTATTTTTTCCTCGATCTTTCCCACGGCGTCATCCTTGCATAAAGTCGTTGACGGTGACTATGCAAGTGCCGTACCGAAAGCCTAGCGATCGCTTCGGATCATCTCCTCCATAAGGTCGTAAATCTTTTTACTCTCTTTTTCCAACTCTTCGAAGTTGCCGATGATCTCTTTTTGATTTTCTACGACGCGATCTTCGGGGGTGATATAAGCGAGGTTTTTGTTGGCGAGATCGTGTATACGCTTATGCGGCGCGGCGATCGCTTTGTAACTTTGAGTATGGGAAAACTTGCGTTTTGCCATATTGTTGTACCATTTGCCCAGTTGGCAATTGTGTTCGTCGGGAAACTCCCCCCGAACCTTGCGGCGGAAGATGGAGGAGTAGGTGTTGGATTTGAAAATGGTGTGATCGATTTTAGCCAGGATGATAAAGACCATATCGGCGATATGGTTGGCGTAGCTGCTGGCCTTTTTGGCGTCTTGGTTAAAGGCCATGAGGGTACTTTTGAACTCTTCGATACTCTCTCCGGAGGTTCGGGCGATCTCGGTCATATGCGTCGAGCGCTCCTGCAGCTCCGTGGCGTCTTGCTGCAGGGTCTGGATCGAGATGGCGATCTCGTTGGTGGCTTTTTGGGTGCGTTCGGCCAGTTTGCGTACCTCGTCGGCGACGACGGCGAAGCCTCTGCCGTATTCTCCCGCACGTGCGGCTTCGATGGCGGCGTTGAGCGCAAGCAGGTTGGTCTGTTCGGCGATATCTTTGATCAGATCCACCACCGACGTGATCTCTTCGGTTTTCTGTGAAAGCATGGAGATACTTTCGCTGGAGTGGTCCACCTCCTGGATCAGATCATCCATATTGGCCGAGACCCGATGCATATCGTCGGTGCTGCTTTGGGCGTTGTCGGAAGTGCTTTCGCTGACCTCTACGATCTTTTCGATATTTTCCAAAGAGTTTTTCAAATCCGTTTCCAGCAGCTCCAGCTCCCCGGTAACCCCCGACCCGATCTCGGTAAGTGCGTCGTTGACGTCGGTGCCCGCGATATGTTTGGTATCGGCTTTCATAAGCGCGATCGCTTTGTTGGTGGTCTCGATATTGGTTTTGAACTGCCCTTTAAAGCTGCTTGAATCGATCTGCGGGTAGCTGAGTTTCTGGCTGGCTTTTTCGATGGAGGAGGAGATATTTTGCGCAAAGCTTTCCAGCTGGTTTAAAAAGCTGTTGAGCGTATCGGCGAGTTCGATCATCTCTCCCCCGTCGTTGATCTTTTGCAAGCGGTAATCCAACTCCCCGTCCCTGGCTTTGTGGATCGTTTTTGAAATGGTCGTGACCGTGGATTGGACTTTGCGTATATTGACAAACATATACCATGCCAGGGCAAAGTTGGCGATATTGATCACCCGTATCAAGTCAAATCCGTTGTGGTAAATCTCTACGATGAGCGCGATGGTAAAGATGCCCAGGGAGATGATATTTGCATACTGTATTTTGGAAAGAGAGGAAAGCGAGTTCATGTTATGGAGCCTTTCTAGGGTAAAAGTCTTAAAAAAGTATCGATAAAAGTGTATTTTACCATAACGAGTTTATGTTCAATAGTATAAAGGGCGAAAATGTATAATATCAGCAGAATGTGCTTTCATATAACACTTTTGTCGCTTCATCCCCAAAAGCGTATCCCAACCGCCGTTTTTTACCTCATTCTCAATATGGGGTGCTATAATAATCCCGAGAAACGCACCCGAAAGGAACAACCGTGAATGAACTTTTAGAGTGGTTGAAACAAACCGATAACCTTCGCATCATCGACGAAGAGTTGGATGTGGAGTTGGAGATTCCGCATATTGCGTATGTGGAGGTCAAAAAACCCAAATCCCAGGTACTGCTCTTTACCAAGCCCGTGAACAAAAAGCGGGGGATTACCTACGATATCCCCGTGATTATGAACCTTTTTGCCAATTTTGAAGTGACGAAACATATCCTTTCCAAAGATCCCGACGAGGTAGCTGCGGAGATAGAGAAGCTGCTGCACATGAAGCCCCCCGGCGGCTTTATGGACAAGCTTTCCATGCTGCCCAGACTCTTTAAGCTTAAAAACGTGTTTCCCAAGAAATTGAGTAAAAAAGGGGAGTGCCAGGAGGTTGTTTATAGAGGCGAAGAGGTCGATCTGGACCGCTTGCCCATTTTGACCACCTGGAGTGAGGACGGCGGCCCCTTTATCACTATGGGCCAGGTTTATACCACAAGCCTGGACGGACAGATGCAAAACCTGGGAATGTACCGATTGCAGCAGTACGACAAGCGGCATCTGGGGATGCACTGGCAGATCCACAAGGATTCAAGCCACTTTTTCGACCAGTACAAAGATGCGGGTAAAAAGATGCCCGTCAGTGTGGCCATCGGCGGGGATCCCACCTATATCTGGTGCGGACAGGCACCGCTGCCCTACGGTATCTTTGAGCTGCTGCTGTACGGGTTTATGAAAAACAAAAACCCCCAGCTGGTCAAATCGCTGACGAACGATATCTATATTCCAAAGGATGTGGATATCGTCATCGAGGGGGAGGTGGACCCGTCGCAGATGCGTATCGAAGGGCCCTTCGGGGATCATACCGGCTACTATACCCTTGAAGAGCCCTATCCCTTTATGAAGGTGACGGCGATTACGATGAAGAAAAAGCCGATCTATCAAGCGACCGTCGTAGGTAAACCGCCTTTGGAAGACAAGTATATGGGCTGGGCTACCGAGCGGATATTTTTGCCGCTGCTTAAAACCACCGCGCCCGAGCTTATCGATTACGCGATGCCTGAAAACGGGGTGTTCCACAACCTGATTTTAGCCAAGATGAAACCCCACTACAGGGGCCACGCCAAGCAGTTTATGCACGCGTTTTGGGGCGTGGGGCAGATGAGTTTTGTCAAGCACGCCATCTTCGTAGATGAAAAAGCGCCCGAACTTGAAGATTACGAAAAGATCACCGATTATATCCTCAACCGCCTCGATCCCAAGCGTATCCTCATCAGCGAGGGCGTCGTCGACGCGCTGGATCACTCCAGCCCCGAAAGCCTGGAAGGGGGCAAGCTGGGGATCGATTGTACCGGGGAAGAGGTCGAGCGCAGGGATTACGAACTTATCAGCGACGAGCAGCTGCTGCAAGCGATGCGCACCATCGATAGCGATATCGTGGATCTGTGCCAGTATAAGGTGGGGACGAGTAACCCCGTAACCTTTATCAGCATCAACAAAACCCGCCCGGTCAAAGAGTTGGTCGCCGATCTGAGCGGGTTAAAGAAACATTTGAAAGTACTTATCGTCGTGGATGCGTCCAAAAACCACCTGGATACTCCCTATATGCTGGTATGGCGCGTAGCGAACAATATCGATGCCAAGCGCGATATAGCGCTGGAACCCTTTATCAGCGTCGACGCGACCAACAAGGGTAAACTCGAGGGCTTTGACCGGCGCTGGCCCGGGGACGTGGAGTGCGATCCGGAAGTGCTTGAGCGGCTCCGGGAGCGCGGCTTGCTTGAGATCGACGAAGAGTTTAAGCGGACGTTTCTGCTGTAAAAGAGGGCGTAAGGGGAAGGCAAAGGCGAAAGACGGCACCTCCGTTTTCATTGCGCACGCCGAGGGTTCCCTTGCAATGATCGTGGACGATTATTCTGCACATGTGCAGCCCCAATCCCGTACCGTCTTTGTCTGTTTTTGTACTGAAATAGGGTTCAAAGATATGCTCTTTGATCCGTTCGGGTACGCCCCCCGCGTTATCGGTCACTTCCAGGCAGACGCTCTCCTCCCGCCTGAAGGAGCGTAGCTGTATGCAGCCTTGATACAGCTGTTTTTCCAAGATCGCATCTTCCGCGTTTTTGAGCAGATTGAGTACAACCTGCTGCAGCTCCCCGGCATAGAGAAACAGCTCCGTATTTTCCTCAAAACGGGTCGTGACGCGGATATTTTTATTTTTCAAAGAGGTGGCGATGATCCGCATTGCGGAGGTGACCACCGCTTTTATCGTGGTCAGACTTTTTTGCTTGTCGGGTTTGAAAAAACCGCGAAAATCCTCCACCGTTTTTGCAAGGTAGTCGGCGTAGCGGTTGATATTGTCCAGTTTGGCCGTAAAATAGTTTTGATCATATGCATCCAGGGCGATCTTTAAATTCAAATCGGTGGTTGTGGAGGAGATGGCGCTGAGGGGTTGTCGCCACTGGTGGGCGATCATACTGAGCATCTCCCCCATCTGTGCGAGCTTTGACTGGTGCATCATCATCTGCTCTTTTTTATTCAAGTCACCGATAATCTCTTTTAACTCCCACAGCGCTTTTATCTCAACGGTCATATCGTGCCGCAGCGCCAGAAACTCCTTTATCTTGCCGCTTTTTTTCACGATGGGGATGATCGTGGTATTGTAAAAAACCGTGCGGTTGTCTTTTGTCCGGTTTTTAATCATCCCGCGATAAACCCGTTTTGCCCGGATAGTCTGCCAAAGCCGCGCAAACTCCTTTGTATCCATCTCCCGATGTTTGAGGATGCGGTGCGATCGCCCGAGCAATTCCTGTTTACCGTATCCCGTTGATTCGCAAAAGGCATCGTTGAGATCGGTAATGATCCCGTTCTTATCGGTTTTGCTAAAAAGAAAATTCTCCGTAACGGCTTGGAGAAACTGCTGTGAAGAGTGCTGTTTTATCCCCATGACTATCTCCTTATCTCAGGTTCGGGTTTGCCGATATAGTAGCCTTGAAAAGCGTCGATTCCCAGCTGCTTGGCACACTCGTATACCGAGCGGCTGTGTATAAACTCGGCGATCGTTTTCATCTTCAAATCTTTGGCGAAGCTGTCGATGGCTTTGACGATGGCGTAGGACTCCGCATCCTTGTCCATATTGCGTATCAGCGAACCGTCGATTTTCAGGTAGTCGGGTTTTAAACGCAGCAGATAGGTGAAGTTGGAGTAGCCGCTGCCAAAATCGTCGATGGCGAACTTGATCCCCAAGCGGCGCATCTTTTGCATAAAATCCCTTACCAGATCAAAACTGTTGAGGTATTCGCATTCGATGATTTCGATGATCAACCTGTCGCTTACCCTGTAGTGCAGGGCACGCTCTTTGAGATAATCCACAAAGTGGGGGTTATCGATATCTTTGTAGGAAAGGTTGATGGAGAAATCGTTGTCTTTATCGCGAAAATACGCGAAGGCTTGTTCGATAATGGTTTCGGTCAGTTTCGCGTAAAGCGACGTGTGGAAGATGTCGCTCATGAACATTCCCGGGGTTAAAAGTTCACCGTCTTTTTTTACTCTGGCGAGGCATTCGTACGCTATCCCCTCAGGGCCTTTGTCGATGGCTTGAAAGTAGGGTACCAGTCCGTTGTGCTGCAGTGCCGATTTGACTATGTCGACGGCGTTAAAAGCTTTTTCGTATTTTTTTTCAAGCTGCAGCTCCTCCTCGTAAACGGTGATCGGTTTTCTGTTGTTCTGGGCGAATTTGAGCGCTTCAATTGCTTTTTCCATCAGAGTGTGGCCGCCGTACCCTTTGGCGATACCGATCGTAACACTGATATTAAGCTCCATCGGCGGATCCGTTTTTTTGACGAGGATGGTGTTTTCGGTAAAGTGCTCCACGATCTGCCTGGCGACGCTTTGGGCTTGGGGACCCGAAGAGGTGTATCTGATCATGGCAAAGTGGTCCCCGCCCACCCGGTAAAGGGTATAGAAGTTTTCTACGGCAAATCGTTCCAACTCCTTGGTGTATGCTTGAAGCAGCATATCCCCCACTTTCGTACCGTAGATCGTATTGATATGGGAAAAACCGTCGATATCAAGCAGAAGAAACTCACTGTCGCTGATATGCTGCAGGTCCTGCTCGAGCTTGTTGCGGTTGGTGATACCCGTCAAGCCGTCGTGATAGTTTTTGTACTGCAGCTCCAAATGCTGTTTGTCGGCTTTGCGCAGGGTACGGTCGAGCAGTTTCTCCAGCTCGTTTTGCTGGCGCCGGTATTCGTGCAGATAGTAGATTTTTTCGATGACGTTTTGCAAAGAATCGGTGAGGCTTTCGATATTTATGGGTTTTGAAAGGTAGCCGTGGATCCCCATCTGCAGCGCTTGCCGGTAGTGGTGGGAATCGTGGTGCGCGGAAACGACGATGATAGGGGTAAGCGAGTGCTGCTTTAAAACGGCTTTGCAAAAGGCGATCCCGTCCATCCGGGGCATCTCCAAATCGGTAATGATCAGATCATAATGGTTTTTTTTGTAGCGGTGCAAGCCGCTTTCGCCGTTTTTGACCCAGTCGATGCGGTTAAAAAAGTTTTTGAACAGCCCCAGTGCGGCTTCCGCGGCAAGGGGGTCATCTTCGAGGTAGAGAATGGAAAGCTGTTTTGAAAAGGAAACTAACTTATGAAGATCCGTAAAAACCAAGGTTTCCTCCTTTTGTGATCGGTGGAAATCGAGTATATGAAAATTATGTGGTAAAAAAGTGGGGTGGACTATGAGGTGATCGTTATTTTGAAATTTGCTCCTTTGAAGGTTGTACCGCGGTGATCAAAGCGCGTGTTTTTGGCGGATATGGAGCCGTTAAACTGGGTATTGATGATCTTATAACTCATATAAAGACCGATCCCCGTCCCCTTGTTTCTGAACTTTGTGGAGAAGTAGGGGTCGAAAATTTTCTCCTTGATCGCTTCGTCGATGCCTCCCCCGGTATCCTGGATCTCCATATGGACCTGATCGTCTCTGCCGCCGACGGAGATGAGGATATAGTTTTGCTTATGCTCGGAGTGGCTGCAGATAGCGTCTTTTGCATTGTTGAGGATATTGATCACCACATGTTTGAAGTTGCTGCTGTTTCCCACGCAATAGATATCGTCCCCCTGCAGGAGGATCGTGATTCCGTAACGCTTAAAATCGCTTTGCAACAGTTTGATAACGTTTTGTACCGCTTTTGTGAGATTGAAACGTTTGGTTATCTCGCCGTTTTTGACCAGCCCCCGAAAATCATCGATGGTGTTTGACATATATTCAAGCTGTTCGTTGACCGTTTCATTGATATCTTTATAATCGGTTTTATCAAGAAACCCTTTTTCATACATCTTCGCTTCTATCCACATATGTAAAGCCCCGATGACGTTAAGCGGCTGCCTCCACTGGTGGGCGATGTTGCCTATCATCTCCCCGAGGGAGGCCAGCTTTGACTGCTGGAGTAAAAGCGCGTCTTTTTCCCGCAGCTCCCTAAGCTTCTCCTTAACCCGTTTTTCCAAGTTTTTATTGAGCTCCTCAATCTCTTGCGAATCCCTTTTGATCAGGTGCATCAGCGCTTTTTGGGTGTGGTAGTAGTCGATATTGTCTATGGTGTCGTAGTAGCGGCCCTTCAGGGGGATGTTGCTGCTTTCGCAGGGGGCTTCGCTCATCGCCAGAACACTCATGGTCTGGTTAAGAAACAGGTGCTTTTTATTTTTGGTGAAGAATTCACCGTGGGTGAAGAAGCCGCCCACCGGGGCAAGTTGCGTATAGGGTTCGATCTCTCTGTAGACGCTGTCTGGCATCAGCTTTCTGCGGGCGATGCAGGAGTAGACGAAGATGGTTTCAAAACAGTTTTGCACCATGTGCGGCGGAGGGGAGGAGTGGTTTTCCAAAAAAAGTTCCTGGCTGCCGTAGCCGAAAAAAACCCGATCCCCGGGAGCGAAGTTCCCTCCGAAATAGATGGAACCGTCGCCGTTTATATTCAGCAGCGCCCGGGCTTTTTTCGTTTTTTTATTAATCAGGGGGAACTCGATACCGATGCGGTGCAGCAGATGGGTTACCCCTTCGCCCAGGTAGTATTTATACATCTCTATGGCGGGTTTGTTGTCGATGGTATAGACCCGGTTTTTTTCCGCTTTTGTGATCTTCATTCCCTTGCCCACGGGGACCCAACCCGATTTTGAAAAGGTTTGCACCCGCAGGTCCTTATTGTAGATCAAAACCCCGACGGCCCCCTCCGCATAGATTGAGGCGTGGTCAAATACCAGCGGAGACTCCCCGGCCGCGATGCCGCCGGAAACGGTTTCGCAATCCAAAACCGAATCGATGCCGGAAAGAAACTCCTCGGCGTTGAAATTAACCGCGGTGGCGAAGCAGATAAAAACCTTCGCCCGAGGGTGGGAAGCAGCGACGAGATTTTTCCCCAGCTCGTAGTAATCGTCGCCGGTTTCAAAGTTTTCACTGACGAGTTCAAGGTGGGAGTTTTCAAATACGGTGATCGCCACCACCGTTTGATCGATGGTAACGTTGGAGCCGATAAACTCCCCGTCGCTGGTACTGCCGATGATCAGCGCATCTTTAAAAACGGTTTTGAGTTTGCCGCACAAACCGGAGATATGGCTGCGGCAGTTTCTATGTGCGAAGACTTGGATCAAAGCCGTACTGTTTTTGGGCATCTCCTTGCCCACCCTTTTAATATTCGTATCAAAAAATATATCGTCGTAATAGAAGTGAAAACTTTTCAATTTTAAACCTTTTTCAATTATCTAACAAAAGTCACATTATTATCACAGGATATTTTACTATAAGTTTTATATTGACAATTTAAAAAAATATTTATAGAATACATAAATTATACTTAATATTCACCGGAGATGTTTATGGTTGAACTGGCAAAATATAAGGATACGAACATCTTGTTTGTGGATGACGACGATGCGGTTCGAGGCTTCGTCCAAAGTAGTTTGAACAGCTTTTTCAAAAACGTATACACCGCCTCTGATGGGAGGGAGGGGATACGGGTCTTTAGCGAGCGGCAGGTCGATCTGATCATTACCGATATCGAGATGCCGGAGGTAAACGGTCTGGAGTTTATCCGCCGTATACGGGAGCTTGATCCTTTCCAGCCGGTCATCGTCCTCTCCGCCTATACCGACCGGGAATATCTTTTAAATAGCGCAAACCTCAATATACAGGGCTATGTAGTCAAACCCCTGGGTATGGAAAAGATCAAAGCGGTGCTGCTGCGTACACAAAAGTATATCAAGGCAAAGCGGCAAAAGGGGATCGAACTGGGCGGAGGGTATATATATGATTTGAACAATTCCCGTATCAATGAGGGCGCTCGCCCCTGCTGCACACTCAATAAAAAGGAGAAACTGCTTTTGGAACTGCTGTTGGAGCATGAAAACAGGGTCGTTTCCTACGAAACCATAGAGCAGACGGTGTGGGGCGATTACTGGGAAGTGATGACGAGCTACGCTCTGCGGACGGTGGTAAAAAATTTGAGAAAAAAGATAGGAAAGGAGAAAATATGTAATATCTCCGGTCAGGGATATAAACTCGAACTCACGCAAAAACGGTAAAAACTTTCCGCTAAAATAAAAAATGACATCTACTTGTAACTCTTCAAGCTAATACCACAAAAACCCCACTTTTTTATTTTATTCTTCGTTATGCCAACGAAGGAGGGTATTATGAATGAATTTAGCGAAACGATGCTGCTGCATCTAAAAAAGCTTAACGTACTTTTTGTGGATGATGAGAAAACGGTTTTTCACGCTATGGAAACGGTGATGTCGAATCTTTATCGCAAAACCTTCTTTGCCCAAAACGGGGTGGAGGGGTTGTCCCTGGCGATCAAGTACAAAATCGATATGGTTATTACCGATATCAGTATGCCCTCGATGGACGGGATCGAGATGGTGCGTGCCATCGAACGGTTCCACCCCGAAATCAAAACGATCTTTATTACGGGACACAGTGATATCGATCTGAACGAGTTGGCAAACTTCAACTGCCAGCTCGTGACCAAACCGATCAATTATCAAAAGCTTTCCAGCGCTATCGAAAAGGTGCTGTAATGCAACAGCTTAGCAGGTTGCAAAAATCGTGCAACAACCTCTCTTTGCTCTATGTGGATGACGACGCACAAAGCAAAGCTTTGCTCAACGGTTCCGTTTTGGACGCGTTCCAGCGTGTCACAACGGTCAATGACGGGACGCGGGGGTTAAACGCTTTTTATGATAAGCATTTTGATATCGTTATCGCAGATGTGGACCTCCCCGGCTTGAGCGGTCTTGAACTGATCCAAAAGATAAAACACCGCTGTCCGGAAGTGGTCGTGGCATTGACAAGCACGCGGCCAAAGGAGGAGTATCTCCTGGCTTCTATCGATCTGCACGTGGAAAAGTTTCTTATAAAGCCTTTTGAGATAGAGCAAACGCTCGAGGCGATCGGCTATCTGGCCGAGACCGCTTTTTCCAGACGGCATTTGACAAAACGCGCCGGGTTTGAAAGCGGTACGTCTGCGGTGATCGAATTGGCAAAAACCTCATCCCATCCGACGATGATCTATACGCAAGAGAGGGTGGAGTTTATCAACGACGTGTTGCGTCAACTGCTGCAAGAAAGCGTCGAGGGCGCGAACATAGGTGCTGTTGAGGAGCGTTTTTTAAACATTCCGGATTGTTTAAAGAGCCTCGAACCGCCGCAAGGGGATAACCGGACGGAGAAGGTAGCGCTGCGTTTTAACGGTTATATACACTATTTTCACTTGATCAAAACACGGTTTCTCGTCGCGGATCGTCCCTACTACCTGGCGATGTTTTACGATATTACGAAGCAGGAATACAACAAAGTCAAGTTGGAAAACTACGGCCATACCTTTCGGGACTATGTTTTTACGGGGGGTAAAAACTTCAAGATCGCGGCAAAGCCGGAGAGGGAGCAAAAAAAGAGCGGCGGTTTCGAAAAGAGCCTGCAGGAGGATGAAAAGTTTTTGCTCAGACGCTCCCACAGCCATAAAACGAGTGCCCGGGAGTATCTGCTCGAACTGGACGAAGAGACTTTGCAACAGATCCAGGAGCTTGACGAACTCAATGAGGAGCTTTCGGAACTTTTGACGCAGATGCGGTGCAAAGAGATCGAGATGGGGCCGGGACTGGAGCAGTTTTCACACCGCATTTTGATGTTTGTCAAAGCGATCTCCATTTTGTTTGAGTTCAGCGATTTGATCAAAGCGCTCAACGGACTTGTTTCGGTGATTGACCGGTTTGCCCAAAGCGGCGACGAACAGCTTCAGGAAAACGGCGTCATTCTTTTAGAAGCGGTTTCCAAGGATCTTCGTTACTGGGTCGATTCGATCTTTATCAACCGTGACAGTCTGGATATCCACTATCTCGACAGTTCGCTTTTTAGCTCCTGCTTGCAGCTGGAGATGATGGTCGATCCCAGCCGGGAAAACGACGACGATGAAGATGATATCGATTTTTTTTAAGTCAGCGAAAAGAAGGAGACCCCTATGAACCAATTGCTCGAACAGTTTTTAAATGAAGCCCGGGATAATCTGCACTATCTCGATGAAAACCTTGAAACGCTCAAAGATGAAACGTGCGATATCGATGCGCTGTTCCGCGCGGCGCACACCCTCAAAGGCGGAGCCGGTCTGGTGGGCTTTGGCGACGTGCAGAAACTGACCCACCGCGCCGAGGATCTTTTGGATATGTACCGCCGGGGCGCATTGGAGTATACGCCGCGTCTTCCGGAGGTACTGTTTGATCTGTTTGACAGCGTCGTGGAGCTTCTCGATGACGCCGAAGCCAGAGAGGATATCCCCCCGGAGGATCCTTCCCTAACGCAGCCTCTGATCGAAAAAGCCGATGCGATGCTGCATGAAAAGCAAGATGAGCGTAGCGGGTGCGACACTTCGCTGCCGCTGAGCAAAGAGCCCCCCAAGCCGCTGCGCTATTTTACACAGGGGGAGTTGTCCGAGACGCTTAAAGCTTTGCCCGAGCACCCTCCCTTTATCGATGAGGGATTTATCAATACCCCCAATTACTATCTTCTCGATTGCGATTTGGACGTGGATACGATAACGCTGGGAAACGATCCGTTTTATCTGCTTTCGCTTTTTGAAAAGGAGTTAAAGCATATCAAGCTCGAGATCGCGCAAAGCTGCGAAGAGATCGAGCAAAATCCGTTGCACTGGGCTACTCGGATCGTGGCGATCCTTTGCAGCGACGAAGAGACGATCGAAGATATCTGTGAAAACGTTTTAGACGAAATCGCCCTTTATCCCCTGGACAGGGAGGGCGTCGAAGCCGTTTACGGCAAGGCGCCGGAAAGCGCAAAGGGGACGGAAAGTACCCCTGTGACGCGACAAAAGCCCGCTGTGAAAACAGCTGCTATCGGAAAAACCGTCAAGATCGAGCAGGAACAGATCGATAACCTGATGGATACGATCGGGGAACTTTTGGTGATGAAAAACTCCATGCCCTATATCGTGCAAACGCTCAACGCCGATACGATGGAGCAATCAAAGCGCGATATCCTCTCAAAGTATGACCAGATCAGCAGGGTGACCTCCCAGCTGCAAGAGATCGTCATGTCGATGCGGCTGCTGCCGCTGAGTTATATCTTCGGCCGCTACCCCAAGCTGGTGCGCGATCTGAGCAAGCAGTTGGGGAAAAAGATCAAATATGAGGAAAGCGGCGGGGAGACCAAACTGGATAAAACGATGATCGAGAGTTTGGCCGATCCCATGATCCACCTGATACGAAACTCCCTCGACCACGGGATCGAAAGCGCTCAGGAGCGTCTGGACGCGGGGAAAGCGGAAGCCGGTACGATTTCGATCGAAGCGTGTTCGGAAGGGGATAAGGTTTTTATAACGATCAAAGACGACGGCAAAGGGATCGACGAAGAGGCGATTTTGCACAAGGCTTTGGAAAACGGTTTGGTTTCACGGGAGCGGGCGCAGCAGATGGGTAAAACGGAGATTTTGCAACTGATCTTTCACGCCGGCTTGACCACGAAAAAGCAGATCAGCGACCTCAGCGGCAGGGGCGTGGGGATGGATGCGGTCAAAACAGCCATCGAAAACCTCAACGGGACCATCGCCGTGGATTCGCAAAAGAGCGAGGGCACGACGATCACCCTGGAACTTCCCGTCAGCGTGGCTTTGACCAACGTGTTTCATATCAAGATGAACGATACCGATTACGCTATCGCCATGGATTATCTCATCGAAACTTCACAGATAGAAAAGAACCAGATACAAGAATCAAACAAAAAGCCCTTTTTACAGCGTCGGGGAGAGTTGCTGCCCATCACCTACCCAAAAGCGCTTATCGGCAGCGGGGCAAAGGAGCAGGAGCAGCAAAAAGTGATCGTGCTGCAATCGGGCGAAAAAAAATTCGCCATGGTGGTTGATGAGTTCGTAAACCAGCTTGACGTGGTGCAAAAACCCTTGAGCGGTGCGTTGCAGAAGCATCCGATCATTTCGGGAAGTTCGCTTTTGGGTAACGGAAGCGTGCTTTTCATCTTAGACGTCAATAAATTATCAAACGTTGCTTCGTGGCAGTGAAATTTGAAACAAAGGAGACATTATGGCATTCGTAAAATCACAAAACAGTTTGGAAAGCGCCTCGGCTCAGGGGAACAAAGGCGACAGTATCGCCGCTAAGAAAAGACGAAAAACCCTGGCTAAGCAGCAGCACATTTCGGAAAACCTACTCTCTACCTCTGATCATATCTCCACAAAGATTCAAGATACGGTCAGCGCTATAGAGGAGTTGAAAAGTTCCATGGAGGAGATCAGTTCCGCCTCGGAGGAAAACGCCGGAGCGGCGGAGCAGAGTCTGCGCTCCATCAATGAGATCTACGGCTCCACGGAGGATATCTTCGCCAATACGAAGGAGATCGTCACCAAGGTGGAGTTAGCAACAAAAAGCGTCAAAAACGCTACGGACAATACCCTCAAATCGGGGGAGCGGATGCAAAAATCCGCAAAGGATGCCCAGAAGATGGGGGAGAAAAGTATCGAGTTAAAAGATGCCAGTGACCGGATCGAACAGGCGGTGGGGATCATCGCCAAGGTCGCCGATCAAACCAACCTGCTCGCGCTCAACGCCGCCATCGAAGCAAGCCGCGCCAAGGAGCACGGCAAAGGTTTCGCGGTGGTCGCCGAGGAAACCAGGGGGTTGGCGATGATCTCCTCCGAACAGGCCGAGCGTACCAGGGATATCGTCAATAAGGTTCAAAATGATATCGAAGCGGTGGAGAAAAATATGTCCTATGTGGGCGGAAACGTAAAAAAAGCGCACGGGACTTCCAACGACGCCATCGAAGTGGCAAAGCAGATGTCGGAAAATATCGGGAAACTGTTTGATTACTACCAAAACTACTTTACCCAGATCGACGCGCTTAAAGAGGATATCGCGACGGTACAAAAGGGCAGTGAAGCGGTTGCCGCGTCGTCGCAGCAGCAATCCAGCGCCGTGGTACAGGCGACCAACGCGATCGATATGCAAGCCGCGGCGATCCACCAAACCGAACAGGCGGTACAGGGACTGCTGGAACTTGCCGAAGAGTTAAAACACTCCACCGATATCAACAAAGACGCGGAGGAGGTGGCTTCCACGGCCGAGGAGCTCAGCAGCGCGCTGGAACAGATCCAAAAGTCGATGGCGGAAGTGGTCAGCGCCCTGACGCAGATCAATGAAGCCGCGCAGGATGCGGAGGAGAGTGCGGACTTGAACGTGGAGCGCTACCTGCGCAACCTCGAAATCGCCAAGAACAACACCGAGGAGGCCGAGGGGCTGCGCAAACTGATGAAAGAGATCGTGGAGAGTTTAAATACGATCTTAAAGGCGTTGAACGATATGAAAGAAACCATGCTGCACTGCGTCAAAGAGGGAAGCTTCACCTCCTCTACGATGGTGACGGTGGAGAAAAACACAAAGACTATCGAAAAGATTTTAAGAAAGATAGAAAACACCGTGATCCAAACCAACTCCCTGGCCGTCAGCGGTTCCATAGAAGCAGCCAGGGCAGGAGAGTACGGCAAAGGTTTTGCCGTCGTCAGCGGAGATATCCGCAATTTGGCGCAGGATGCGGGCAACAATTTGGAAAAGATCGCCGACATTATCGACAATATCAATCAAAAAGTGGCCGAAGTGACTTTTGATTGGAAAACCGACGAGGAGATGCAAAAGGATGAAGCGGTAACGCTTGGGAATTTGATCATCGATATCGAAGGGGTCGTAGAGTACTCCAAAGAGGTCAACGCGATGATGCACACCATAGCGGAGAAAAACGCGCAGAACCTGACGGCTATGGAGGAGGGAACCGAAGGGGCGAAACAGGTCAAAGAATCCGCACAGCTTGCCAAGAACAACTCCAAAGAGGCAAAGCAGGCGGCGGATATGATTTTACAAACCGTTGACGAGATGGGGGAGATGATAGAAGAGGTCGCCGTTTTGGCCGATGAACTGCAACAGGGATAGGAGGGTGTTATGGAACTACTGCTTTTTAATATTAAAGATAAAAATTTTGCGATCAATACGGAGAAGGTGCTGGAGATTTTGCGCCCCAAGGACGTGACGGCCATCCCCGAAGTCCCCGAATATATCTGGGGCGTTATGAATATCCGGGGCAACATCGGTACGGTGATCAGCTTTAGAAAGTTGATGGGGTACCGGGAGTTGAGTGAAGAGGAGGAGGAAAATACCGAATCCTTTGTCCGTGCCCACAACGAGTATGAGATGGATCTTCGGGAGTGTTTGAAAACCGGCAGGGAGTTTAAACGCACCCTGGATCATACCAAGTGTACGCTGGGGAAGTGGATCATAGAAAAATCCAGCTGCCTCAGTTGTGACGAAGAGAGTTTGAATCTGCTCAAAACCAAGCTTATTCCGGCACATAAATCCTTTCACGAGGGCGCGGGCATCGCCATTAAAAAACAGAAAGAGGGAAGCGAATATGAGGATGAGTTGACCCACATCAGTCAGTTTCATACCACCGTCGAAGAGTTGATACGGGAGTTTGAAGCCAATATCGTGCAGTGGACCAACACCCTGCAGCGCATCATTACCGTGAAAAACTCCCGGGAAGAAACGCTCAATATCCTCGTTGACAGCGTCGAGGATATCATCAAGATCGAAAACAGCGACCTGCAAACACTGGATAAGGTCAGTAGGAACGACGTGGTGAAATTTGATTCCGCGGTGGAGTTGGAAAACGGCAAGATCGCTACGGTGATCGAGGATTTTATCGTAGAGGAGGATGAGGTAGGATGAATGCCGCCAAAAGGGTTTTGATCGTGGACGATTCCGCTTTAGTACGCAAAAAGCTCGCCTCCTTTATCAAACAGATGGGATATGAGCATGAATTTGCCAAAAACGGGGAGGACGCGCTGGAGAAGCTGTTTGCGCAGGAGAAACGTTTCGACCTGGTGACGCTGGATATCAATATGCCGGTTATGGACGGTTTGAGTACGCTGAAACGGATTATGCAAACCGAACCGATGCCGGTGCTGATGGTCAGCTCCCTTACCGACGGGGAATCCAAAACCACCTTTGAGGCGCTGCAGGAGGGGGCGATCGATTTCGTGGCCAAACCGGGGACCTTCAGCGTCAATACGGAGGATGAGGGGAGGGAGCTTCGCTCCAAGATTCAAAGCCTTATCCGTCTTCCGCGGCGCAAACTGTTTTTGCGCAGGCGGTCGCGGCAGAGGCTGCACAACCTTACACGGATCAAATCCGAAGCGGCTTTTCATATGGAGAGCAAAAAGCAAAAAAGCGAGGGGAGTTTTGAAAGGCTTGTCCTTGTCGGCTCCTCGACGGGGGGACCGAAGCTGATCGAACAGATCGCGACCGTACTGCCGCACAACTACCCCCACCCGGTGATCGTCGCGCAGCATATGCCTGCGAACTTTACCTCCGGATTTGCCGCGCGGCTGCAAAAAAAAAGTGAGCTGAACGTTGTGGAATCAAGCAACAACTTGGTACTGGGACGGGGGATGTTTGTGATCTCGAAAGGGGGAGAACATACGCTGCTGAGTAAAAAAGCGTCGGGGAGATATGTGCTTAAAGTGGTGCACAATACCCAGGAGCACTTTTTTACCCCCAGTATAGACGAACTGTTTTGCTCCGCGCAGCGCCATTTCGATCCCGGGAAGGTACTGGCCGTGGAGTTGACCGGGATCGGTACCGACGGGGCGAAGGGGCTGCTTGCGCTGAAACAAGCGGGAGCGCGCACCCTGGCCGAGAGCGAAGAGAGTGCTACGGTATACGGGATGCCAAAAGAAGCCGCGCGTATAGGTGCGGCGACAAAGCAGCTGCCCTTCGATCGGATTATAGAAGAGATCCTGGAATTTGGAAAGTAAAGAAAGGGGGAAACGATGCTGAGCAAAGGTGAGTTTAACGAGCTTGGAGAGTTGATCTATGCCCGCTGCGGTATTTCGACGCCGCCGAACAGGTATGAAAAGCTCAAGACAAAGATTGAACGTTTGATCGAAAAAAGCGGGTTTTCAAATTATAGAACCTTTTACAGGGATTTGCGCTTTAACGCAGAATCGAAAAATTTTCAAAAGCTGATCAATATCGTCACGATCAACGAAACCTACTTCTACAGGGAGAAACACCAGTTTGATACACTCATTGGCAACGTGTTTCCGCAAATCCTGGACGAAAAGGGGGACAGCGAACCGTTGCGGGTACTGTGTGCGCCCTCATCGACGGGCGAGGAGCCCTATTCGATCGTTCTGCACCTGCTGGAGGAGAACAGTTTGTTGCATCGGGCGGATTTTGAGATTGTCGGGATCGATATCGACAACAGAGTGATCGAAGAGGCTAAACAGGGGGTATACGGCAAGCGAAGCGTCCAGAATCTGCCCAAAAAGCTTTTGCGCTCCTTTTTCAAAGAGTGCGCGCTCAACCGGTATGAACTGCATAATGAGGTCAAAGATTCGGTCACGTTCAAAGTCGTTAATATCATGGACCGGGAACAGATGCGGCGATTGCGCAGTTTTGACGTGATCTTTTCCCGAAATATGCTGATCTATTTCGATGAGTTATCCAGGCGTGAAGTGGTACGGAATTTCCACGACATTTTAAAACCCCACGGGTATGTTTTTTTGGGACATGCCGAAAGCATGGGCCGGGCGTCCTCCTCCTTTAACAGCGTGAAGGTAGGCCAAAACGTCGTATACACAAAAGAAAGACAAAGGAGTCAAGATGAATATAGAAGAGGGAGTGCTGTATATACAAGACCCTATCTCCGATGAGGGGGTGGAGGAGTTGATCGCCATCTTGTCGCAAGAGGAGATCGAAAGGATCCAGATCGATAGCGATACCATCGATCCCGCGGCGATGCAGGTGCTGCTGTGCAGCGGCAAAAGTAAAAAGATTGCGGCGAAGGAGAGCTTTTTCCAACTGCTTTTTGATAACGTCGTCGATAAGAAGGAGTAAGGGATGGCAAAACAGATTGTTTTCGTAGATGATTCCAAAACGGTGTTGATGAGTGCCGAGATGGCGGTGCAGCCGCTGCTTGAAAAGGAGCAGATCAGTATAAAAACCTTTGAGAACCCGCTGGAACTTCTTGATGCCGTGGAGCAGGGGTTTGTTTACGATCTTGTCATTACGGACGTGAATATGCCGCAGATGAACGGTTTGGAGATGGCAAAACGCTTGAAAGCCAAAGCATCGGTGAAGCTCAAGCCGATCCTGGCGTTAACGACGGAGAATAAACCGGAGTTGAAATCAAAGGCCAAGGAGATCGGTCTTGCGGGTTGGATAACCAAACCTTTTCAACCTAAAAAGTTGATTATGGGGATCAAGCGAACGACTAAAATCTAGCGCGGATCAATCAAAAAGATCGTCATATCTGATACTGCGAAGGCGTGCAAAGATATCGATGATATAGATCTCTTTGGCGTAGCGCTTTTGAAAGCGGTCACAGATTTGTTGCATAACCTGTTTAAACGCTTTGGGGCTGAGTCTGATCAGGTCGTTACTTTCATAAAGGTACTCTTTGAGCTCTTTATGGATCATATTTTTAAAATAGCGCATCTTTTTTGTATTGTAGCGGCTGAGGATATTTTCAAAATCCTTGACGATCAGGTTTTTTACGCCCTCCAGGCGCTCTTTGTCCCTTTTACCGGCAGCGGGCAGATCTGTGCCTGCAAAGAGAAAGGGCTTCGGCCGGGTTTTATGCAGGGAGAGGTTGTAGCGGTTGGAGAGGCTGTAGAAGCATTCGTAAAAGTTGATATACCACTCCACTTTGCCGCTGTAGTAGCGCACGACGATCTTGCCGTTGGGGCTGCTGCTTATGGAAAGCAGCACCTTTTTATTCAAATGCCGTTGGGTTTTGCCGTTGACCGCATCCATTAAAAAAGAGGGATTCATTGTTCGTTCCAATTTCTATATAAGCCCGCTTCACGGGTCTATATAACTATAGGGGAAAGATATGTACAAAAGATGTGCATCGCGGTAAAAACCTTAAAACGGTTTAATCGGGTGAAAAATCGGGAAAAGGATTGTGGGTTTCATAAACGTTCCATATATAAAATTTACAAAATTTTACAACGGGAAAGTTACGGATACGTTACTCGAAAAGCTCTTCGTAATCGATGGTGCGCATCTTGTTGAGGATATCGACGATATAGCCGCTGCGGCGGTACTTTTCCCGCAGCTCCTTATACAGATAGCCGCGCAGGGCAAAGTACTCCTTCTTTGAAAGCTTCAAAAGGTCGGTCTCGTTGAAAAAGAGTTCCCGTATCTCTTTGTAAATCGTGTTTTTGAAATATTTGAGCTTTTCGCTTTCGTAGCGGTCGATGATAATCTGGATTTCGCTGGAGAGGCGCACCTTGAGCGTCGCCAGGCGCTTGGACTCCCGGTTGGGAACCTGCTCCTCGATCAGCTTGGCAAAGGAGGTTTTTACGGGGGCGAGTTTGAGGTTGTACTGGTAGTTGAGGCTGTGGAAACATTCGTAAAAATTGATAAACCACTTTACGTTGCCGTTGGAGAAATATACCTTTACCTTTCCGTTGGGGATCACTTCGATCTCGTCGATCACTCTGCGTCCCAGTTTTTCTTCGGTTTTGCGGTTGACGGCTTCTAAAAGTTTTTGTGCATCCATCGGTTCCTATCCACCCTCAAATGATCTGAGATTATTATACCACAGATGGGGCGGATAATAAAGCCGGAAAAGCTCCGGCACGTGTTTAGCAGCTGGGGACGTTGCCGCTGTCGTTGGCGAACTTGTAACTGAAATCGTAAAGGTGTTCGATAAACTTTTCAGGCACGGCTTCTACCCCCGGGCAGATTTTTGCCGTCTCTTCGCCGAATTTTCCCTCCTCCATGAGAGTTTCCCACTCATCCTGGGAGTGTTTGGCGGCAAATTTTGCACCGCTCATCCCGCACGCTTTTTTAAACTTCTTGGAATAGATCGTTTTGCCCAGATCCGCGTCGGCAACCGCCGCCGTGGAACCAAGGGCGAGAAAAAGCGCCAGGGTAATTGTTCGTAATCTTTTCATCATCTGCTCCTTATTGTGCTTTGATCTCATCTGCCACGGCGCTCATGTCCGCTTCGTTCATACCGGCTACCTGCCCAAGCATCGTACCCTTCATCGCCCCGCCGTAGGTACCGTCTTTGTACCCTTTGAGTGCGGCGACGATGTCGGCTTTTTCCATATCCTTGACCACTTTGCTCGCGCCCAGTGCTTTTTTCTCGAAGTTTTGTCCGTGACACCCTTTGCATACGGCCATGTTGTAGCCCGCAGAGGCTACCGTAACGCTTCCTGCTACCAGTGTTGCTATAAGTGCTTTTTTCATTTGAGATCCTTTTGTGTTTTCTTTCTGTACAGCACAAGTATAAAATAAAAACGTGGAGGGATTGTGGAGTTATTTGAGTTTGCCGAAGACTTTGTATTTTTCCCAATACAGCTCCAGCGCGCGCTTGAGCTCGGTATCGCTCAGGGTGGTGGGAGCTTTGACGCCAAAGCGGCTGATAAAGGCTTCGGGCATGATCGAGTTCTCTTTGGAGGGGGCTTTGAGATAACGCTTCATCGCTTCTTTGACCGCACCTTCACTGCTGTATTTGAGCAGGTAGCGGTAAAAGTATTTGTCGATGGAGACGGGCAACTCTTTGTGGCAGGCTACGCAGTTGGTTTCGTACACGTCCGCGTGCGCAAAACCAAGCAGCAGTGTCAGGATGAGAAAAAACCGTTTTACCATGAGAGTGTCACCTTTGTTCCTTTTTTGGGGGTCGAATCGATTTCGATGGCGATCCCGTACTCTTTGGCGATCATCGATACGATACTCAATCCGATCCCAAAGCCGCCTACGCTGCTATCAAAGCGGGAAAAACGCTCAAACATCCGATCGATCTGCGCCTTTTCCATCCCCCGGCCGCTGTCTGCAATGCTGATGCGGTGTTTGTCGCTGGAGACGGTGATCGAGCCTTTGACGCGGTTGTATTTGATAGCGTTGGAAAGCAGGTTGTCGATGAGCTTTGCGAATTTGACGCGATCGATTTGCAAGGTAGCGGGGCGCAGATCGACGTGCAGGGTCAGCTTTTTAGCTTCCAGGAGCGTTTGGAAATACTCCAGCCGCTCCTGCAGCAGCGCGGGGATATCTACGGGTTCATCCTGGCTAAGCAGCCGGTGGCCCAGGGTCAGATAGGTCAAATCCTGGTAGAGGTTGGAGATGGTTTTCGCTCCGATATCGATCCGTTTTATCCGTTTTTGGAGTTTGGGTTCCAGGGGTTCGCTTTCGATCATCTCTACGTTGGAGATGATGGCGTTGACGGGGGTGTTGAGCTCATGGGTGGTATCTTTGATGAAGCGATCAAGCAGATGCAGCGCTTCGTTCATCGGCTTTAAAAACAGCCGCAGCAGAAAATACCCCACAAACAGCATGAATCCGAAAGCCAAGGAGCCGTAGAGCAAGATATCCCCCAGCACCGCCTGGCGCCAGGTCCCGTCATCTTTGATGCGAAGCACCACGTACTGGCTGCCCAGGTAGTAGGATTCGGGCTGGTCGATGAAGTAGATATGCTCCCCCCGGACATAAAGGATACTGTTAAGATCGATTTCGGCATCGGGCATGGTGGAAAAGATGCGCTTTTTACTGCTGTCAAAGATCGCCGAATCAAACTCCTCAAAGCGTGGGTAGGTGCGCTGTTTGTCAAAGTTGATATGCAGCTGTTTGAGTTCATAGATGAGTTCATCGGCGTATTTTTGTAAAAGGGGGCGTTTGCTTTGGAGCATTAGATCCTTTTCAAAGTTGTAATACAGCAGGCAGATAAAAGCCAGTATGACGATGCTGAGAAAGCTGTAAAGCCCCAGGAAACTGTAGAGGGTCTTTTTTTCACTTTGAAGTAAATCGATACCCCAGCTTTTTAACGCTAACAATGCGGTCCTTCCCTAAATGTTTTCGCAGATTCTTGATGTAGGTACGCAGCGAACTTTCGCTGGCTTGTTCATCATACTCCCACAGCGCGTCGTAGATGCGTTCGTGGCTGAGCAGTTCGTCGCGGTGGCGCAGAAACAGTTGCAGCAATCTGTTCTCCTTATTCCCGAGATTGACGGGCGTATCTTCTCTATACAACTGGTTGTTTTTCAAATCATACGCAAGCTGTCCGTCAAGCCGCAGCATCTCGCCGCTTTCGTGGAAGTAGCCTCTTTTGAGCAGTGTTTCGATGCGCAGGGCGAGTTCTTTGAGCGCAAAGGGTTTGCGGATATAGTCGTCACAACCGCTCTCATACCCCTTTTCCAGATCCTGTACGGAGTTGAGCGAAGTGATGTAGATCGCCGGAGCCGTGCCCCCTTCGCCGCGCTTGTGCCGCAGCAGTTCAAAGCCGTTTTGCCCCGGGACGTTGACATCGAGCAGATAGAGATCAAAGTTTTTTTCATAGAGCATATCGGCCGCTTCGTCGCCGTCGTATACGGCAGTCACGTCGTAACCTTGTTCGGTAAGGTACTCTTCGACGGTATCGCTGAGGTTGACGTCGTCTTCAAGGAGCAAGATGGAGTAATGCATGGTTATTTGCGGTTGACGCGCTCTTTGAGGTTCTTTTCATACTCTTTTTTTTCCGCGGGGGTCATCTCGGGGAGGCGCTTTTGCAACTCGTTCCAAAAGTCCTTTTGATTCTCCTGCTTGACGTAACCGATGATGGCGATGAGTTCCTGGGTGCTCATTTCGGAAAAATCCTCCGCAAAGGCGAAACTGAAGAGTAAAAACAGGATCAGCAACGGTTTTTTCATGGCGGCTCTCTTTATGGTTTTATCGTTTGTGGACTTTTTGTAAAAGCGTGTCGTGAGACTCAGAGCAAAGCGAGGATTTGCCCTCAAAGACAGGCTTTTACAAAAACTCAATCGATACATAATTGAATGATACCAAAAATTTGTGGAGAAATCGTTAAGAACGGGCGGGAAAACTCCCGCATCCGTTTAAAGGATTTTGCCCAGATCCCGCTTGCGGTACGCCAGGGCGATGGTGGCAAAGACGCCCGCCGTGACGACGTAGACCCAAACGGGGATCGGTACCGGGTCGCCCGAAGCGTAGGAGTGCATCCCCGAGAGGTAAAAGTTGACCCCGTAGTACGTCATCAAAATCGACGCAAACGCCAGCAGCGAAGCGGTGCTGAAAACAAAGGGGTTGTTCAGCGGCTTGATAAAGCGCAGGTGGATCACGATGGCGTAGACGACGATGGAGATATAGGCCCACGTTTCCTTGGGATCCCAGCCCCAGTAGCGCCCCCAACTCTCGTTGGCCCAGACGCCGCCTAAAAAGTTGCCCACCGTCAGCAGGCTCAGCCCGATAATGAGCGTCATCTCGTTGATCGCCGTGATATGCTTGATCTCGGCGTCGATATGGGGTTTGTTCGCATCTCTGAAGATAAACAGTACCAGTGCCAAAAAGCCAAGGATCGCCCCCAGCGCCAAAAAGCCGTAACTGCCGGTGATAATGGAGACGTGAATGGTCAGCCAGAAAGATTTGAGTACCGGTACCAGGTTCGTAATCTGCGGATCCACCCAGCTCAGGTGCGCCGAAAACATGAAAACGCCGGCCATGATCACCGTCCCGGCAAGGGCGAGGAAGGATTTTCTGAAAAAGACGATCCCGGCAAACATCGCCGACCAGGCGATATAGAGCATCGATTCGTAACTGTCGCTCCAGGGGGCGTGGCCGCTGATATACCAGCGCAGACCCATCGCCGCGGTCTGGATTAGAAACAGCAGCGCCAAAAAGTAAAAGGCACCCGTTTGCACCGGCTGCATCTTCATGCGGGGTTTGAACACTTTGATAAAGGAAAGAACCAGCAGGATCAAACCGGTGATAACGTAGACGATGGTCAGCTTGGGAAAGATCCCCGCCTTATTGGTAAAGAGTTCCAGTTCGATCTTGGTTTGGCTTGGCATCACCTCCGCGCCGTACTTCTTTTGGAAAGCCTTGATCTTTTTTGCGTTTTCCTCGGCGCTGTCCCAATTGTTCTGGATCACCGAGCCGAAAAAGCCCTGTACCAGATTCGCCGCTTCCTTTGCCTGTTCGGGGGCGAAGTTTTGCATCGCCTGAAGGGGAGGATACCAGGTGTGGTTGGGGTCGTTTGGCTTTGGAAAGATTTTAAAAAGCGAGCCGTTAAACACCATGTAGGTGATATTAAGACGCTCGTCAAGTTTGATGACGCCCTTGTCAAAGGTCCCGCGTTCGGTGGGTTTTTTCCGTACCGCTTTTTCCACGTACTCTTTGAGCCTGTACTCTCCGTTGTCGCCGAAGCCGTCGTTAAACGCGATATAGCCGTTTGGCGCATCGAAAAGCTTTTTGAGCCGGGGGTGTTTGACTTTGATCAGATCCACGCTTTGCCAAATCTCCGGGGCGGTCATCATACCAAGAACCACCTGATCGCTGTTCATTCCCAGAAACTCGCTTTTACGCGCCAGTTTGTTTAAAATTTCGGTGGTGAGGGTATTGACCGGTTTCATCCGTCCCATGCGATCCTGGGTGATCAGTTCGCCAAACAGCCGCGCGGTCTCTTTGGAGTTTTGGGTGTAGGATTCCACATATTTTTTTGCCAAATCCTCACCCTCCTGGGCCGCTTGTACGTCGTGGGGCAGCAGGAGTGCCAGCAGCAGCGCGGCGGTACCGCTTTTGAGGTATTTTGAAAGCCGTGCAAAGCGGCTTTTGCGATCAAACAGGTTCATTAAAAATCCTAACGTCAATAAGAAGTATCCGATATAGGTGGGGATCTTGCCCGGGTCCTTGTTGACCGAAAGCACCGTACCGCGCTCATCCTGGTCATAGGAGCTTTGGAAAAATTTATAACCGCCGTAGTTGAGGGTATTATTCATAAAGATGCGGTAATCAAACACCGTTTCCCCGTCCTTGACCGTCACTTCGCTGGCGTAGGAGGAGGGCGACATGCTGCCGGGGTAGCGCTTGAGGTCAAACTCCCTGAGGTAAACGCTAAAGGGAAGTTCCAGCGGTTTGGAACCGCGCACCATCTTGAGCTTCATATCTCCGAATCGGTGGGTTTGGGGACGTCCCTCCATCCCCATGGTACCTACCAGGGTATACTCTTTGGTTTCGCCTTTGACGCTTACGTCAAATTTGGCGATCCCCATTTTGGACCCGTTTTGCTGGGCAAAGGTGTACTTTTTAAGGTGGATATGGATATCTCTGCCTTTTAGCGAAAGGGTTTTGTCAAAGCCGCTGCCCCCTACGGCGGGAAGCATCATGGGGTACTCTTTATAAAAGGTTTCCCCCTCCACCGTCGCTTCGATCTGCAAGTAGGGCTCAGTTGAGATCATGCGGTCGCTGCTTTGGCCTTCGCGGATATGTAAAATCCCCTCATATCCGAAGTAGCGTGTTAAGCCCGCGCCGATAAGAATAACGATAAAAGAGAGGTGCAGAATAAAGCGCGCCTTGTTGCGCCACATCTTATAGCGGTAGATGATGCCTGCCATATTCACCGCCGTAAGGATCAAAGCCCATTCGTACCAGGTGGAGTTATAAACCAACACTTTGGAGGTTTCCACTCCGAAGTCGTTTTCGATAAAAGTAGCGACCGCCGCACCTATGGCCAGGATTGCCAGCAGGGCGATGGTCATATAAAATGAGAAAAACTGTTTGACCAGTGACATTAGGATTCCTTATATCTGGGGTTTTGCTGTGAGTATGGTAACCGATTTTAATTAATCAATGGTTAACCCCGCAAAGGGGGAGGGTCAGTTTTTAAAAAATTTATAAAAGAAGTCGGCAACGCGCTTAAGCGGGGCTCTGGAGATGGCGAGCTCACCTTTTTTGACATCTTTTGTCAGCGTTGTTCCCGCGGCGATGATCGCATCGTCTTCGATCGTAACCGGCGCGACCAGTTGGCAGTCGCTGCCTACGAAAACGTTTTTGCCGATAAGGGTCTGGTGTTTGCTTTTGCCGTCGTAGTTGCACGTGATTACCCCCGCGCCGATATTGCTTCCCTCGTCGATAGTGCTGTCGCCCATGTAGCTCAGGTGTCCCGCTTTAACGCCCGTAAGCGTGGAGTTTTTAACCTCTACGAAGTTGCCCACGTGGCTGTTTTTGAGGATACTTTTGGGGCGGATGCGCGCCATGGGCCCCGCGCAGCTGTTAAAAAGCTCCGCGTCTTCGATAACGCTGTTGGCTTTGACGTGCGCGTTTTCCAGTATGCTGTGCCCCAGGATGGTCGTACCGCTTTCTAAGACGCACTCGCCCCGAAGCTGCGCACGGCAATCTACATATATGGTTGCGGGCAGTTTCATGATGATCCCCTCCTGCATCCAGCGCTTTTTGATCTCATCTTGCATCATCTCTTCGGCTTTCGCAAGATCGTATTTGGAGTTGACCCCTTTGAAGTAGCGCTCCTGCACATAAGCGGGTTTGACGCTTTTGCCCTCGCGTACGCCCATCTCCACGATATCGGTCAGGTAGTACTCATGCCCCGCGTTATCGTTGGAAAGGCGGGGGATATACTCTTGCAAAATGGTTTTGGACACTTTATACATGCCGGCGTTGACCGTATCGATAGCCAGCTGCTCCTTGCTGCAATCTTTCTGCTCGATGATCTTTTCCACCGAGCCCTCCTTGATCGCGACCCTGCCGTATCCGCCGGGATCGTCGAGTTTTAAAACGGTCATGGCGATATCGGCTTTTACCTCCATGAGCGGCGCCAGCGCCTCTTCGCTGACAAGGGGCATGTCGCCGTTGAGGATCATCACCTCCTCGTGCACCGTTTCGATATCGCGCAGCGCACCGCCGGTACCGGGGTAGTTTTCCACATCCTGGATTTTGAACCTGATCCCCTCGTAACAGTGTTCGATCGCCTCCCGGATCATCTCGTGTTCAAAATACAGTACCACCGTAATATCATCGCTGAGCTTTTGCGCCGCATCGAGGACGTGAAAGATCATCGGCTTCCCTGAAATATCGTGCAAAACCTTCGGTTTTTTGGATTTCATACGGGTGCCGAAACCTGCCGCAAGGATGATGATAGATTGTGCCATGGAGTGTCCTCTCGTTTTTTATGCTAATTATACAAAACAAAGATTAAGCTCAAATGAGTGGAAAATCGGGGAAACCTATTAACTTCATTTAATAAAGTTGACGATATAATAAGTGCTAAAAAATGAAAATTACGGGGTAGGTATGGATTTAGGTACGGTCGTTGGTTTAGTTCTGATTGTAGGTCTACTGTTAGGTGCGATGGCCATGGGGGTCGGTATCGGTCCCTATATCGACGTGCCCTCTATCTTGATCGTTTTCGGCGGTTCTTTCGGTGCGCTGCTCATCGCTTTTAAAATGGAGCAGATGAAAAACTTCGTCAAAGTTTTTATGATTGCGGTAAAACCGCCCCAGCACGATGTAAACGAACTTATTAAAAAGCTTGTGGAATACTCCACAAAAGCTCGTCGTGACGGTATTTTGGCTTTGGAAACCGATGCCAACAACGAAGAAAACGAGTTTTTGAAAAAGGGTTTGAATATGGCCGTAGACGGCAACGAACCCGATGCGATCCGTGAAATGCTCGAAGTGGAGCAGGAGCAAACGAGCGACCGGCACAAGACCAACGCCAGTATCTTTAGCGAATGGGCCGGGATCGCCGGGGCGATGGGGATGATCGGTACGTTGATCGGGCTGGTTGCGATGCTTTTGAATATGGCCGATCCCAGCGCCATCGGTCCGGCGATGGCGGTTGCCTTGCTGACGACCATGTACGGGGCGATGATCGGTAACATTCTCGGTAACCCCATCGCGCTTATCCTTAATGCCAGAAACCGGGATGAAGAGCGGATAATGACGATTATTATCGAAGGGATCATGTCGATTCAGGCCGGGGACAACCCCAGAAATCTTGAAGCCAAGCTTTTGGCTTTCCTACCGCCTAAAGAGCGTGAAAGCCAGTTTGATTAATGTATGAATCAAAGAAAGTGATCGCATATGCCTAAAAAGAAGTGTCCCGATTGTCCCAAATGTCTGCCGGGATGGCTGGCGGCGTTCGGGGATTTGATGAGTCTGTTGCTGTGCTTTTTCGTACTGCTGCTCTCCATGGCGACGATGGATGCGAAGAAGGTCGACGCGGCGATCGGTTCCCTTGCCGGAGCGATGAGTATCCTTGAAGGCGGCGTCAAAACGGAGGTCAACAAACAGCGTGCCCAGCAGGCCGCCACCAGCGAAGCGGGAACCCAAACCTCGGAACAGGCGGCGATGATGGTAACCGATTTCAACGAAATGACCGAATCCAAAGGCGGCGCCGCGGTGAAGCTTGAGGAAGCGGAAGAGGGGTTTACCATCCACTTGCCAAGCTCTATCTTATTTGAATCGGGCGAAGTGAAAGTCACCAACCAGGATGCGATTTTGTTTTTGAAACGTTTGGCGCTGATGGTGGATAATATGCCCCCCGATATCGAGCTGAGCGTCAGAGGGCATACGGACAACCGCCCTCCGGCTGCCACAAGTATCTATAAAAACAATTGGGAACTCTCCACGGCCCGCGCTTTGTCGGTGGGAGAGATCCTGATGGAAAGCGGTGTCCCCGCGAAGAAGATGACGATCGGCGGTAACGCCGGACACCGTCCCGTAGCGACCAACGATACCCCCGAGGGCAGAGCGAAAAACCGTCGGGTCGAAATCTATTTCTACTCCGAAGAGCAAAGCCAGAAGCGAGCCGCGCAGCAAAGCGTGCTGGAGATGGATAAGTAATATATGAAAAAACTGCTTTTTTTAGCCCTGCTGCCGGTTTTGGCATCGGCGGTGGAGGTTCCCAGCGTCAACCTCAGCCTGACCGCGCCCCAGGAACCGGGGGATCTGGTCACCTCTTTAAACGTACTGATCATCTTTACGCTGCTGGCTCTGGCCCCCTCGATCATTTTGGTCATGACCAGCTTTACGCGGCTGATCGTCGTGTTTTCCTTTCTGCGCCAGGCGATGGGAACGCAGCAATCCCCCCCGACGCAGCTTTTGGTGACGCTGGCACTGGTACTGACCTATTTCATTATGGAACCGGTGGGCCAAAAAGCGTATGAGCAGGGGATCGTTCCCTATCAAAACAAAGAGATCGGTTACGAGGAGGCGTTTTTGCGTACCACAGAACCGTTTAAAAAGTTTATGGTGCGCAACACCAGGGAGAAGGATTTGGCGCTGTTTTTCCGTATCCGTGACATGGAAAACCCCCAAACCATAGAGGATATCCCCCTTAGCATCGCGATTCCGGCGTTTATGATCAGTGAAATCAAAACCGCCTTCGAGATCGGGTTTTTACTGTTTATGCCCTTTTTGGTTATCGATATGGTCGTCAGTTCGGTTTTGATGAGTATGGGTATGATGATGCTGCCGCCGGTGATGATCTCGATGCCGTTTAAAATCTTAATCTTTATTCTGGTTGACGGGTGGAACCTGTTGATCGGAAACCTAGTGGAGAGTTTTCATTGACGTGTCAATATTTTGGAAAGTGCGGCAGCTGCAAACTGTATGAGCTGTCCTATGAGCAGCAGTTGGAGCAAAAAGTACAAAGGGTCGAGGGGCTGTTGGACCCCTTTTACCGGGGTAAGTTTGACGTATACCCGTCCCCCGGGGAGCATTTCCGCGCCAGAGCGGAGTTTCGTATCTTCCGTGAAGAGGGCAGGCTGTATTGCGCCATGCACGATTTTGAGAAGAAGCTGCTGCCGGTAACGGAGTGCCCCAAAGTGATCGAACCGATCGAAGGGGTAATCTATCCGCTGCTTGAGGCGATAGAAGAGGAAGAGATTTTGGAAAGAAAGCTCTACAGCGTGGAGTTTCTTTCGGGGCTGAGCGGCGAAGTGCTGGTCACGCTGATTTATCACAAAAAGCTCGATAGCGCATGGGAAACAGCCGCGCGCAAACTACAGGAGCGTTTCGGTATCTTTATTATCGGCAGAAGCCGTAAACAAAAGGTGATCTTGACGCGGGAGTTTATTACCGAAAAGTTGGAAATAAAAGGCAGAGAATACCTGTACCGCCACTATGAAGCCAGCTTCACCCAGCCAAACGCCAAAGTCAACGAGAAGATGATCGAGTGGGCGATGGCCCATGTCTCAAAAACGGGCGATCTGTTGGAAAGTTATTGCGGGGCGGGGAATTTCACCATCCCCCTCTCCACCCTTTACGACAGGGTATTGGCGACAGAGATTTCCAAGCGCTCCATCCAGGCGGCCAGGGAGAACTGTGAACTCAACGGAGTGGATAATATCGCCTTTGTGCGCCTGAGTTCGGAGGAGATGACCAGTGCGCTGCGAAAGGAGCGGGAGTTTACCCGTTTAAAAGGTGTCGACCTGGACGGGTACGGTTTCCAAACGGTTTTGGTGGATCCGCCAAGGGCGGGGCTGGATGAGGGGACGCGCGAACTGATCGCCGGAGTGGAGCAGATCGTTTATATCTCCTGCAACCCCGAAACCCTCAGCCGGGACCTGGAGTATTTGGCAAAAACGCACCGGGTGGAAACGGCGGCCGTTTTTGATCAATTTCCCTACAGCGAGCATGTGGAATCGGGGGTCGTGCTGCGGCGTATCTAGGGATACCCTTAAGCTCATTTATGCTATCTTACATAGATACAGGAGTTGAGAATAGTATAAAGGAAGATTTATGGAATGTCCCATGCCCACACATAACAGTAACAGCGAAGAGATTAAACGATTTTTCGAAGATACGAAGACCATCGCGGTAGTAGGGTGTTCTCCAAAACCCGAAAAGGATAGCCACCGGGTGGCAAAATACCTGCTTGAAGCGGGGTTTGAAATGCTGCCGATCTACCCCAAGGAGGAGCAGATTCTGGGCCAAAGCGTTTATCGCGGTTTGAAAGATATCGAAAAACCCGTGGATATGGTGGTGGTTTTTCGCAAACCCGCGGTCGTGGATGCGGTCGTGGACGCCTGCATCGAAAAGGGCGGCGTGAAGTACCTGTGGACGCAGATAGGCATCGTCAACAACGAAGCGGCGCAAAAGGCGGAAGAAGCGGGGATGAAGGTGGTGCAAAACAAATGCGCCATGGTCGAACATAAAAACTTAGTATAAAGAGAGTAAGCGTGTTGGAATTAGAAGAGGTTAAAAAAGCGAAAAAGCGGTTGGAAGGGGTGGTCAAAAACAGCCCCTACGCCTACGCCAGAGAGCTCAGCCCTTTGGCCAAAAGCGATGTGTATATCAAAAAAGAGAATTTGCAAATTACGGGATCCTTTAAACTCAGAGGTGCGTTTAACAAGGTCGCCGCGCTGCATGAAAAGGGGGTCAAAGGCGTGATCGCCGCCAGTGCGGGGAACCATGCCCAGGGCGTTGCGTACAGCGCAAAGTATTTTGGGATGAACGCCACGATCGTGATGCCCGAAGCGACGCCTCTGACCAAGATCAACGGCGTCGAAGCCCACGGTGCCAACGTGGTGCTGTACGGCAAAAACTTTGACGAAGCCTACGCCAAATCCCAGGAGCTTGCCCACGCAAAGGGGTATGCGTTTGTCCACCCCTTTGCCGACGATCTGGTTATCGCGGGTCAAGGGACGATCGCACTGGAGATGCTGGAGGTTACCCCCGATCTTGACGCGATCATCGTCCCCGTAGGCGGGGGCGGTTTGATCAGCGGCGTGGCGGCGGCGGCCAAAGCGATCAAACCCGATATCAAAGTCTACGGTATCGCCGCAAGCGGAGCTCCGGCGATGAAGCAATCTTTCGAAGCCAAACAGCCCATCGACAGCGTCAGCGTCAAAACCATCGCCGACGGGATCGCGGTGCGCGATACCTCTGAAAAAACGCTGGGATATATCATCGAGTATGTCGATGATATGGTACTGGTCGATGACGAAGAGATCGCCAATGCGATCCTGTTTTTGCTGGAGAAGCAGAAACTCGTGGTCGAAGGAGCGGGGGCTACGGGGGTAGCCGCACTGCTGCACGAAAAGCTGCCCCGGCTGCAAAACCAGAAGGTCGGCGTGGTACTCAGTGGCGGCAATATCGACGTAACGATGCTTTCGGTCATTATCGAAAAGGGGCTTTTAAAATCCAACAGAAAGATGAAACTTACCGTTACGCTGATCGATCGTCCCGGAAGTTTGATGCGCTTAACCGAGATCTTAAGCGAAGTGGGAGCCAATATCGTACAGATCGGCTATGATCGCACTTCCAGTGATTTGAAATACGGTGATGCGTATGTATCTATCTCCGTAGAGACCAAGGGGGCGGCACATCAGGAACAGATACGCGATATGCTGTTAGTCAACGAGTATAGGTTTAAAGAGGAGTTCTAAACTTGCAGCCGGTCAAAAGGGTATCCACCCCCGCAGCGGTTCATAAGCTGCAAACCATCCGCGGAGATAAGCTCGGCGTGGTGGGAACGGATAACTCCTTTCGGGTATTTTCTATCCGGGAGTACAAACTTTTGGGCGGTTTTAAAACTACGGTACCCCGGAATCCGGTGACCCTCGCCAACGCGGATCTTTCAAGCAACGGGGCTTTTGTCAGCTTTTACGAACAAACAGAGAAGTTCCAATGTGTCTACTACACCAAAACCAAAAAGCAGCTCTACGGGCTGAAAAAACATCAAGGAGAGGTCGAAAGCTGCGCATTTAATCCCAAGGGCACGCACCTGGTCACGGGAGGGGCAGACGGCAAGGTCTACCTGTGGGGGATGAAAAACGGTAAACTCGCAGGGGTTCTGCCCCCGCACAGCGACTATGTCAGTACCGCCGCATTTAGCGACAACGGCCAGTGGTTGGCGACGGGCAGCTACGACCGCACTATCAACGTAACCAATGTTTCTTCGATGAATCAAACCCTTGCACTCAAAGGGCACAAAGAGGCGGTAACGCATATGGCGTTTTTGAGTAAGCACCGCCTCATCGCCGCGGACAAAAGCGGCGAAATCGTTTTGTGGCGCTATCTGCAGGAGAAGGTGCTGAAGCGTTTGCCCAAAATGCTGGCAGAGATTACGGCGATGCGCCTAAGCGACGATGAGCGCTTTCTTTTTGCGGTGGATAAAACACGGCGGGTGAGCGTATACGATATGCGCACCTTTGAACAGGTCGTTCCCGAACTGCTGAAGGTCAAATCGCTTTGCTTTTGCGTGGAGTATTTTTCGGAAAATAAACTGCTGGTTTTCGGGCTTGAAAGCGGTGACATTCTCTTTTTTGATCTGGAGGAACAGGAGCGGGAACTCTCCTATCTCGTGGGGGCAAAGAAGTATGACAAAGCGTATGAGATGATCGAAGCCAACCCTTTACTGCGCTATAGCGAAGCCTACGAGATGCTTGAGCAGGAGTGGGAGTTCAATATCGAGACGGCGACGACACTGCTGCAGATGGGCAAGAAAAAAGAGGCTAAAGCGCTGCTCGATCCCTTTCAGACCAATGCGGACAAGCGGATCTTTATACAAAACCTCCTCAAAGATTTCGCCGCTTTCGAAAAGTTCAAACACGCCGTCGAACACCGCAAACACCCCCTGGCATATTCGGTCGTAGCACAAAATCCGGCACTGGAAAAGACCAAGTACTACCGTAAAATGGAGCAGGAGTGGGATAAGACCCTCAGCCGGGTCAAAGAGATCATCGGGCATAAAAACGGAGAGGAACAGGCCCACAAGCTGTTTACCCCCTTTAAGGGGATCGCTTCCAAAGCCAAGGTGATGCAAACGATCTTTGAGGAGAAGCAGGTTTTGACACTGTTTCAAAAGAAGATCGCCGAAAACAGTTACCAGGAAGCGATCAAACTGGCAACGAAATTTCCCTTCTTGCAAAACTTTAAAGAGTACGACAAACTCTTTGTCATAGCCGAGAGGATGGAATCGCAGGCGTACCGTTTTTTGGAGGAGGGGAAATACTCCAAAGTGATGCAGCTGTGTGATTCGCTCGAAGCCTTTCCCGATAAGGGCGAAACCGTGGCCCAACTCAAAGAACAGGCCACGGTGTATGCGCAAACGATGGAACTTTACGCCAGTAAAAAGTTTGCCAAACTCTATAAGATGCTTGAACAATACCCCTTTTTGGAGGAGACGGATATGTTCAAGCGGATGGAACGCAGCTGGCAAAAGCGGGTCCTTGAGGGGGAGAAGTACGCGGCACGGGCAGAGGTGGAGAAGATCATCTCCATCTTTGAACCTTTTTTCTTTATCGAAGTCAAAGTCCCCAAGGTCGCTTCCTTGCTGAAAGTAGCGTACCTGAATCAGATTGAGAATGAAGCCGCGGAAGAAAAGGTCAGCCCCCTGCGATTGCGGGCTGCGCTGGAGCGTTTTATCTACTTTTTCGGCATCGACGATATGGTGGAGACAACGGTAGATCAGATCAAGCAGCGCCACCCCAAGTTCCGTTTCAATATGGATGAGATCTTACAAGAGGGTGATAATTATACCTGGGTCAAGAAAGAGTTGCCCTCCAACATCGTGAAAGGATAGATGTGTCGAGAGTTTTAGCCGTAGACCTGGGATCAAATACGTTTCGGGCGATCATTTACGATTGCGCGGCGGAGGAGATCGTCGCTTCATATGAAAAAGTGGTGCGCACCGCCCAGGGGGTGAAAAAAAGCGGCATCATCGCCGAAGAAAATCAGAAGCGCGTTCTTCGGGCCATCGAGCAGATGCCCCCGGCTTTCCGGGCGCTCAAAAGCGAAGCCATCGCCGTTACGACCCAGGCACTGCGCTATGCGCAAAACGCTTCTGCCGTCTTGCGGCGCCTGGAGCAGGAGGGGGGGATCACCTTTGCGGTGATCGACGGTCAGCGGGAAGCGGAACTGACCCTGCTGGCGGTACGGCGGCGCCTGCAAAGGCTGCGGCTCCCCGACCGGGAGCTGGTGATGGTCGATATCGGCGGGGGCTCTACGGAGATCGTATTCCATACGCGGGGGCGGGTTTTGGCCAAAAGTTTCGAAGTGGGGATCGTTACCGCCGCGGAGGAGGGGATCGGTTCCATGGAGGAGGGGTTTGCACAGATCCGCGCCTTTTGCAGCGGCAGGGAACCAAAGCTGTTTGTTTCCACGGCGGGGACGCCGACAACGGTCGCCGCGCTAAAACGCGGGATGAACTACACCACCTACGATCCCCGGCTAATCAACGGAACCGTACTGACGCCGCGGGATCTGGAGCAAAGTTTGGAACTTTTGCTGCAAAGCCCCCGGATCAAGCGGGAAGAGTTGGTAGGGGTCGGCCGCGATGATCTGATCATCGCCGGAATCGAGATATATAAGACAATCTTTGAAATTTTACATATGAGCGAATCGGTCGTCATCGACGACGGTTTGCGAGAAGGAGTAGCAATTGATGGATGCATTGGATAAAGCGTGTGACGCCTTCGAGGCGGAGGAGTATGGCAAAGCGTTTGAAATTTTTCAGCAGCGGGCGGCGAAAAACTGCAGTGAATCCCAGTACTATCTGGGGCTTATGTACCGTGACGGTCTGTTTGTGGGCAGGGATGAGAACAAGGCGGTATACTGGTGAAAAAAAGCCGCAAGAAACCAAAACGTCAGCGCCGCATTTGCCCTGCAGGAGATTACTATGACCACAAGCGAGTGCTGCCGTTAAAGCAAAACTCTACAAAGATCTCTTTGTAGAGTAAAAATTGTTGAGTGTTGTTTCTTGTGGGTGTTAGTGCAATCTGAAAGATTAACTAAGTCAGAAGAAAATGTGGGACCCGAGGAGGGTCCCGCGCAAACTTAAATTCCATAGGTTTTAAAAACCTGAGATAATTTTAACAAATTTTGGTTAAAGAAAACTTGTTAAAAGCCAAAATTTCGGTAAAAAGGTTCAACATTTTGTAATTTTTTTTGATTTTGTTCCCCGAGGTGGTAAAAAAATCCGCAAGCCCCCCTGTAGAATACATCTTTTATATCATTTATGTTATTATTATTCCACTATATAAACCATTTAAGACAAAGTAACGCAGATGAGAATAGATAAATATTTAAGCAGTGTCAATATCGTAAAACGGCGCACCGTAGCACAGGATATGATCAAGGAGAAGGTCGTCTCGGTCAACGGAGCGGTCGCAAAGGGATCCAAAGAGGTAAAACCGGGTGATCGCATAGAGATTCGCTACCTCAAAGGGACAAAAACCTTCGAGGTGTTGGATATCCCCAAGACAAAAACGATCCCCAAAAGCCAAAAAGACCACTATGTTAAGGAACTGTAATGACTTATGACAACGCATTGAGACAGTTTGAAAAGCTGTTTAACAACGAATTGAGCGAGGCCGAAGCCAAAGCGCTGCTTGTCCAGCTGTATGAGCGGGGGGAGACCCCCGAAGAGGTCACCGCCGCGGCGACGGTGATGCGCGCACACAGTATCAGCGTAGAGGTGGAGGATTCACTGAAGGAGCAGCTTATCGACGTGGTAGGAACGGGAGGCGATCATATCGGCAGTTTCAACATCTCCTCCACCGTCGCACTCATCGTGTCGGCTTTTGGCATCCCCGTGGCCAAGCACGGCAGCAGAAGCGCGACGAGCAAAAGCGGCAGCGCGGATATGTATGAAGCGCTGGGGATCAACCTCAACCTGCAGCCGCCCCAGCAGGTACAGCTGCTCAAAGAGTGCGGGTTTACCTTTCTGTTCGCGCAAAACCACCATCCGGCGATGAAATATATCATGCCGATCCGTAAAAGTTTAAGCCACAGAACGATCTTTAATATCCTGGGGCCGTTGTGTAACCCGGCGGATGTCAAAAAGATCTTTTTAGGGGTTTTTGACAAAAACTTCATCCCCCATTTTACCTATGCGTTGGATAAGTTGGGGACGAAGGAGGCGATGGTCGTCAGCGGCCGCGACGGGATGGATGAGATCTCTATCTCCGATATCAGCTACGGGGCGCACCTCAAAGGGGGAAAGATCAGCGAATTCGAGATCGATCCCCAACAGTACGGTTTGAAACTGTACGACCAAAAGCAGATCGTCGGCGGCGATGCGGAGCATAATGCCCATATTACCCGTGAACTGCTGGCAAACAAGCTTGAAGGCGCGAAAAGAGATATCATTCTTATCAACGCCGCGGGCGCATTTCTGGCTTCGGGGGAAGCGCGGGATATGCAAGAGGGGATCGAGATGACAAAGGAAGTGCTCCAAAGCGGCAAAGCGCTGCACCATCTGGAAAAAATCATAAAAATCAGTAATGGTTTATAACACGACGTTAGAGCAGATGCAGCCGCTGCTGGATGCGCTGCACGAAAGATTCGACGGCAGGGACGGGGTGATCTTTCTCTCCGGCGATCTGGCCGCGGGCAAAACGACGCTGGTACAGCGCTACGTGGGGAGTTCGGAGGTGAGTTCTCCCACTTTCAGTTTGCAAAACTGCTACGAAGGGGACGTCTACCATTACGATCTGTATAACATCACCACCGAAGAGTTTATGCACAAGGGGTTGCTCGAAGAGTTGGAAAAGCCCGGACTGCACTTTATCGAGTGGGGAGATGAGGCGCTGCGGGAGCTGCTCAAAAGTGCGGGATTTGCCGTCACCAACATCGATATAAAAAACTTAAACAACAGCAGGGAATATACCATTTATGACGCATGAATTAGAAGCGAAACAGTTATCAAAAACCATTAAAAAAACCAATATCGTCGAAGATATCTCCTTGAAGCTTAGAAGCAAAGAGGTGGTGGGGCTGCTCGGCCCCAACGGCGCGGGGAAAACCACCACCTTTTATATGATCTGCGGCCTGGTCGCCGCCACCGGCGGCTCGGTGTTTATCGACGGGGAAGACGTGACGCAGTTACCGCTGCACAAGCGGGCAAAGATGGGGATCGGCTACCTGCCCCAGGAATCAAGCATCTTTAAAGACCTCAGCGTCGAAGACAATTTGCAAATGGCGGCGGAAGCGGCGAATCTAAGCGACAAAGAGGCGAAAAAACGGATCGAGAAACTGTTGGAGCTGTTTAATATCGAACCCATACGCGACCGTTTGGGGATACGCCTCAGCGGCGGGGAGCGCCGCCGGGTAGAGATTGCGCGCTCCCTGGTCCCCGGACCGAAGTTTTTGCTTCTGGATGAACCCTTTGCCGGCGTCGATCCCATCGCGGTCAAAGATATCCAGCAAATTATTCAGCAGTTGATCGATCTGGATATGGGGGTACTTATCACCGATCACAGCGTCCGTGAAACACTCAGTATCTGCGACCGGGCGTATGTGATGCGCCAGGGGCATATGCTCGCAAGCGGCACCAGTGAAGAGATCGCTCTTGATGAAAAGGTAAGGCAGTACTATCTCGGCGACGATTTTAGTTTCTAAAAAACGCAAAAAGAGGGACGATGAAGTTACGACAGCAGCAGCAAAACGTACAGAAACAGAAACTTTCCCACGTCCTGCAAAGCTGGCTGCCGATTTTGAAAGCCGATATCGAAGATTTGGAAAAGATGGTCAAGGAGTACGCCAGCGATAATCCCCTCGTAGAGGTCAAGTCGGGGTTCGAGCGCGAATATATCCAAAAATCCTCCGTCCCCGGGCGTACACAAAGCAGCGGAGAGGGGGGAGCGAGCAACTTTATCGAAAACGTCGTTACCGCCCAGACCTCTTTGTACGACGCACTCAAAGAGCAGATCACCTCTACGCTGTTTCCTACCCAGCGCTCCCAAGAGATCGCCGAGGCGATCGTGGAGAACCTGGATGATGAGGGGTATTTTATCGCCTCCTGCGAAGAGATCGCGCAAAAGTGTGAATGCGACCCGGAACAGGTGGAGAAGATCCGCGAGCGTTTCATGCACCTCGAACCCGCCGGCGTGGGGGCAATGGATGTCAAAGAGTGCTTTTTATTCCAACTGTTTGAGCAGGATATCGACGGGGAGCTTTATGACCTGTGCGCGGCGATGATCCGCGAACTTGAAAGCATGTCCAAGTATAAAAAGAATCCCCGCTACGACGAGGCGCTTAAAATCATCCGCAGCTTTAAAAACCCGCCGGCGATCGAGTATCTGCAGGCTTCACAACAGATCAAACCCGATTTTTACGTTTTTATCGACGATAAGGGGTTGCAGATCGAGCTAAACAGCGACTACTACCCCGTTATCGAAATTGAAAACCCCGAGTTGGAACATGAGTATATCCGCCAAAAGCTCAAAGAGGCTAAAAATATCGTCGATTCGCTGGATATGCGCAAAGCGACGCTGAAAAAGATCGGTTTGATGATCATCGAGTACCAGTACGATTTCTTTTTAGGCGGCAATCTGCGCCCCATGCTGCTGCAGGATTTTGCCGAAGAGTTTGGCTACAACATCTCAACCATCTCCCGGGCTATCGCCAACAAATACCTTTCATGCGACCGCGGCGTTTTTGAACTGCGCTCCTTCTTCTCCTCGGGGCAGAATGAGGAGGTCAGCCAAAACGCTCTCAAAGAGCGGCTCAAACAGTTGGTGGAGCAGGAGAACCGCGAAAAGCCCCTCAGCGATCAAAAGCTGGCGGATATGATCAATAAGGAGTTTGACCTCAGCCTTGGACGGCGGACGATCACCAAATACCGCAAACAGCTTGATATCGGCAGCTCCAGCGACCGTAAAAAGTTTTATAAACTCACTTAGTAACTGACGTGGCTGAGGTAGAGGCCGTGGGGCGAAGCGGGCTTTTTGTAGATGCATGTTTCACCCGCAAGCTGGCTGCGCAGCTGTCCCAGGCTTAACCTTCCGTACGCCACCTCCAGGGCAAAACCCGCCATGAGCCGTATCTGTGTACGTAAAAAGCCCTCGGCTTGAAAACAGCAGATCGTGTACTCCCCCAGGCGCCGTACTTCCGCGCGGTAGAGGGTGCGTACGGGGTTATTTTGGTTTTCGTTGCTGCCCGTCTTTTGAAAATAGGTAAAGTCATGGGTCCCCTCAAAGCAGCGAAGGGCACGTTCGAGCAGTTCGGGATCGAAGCCTTCGTAAGCGGCGAAGTAGTTGCGCTCGAAAACCGAAACGTTTGCTTTGATCAGGTACTGGTAGCTGCGTTTCTTTGCGCCGAAGCGGGCGTGAAAATCCCTTGATACCCGCTGCAGCCGTTTAAAAGCGATCCCCCGGTCAAAGAGTTTGGCGTTGAGTATAGCTTTAAGTTTGTGAAGGTCACTCCAAAAGTCGGGCAGTTCAAAATGTACCACTTGCCAGGAAGCGTGCACGCCCCCGTCGGTGCGCCCGCTGGCGACCAGCTTGGTGTGGATATTGAGGCTGCGCAGCAGCGCTTCGATGGTGTTGGCGACGGTTTGATTATGCTTTGTCTGCTTTTGAAAGCCTTTGAAGTTGGAGCCATCATAGGCGATCACCGCTTTTACCCGCATCAGTAGTGCCGTAAAACGTTGCGTTTGAAAAAGTAAAGCCCCAAAGCGATCACGGCGATAAACGCAACTGCAGCGGCGGCGATGCCGCCTTGTTTGGCGACGGCGTCAAAGAGGACAAGGTATCCTACGATCGTCAGCAAGGAGGTGAGAAAGAGGCGGCTTTTTTGGTAGCGGGGGTGGATGATGGAAAAGGCGGATACGAGCAGCAGCGTCGCCAGGGGCATGAGACTGATGAAGATATAGCGTTTGAAATCCTCCTTTTTATCCCGGTTTGAAAGCCCCTCCAGCCAGTATTCCGAAATATTTTGAAATTCGAAATCCTCGGCTATGGAAGCTTGGTGCAGCACCATGTCACGGTAAACGATCTTTTGGATCGATTGCTCATCGTAGGTATAACCCTCACCGTTGATAAGGCGAAAGGACATATCCTCTCCCCGGTCGTTGACGACACCGTTGTCGGCTAAAAATATCTGCTCTTGCGTCTTATCCTTTTTAAACACCACCACATCTTCAAAGATGCCGTTTTTATCCTCGCTTGCCACGTAGACGAAAAAGTTGCCGAACTTCTGTCCCAGTTCGCTGGGTTTGATATTGAGCTTGGCATTGGCGACTTTATGGTTTTTAAACGCGCTATACATCTGTTTGGTCTGGGGGATCAGCAGCAAAGATACCGCAAGCAGCAGCAGTGTCATGGCCACGGCGATAAACAGCAGGCGCCGGATGACGAAAAAGGGAGAGATCCCCGCAGAAAAGAGAACGATCAGTTCATAATCGTGCGAAAGCCGGTTGAGCGTGACGGCCGAAGCGATGACGAAAGCCACGGGGAGGGTATAAAAGAGGATTTCGGGCAGGGAGTAGCTAAAGATCAACAGCATCTCCGCGAGGTTGACTTCGATATAGGAGGTGATCGAAGCCATGGAGATAAACAAAATCAGCGACGCGATGGCAAACAGCGGAATGTAGATGGTCAGAAAACTGTTTGTGAAACTTTTTGAAAAATACCCTTTAAGCATACAGCAGCGCTCCCAATTGTGCGAAAAAATCTTCAAAGAGGTAGACGATCAGCGTCGCCAGTGCCAGAAAGGGGACAAAGGGAACCTTGTTGTCCCTGGCAAGCAGCGAAGGGAGCATCGCCAAAAGCGCGGAGAGAAAGATCGCGTAGAGTGCCCCGGGAAGTCCCAGCATCGCCCCCATGGTCGCCGCGATCATGATATCGCCTTCGCCCATCGCCTCCTTTTTGAGAAAGTAGCTCAGGTAAAAGCGCAGCAGGGCAAACCCGCCCGCAAGCAGCAATGCGTTTTGAAACGCCTCTACAAACTCGGGCTGAACGACCGCTACGGCGATGGCGGCGAGGTTGAGGCTGTCGGGGACGGCGAAGTATTTAAAATCGATCATACTCAGTGCCAGCAGCAAAGAAAACACGATCGCCGCGGAGATAAACTCCAGCCCAAAACCCAGCTTATAATACAGCACCGCAAACAGGCCGCCCGTGATCAGCTCCACCAGCGGATACTGTACCGAGATGGGGGTTTTGCAAAAAGCGCACTTGCCCTTAAGAGTCACCCACGAAACGAGGGGGATATTGTGCCACCAGGCGAGCTTGTGTTCGCACTTGGGGCAGTGGGAAGCGGGGAAAGCGATATTTTCCTCCAGGGGAATGCGGTAGATAAGCACATTCAAAAAAGAACCGACGGCAAGTCCCGTGACCAAAATAAAAAGTAGTTCCACTATACCAATCCTCCAAATCGTCGTTCCCGCTCATAAAACGCCTCTATGATCGACTCAAACTGCGCAACGGTAAAATCGGGCCAGAAATCGTCGATAAAAAACAGTTCCGCATAGGAAAGCTGCCAGAGCAAAAAGTTGGAGATGCGCTTCTCCCCGCCGGTGCGGATAAGCAGATCCACCGGTTCGCTAAAATCCAGATGTTTGGCGATAGCTTCGGGGGTGATCCGGCGGTCCCGAAGCTGTACCGCGGCGCGGGTGATCTCATCCTGGGCCCCGTAGTTCAGTGCCAGGATCTGGGTAAAGTCTTGAAAAGCCGCGGTTTTGTCTTTTAACTCCCGGATCGTTTGCTGCAGTTTTTGGGGAAAGCGGCTTAAATCCCCGACGGTATCAAAGCGGATCCTGTTTTTCAGATAGAGGGGTTCCTCCTGCCGCAGGTGACGATCAAGCATTTTGAGCAAAAAATCCACTTCATACTTGGGGCGTTTCCAATTTTCGGTACTAAAGGCGTAAAGGATCAGGTTTTTTATCTGTGCGTGGCGTGCGCAGTAGGTGGTGATCTCTCGGACCACTTCGGCACCCTGTTCATGCCCTTTGGTACGGTTTAGCCCCTTATACTGTGCCCAGCGCCCGTTCCCGTCCATGATGATCGCTACGTTTTTGAGTTCCACCAAACTATCCTTTCATATCCAGCAGGGAGTTATTCAGGTTGTGCAGCGGCTGCACCTCGGCCTGTTTGATCGTAACCACGTCGAAGTTGAGCTCTTCGCGCCGGTGTTTCAGATAGCCCGCCGTGTTGCTGAAATGGGCTTTCAAATGCAGCTCCTTAAAGTGTTCATTGGTCATCACCTCTCCGCTGATGGGCCCGAGATTGACAAACTCGGCGTAAAACTCCATCTTGTTTTTGGAAATGCTCATCTTGTTTTTATTGCGGTATTGAAAGAGGGCGTAGCGGTCCCGGTACTCAAAGGGAACGCTGACGATCCCCTCGTGCAGCCCCAAAAGCATATCGGCGATAAATTTAAACTCCTTTTCGCTTTTGGTCGTTGCCAGCGCTTCGACCAGCTTCTGTTTAAAAATGTTCATATTCTGCAGCACTTCAAATTGAAAATTTTTAAACACAAGCGGCGGTTCCTTCTGCAAATACGCGGGTTTTTTCAACAGGTTCTGCAGGTTGATCACCCCTTTGTTGTTTTTCATCTGCGCCCAGTATTTCTGCCCTATTTCCAGCGGCAGAAAGCTTTTGGTTTCCACTTTCTGTTTTCCCACTTCCAGCTCGTAGCGGTTGGCAAAGAGCTTTTTGATCACTTTGATCTCTATCGCCAGGGAGGAGTTGACCTGGATATCGGCTTTGTTAAAGTGCTGCCCCAAAGTGTCCAAAGCGGTAAGCTGGTTGATAAACGGGATCATAGCGTTTTGACGTGCTCCAGGATCGTTTGGGCCAGTTCCCCTTTGCTTTTGTGTCCCAGATCGGTGGCGCCTTTTGGCGTGATAAACGTCACGGCGTTATCATCCGTGCCGAAACTGTCGCTGTTTTTAAGCACGTTTAGACACACCGCCTGTACCCCCTTTTGCTCCAGCATCGCCTTGGCATTTTGCTCCGCATTTGCGGCGTCCATCTCCGCTTTAAACCCGATCACGTCCAAGCCTTCGGTGTCAACGCTTTGTAAAATATCCTCCGTCTGTGTTAATTCCAGCTGCCACTGCTTGCCCAGAGTCGCTTTTTTGAGCTTGCCCTCCTGGGGAAACCGGGGGGTGAAATCCGCCACCGCCGCGGCCATAAAGAGTAGGGGCTTTTTTTGGATCAGCGTCTGGGGACCGCTTTTCATGGTGACTTGGGAAAGCTTGCCCTTTTTTGCCACGCGGATCGCATCGACGAGGTAGCTTTGCATCTCTTTGGCACTTTCCACATGCAGCGTCGCGATGCCTGCGGGCAGTGTGTTCTGGGCAAAGCTGAGATAAAATACGTCCGCACCTTTGTAGTACAGCCATGTCGCCAGCGCCGCCCCCATCTTGCCGCTGGAAAAGTTGGAGAGGTAGCGCACGTCGTCGATCTTTTCGATACTGCCGCCGGAGGTGACGATCACTTTTCTATCTTTGTAAAACTCTTCGGTGTGCAGCGCGCGCACGCAGGCGTGGAAAATTTCTATCGGTTCCGCCAGGGCGCCGCTGCCCGTGTCGCCGCAGGCGAGCTGTTTGTTTTGGGGTTCGACGATGATCGCTTCGTTGACTTTGAGCATCTTCAAACCCGCCACGGTATTGGCATCTTCCATCATCGCCGTATTTGCCGCGGGAGCGACGATAGCGGGGCCCCTGTGGGCCAGATAGGTTTGGCACAGCAGATTGTCCGCGATCCCTTTGGAGAGTTTGTTGATCGTATTGGCCGTCGCCGGGGCGATAAGGAACAGGTCGCACCATTTGGCCGTATCGATGTGGTTGAGTTCACCGCTCCAATCCTCACTCTCTTCGGTCAGGACTTTGTTGCGGCTTAGCGCTTCAAAGGTAAGCGGCGAGACGAAACGCTGCGCCGCGGGCGTCATGACCACGCGCACCCGTGCGCCGTTTTTAACAAGAAGGCGCACCAGTTCGCACGCTTTGTACGCGGCTATACTGCCGGTGACGCCGATAAGAATATTTTTGTTTTGTAGTAGCATAGATATCCCGGTTTCGTAAAATAAAATTGGTTGAGTTTCTTATGATATTTTATCTTTTCTTTGATGAAGGTTGGTTTATACCGATTCAGAAAAGATGTGCTATCATATCCCATGGAGTTCAAAAAAGCGCTAATGGGGATCTATCTGATCATATGGGCCGTTTTGGCGATCGATCCGAACTATTTCGGCGATTGGCTGCTGGAAAACGTGCTCGTATTTCTCTCTTTGCCTTTGATCCTGTATTTTGAAAAGCGCATCGGATTTTCCAAACTTGCGGCGCTGTGCCTTTTTCTCTTTTTTACCCTGCACGCCGTGGGCGCCCACTACACCTATGCGAAGATGGAACTTTTTGACGGGATTACGGCGTTTTTCGGATGGGAACGCAACCATTACGACCGCATTGTGCATTTTAGTTTCGGTTTTCTGCTTTTTCTGCCCTGGATGGAGGTACTACGCCGCTACCTGCCCGGGGGCAGGTCGGCGATGGCGGTGACGCTGCTGCTTCTTTTTAGTATGGGCGGAGCCTACGAGATCGTAGAGTGGGGTGCGGCGGAGGTTTTTAATCCTGAGCTGGGGATCAGCTTTTTAGGAGCCCAGGGGGATCAATGGGATGCGCAAAAGGATATGGCACTGGGGCATCTGGGAGCGCTTTTGGCTTTTGTACTGCTGTATAAAAGCCGCTACGCTTTATAACTTTTTTTGCTTCTGCAAAACTCCTGCAAAAAGCATTTGCCTTCGCAATCGGGGTTTTTCGCCGTACAGATATAGCGGCCAAAAAGAACCATCGCCTGGTGCAGCCGCGACAGATCGCACTCAAACTTGCGCACCAGCTCCTTTTCGGTATCTTTGACGTTTTTCGCGTAGCTCAGCCCCAAACGGTGGGAAACGCGAAAAACGTGCGTATCCACGGCCATGAGGTTTTCCCCGCAGTATTCGATCAGTACCACGTTTGCGGTTTTTTGCCCCACGCCGGGGAGTTTGACCAGCTTTTTTTGTTCCAGGGGAATCTCGCCGCCGTACACCTCCTCGACCATCTTGGCAAAGCCCAAGAGGTTTTTGGCTTTGTTGTTGAAAAAGGAGCAGGTTTTAATCAACTCCTTCACATCTTCAAGCTGCGCTTTTGCCAGGGTTTTGGTGTCGGGATACTTCGCAAACAGGGCGGGGGAGAGGATGTTGACGCGCTTGTCGGTACACTGGGCCGAAAGCATCACCGCAACGACCAGTTCGTAAAGGTTGTTGTAGTTAAGCTCCGTCACGCTGTGGGGGTAGTGGCGTAAAAAAAGATCTTTGATTTTTTTTGTTCGTTCAGTCATCTTTGAATTCTATTTCCTTGAAATTTCTATCGTTTTTGAGCATATTGATCACATCTTTTTTGATGGAAGCTTCGGTGTCCTTGTTTGCCGCCAGGTCGATGAGCTTGTTGACGCGCTCGTTGTACATCTGTTCTTGCTGCATACGCTGCTTGGCTTTGAGCTCCTCCTCTTGGAGTTTGAGTTTGGCTTCGCGGTTGCGTTTGGTGATGAGGTAGATGATAAGCATGACCACAAAGATGACCGCTGCGATGACGATAAGAGCGAGCTTGTTAAACTCCAACCTCTTCTCCTCCACCACCGCAGCGGCTTCGTTGTTGGCTTCCGCGATCTGCTTTTGGGTTTCAAGCTCCTGATTCTTGGCTTCAAGTTCGAGCTTTTTGAGTTCGAAACTGTTTTGGGCTTTGAGCTTTTCAAGTTCGATTTTTCCCCTGTTTTGTACCTCTGCCAGGGCGATTTCACGCTGCAGCTGTTTTGCGGAGCTGTTGTCCTCTTTGTTTTCCTGCGCCGCTTGCTGTTTTTGCTGCAGCAGCGCCGCACGCTTTTTGTCCAGATCGCATCCGCTGAAAAACAGGATGATCCCCAGGGCAAAAAGAGTCAGTCTCATTATTTGAGCTCCCCCCAGCTTTGCGCTACGGCAAGGGAGGTTTTCAAAGGCACTTTAAGCTTTTTGATCTCCTCCATCGTTTTTTGGAAGAGGTTGCCGTAGTGCTCCTCTTTGCCTTCTCTGACCTCAAAGATCAACTCATCGTGGATTTGCAGCAGCATATCCGCATCCTCGTCGTTTTTGATCTGTTCATAGATGCTATTCATGGAGAGCTTGATCAGATCCGCCGCGCTGCCTTGAAAAACGGTGTTGACCGATTCGCGCAGATAGGCGTTTTGCATCATGGCGTTGGCACTTTCAAAGTCAAAAAAGCGCTTGCGCCCGATCAGCGTCTCCACAAAGCCGTCGCGTTTAGCCTGCTCCTCAATCGATTCCAGGTAGCCTTTGACGCTGGAAAAAGCCGCGAAGTAATCCTCGATGATCGTTTTGGCCTCTTTGGTGGTAATGCCCAGCTCCTGGGAGAGTTTGCGGCTGCCCATCCCGTAGATAAGACCGAAGTTGATGCTTTTGGCGAAGTTTCGCTTCTGCTTGGCTTCTTCACCGAAAAGCTTGGTCGCCGTGGCCATATGGATATCCTCGTCGTTGTTAAACGCTTCTACCAGCGCCTTATCGCCGCTGAAGTGCGCCAAAAGCCGCAGTTCGATCTGGGAGTAGTCGATGCCAAGGAGAGTGTAGCCCTCTTTGGCGACGAAGCACTCTCTTACGCGCCGTCCCACGCTGCTTCTGGTGGGGATGTTTTGCAGGTTCGGGTTTTGCGAACTTAACCGCCCCGTTGCCGTACCAGTGTGCAAAAAGTGCGTATAAACCCGGCTGTCTTTGGCGTAGCGCTTGAGGGGTTTGACGTAGGTGGATTCGATCTTTTGAATTTCACGGTATTCCAAAAGCTTTTCGATGACGGGGTGCTCGTCAAGGAGGCCCTGTAGCACCTGTTCATTGGTACTAAAGCCCGTTTTAGTCTTTTTAGCGCCCTTAAGCCCCAGCTTTTCAAACAGGATGCTGCCCAGCTGCTGGGTGGATTTGATATTGAATTCGCTGCCGGTGAGTTCGTAAATCTCGGCGGTGAGTTTGGCCAGGGTTTCGCCGGTGAACTTCTCCAGTTCGTCCAGGCGCTTCAGATCCACCTTGATCCCCAGCTGCTCCATACTGATAAGCACGTCGATGAAGGGGTTTTCCACCTCTTTGGCGATATCGAAAAACTTTTTGGGCAGGAGGTTTTGGTACTTTTGAAACAGCAGATAGGTCATCCACGAATCCTCCGCGCCGTAAAAGCACGCTTTGCCCATCTCCACGTTTGCGAAGGTTTCCCCCTTTTTTACCAGCGATTTAAAGGGCATCATCGTATAATCGAACCAGCGTTTGGCCTGGGCGTCGAGCCCATGTTTGAGCCCCGGGTTTTGCAGCCAGGAAAGTACCATCGTATCGGCGTGTATCCCCTTGTGCCGCAACTCGTATTTAAGCAGTACCTCCAGATCGTATTTGAGGTTTTGCCCCACGAGCTTCGCTTCAAAAATCTGCCTGATTCCCTCAAGGGCGTCCTCTAAGGCCACCTGCTGCCCCACGCCCAGATAAGTGTGGGCGACGGGGACGTAGTAGGAGCGCTTTTGCTCAAAACAGAAGCTAAAGCCTACCAGTTGAGCGCCCTTGGTATCCAGGTCGGTGGTTTCGGTATCAAAGGCTACGACGGTGGAGGGGGTGAGCTTTTTGGTGACGTCAAAGAGTTTCTCTTTGGTATCAAGCAGCACCGCGTCAAATTCGAGCTTTGGTTTATCCGAGCCGTTTCCGTTTCCGTTGATACGCGTAAGCACCTGCTTGAGATCATACTTTTGCAACTCATCTTCGATGCGCTGCAGCGGCGTGGGTACGAGGGCGAATTGCTCCACGTCCACCTCGACGGGCACGTCTTTTTTCAGCGTCACCAACTCCTTGGAAATCTTTGCGCTCTCCCTGCCCTCAAGCAAAAGATTTTTGACCCGCTTGGTTCCCGCAAGATCGATATTTTCATAAATCTTTTCCAAAGAACCGAACTGTTCGATAAGTTTTTGCGCGGTTTTGGCGCCCACGCCTTTGACGCCCGGGACGTTGTCGGCGCTGTCTCCCACCATCGCCTGATAATCGATAAACTGCTCCGGCGTGACGCCGAACTTGTCGATACAGGCTTGCTTGTCGATGTCGCGCTTTTTGATGGGATCATACATGGTGATGCCCTCGTCGATGAGTTGGTAAAGATCCTTGTCGTGGGAAACGATACGGACCTCATACCCCTTCTCTTTGGCCTCTTTGGCCTCTTTGGCTACGGTCGCGACGATATCGTCGGCTTCGTAGCCCTCCTTGACCAGCGTGGCAAAGCCCATCTTATCGATCCACTCAATCGCTACGGCGAGCTGTTTGAGCAGGTCCTCGGGGACGTCGGGGCGGTGGGCTTTGTAGTTTTCATCTATCTCGTTTCGAAAGCTTTTGCCTTTGCAATCCAGGGCAAACACCAGATAATCGGTGGAGTGTTCTTTGTATATGTTGCTGATAAAATTCGCAAAGCCCGTCAGCAGACCCGTGGGAAAACCCTCACTGTTTTTAAGCGGCGGCAGGGCGTAGAAGCTGCGAAAAAGAAAGCCGAAGGTATCGATAATGGTTAACGTTTTCATTGCAGGCTTTCCAGCGCTTCACGCAGCGCTTCGGGATCGAGGTTGAGCTTTTCGGCGAGGTTGACCGCTTTATTGATGCTGCGCTCGGTCAGCGGAAATCGCGGAGAGATCGCAACACGGGAAATTTTCAAGATCCAGCTGGCGTTGCTGCCGGGGCTGGCGCTTTCTTCAAGCAGGTTGACCAAGGTTTCGTCAAACTCCCAGTGTTCCAGTATTTTCGCACTCACCAGCGCCGCGGTCGTACCGGTATAATCTTTCTCCGTACGCTCCAGATCGTAGCTCATGTCCAGATCGGAGAGAAATTGCGACGTTTCATTGTTTTTGATCACTTCGTTGGCGATGAGAAACATCCCGATCTCCTGGAGCAGGGCGCTGAGTTGCAGCAGGTCCGCATCCTCTTCGCCGGGGTGCCACTTTTTAACCAGCTGTGATTGCAAAACCGTCGCTTCGGAAAACTTCTTCGTCGTGATCCCGTAGGGTTCCAGGTCCGTATCCAGCGCTTTTCTCGCGGTAATTTGCGTCACGAGATTTTTCAAAGGTTTAAAGCCCAGCATCATCACCGCCTGCTTGACCGATTTGATGTCCTGTTTGAAGCTGAAAGCGGCGGAGTTGAGGGTTTTGAGCAGTTCGGCCAAAACCATAGGATCCTTCTCGATCACCTTGGCGATACTTTCGGGTTCGAAGTGTTCACTGCTTGAAATCTGCTGCAGTTTTTTTGCGGTTTCATTGAGCGGCGGTAAAGATTGTATATGGGTAAAGATATGACTATTCAAATCTAATCCTTTATCCGAAAATTTCTGCGTAGGGCTTTGGTGTGCGTCACGTCATACGTAATCTGGTTTTGCGTGAGCATATCCTTGATGATCATATTCAAACCGTATGCCGTGGCAAAATCGATCCAGTCGTAGCGCACGTCGCTTTTGAGCAGCTTTGTGTTGTTGTAAAAGGTATCGCTGAACTTTTCGATGGAGTTTGCGATCACCATGTTTTTTCTATCCTCATACTGGGTGAGTTTTAAAATCAGGGGATTATACAGAATCTGCGTGGTATATATCTTCGCCGGTTCGATTTCGTAAAGCCGCAGCTGGCTTAAAAACAGCGTGGCCTTGACCAGCGGCAGATTGATAAATACCTCCTGTTCGTGCAGCTGCTCCTTCATCCGCTGCAGCTGGCGTTTGAGGTTGCGGGTCTGGGTCAGCACCAGGTGCTCTTTGACGGGGAAGTGCTCCTTGACCAGTTTGTCGAGGCGCTTGGTGATTTTGGAACTGTTGGAAACCAGCGTTACCGACGAGTTGGCGTCATGGAGAAAGGATTTGATCTGCTGCTCGTAATCGATGGCGCCGAAATAGATATCCTTGTCGTCGCATACGACGCTCTTTTGGTGTACGGTGGGGATGAAAAAGCGTGAATCGACGCCCCGGTCGCACAGCCGCTGCGCCAGTTCGCTGGTCAGCGGGGCGATGACCACGTCGTAACTGCCGTTCTCGATCGCGGCGAGATTTTTTTCAAACTCGTTGGTATCGTAGACTTTCAACGAAAAATCCTTATTGTTGATCAGCAGCGTGGAGATGGCGCTGTTGACCGTCGTCGTCGCGTAGCGGCCGATCGCTTTTTGGGGCATGAAAAAGGCTACCTCATACAGATCCAGCTGGATCGCTTCTTTGATATTGAGCGTCTTTTTATAGATCGCAATTTCGCGCAGCAACTCTTTGTTGAGATTATTTTGTGCCAAAACGGTGAGGATATAGCCCTGTTCATACAGTTCATCGATCTGGCTTTGCTCAAGCGGTTCGAGTTCAAGGTTGACTAAACTGACCGAGGGCAGGGGGATATTGGAGATAAGGAAACTCTTGGCAAACAGCCCGGCGGCCAGCGTAAGGAGTAAAAGGATTCTCATAAAAAGCTCTTTATCTTTAACAAGTCGGCGTAGGCTTCTTTTTTCGCCGAGGGGTTGCGCAGCAGGTAGCTGGGGTGGAAGGTGGGGATCAGTTTATAGTTTTTCATCTCAAAGAGTTCTCCTCGTACTTTGCTAATAGAGCTTTTCTCTCCCGTTAAATGGGTAAACGCCGTCGCGCCCAAAGCGACGACCAGCCGGGGGGCGATAATTTCAAGCTGCTTGTCCAGGTAGGGTTTGCACTTCATCACTTCATCAAAGGTCGGTACCCGGTTGTTGGGCGGGCGGCATTTGACGACGTTGGCGATGAATACCTCCCGGCGCTTGATCTCCAAAACATTTTCAATCATCTTTGTCAGCAGCGCTCCCGCACGTCCCACGAAAGGGCGTCCCGTCGCGTCTTCGGTAGCGCCCGGGCCTTCGCCGACAAAAACCACTTTCGCATCTTCGCTACCCTCTCCAAAAACCACGTTGTTGCGGGTTTTGGACAGTTGGCAAAAGTGGCATTGCAGTACGGTTTTGCGCAGTTCATCCATATTGGACGACAGGGTGGGCGATTCGGGTTGGTCGGTGTCGATATTGATCATATCGGTATAGTTGTACCCCATGTTTTTCAGCTGATACAGGCGCTTTAACTGCAATAGATTTTTAATGTTTTTCATAGGGTGTAGTATATCCAAGTCTTACAAAAGATTTTCTTAATATGGGGGTGGAGATGCGGGAGGAAAATCCCCGCACCCGTAAAAAATTTGAAGTGTTTACGAAAGTAAAAAAGTAAAGTGTGTTACGCTACCGCTACCTCTACGGGATCGCTTTCCCAGATGCCGTGCTTTGTACAGTATGCGTGTGCGATGAGTTTGAGTTTTTTACCCGTTGGAACGATGTTAAACGTAACCGTTTGGTGTCCCTTTTCGTTTCCGAGTGCGCCGGCTGCAAACTCCGCTTTGGTCAGCTCCGTTTCCCCGTTGAAAAGCGTGATACTTTTGATATAGTGGTCAAAATCGTCCGGGTGCGTATACTCGTCGCCCATCTTGATCGTTACGGCAAAAGGTTCGCCCGCTTTGGCTTGTCCTTCACAGTGGATAAAGGGAGAGTGTCTGTCGATAAAATCTTTTTTCGCTTCCTTCTCTACGGTGTCGATGTCTACATATCTATTGATTTTTGGCATGTTGATTCCTTTGTTGTGATTTGTTGCAAAAGCAGTATAATACATTTGGGATAAATTTTATCTTAAATACCCTTTTGAATAAGTCTAATTTTGTTACAATTGCGTAACTATTTGAAAAAATAATAAAGATACAAAGGATACAGATGCACTTAGATTTAACACCGGAAGTTTTGGTAAAACAGTTGGGAATGGGCGACAGCAGCCATGAACAGGAACAGATGCAGCGGGTGATTGAAAACACCGAGGGCTTTGAGAAGTTCGGACAGCACCTTTTTAGCCTCAACGATTTTTTAAAACACGTAAAGGGATATATCGCCCTTTCCAATTCGGTTGATAAACTCAAGATCAAATGTGACGAGAACGATTCCAAAGAGATCCTTGAAGAGTTCCATCAAAAGGTTCAAGCCTGGGCTGCAAAGTATAAAGTGGAAGTGGAAAAGGTAGCCGGAAAAGAGACGTATTACATCATCGGCCACGCTTAATGCCGCTACAAAATCTCAACAGTGAGCAGCTCGCCGCTGCCACTGCCCCCATGGGACACAATCTCATCATCGCTTCAGCCGGAACGGGCAAAACTTCAACCATCGTCGGACGTATAGGACACCTTTTAAAACAGGGGATCAAACCCGAAGAGGTTTTACTGTTGACCTTTACCAATAAAGCCGCCGCGGAGATGGTGCAGCGCCTTGGAAAATTCTTTGATATGGAGCAGGTCAAGCAGATCGAAGCGGGGACCTTCCACGCGGTCAGTTACCGATGGCTGAAAAAAAACTACCCCGTCGTACTCAAGCAGCCCAGCGAACTCAAAACCCTTTTTCGCAGTATATATGAAAAACGAAACTTTACGCGCTTCGGCGCAAATGTACAACCCTTTTCCTCCAGTTTTCTTTTTGATATATACTCCCTGTATCAAAACAGTTCGCTAAAAAGTTTTGACGACTGGTTTCTGGGGCGTTATGAGGAGCATGAACCGCTGATCGATATCTATATGGATATGTTTGAGGAGTATGAGCAGACCAAGGATGAGTTTGGGTTTGTGACCTTTAACGATCTTTTGATCAAGATGAAAGCGTGGGTGCGCGAAAACGAGCTGCCCTTTAAGGAGGTGCTGGTTGATGAGTACCAAGATACCAATACGCTGCAGGAGAGCCTGATCCACGAGATCAAGCCGCCATCGCTGTTTTGCGTGGGGGATTTTGACCAAAGCATCTACGCCTTTAACGGGGCCAATATCAACAATATCGCCTCCTTCGCCGCGCGCTACGACAACGCCACGGTGCACAGCCTGCGCAAAAATTACCGCTCGACAAAGTTTATCCTCTCTTTGGCCAATGACGTGATTTCGCACAATGAACGCATCTACCCCAAGCAGCTCGAAGTGGTGCGAAGCGGCGCGGCACAGCCGCCTAAGCTGCTGGTGTATGAGGAGCTGTTCAAACAGTACCAGGCGATCGCGCACAAGATCAAACACAGCACCACGCCCCAGGATCAGATGGCGGTGATTTTTCGCAACAACGCCAGTGCCGACGGTATCGAGGCCAGCCTCAGGGAGCTGGGGATCAGCTGCCGGAGAAAGGGCGGGGTGAGCTTTTTTGAATCCAAAGAGATCAAGGTGCTGCTGAACTTTTTGGCGCTGATGACAAATCCCAAGGATATGATGAGCTTTATCCACGTTTTCGAGTATGCCAAAGGCGTGGGCGGGGCGACGGCCAAGGAGCTGTTTGAAAGTTTCGTACACTTTGGCAACGGCTATTTTAAAAAGGGGCTTTTAGACCCCGAGACCAAAACCCTGCCAAAGCGCAAGCGGATCAAAAACATGCAGCTGGCGCTTTTTGAGGATGAGATCGGCTTTGGCTCGGTGACCAAATACGCCAAGATGGGGCTGGATGAGAAGATGCTTTCCCACCCCATTTTAAAGCACCCCAAAGTCAGTACCGAATCGGTGCACTTTATCCAGGAGTTTTACCTGCTGGTTAAAAAGATGGGCCATCTTAAGCGCCCCCGCACCATCCTCGATACGATGATCCACTCCAAACTCTTTACGACCATCTTCGACGATATCGCCAAGCGCCGGGCGATGCTCAAAAACGGGCAGGTTGATGAGCGTAAAAAGGAGGAGGCTTTGGATCGTATCCGGCGAAAGGCGATTTTGCTTTTGGATCTGGCCAAGCACTACGACAGCCTCGATAAGTTCGTCAACGCCATGGTCCTGGGCGGCGGGGAGCTGAGTGAGGGCGAAGGGGTCAACCTGCTCACCGTCCATGCCAGCAAGGGGTTGGAGTTTAAGGAGGTGTTCTTAGTCGATCTCATGGATGGACGCTTTCCCAACAGAAAGCTGATCCAAAAGACCGGTTCGCTGGATGAGGAGCGGCGGCTGTTTTACGTAGCGGTGACACGGGCAAAGGATATCTTGCATCTGTCCTTTGCCAAAAATGACGCCATAAAAGAGTTGACATTCAAGCCTTCGCAGTTTTTGTATGAAGCGGGGCTTTTGAAAAAGGATGAAACCTACAAAAAGATGGTGGAACTAGGAGAGGTTCCGGCTTAAAAGAGCCGTGAACTGCTGGTGTCGGCGTTTTTTTTGCGTTTTTCCTTGTCGTTGAAGTGTTTGATGAGTTGTTCGATCGCTTCGTTCCGTGAAAGTGCGTAGCGCTGCTTGACAAAGTAGTCGAAATCCTTGAGCAGATCCTCCTGGATTCGCAAACTGATCATCTTGTTTTTTGTTTTCTTTTTCAGCATGTAGCACTTCCTCACATCGGTTTATTGCAAAGCGTAATTGTATCAAAAATTAATAAAAACCAAAGTGAATTTTCAGTAAAATCGCCCCCAATTTCACAGTGCACATTACTATAGTATTCTTTATAAAAGGTCAAAATTTGATAAATCTTCAAAACTATTCGGCGCAAAATATCAAAAACGACGCGTTGAGCGGCTTGCTGGTTGCGGTCGCTTTGGTTCCCGAAGCGATCGCTTTTAGTTTTATCGCGGGGGTCAGTCCGCTCGTGGGGCTTTATGCGGCGTTTATCATCGGGCTTGCCACCTCTTTGCTCGGTGGCCGTCCGGGGATGATCAGCGGGGCTACCGGTGCCGTGGCCGTTGTCTTTGTGGGGTTGGGGCAAAAGGTCGCCGAACACTACACCGGCTTGGGATTGAGTACCTCGGAGATGGCGGAGGTGGTGCTGCAGCATATCCTCATCGCTTCCATTTTGGCGGGGATGATCCAGATCGTTATCGGCGTACTCAAGCTGGGGAAATTTATCCGCTTGGTGCCCCAACCGGCGATGTTCGGGTTTGTCAACGGCCTTGCGATCGTGATCGCCTCTTCGCAGTTTAAATTCTTTAGCGGGGAGGGGATGCTGATGTATGCGATCGTGATAGCGACCATGCTCATCATCTACTTTTTGCCGCGTTTGACAAAAGCGGTGCCCGCGGGGCTTGTGGCGATCGTTATTTTGACTTCGGTCGTGTATTATATGAATCTTGACACCAAAACGGTGGGGGATCTCGCCGATATCAGCGGCGGGCTGCCCACCTTCGCAGTCCCCGATGTTCCCTACGGCTGGGAAACGCTGCAGCTTGTAGCGCCGTACGCCTTTTTGGTAGCGATGGTGGGGCTGATCGAGTCTTTACTGACGCTTTCGGTGCTTGATGAGATGAGCGGCACGCGCGGCAGCGGCAACAAGGAGTGCATCGCCCAGGGGATCGGCAACTGCGCCAGCGGCTCCTTCGGCGGTATGGCGGGGTGCGCCATGATCGGGCAATCGATCATCAACTTCAGCTCCGGCGGTCTGGGGCGGCTCTCCTCCTTCACCGCTGCGGTGATGCTGCTGGTGTTTGTGGTCGCCCTTTCGGATCTGATCTCCATCATCCCCGTTGCCGTACTGGTGGGGATCATGTTTATGGTCAGTATCGGTACCTTTGAGTTTTCCAGCGTAAGCCGCCTGAAGTATATGCCAAAAGCCGATGCGTTTATCCTGATCACCGTAACGGTGGTGACGGTGCTGTTTGACCTGGCCATCGCGGTGATCGCGGGTATCATCATCTCCGCACTGGTATTTGCGTGGCAGCACGCCAAGATTTACGCCAAAAGCTATATCGACGAGGACGGGACGAAGGTCTATATGCTTGACGGGCCGCTCTTTTTCGCCTCCACCGACTCCTTTAACGAAACCTTTGACGTGGAAGATGACCCCGAAAACGTCATTATCGACTTTATCGACGCGCGGGTAATGGACAGCAGCGGCGCCGAAGCGATCGATGCTTTGACGAGCAAGTATGAGGAAGCGGGTAAAAAGATCAAGCTGCGCCACCTTTCAAAGGATTGTAAAGCGGTCTTGAAAAAAGCGGGGCCCTACTGCGAGTTTGAAGAGGCCGACCCCACCTATAAAGTGGCGTACAACGCGTGATGGATCTGCAAGCGTTGCGCCGGGAGCGCGAAAAGTGGCTGGAGTGGAAAAACATCGCTCCCATGCAAGAGGCGCTCAAAGCGCTGCCTGAGACCGCAGCAAAGGTCAGCCTGGGCGATACCGTCGCTATAGAGTGCGACCTGGACGACGGTCTTATCAAAAAAACGGCCAAAACGATGCTGCCCTGGCGCAAGGGGCCTTTTCAAATAAACTCGGTCTTTATCGACAGCGAGTGGCAAAGCTTTATCAAGTATAACCTTTTAAGCCCCCACTTTGATCTGACGGATAAGGTGGTGGGCGATATCGGCTGCAACAACGGCTACTATATGTTTCGCATGCTTGAACAAAAGCCCAAAAAACTGGTGGGCTTTGACCCTTCCGCGCTCAATTTGACGCAGTTTCAATTCCTCAACCACTTCATCAAATCCGATATCGTATTTGAACTGCTGGGCGTCGAGCACGTAAAGTACTATGAACACAGGTTCGACGTGCTTTTTTGCCTGGGCGTGCTGTACCACAGAAGCGACCCGGTGGCGATGCTCAAATCTCTGTATCAGGGGCTTGAAAAGGGTGGAGAGTTGATCCTTGATACCTTTATGATCGACGGGGAGGAGGAGATGGCGCTGTGTCCCAGGGACCGCTACTCGCGGATGCGCAACGTCTATTTCATCCCTACGGTAAAGGCGCTGAAAAACTGGTGCTACAAAGCGGGCTTTGCGAACGTGGAGGTGCTGGAAACGGCGGTGACCACCTTTGAGGAGCAGCGCGCCACCGAGTGGATCTTCGGCAAAAGTCTGGAGTACTTCCTCGACCCCGACGATCCTACCAAAACCGTAGAGGGCTACCCGGCGCCAAAGCGCGTCTATATCAAGGCATACAGGGCTTAGAAGCTCCCCTCCGCCCGCTACCTTGATCAAAACTTTAAACTTCTTTTTTACTTGTTGGAACACTACTTGCTTTTACTTCGTTGAATATACTTTTATGGAGGTTTATTATGAAGTTAATGGACAAAGTAGACGTAGTAGTACAACTGAAAGAAAGAATCGCGGAAGCGAAAAAGACCAACAAGGATTTGGCGCAGCGGCTTGAGAAACTATTGGAGCAAGTTTTGACATCCAATAGCACGGCACGCGCTATTTAAGGTGTTTGTAAGGGTGGGTGGTGTATAATTCCACCCACACAAACAAAGAGCACACGGACAGGTGGGTGAGTTGGCTGAAACCACACCCCTGCTAAGGGTGCGTGCCTCTAACGGGGTACCGAGGGTTCGAATCCCTCCCTGTCCGCCACTGATTCTACAAAATCCCGCATAATGAGATTTGTTAATTATTCCACAACATAAATAAAGAGCAAAACTTACCTTTTAATCGCCCCTCTGTATCTCATTTTTCAGCGTCAGAAACGCTAGAACGTTACCCCCCGTATCACTCTATCTATCACCGGGCAAAAGCGAAGCTTGCGCGAAGCGATTCTTATCCGAAGATGTTACAATTAAATTAAAGCAGTAGAAAAGGGGCGGAAGAGGTGAAAAAAACGGGACGTTGGAGCATCATTGCAGCCATTGTGGTACTGATAAGTTGCCTATATGGCTGTTTGCCCCGGGAAACCCCCCCGGCTATCAAAATCGCCGCGAATAGCTGGGTGGGCTATATGCCGCTTTTTTATGCCCAGCAGCAAGGCTATCTCGATGATGCGGGGATCCGGATCGTAGCTACGACCTCCCTTTCAAGCTCCCTGGAGTTGACGCGCCGCAGCGCCGTCGACGGTATGGCCGCGACACAGCGGGAATACGAGGTACTGCAAAAGCGGGTAGTCCCCGTTTTGCTACTGGATCGCTCCTACGGCGGCGACAAGATCCTCTCCACCCTGCCCAAAGAGCGTCTCTACGCACGCACGGAGGGAACGCTTGATCTGTATATGGAGTATGAGAGTATCAACCACACCCTCTACCGTTATTTCCGCGGGATGCGGGATTGGGGAGCGCTAAAGTTCCGGCTGCACAACGTCACGCAGCGACAGATCGTTAACAAAAGATACGAGGATGAAGCGGTGGTGATCAGTTACGAACCCTACGCGTCCAAACTCGTCGAGCGGGGTTTTCATATCGTCGAAACCAGTAAAAACGACGCCCTTTTCATCATCGATGCGGTTTTTCTGCCCGCCGAACTCGCCGAAAAGTTTCCCGATCGTCTGGAGCTTCTGCGGCACGCCGTGGCGCGTTCGATCGAAGAGTTAGACCGCAATCCCAAAAAGTTTTACCATACGGTGGAGCCCTTTTTGGAGGGGATAAAATATGACGCGTTTTTAGCCGGTTTGGAGCAGCTGCGCTGGCTGCAAAATCCGCAGGAACAGTTGCTGGAAAGGCTTGGCGCAAAAGGGGTAAAGACACAATGGCTGCGCTAAGACGACGCTTTACGCTCAAACAGTTTTGGATCGTTTTGTTTACGCTGCTTTTTGGCGGGATGCTGCTGTTTAACACCGTGATGTATAATCTTGTCCACGAGCGGCAGCAGGCTTTGGCCAAATCGGCGGTCAAGACGGCGATGGATGTGATGTCGTACCAGTTTTCTCTCTATGTCGACAGCAGCGGCAACAATACGCTGTATGAACTCATCGACGCCAAAAGCGCCTTGTACCCCATGTTTGAGACCATCGCTTTAGTACGAGACGGGGAAGTGGTCTTTTCTTCCGGTCGCGTGCTCAACGGCCGTAAGCTTGCCGATCTGGATACGGTGGCACTGGAGAAGTTTTATCTGCAACCCAGCAAGCGTTTCGATCAAATGATTTTGCAAAATTTTCAAACCTTCTCCTCCCATGCACAGGGGGAGTACGGCGTGCTTGTCCGGCTGAACTCCCGCTATATAGAAAACTATATCAGACAGCAGATCGAAATACCGCTGGCGGTGTCCTTTGTCAGCGTCACGCTGCTGGCTGCGCTGCTGTTTGCCTTTTTCTACCACTACCTTATCCGTCCGATCAGAGTCCTCAATACGAAAGTGATTTCGAAAAACCTGCGCCACAGCGATTTTGCGCTGCACGAGATGCAGGTTTTGGATGATTCTTTGTATAAGGCGTTCAAAACGATCCAGACCCACGCCAAATTTCACAGCGACGTCATCAACGCTACGCAGGATTTTATCTTTGTCAAAGACCGCTATCTGCACTTTATCGATTGCAACAAAGCCTTTGCCGACTTTTTGGGGAAAACCAAAGCCCAGATCATCGGCAAGAGCGATTATGAAATTTTCGGTACCGATGCGGGCGATAGTTTCCGTAAGATGGATCGCAATATCCTTGAAACGCTGGAGCTGCAGTATACAAAGGAGTGGGTCACGGGCGGCAACGGGCAAAAGCTGTATCTGCAGACGCAAAAAGCGCCCTTTCACTACGGTCCGGGGGAGCAGGAAGTGGGGATTTTGGGAGTTTCGAGAGATATCACGTCGCTGCACCGGGCCAAGCAGGAGGTGGTGCGCCAAACCCTCACCGACGAACTCACCCAGATCGGTAACCGTAAAGCGTTCAATGAGCGCTTGTCGGAGCAGCTTTCGCTGCTGCAGCGCTACGGGACCCCTTTTTCCCTTATTATGTTCGATATCGACAGTTTCAAAAAGATCAACGACACCTACGGACACAGCCGCGGGGACAAAGTGCTGATCGGCCTGTGCGGCATCATCGGCGATATTATCCGAACCAGCGACCGCTTTTTCCGTATCGGCGGAGAGGAGTTTATGGTACTGCTTCCCGAAACGACGCTTGAAGATGCAAAAAACGTAGCCGAAAAGATCCGTGTGAACGTAGAGAGGGGTACACTTTTGGAAAAGGAGGTGATCACGATCAGTCTCGGCGTGACCCAAGCCCACGGATACGACGACGCCGATGAGCTTTTCCGCCGTGTGGACGAGCTGCTCTATCGCTCCAAGCGAGAGGGTAAAAACAGGGTTTCGACGGGTTAGGGGCGCAAAGCGGTTTTCAAAGCGCGTATGCGCCGCCAGGAGCGGTCGATGCGCTCTTTGTCGATCCTGCCTTCACGGATGAGTGCGGTGATATGTCCGATCGCATTTGCTGCTATCTGCGGATCATACTCTCCCAGGTTGTTGCCGATGACGATCACGTCGATACCCGCATCGATCATGTTGTAAAGGGTCTCTTTAAGCCCATACTCTTCACCGATCGCTTCCATCTGGATATCGTCGCTGAATACGACCCCCTCAAACCCCAACGAAGTGCGCAGCAGCCCCGTGATAGTCGGCTTTGACAAGGTGGCGGGCAGCTGCGCGTCAAAGCGGGCGTTGTAAACGTGTGCCCCCATGATCGCCCGGGTATCGTTTGAATCGATCAGCGCCCTGTAGGGATAGAGTTCGGCTTTACGGTAGGTGTCACTGACGTCCACGACGCCCAGGTGCGAATCCCTGGTCGAACTGCCGTGGCCGGGGAAGTGCTTGAGTACGGGGATGATACCGTGGGCTTCGTAGCTGCGTAGGGCGGTCCTGGCGTGACGTACGACTTTTTTTGGGTTTTTGCCGTAGCTGCGCCCCAAAGCGCCGATCACGGGGTTTTTGGGGTTGATATTGAGATCAACGACGGGGGCGAAGTTGAGATTGATCCCTACATCCTGCAGCGTGCGCGCCATCAGGTCGCTTTGCGCTTTTGTCTTTGCCAGGTTATCCATCGCCCCGAGTTTTGCCTGGGAGAGGGTGGGGGGAAAGCCCAGTTTGGGTTTGAGCCGTGAAACCCTGCCGCCTTCGTAATCCACGGCGATAAACAGCGGGATATCGCTGAGCTTTTGCAGCTGCTTTGTCAGGGTGCGTAACTGCTGTGGGGAGGTGATGTTGCGGCCGTAGCGTTTGGTTTGCAGATCGTAATCAAACAAAATAACCCCGCCGATACCCCGTTTGACGATATCGTCGTAGATAGGGTTCTTAGGGGTAAGGTGGGTTCCTTTGAAGCCCACCAGCAGCATCTGCGCAATCTTTCGCTCCAGCGGCTGTGCCCAAAGTGCGGCGGCACAGAGGCAAAATAGAAGGAAACGCATCATCCCATCTGTACCCGGTTGCGACCCTCGTTTTTGGCTTGGTAAAGTTTGAGATCGGATTCGTTAATCATCTGTTCCAGGGTATCCTCCTTTGCCGTGACCACGCCGATGGAGACGGTAAAGTTGACGCTTTCGCTCTCCGTGACGGGTACGTCCATTCCCACGATTTTGAGCCGCAGCTCCTCAAAGAATTTAAACGCGTCTTCCCGGCTGATATCTTTGAGCAAAACGCAAAACTCTTCGCCGCCGAAGCGTGCGACCATATCGCTGCCCTTGGTGGAATCCATCAGCAGATTAGCCAGGGCTTTGATCGCTTCATCGCCGGCTTTGTGGCCGTAGGTATCGTTGATCGATTTGAACTTGTCGATATCGAGCATCGCAATGGCGATATGTTTATTCTCCTCCAGCGCCTTTTTGTAGTAAGGTTCCATCTTATCAAAAAAGTAGCGGCGGTTGTACGCCCCGGTCATGTAGTCGCGATTTGCCATCTGCAGGATCGTTTCGATGTTTTCCAGGTTTTCGATGGTGTTGTTGATGCGGCAGTTGAACTCTTCGGTACTAAAGGGTTTTTTCAAAAAGTCCGTAGCGCCGAATTTGAGAAACTTTGAAGAGACCAGTTCCGATTCATCCGAAGAGATGGCGATGATGGCCAACTCCTCTTTGCCGTAGGTTTCGCGAAGGCGCAAAGTCAAGTCAAAGCCGTCCATTTTGGGCATATTGTAATCGGTGATCACCATCCGTACGTCGGGATCGTGATCGATCTTTCGCAAGGCGTCTTCGCCGTCGTCGGCTTCGATCACTTGAAACATCTGGTTGCGCAGCAGTTTTGAAAGCTTTCTGCGTACCAGTTGCGAATCATCCACGACCATCACTTTATGGCGGCGGTTTGCCAACAGGCGCTCGATTTTGGAAACGATATAGAGTACATCGTTGACCGACGTCTTCGTGACGAAATCGATCACATCCTTTTTGAGGATCTTTTGGCGCACCTCCTCATCCAGCGAAGCGGTCAAAACGATCGCGGGAATCTGTTTGGAATAGATATAACCCACCACTTCGCCGTTGGGGGCGTCGGGGAGGTTGAGGTCAAGCAGGCTGAGCGAATATTCCTTTTGTTTGACCAACTCTTTGGCCTCGGCCAGGGTGTAGGCTATATCGATGTGCAGATTGAGTTTGGATTTGATCTTTTGGGCCACCAGCTTTGCCAGGGACCTGTTGTCTTCGACCAGTAATAGATTCAAAATCGCTCCTTTAGCGGGATTGGTGAAAATATTATAGGTCAGTTACAGTAAAAGTCACATTAAACTCGGTATGTTTTTCAAAGCTGCGGCAAAAACCGAAAGCCACCCCCTGTACCGTCGCGTCGACGCCCGCTTCGCTTTGGCTGATTGTGCGCATCGCCGCGGCGTAGATATCGGTGGGCTGTTCAAAAATAAATTCAAAGCGTTTTTGCAAAATGCCGTCTTCGACAGTCAACCGGTTACCGTAGATATGGATCGCTTCGTCGATACGGTTGCCGTTGATGCGGATCGAATCGATATTGGGAAAGTGCAGGTTCCACTCCTGCATATAGCGCAAGGGTTGTTCAAAAGCGGTGGCGAGTTTGGTTTTGCACGCGAGGCTGTTTTTTTTGAGTTTGTACGTTTTTTCCAACTTTGTGATAAAGCGCGTATCGTATCGGTAGATCCCCCCTTCGCGGCTGAAAGCGACTTTTCCTTTACCGCTTCCCTGCGCCTGGAACGGCTGGTTGGCAAAATCCCCCAATTCGGCGTAACTGTTTTGTTCAAAGCTTTCCAGATTCAAACTCTCGTCGCACAGGTGGTCGATAGCGGATTTTTTCAAATGCCAATCGTAGTGCAGCGCGATATCCTCACTCATCCGCAGGGTGTTGTCGTGGATCGTCTTCGTATCCTCATCCTCCGCCACGTCGCACGCTACCCGCTCGATACGCTCGTGATACGCCTCCTTATAGCGAGTCAGCGTATTTTGGAGGTTAAACAGCCTGTCTTTGAGATCCAGTTCATAGATCTGTCCGCTGCCCTTTTGCGAGAGGATAAGCAGCAACTCTTTGGATTGGAGTTTATACTCTTTGTATCCGTTAAGATCGATATCGATCTTTTCGCAGCCGGCTTTGTCGAAAAGCTGGTTTTCGCACTCGATCAAAAACCGGTATGCGTTGTCGCGGAGGTTGGGCAGGTAGATGCCGCCGAAAACCCCGTGCCACAATACATCGTTGCACTGGGCCTTATAAAGCGCTTCAAGGTACTTTTTCTTTCCGCTTTGCTTTTTGGAAAGTTCTAAAAAGCGCTTTTGAATCCAGTTGCTCTCCTGGTATTTGCTTAGGAAGTTTTTCCATACGCCCCCTTTGAGGATCGCTTCGTTTTCCAACTGCTTTTGCGCCTCTTTGAAAGCCAGGGCGTGGTGGGTACTAAGCGACCACTGCCCCATCTCCACGTAGGAGGTATCGGCGATATAGGCCAGGTCTACGGGGCGCTGTTTTTTATAGTATTCGTTAAAAGTCTGCACCCTGATCGCAGGGTCTTGCAAGCAGCGGGTAAAAAACTCTTCGAGCCACTGCTGTTCGTAAACCCGCTCAAAGGTTTTGGGCCAGATACCGAACTTTTCCCCGTCGTCAAAGATGATCGCGGCGTTTTCCCCTTCGGGGGCGGCAAAACCGTGCAGGGTTTCATTGACTTCGTCCGTGGAGGCAAAGGGGATGTCGTAGCGCAGTTTGCGGCTGATGGGAAACAGCGCCATGGTTTCACCGCCGTTTTCGGTGAGGTAGTAGCCGTTCATCTTTGTCGCGTCGTAGCCGCTGGCGATAAAGTGGTAATCATCGACGATGACGTATTTGATGCCGCATCTACTCAGATCGGCGATAAGGGAGTTGTCCCATACGCGTTCGGTAAGCCAGAGCCCTTTGGGGGTTTGGCCGAAGTGGTTGCGGATAAAGCGGCTGAGTTTCTGGATCTGGCCGATACGGTCTTTGGAAGGGATGGAGGAGAGGATCGGCTCGTAATACCCTCCGGTGAAAAACTCCAGCTGCGGGCTGAGCTTTTGCATCAGTTCGAACAGGTGCGGTTTATGCAGGTAGATAAACTCCAGCAGCCAGCCGCTGAAGTGAACTGAACATTTGAAATTAGGAAAGGATTGCAAGGTTTCAAAGAAAGGCTTATAAGACTTTTCGATGGCTTCGAGCACAACTTCGTCGAAATTTCCCACCGGTTGATGGCAGTGGATACCCATAAGAAGCGTGGTTTTCATTATTTACCCCCGTTTGTGCGCATTTTGGAATATTATAATACATAAAAGGTGACAGGAAGATTACAGATCGCTATTGCAACTGCTTTGTAATTTTTGATACAATGGTTGATCCTTGTAACTATGGTGTAACTGTTTCATCTTACAATATCTTAAGAATCAAAACAGAATCCAGGAGATGATGATGCCACTGAAGGTCGCTATAAACGGTACGGGAAGATCGGCGTAATCGCCGCGAAGATCATAGCACACAGAGACGATGTGGAGTTGGTAGCACTCAATACCACCAGTACGCCCCAGATGCTTGTGTATCTGCTCAAATACGATACGGTACACAAAGGCGTGGATGCGAAAGTGATCGATGAACAGACCATAGAGATCGAGGGAAAGAAAGTAGCAATTTTAAGCGACAGGGACCCGGCAAAGCTGGAGTTCGGCAAATACGGCGCCAAGGTCGTTATCGAGTGTACGGGACAGTTTTTGACCACCGAAAGTTCTCAGGCGCACCTCAAAGACGGGGTGGAGAAGGTGGTGATGAGTGCACCGGCGAAAGATGATACGCCCACCTACGTGCTCAATATCAACACCGACGCGTATAAAGAGGAGGCGATCATCTCCAACGCCAGCTGCACCACCAACTGTCTGGCCCCCGTTTGTAAAGTGCTTGACGACAAATTCGGGATCGAAAACGGATTGATGACGACGATCCACTCCTATACCAACGATCAAAATATTTTGGACGTAAAACACAAAAAGGATTTCAGACGCGCCAGGGCAGCAGCGGCAAATATGATCCCTACCACGACCGGAGCGGCAAAAGCTATCGGTAAAGTGATGCCCCATCTGCAGGGCAAGCTCAACGGTTACGCCATGCGCGTTCCCACAACCGACGTCAGCGTCGTGGATTTGACGGCCAATCTCAAAACGGAGGTAACGGCGCAGCAGATCAATGATGCGATGGAGGAAGCCAGCCACTGGAGCTTTAAGGGGTTGCTGGAGATCGATAACGACAAACGCGTCTCCAGCGACTTTATCGGTAGCAGTTACAGCAGTACCTTCGTCCCCGACATGACAAGCGTCACGGGCGGGAAACTGGTCAAGGTGCTGGCGTGGTACGATAATGAGTGGGGCTATACCTCCAGATTGGTCGATATGGTGAAATTTGTAGGAAACAGATAATGCCCGTTTTTGAAAGTGCGGCGTTTGAGCAAACGCTTGATAGCGAAGTGATCGATGAGGTGTATGCCAAGGTAGAACAGGAGCGCAAAAGCGCTCTTACGGGATATTACGATCTTCCGTACGAGCGGGATCTTTTACATACGCTCAAAGAGTATGCGCACAACAGCAAAAGCTTTAAAAAGGTAAAAACCATCGCCGTGATCGGTATCGGCGGTTCAACGCTGGGGACGAAAGCGGTTGAGGGGTTTTTGCGCCATACGCAAAAGCAAAACAGGGAGCTTGTGTTTTTTGAAAATTCAGATCCTGTGGATATCTGGAGCAAGCTCGAACCGCTTAAAAAGAAAAATACCCTGGTTATCGTCGTCTCCAAATCCGGTTCGACTATCGAAACCATCTCCATCTTCAAAGCGGTGGCGACGCATCTGGAGCTGGATTTTGACAAGGACAGCGACAGGGTGATCGCAGTAACCGACCGGCGATCGGTTTTGGAGGATTTTGCCCTGGAATACGGGATCAGAACCTTCCTTATCGATAAGAATGTCGGTGGACGCTTTTCGGTGCTTAGTGCCGTAGGCATTGTTCCCCTCTACCTTGCGGGGTATGACGTGGAGGCTTTGCTAGACGGGGCACAGCGACAGATGGATCTGTTCTTTGCCAAGGAGTCGCACCATCTGCTGCAAAAGGCGCATTTTTACGTCCAAAACGCCCACCGCTACCATACCAACGTCGTGTTTGCCTACTCTTCGCAGCTGGAGCAGTTCGTCAAATGGTATATTCAGATCTGGGGGGAATCCCTGGGCAAGATAGATGCGGCGGGAGAGGGCGTGGGCCCTACGCCCGTAGGCTTGACCGGTTCGGTGGACCAGCACTCCTTTTTGCAGCTGCTGGTCGAAGGCCCAAAGGATAAAACGGTGACCTTTATCGCCGTCGAGGATTTCGGGCAGCCGCTGCAGGTACCCCAGCTGCGGCTGCAGCATCTGGAAAAGACGGATTATATCAACGGCGAAAGTTTCCAAACGCTGATCAATGCCCAGTGCGAAGCGACCAAACGGAGTCTGGATGAGCTGCGCCTGCCCACCGACAAGATCACGCTCGATCGCATCGATGCGGAGCAGATGGGGGCGTTGATGACCTATTACGAACTTTTGACGTCGATTATGGGTATACTTATGAAGATCAACACCTACAATCAGCCCGGGGTAGAAACGGGCAAGAAAATTTTGCGGCAAATGTTTTAGTCGCGCCGAAAGAAGGAGAATTATGGCGATAGCGGTAATGTGTTCAGGCGGTGATTGTGCGGGGATGAACCCCGGAGTGAAAAAATTCGTGGATTACTGCTTTGACAAAGGGGAACAGCCCTATCTGATCTTTGACGGCCTCGAGGGGTTGATTGACGGCAATATCAAAAAAGCCACCCATGAGGACGTAGCCGGGATTATGCACGAAGGCGGTACGATGATCCGCTCTTCACGCTCCAAGCGGTTTTACGAGCGGGAGTTTCGGGCCAAAGCCTATGAAAACCTGAGTGCCCTGGGCATCGACAGGATCGTCGTCATGGGCGGAGACGGTTCTTTTCGGGCACTGGATCGGTTTTCAAAGGAGTTTGATACCTCCTTTGTAGGGATCCCCTCCACCATCGATAACGATATCTTCGGTACCGAGTACTGCCTGGGCGTGGATACGGCACTGAACGTGATCCGCCGCGCCACCGACGAGGTGCGGGATACCTCCGCATCTTTCAAGCGCGGTTGCGTGATCGAAACCATGGGCAGGGACTGCGGTTACCTGGCACTGGTCTCGGCGATCACGTGCGGAGCGGAAGTGTGCATCATTCCCGAGGCCGAACATGATTTGCAAACCCTCGGGGAGCGCCTGCGGCATGAGATTAAAAACGGCCGTCGCTACGTGGTCTGCATCGCCGCGGAAGGGTCGAAACTGACGCCCGAGCTGGTGGAATGGCTGGAAAAAGAGGTGGGGATCGAAACCCGCGCGACGATCCTGGGCCATATCCAAAGGGGCGGCAACCCCACGGTCTTTGACCGCTTGATGGCGACGGAGTTTATGACCTTCGCCGTTGATCGGTTGATAGGGGAGGAAAAGACCAATGCGGTGGTGGTGTATCGGCAGTCAAACTTCGCCTTTGAAAGCATCGATTATATCACCTCTTCAAAATATGAAATCAAGCCCCAGCTTATCGCCATGGGGCAGAAGATGTTTCGGTAGCGCATGATGGAAAAGGAAAAACTGCAGCGGGTCCTAGAGCAGCTGCACACGGTACGTCGGGAGATTATAGCCTCCATGGCGCACAGGGATTGCAGCAATAAAAGCATCGAAAACCTGAACCATTATTTGAAGTTGCGTACTATGGATCTGCGCGGATTGCAGGATGATTTGACCGAGATCGGCCTCTCTTCGCTGGGGCGGTCGCAGGGGTATATCCTCAATTCGATCAATAAAAATATACGCATCCTCTCCCATCTGCTTCAAAGTGAATACGTGGAGGAGGAGATCGATATCAACGCCATCGACTTTCACCGCTCCAAGCGGCAGCACAAGGAAAATGCCGCGCTGTGCGGAGAAAACGGCGATGCGGAGCATTTTAAAACCAAGATCATGGTCACGCTTCCCGGGGAGGCTGCCGATGATGAGCAGCTCATCGGCAACCTGATCGCCAACCACGCTTCGGTTTTGCGGATCAACACCGCCCATGACGACCCCCGGGCGTGGGAAAGGATGGCGCGGCGTATCAAAGAGGAAAACGCGAAGCAAAACAGCGACGTCAAGATCTACGTAGACCTTGCGGGGCCGAAAAACAGAACGACGCAGATACGGCGGGTGTTTATCCCCTTTAAGATCGGATCGAAAAAGGATCCTACCCTCGTACGGCTGCTTCCCCAAAGTGCCCGGGAGGCGCAGACGCAAAAGTTTTCCAAGCAAGAATGCGGTCCCTATCAGGCGCAGCTGGTGGTGAGTGAAGAGTTTTATACCCATGCGATGGAGTGTGACGGAGCGGAGGTTCACGATACCCACAAAAATAAAACACGCCTTTTCAAACTGCGTTCAAGCGGCGAAGAGTTATGGATGGTTGCCGATAAAAAGGTGACGGTGGATGAGGATACGACGCTGAAAATTATCGATTACAAAGATAGTTACAAAACGGAGCTTTACCGCCTGCAGCACAGTCCCGAAGAGATCTACCTCTACCAAGACGATGAGATCCTGATCAGTAAAGAACAGATCATGGGACAGAGCGATTTTGAATATGAGGGGTATTTTTACGACGCGGTGATCGGCTGCAGCAATAAAGAGATCTTTGAATATGTGCAAACGGGTGACGAAATCTATATCGATGACGGCAAGATCGGTTGCAAAGTGGTGGGTTCAAACGATCTGGGCTTGGTGTGCGAAGTATTTCTGGCCAAGGAAAGCGGCACGAAACTCAAAGAGGAGAAGGGGATCAACTTCCCCAACACCGACCTTGAGATCGGTGCCATCACCCCCGCTGATGAACAAAATTTCGAATATACCGTGGAATACGCCGATATCTTCGGTCTCTCCTTCGTCCAAAGCGCGGCGGATGTGCAAAAGCTGCAGGAGATGCTGCGTGCCAAAGGCAGGACGGATACGGCGATCGTGCCAAAGATCGAAACCAAAATGGCGTTAAAGAGGTTGCCCGAGATTTTGCAGCAGCTGCTGCAATGGGAGAAATACGGCTTGATGATCGCGCGGGGGGACCTGGCTATCGAGGCGGGGTTTGAGAATATGCCCTATATTCAAGAGGAGATCTTTGATATGTGTGAAGCCGCGCATGTGCCCGTAATCTACGCGACGCAGATTCTGGAGGGCAAGATGAAAAAGAATCTGCCAAGCCGCGCGGAGGTCACCGACGCCGCTTTTTCCCAGCGGGCCGATTGCGTCATGCTCAATAAGGGGCCCTATGTGATGCAGACGCTGCACGTGCTTAAAAATATTTTGCGCAAGATGCATACCATTTTTCAAAAAAATCGACAACTACTCAACCATATAAGGATGTAACATGAAAGCTATCGTATTAGCCGGAGGATTCGGAACGAGAATTCAACCTTTGACCAACTCGGTACCAAAGCCTATGCTGCCCATACTCAACCGTCCGATGATGGAGCATATCATCATCAAGCTGCGTGATGATCTGGGTATTACCGATATCGCGGTGCTGCTTTATTTCAAACCCGAAATCATCAAGGAATATTTCGGAGACGGCAGCGGATGGGGGGTCAAGATCACCTACGTCCAACCCGACGACGACTACGGTACCGCCGGGGCGGTAGGGTTTGCCAGGGAGTTGATGGATGAAAGTTTCATTATCGTCAGCGGGGATCTGGTGACCGATTTTGATTTCAAACAGATTGCGGCGTTTCACAAGCAGAAGCGGTCCAAGCTTACCATTACGCTTACCCCCGTGGATAACCCGCTGCAATTTGGCGTGGTGATCGCCAACGAGGAGGGGCGGATCGAAAAGTTTTTGGAAAAACCCAGCTGGGGGGAAGTGTTCAGCGATACGATCAACACCGGCATCTATCTGCTCGAACCGGAAATTTTTGACTATATTCCCGTCGAAGAGAATTTCGATTTTGCGAAGGACCTGTTTCCCACGCTGATGAAAGAGGGCGTTACCCTGTGGGGATGCAGCGTCGAAGGCTACTGGAGGGACGTGGGCAATCCCCAAAGTTACCGCGAAGTGTATCAGGATCTCTTTGATGAGGAGACGGTGCTGCCCATGAAGGGCGAAAAAAGCGAGCAGGGCGGCTGCGCTATCTACCGCGAAGACGGAACCGGGCTGCCCGAAAGCGTACGCTGCAGCGGTACTGTAGTCCTTGGCAAAAACGTCACCATCGGCAAAGACGTGGAACTTGGCAACGTGGCCATCGGCGATAACGTCAAGATCGGCGAGGGGTGCCGCATCAAAGAAAGCATCATCTGGAACGACGTAGAGATCGAGGGGAAGGTGACGCTGCACAACTCCGTCATCTGCAACAACAACCGCATCGCCAAAAAGGTCAAAGCCAAAAACGGCGTTATTATCTCCGAGTATTGCGAAGTGGACAAGGGGACGATCTTTACCAAAGACGTGATCGTGTGGCCCGAAAAGAGTATCAACGAAGGCTCCATCGTCAGCAACAATATCATCTGGGGCAAAAACTACAAATCCTCACTTTTTGAATCGGGCAAGGTGATCGGGCGGACCAATGTGGAACTCTCCTGCGAAATGGCGACGAAATTGGCGGAATCGTTCGGTTCGATCCTGCCCGTGGGGTCCAAAGTGTATATCTCCCGCGATTACCACAGAAGTTCGCGGATGCTTAAGCGGGCGTTTTTGAGCGGGATGCTCTCAACGGGGATCGACGTGCTGGATCTGCGCAACATCCCCTCAAACGTGATGCGCTTTACCCTGGCGCACCATGAAGAGGTCGCGGCGGGCATCCACTTCCGCCAATCCACGATCAACCAGCTCGATACGGAGATCATCTTCTATACCAGTGAGGGGCTGGCGATCGATACCAACCTTTCCAAAAACGTAGAGCGGATCTTTTTCCGGGAAAACTTCCGCCGCGTCAACCACACCCAGATCGGTGAGATCGATGAGGAGCACCATGTCAAGGACCGTTACGTAGAGGTGCTGCAGCAGCGCCTTGACAGCGCTTTGTTTAAAAGTTCGGAGATGAAAGTGGCGGTGGATATCATGTTTGGTTCCACCTCCGATATCTATCCCAAGATTCTCAATGAACTGCAGATCGAAAATATCGTGCTCAACGGCTACCAGGACGATAAGCGTTTGACCAAGCTGCCCTCGCTGATCAAATCCTCCCACAAAAATATCGCCGATATCGTCAAAACGATGCAGCTTAACTGCGGCTTTTTGATCTACCCCAACGGCCAAAAGGTGCAGATGGTTTCCGATACGGGGGAGTTGGTTTATGATTATACGGCGCTGTTGGTCGTGCTTTCACTGCTCAATGAAAGCAAAGAGGGAGCAAAGGTTTTCCTGCCGGCTTGGGCGCCTGATTATATCGAGTTTGAAAACCTCGAAATCACGCGGGGCAAGATCGAAAGCCTCAAAGCGAGGCAGCTTGAGGAGTACGATCTTATCGCCACGACCGACGGGCACTTCGCTTTTACGGAGTTTGGACTCAACAATGACGCGATCTTTGCGAGCTTGAAAATTTTGGAGCTTCTTTTGAAAAACGATACGAAAGTTTCGGACGTGGTGGAAAATCTGCCCGTTTTTTGTTTTAAAGGGGAAAATATTCCCTGCCCCAGCGAGCGCAAAGGGTTGATGATGCGTAAATTCCTTGAGGACGGCAAAGATAAAAAAACCGCCTTTGACGACGGCGTAAAGATTTGGGTCGAAGAGGATGAGTGGATCTTGATGGTACCCGACCAGCACAGCGAATTTCTCAATATCTACCTCCAGGCCAAGGATGAAAGTCGCGCCAACGAAATCTTTTACAGCTACAAAAGCAAGATAGAAAAGTGGTAAGCCGTGGATAAGAAGCTTTATCTTTCGTTTTTGTGGCATATGCACCAACCCTATTACCGCGACGATCTTGAGGGGAAAACCCTCATGCCCTGGGTGTTTTTGCACGGCATCAAAGATTACCACGAAATCCCCTGGTACCTTAGCCGCTACCCCGAACTCAAAGCGACCTTTAACCTTGTGCCTTCGCTCCTTGACCAGCTGCAGCAGTATATCGACGGCAGCGCAAACGATATGCTCCTTGAGATTTTGCGCAAGGATGTATCCGCCCTGGCGGGCGATGACGTGGAGGTGTTAAACCGCTACCTTTTCCTGGCCAACGAAAAGCATATGATCACGCCGCTGCCGCGTTATAACCAACTCTTTCGCAAGTTTCAAAACAGCGAAGATGGGCTTGGGGAGTTTTCCGCCGCGGAAATACTGGATACGCAGGTGCTTTTTTTGCTTTCGTGGTGCGGCAACTACCTGCGCCGCAACAGCGAGTTTATCGCCTCTATGATCGCCAAGGGCAGGGAGTACAGCCACGCCGATAAGATGGTGCTTTTAGATACGCTGGCACAGTTTCTCAAAGAGATTGTACCGCTGTATAAGCAGATGGCAAAAAGCGGGCAGATAGCGTTGAGCACCACCCCCTATTACCACCCGATTTTACCGCTTCTTCTAAATCGGCAAAGCGCCCGCGAAGCCAGAGCCGATGCGGCGATGCCAAAGTATGAGCATGAGCTTGAAAACTTTGCGAAAAAGCAGGTACAAGACGCCGTAGACTATTTTAAAACCCGCTTTGGCAAAGCTCCTTCGGGGTTTTGGCCCTCGGAGGGCAGCGTCAGTATGAAAACGGCGCATCTGCTGCAGGAAAACGGTATAAAGTGGTGCTGCAGCGACGAGGATATCTTGTTTAAAACCCTGGGCAGTTCCAAGCGTAAAAACCTCTATTGCAACTATGAACTGCAGCTGCCCCGAGGAGGTATCGATATCCGTTTCCGCGACCGGCGTCTTAGCGATATGATCGGGTTTGAGTTTAGCAACCAGGAACCCAGACAGGCGGTCAAGCACTTTATGGCGACGCTGCGGGAGATTTATGAAAGCAGTGAGGAAAATCCGCTGGTCAACGTCATTTTAGACGGGGAGAACGCGTGGGAGTTTTATCCCCAAAACGCCGAGCAGTTCTTTTCGCTGCTGTATGAAGAGTTGCAACAGACCCCCTGGCTGGAGACGGTGACGATGGATGAGATCCATGACGATCCCGCCGTCGATACGCGCGAAATCACCAAGCTCGCCAGCGGCAGCTGGATAAACGGCAATTTCGATATCTGGATCGGCCACGAGGAGAAAAACCGTGCGTGGGAGTTGATCGATATGACCTATGACAGTTACCTCAAGCATAAAGATACGCTGGAGGAAACGGTGCGCGAACAGATCGAACGGGAGTTGATGATCGCCATGGGCAGCGACTGGTTCTGGTGGTACGGCGATGATCACTATACGACGCTTAAAGGGGAGTTTGATCTTCTATTTCGAAAGCACCTGGTCAATGTCTACAAACTGATGAAAAAGGAGTTGCCCCAGGCGATCGCCACGCCGGTGCTGAGGGAGAAACCGGTCAATAGTTTTCACAGCAAGCCCAAGTCCTTCATCACCCCCAACATCGACGGCAGGATCACCAACTACTTTGACTGGCTCGACGCGGGCAAGATCGATTTGAAAAAGGAGTTCTCGGCCATGGATTCGAAACAGAATATCGTCTCCATGCTGCGCTACGGTTATGACGGGGAGTTTTTTTACCTGCTGTTTGAGGGGGATTTCAAGCATGTGGGAAGGGAGTATTCGCTGATCGTGTACCTGAATCACGAACCCCACGAATTCCGGCTGCAAAAGGGATCGTGCAGCGAAAACGGATGTAAAATCTGTTTTGACAGCGCCATAGAGCTGCAGATTCGAAAAGCGGGGGATGAGAGAAAGATGGATCTGGGTTTTGAGCTGTATAAAAGGGAACAGAAGGTACAATTTTTCCCCATATATTCGGATTTCACCGTGGAGTTTGACGCTTTGTCGCTGACGCGGTGGTATGTGTAGGAGAGGGTTTTGTCGGAATTTAGATACTGTAAATTGAACGATTGCGAAGTGATATTTGCGCCCAAGCGGCTCAAACGTCCCGAAAGTTTCATCTCGGAGGTCAGCTACGCCGACGATGTCAACCAGTGCCCCTTTGAAAAGGGCAGGGAGGAGTATACGCCCAAGGAGATCGATCGCATGGAGGATGACCAAGGCTGGAGGTGTCGGGTGGTACCCAACCTTTTTAACGCCCTGGGGATCGAGGATGATTTCACGTCGCAAAAGGACGGTTTTTTTGAAAAGCGCGGCGGCTTCGGTGCCCACGAAGTGGTGATCGAAACCCCCGACCACCGCAAACAGATGTTTGATTTTAGCAAAGAGGATTTCGTCTATTACCTGACCCTGCTGCAACGCCGATGCCGCTCTTTGAAAAAGGATAAACGGCTGCACTATATCTCCATTTTTAAAAATAGCGGCCAGCAGGCGGGAGCGAGTCTGATACACAGCCACAGCCAGATCATGGCGACGGGGAAGGTGCCCGCGGAGATAGAGAAAAAGATCGATTTCAAGCGCCAATACTACAAGCGCCACGCCCGAGCGTTGATGGATGATTTGATCTATGACGAGAAAAAAAGCGTCAAACGCATCGTGGAGGAGAACGATTGCTTTATCGCCTACTGTCCTTACGCGTCGCAGTTTGCCTTTGAAACGATGGTCGTAAATAAAAAGGGGTACAGCTGTCTGGAGCAGATGGATTTTAGCGATCTGCACAGTCTGGGGGAGATGCTGCACTCGCTTTTTAAACGCTACCGGGAGGTACTGGGGGAGTTTGCTTTTAATATGCTTTTCTTTACCGCGCCCATCAACGACGGGGAAAACGACAGCAGGCGGATTTATCGCTTTTTTATCCGCATCGTGCCGCGATTGTATAACATAGCGGGCTTTGAACTCTCCACGGGGGTTTATATCAACGCCGTACTGCCCGAAGAGGCGGCAAAACAGCTCAGAGGCGATTGATCCGTACGGCGTTTGCAAGACGAGATGGTATAATTGGCAAAACGCCAAACAAAGAGCAGCCATGAAAAAAAGAGTGATCGTCCTGTTTGCGGTGCTTGTTGCGGCACTGTACGCGGTAAGCCACAGCCTGGAGGTGGGGGAGTTTTCCCTGCACTTTATCGCAGCCCACGCCAGGGAGATTGAGCAGTTTATCCAAAGCAGTTTTCTCCTTTCGCTGCTGCTGTACTTTTTGATCTACGTCCTGCTTTTGTCGCTGGGGATGCCGTTGGGGGCGATTATGGCGATGACGAGCGGGTTCTTTTATCCGTACGGGACTGGGGTGTCGATCACCTTCATCAGCGCCGTGGCTTCAGCGCTGCTTACCTTTTTGGTCGCCAGGACGACGCTGTATAGGTATTTGAAAAAGCGTTATACAAAGCGGATCGAAAAGATTGAAAACGCCGTCAATGAGAATGGGGCGTATTACGTTCTCGCCGTTCGTATCAGCTCCGTTTTGCCCTTTTTCTGGGTCAATCTGCTGTTTGGAGCCGCCAACCTTTCGGCCAGGCAGTATATTCTTCCCACCATAATCGGTTTGATTCCCGGAACGCTGGTCTATGTGCATATGGGAACCTCCCTGGCGACCCTGGATTCGGTCAAGGATATTTTCAGCTTCAAAATCGCACTGTCGCTTTTTCTGCTGGGGATGCTGGCACTGACCCCGGTATTTGTTCAAAAGCTTCGAAAAAAACACCCCAAAAGCAAAAAGAGTGGGTAACTTTTCTATTAGTAACAAAGTGTAAATAATTATTCTTTGTCATTAAGGCTACATTTAGATACAATGATAGAAAGAGCAAACCACAAGGGGATAATGATGGTTTTATTTGCAGCAAGCGAAATCTACCCGTATGCCAAAAGCGGCGGTTTGGCCGATGTGGCGCACTCCCTGCCCGAAGCGCTGCGGGAGTTGACCGAGATCTATACGGTGATGCCGCTGTATAATCAGGTCGATCGCGAAAAACACGGGATCGTGTACGCGGATATCAGTTTTAATTATTGGCTGGGGGGCGTACGCCATCAGTTTGATATCTTCCATAAAGAGGATAGCCGCACCGAACTGTTTATCTACAATCCTATTATCTGCGACAGGGAGGGGTTGTACCACGACAGTTATGGCGATTTTGGAGACAATGAGCTGCGGTTCGGGCTGTTTAACTACGCTATTTTGGAGCTGATTTTACATATGAGGCTGCCTGTGAAGGTGCTGCATCTTAACGATTGGCAAACGGCGCTGACGGCACTGCTGGCCAAGCAGAAGTACCGGCTGGATTTGAAAGTGGTTTTTACCATCCACAACCTTGCCTATCAGGGGGTTTTTGATAAAAACGCCATGGAGACGCTGGAGCTGGATTGGGATGCGTGTTTTAAACCCGACCGGCTGGAGTTTTTCGATCGGGTGAACTTTATGAAAGCGGGAATCTTTTACGCCGATGCGGTAACTACGGTCAGCCCCAACTACGCCGCCCAGATCCAAACCCCCGCCTACGGACAGGATCTGGATGAGATGCTGCGTCAAAACAACCACAAACTGCAAGGAATTATCAACGGGATCAGTTACGATACCTTCGATCCCGCGACCGATGAAGCGCTGTATAAAAACTACAGCGTTAAAAAGTTTGAAAACAGAAGCAAAAATAAAAAGAAGCTGTGCAAAGAGCAGGGACTTGCCGAACCCAAACGGCCGCTTTTTACCTTTATCGGGCGTCTGACCGGGCAAAAGGGGGTTGATCTGTTGCTGCAGAATATGGAAGCGTTCAGCGAGCTTGAGGCGAACTTTTTCATTCTGGGCAGCGGAGAAAAACACTATGAGCAGATATTTAAAGAGTTTGAAAACAGGTTTGACAATATCAAAATTTATCTGGGTTACGATGAGGTTCTCAGCCGTCAACTCTACGCCTCCGCGGACTTTTTACTGATGCCCTCGCACTTTGAACCCTGCGGGTTGAATCAAATGATCGCGATGCACTACGGCTGCGTTCCCATCGTTTCGCTCACGGGCGGGCTCGCCGATACGGTGCTGGATTTCAAACAGACGTTAAAACCGCACAAAGGCGCGGGTGTGGGCGTGACTTTTGAAGACCACAACGGGTGGGAATTTTACCGCGCCGTGACCAAAGCACTGTCGCTGTTTAGTCACGGTAAAAAGTTTGAAAAGATCGCAAAACGCAATATGGAGATCGATTTTTCCTGGGCCAAGCCCGCGAAGAAATACCTTAAAGTGTACAGATAATGCATCTGCTCATGGATTACGGGGGGACCAAGTTCCGCTACGTCTTGACCGACAAACTGGACGGGCCCGTCGATAGCGCGGCGGTCACGACGCTTCCAAGCAAAGAGATAGAGTTGCGAAACTTTCTCTCGCAGCAGCTTCAAAACCACCCCCTCCGCTCTATCCGCCTCTCCTTTGCCGGGCAGGTGAGCGGCGGCGTGATCCAAAGCGCACCCAATATCGGGCTGCAGGCCTTTGACGTGCGGGGGTTCGTCCACTCCCTCGATGCGGGGGTGGAGGTGTATATGGATAATGATATTAATTGTGCTGCCCTCGCCGAATCTGCGGCACGACCCGGTGCCGTGACCGCAGTGTTTTATCTGGGGACGGGCTTTGGGGCCGCCCTAGTGCACAGGGGGACTTTGATCGGCGGCGCGCACAATATGGCAGCGGAGATTGGGCACATCCCCTACAAACCCACGCCTTTTACCTGCAGCTGCGGGCGAAACGACTGCCTGGAACTCTCCTGCAGCGGGCGGGCGATAAGGCGATGGTGTAACCGTTTTGACATTAAGTTGGAGTATTATACACTGCAGGAGTTAAAAGCCCTTTCGCATCCTGAAGCGGGGCGAATCGTCGAAAATTTCACGGGGGGATTTTGCCACGGCTTTCATACGGCACTCAATCTTTTCGATCCGGATCGTTTGGTTCTTGGTGGCGGGATTGGATTAAACGAACCCGACCTTCTGGATCTGCTGCATGAAAGCGCGGGGCAAAGTTCCTTCAGTAGTACCAGAGAGGTGACGATCGAACGGTCGCAGCTGCAAGAGGGCAGCCTGGAAGGAACACGACTTTTATAAAGGATAGGTGTGAAGATCATAAATTACGATATCAATAAAGAGTATCAAACCGGCGTTGCGTACTTTTCCATGGAGTTTGCCATCCATCAAGCCTTGAAAATCTACTCGGGCGGTCTCGGCTTTCTCGCCGGATCACATATGCGCAGTGCGTACGATTTGAAACAAAACACCGTAGGTATAGGTATTCTTTGGAGTTACGGATATTATGATCAGGCGCGTAACGAACACCGCGATCTGAAGGTGGAGTTCCGTAGAAAGTACTACTACTTTCTGGAGGATTTGGAAACGGAGGTGACGGTGACGATCCACAACAAACCCGTCATCGTCAAAGCTTACCTGATCCCGCCGGAAACCTTCGGGACCGCTCCTTTGATCCTGCTCTCCACGGATATCGACAAAAACGATTTTCTCGCGCGCACCATTACACACAAACTTTACGACGCCAATGAGGAAACGCGTATCGCCCAGGAGATCGTGCTGGGCATCGGCGGAGCGAAAGTGCTTGAAGCACTGGGCCACGAAGTGGATACGTACCATATGAACGAGGGGCACGCCCTGCCGCTTGTATATAACCTGTATAACCGTTTCGGGGATATGGAAAAGGTGCGTGAACACGTGGCTTTTACCACCCACACCCCCGAAGCCGCGGGTAACGAGGTGCACAATATCAACCTGCTGTGCAAGATGGGCTTTTTTGACGGCTTGGACGCGGATACGGTACGGCGGGTGACCGGATACGCGGTTAAGGATAATTACAGCCTCACCGTCGGGGCGCTCAAATGCGCCAAGATCTCCAACGGCGTTTCCAAGATGCACGCGGAGGTGGCGACGGATATGTGGAAAGAGCATGAGGGGATTTGCGATATCATCCCCATCACCAATGCGCAGAATAAAAAGTATTGGGCGGACAAGGGATTGTTCCGCGCATACGAGGAGCATGAGGATTATGAAATACTGGCGCGCAAACAGCATTTGAAAAGGATGCTCTTTAACGAAGTGGCCAACCAGACGGGGAAGATGTTTAAAACCGACGTGATCACCATCGTATGGGCAAGACGTTTTGCCGAGTATAAGCGGCCGGGACTGCTCAAATACGATTTTGCCCGCTTCGAGGAGATGATTACGCGCAGCAAACGCCCCATCCAGGTGATCTGGGCGGGCAAACCCTATCCTTTTGATACCAACGCGATCAATATCTTTAACGAACTCAACTATATCAGTAAGCAGTATAAAAATATCGCCGTGCTCGTAGGCTATGAGTTGGAGCTTTCCATGATGTTGAAAAAGGGGGCCGATATCTGGCTCAATACGCCGCGCATCACCCGTGAAGCCAGCGGGACCAGCGGCATGAGCGCGGCGATGAACGGTGCGGTGAACTTCTCCATCCCCGACGGCTGGCATCCGGAGTTTGCCAAGGACGGGGTCAACTCCTTTACCATCCCCGCCGAACACGGGCTGAGCGTAGAGGAGCAGGATCGGTTGGATAACAAGCATATGATGGATATTTTAGAAGAGCGGATTCTTCCCATCTACTACGACAAACCTAAACAGTGGGTACAGATCATGAAAAGCGCCATCGCCGACGTGGTGCCCGCCTTTGATTCGGGGCGGATGGTGCATGAGTATTATAAAAAGATGTATGAGTATGGGAAGTAATGTTATAATTGCGTCAAAATGCGCATATAAAGGGAATCTATGAAAAGTATCTTTCGAGAGTACGACATCCGTGGAATCTACAAGGAGGAGTTGAACGAAAGCAGTGTGAAAAATATCGGTTACCGCTTGGCACTGGAGACGAAAAAGCGGGTTGAGGGGGCGAAATATATGGCCGTGGGCTATGATGCGAGAACCCACTCGCCCACGCTCAAAGAGTGGCTTACAAGCGGGATCAACGCCGCCGGGTTGCAGGTGCTGGATATGGGACTGGTTCCAACGCCCGTAAACTATTTTGCCAACTACCAGAATTTTGACGGGAAAGAAGCCAGCGGGTCGATCATGATCACCGGGTCGCACAATCCCCCCGAGTACAACGGCTTTAAGATCACCATCGACAAGCAGCCCTTTTTCGGCGAAGATATCTACGCGCTGGGCGATGAGATCGCCGGAGAGTGCATCGGGATCAAAGACGATACGGTGACGATCCCGGTGGATGCGAAAAAGCGCTACTGCGATTATATGATCGAAGCGTTTTCGCACTTGAAACTGGAGGATAAAAAGTTTGTTTTTGATTGCGGCAACGGCGTCGCGGGAGTGGTTTTAAGCGATATTTTGCAGGGGCTTGGCATCTCGTCGGAAGTGCTGTATGAAGACCCCGACGGAACTTTTCCCAACCACCATCCAGATCCCAGCGTCAAAGCCAATCTCGCCGATATCGAAAGGGAGTTGGAGACGGGGGAATACGCCCTGGGGTTTGCCTACGACGGGGATGCAGACCGCATCGCCGTGATCAGTTCAAAATATAACTTCAAAGGCGATATTCTCGCGATCTTCTTTTCCCGCTTTATCGAAAACCCCGTGGTGGTAGGGGAAGTGAAGTGTTCGCAGGTGATGTATGATACGATCAACGGTTACGGCGAAGCGCACATGTATAAAACGGGGCACAGTAACCTCAAAGTCAAGATTAAAGAGCTCGACGCCTCCTTTGCCGCGGAGGTGAGCGGGCACCTCTTTTTCAACGACCGTTACTACGGTTTTGACGATGCGATCTATGCTACGCTGCGCGCACTGGAGCTGGTGGACAACGGCTTTGATTTCGATGCGGAGTATGAAAAGCTGTCCAAGGTATACTCCACCGAAGAGATCACTATCAAAACCACCGAGGAGAAAAAGTTTGCCATCATCGACGCGATCAAGGAAAAACTGCACAATCCCCCGGCGGATTTCCCTCCGATAAAAGATATCGTCACCGTCGACGGCGTACGCGTCATCTTTGAGAGGGGATGGGGGCTGATCAGAGCAAGCAATACCACGCCCAAACTCGTAACACGGTTTGAATCCACCGACGAGCAAGAGGCTAAGGTGTATGAGAAAAAGTTGATGGAGTTGTTGCAAGACCTGCTGTAAGCGCCGTCGGTATGAGCTTACGGGGGCAAACCAAAAAAAATTTCCGATAAAGTCAGGGTAAAGGATCTGCCTATGTTAAGCAATATCGAAGTGATGCAAAGCGTAAAGAGCGTAAAAGATATCGACGTCGGCGATAAGCGCGTCGTCATCCGCGTGGATTTCAACGTCCCCATGGACAGCCACCGCAATATCACCGATGACCGGCGCATCAAAGAAGCGCTGCACACGATCAACTACTGTATCGACCACGGGGCAAAATCAATCGTCCTGCTTACGCACCTGGGGCGTCCGAAAGGGGAGCGAAAAGAGGAATTTTCCCTGCGCCATATCCTCAAACGCGTAGAGCGCCTCATCGGCAAAGAGGTCCATTTTATCGAGGATTTCAAGCAGCAAAGCGAGCAGATTCTGGGAAGTGAAAACGGCGCGATTTTTCTTTTTGAAAATATGCGCTTTTATCCCGAGGAAACGCAAAACGACGAAGGGTTCGCAAAAAAGTTATCGGCGTTTGGCGAAATCTATATCAACGACGCTTTCGGTACGTCGCACCGCAAACACAGCTCCACCTACGCCATCGCTGCGCATATGCCCGTCAAGGTAGCGGGGTTTTTGCTCAAGCGCGAAATCGACGCTTTTTCCAAGGCGCTGTTTCAACCCATTACCCCCATTACGCTTATCGTGGGGGGCGCGAAAATCTCTTCAAAGATCACGCTTTTGCAAAATATCATGCCAAAGATCGACAAGCTGATTATCGGCGGGGCCATGAGCAACACCTTTTTAAAAGCTCTGGGGCACGATACCCGGGCCTCTTTGGTAGAAACCGAGTATCTGGAGGAAGCGCTGCTTGTGCTGCGCCTTGCCAAGGAGATGGACGTGAAGGTGTATCTGCCCGTGGACCTGGTGATCGCAGACGATATAGAAAAACCGGTCGATATCAAGATCACGCCGGTACAGGATATTTTGGAGGGGTTTAGCTCCGCCGATATCGGACCCGCGACTTTGAAACTGTTTGAAGAGGTGGTGGAACTGTCCAACACCATCATTTGGAACGGTCCCATGGGGATTTTTGAAACCGACAAGTTTTCCAGGGGCACCCTGCGCCTGGCCCACGCCATCGCCGACAGCTACGCGTACAGTATCGTCGGAGGCGGCGATACGGCAAATGCGGCCAATATGTCCGGCGAGAGTGAAAACTTCAGCTTCATCTCCACCGGCGGCGGGGCGAGTTTGGAGCTGTTGGAGGGCAAAATCCTGCCGGGGTTTGAGCAGTTGGAGAAAAGGGGTTAGATGAACTTAAAAGCGATCGATCTCTATCTACGCCAGCTCAGGGAGGGCAAGCGCGCCAAATCCCATGTCGATGACGCCGATATCGCCGATTACCTGGAGGATATCAAGCGCAAAGATGAGCAAAAGTTTATCGATTATATCAACTCCCTGCCGCCCAAGCTCAAGGCCGAAACTTTCATCGAACTGCCCACGGTTTTTCAAATCGATCTGATCCTCAAATCCGCCCCCGAGGATTTGGCGGCGGTCATTGAGGAGCTTGAAAGCGATGATGCTACGGATGTGATGCTTGCGGTCGCCAAAGCCGACGAGGAGAAGGAGGACACGGTTTTTAAGCTGCTTAGCGACAAGCGGCAGGAGCAGATTGAGCAGCTGATCTACTATGAAGCCGATGAAGCGGGATCGATCATGCAGACGGAGCTGCTGCGCGTACGTATCAAAGACAGCGTTGCAGACGCATTGGGGCAGCTGCGGCAGATGAAGGAGAAGAAACTGGCCAATATTTACAACCTGTTTGTCACCGATGAGAAGGGCAGGCTGCTTAAAAGCATCGCTATGGATGATCTGATTTTGGAAGATCCCGAAGCGAGCATTGAACAGATTGCGGACAGGTATCCCGTCTCCCACGCGGTAGTTTCCCACGACCGTATGGAACATGTACTCCAAACCATGGAAAAGTACGATCTCTTTTCCGTCGCCGTTGTTGACCGGGTAGGGCACTTGATCGGACGGATCACCCACGATGACGTACTGGATGTGATGCAATCGACCACGACAAAGCAGATGTATGGATTAAATCGCGTAGATCAAAACGAGCAGTGGCAGGAGGGGTTTGCCACCACCACGAAAAACCGCGCCTTCTGGCTGGGGATCAACCTGGTCAACGCCGTATTGGTTTCGGTGGTGATCGGTTTTTTCGAAGCCACGCTCGATGCGATCGTCGCCCTCGCGGTGCTCATGCCCATCGTGGCCAATATGGCTGGAACGGCGTCGGTACAGACCATGACCGTAGCGGTACGGCAGATGTCCATAGGCGAAATACGTTTCAACGATTTTCTGCCCTTCGTGAAAAAGGAGTTTAACGTTTCTTTGCTCAACGGTTTACTCTTTGGGGTGTTTTCTTTTGCGGTAGCGCAGGTGTGGTTTGACAAATGGCTCATATCTGTTACTATGGGACTTTCCATGTTTGTCAGTTTCGTCAGTGCCGGGTTGCTCGGTTCACTCATACCCGTAGCGGTTAAAAAAGCCAATTTCGATCCCGCCGTCGCCAGTTCGGTGATCGTAATAACCCTGGTAGACGTGATCGGCTTTTTTAGCTTCTTATGGTTTTCAACGCTGATAGTCATATAAAAGGTGATGTTATGAAAGAAAAAAACGAATTAATTGATGAGAGTTTGCGCCAAGAGGATGGATTTTCCAGCCACAGCCACGGTATGGCTCAGGATAGCCACGCCCTGGAAACCAGGGAGTTTTCCCTGCCCGCAAGCTACGGCAAAGACAGGCTGTGTCTGCTGCCGGTGAACAGTGAAACCTACCATCTGTACTGGGAATTGACCGAACCGATGCTGCACCGCCACAGTATCGACGCTTCGGTGGAGCTGAGCTTCCGTATCATGGATGAAAACAGCGATATCGTCCATGAGTTTTTCAGTTTCGACAAACTGGGGAAATACTACGTCAACGAAAGTTTCGAATATATGACCATCTATGCGGAAGTGGGGTTTTATCTGGGGAACCGCTACATCGTTTTACTCAAATCCAACCCCGTCAAAACCTTTTCCACGCAGGTACGCATGCCCGAAGGCAATCGCGACGTCTGGATCAAAAAGCAGCACGGCTGGACCGAGATCGTGCGCTCCTCGCTGACGCATTTTACGCTGGGGATGTCTTCGGATCAATACCTGCAGCAGATTGAGAGGCTTAAAAGCTTCTCAAACGTCGACCAGCAAAGACTGAGTTCAAGCCATATGCAAGGAGACAATGATGATTAAGGGTTATTTCGCGCCGGTACTGCATTCGCACCTTCCTTTTGTAAAGCACCCCGAGTTTGATTACTTTTTAGAAGAACACTGGCTTTACGAAGCGATCACCGAGTGCTATATTCCGCTTTTGAAAAACCTTTACCGTCTGCAGGACGAGGGGGTGGATTTCCGACTTACCGTATCGGTGACGCCGCCGCTTTCGGAGATGCTGGCCGACGCCCACCTGATGGAAAAGTATGAGCGCTATCTCAATAAGCAGATCGAACTGGGCTATAAGGAGTTGCAGCGTACCCGAGACACCGAATACGCCGGCGTAGCCGCGTTTTACAAGACGCTTTTTGAGGACAGCAAAGACTTTTTCGTCAATACCCTGCAGCGCAACGTACTCAACGGCTACCGCTATTTCAGCGATCTGGGCAAGATGGAGGTGATCACCTGCGGGGCGACCCACGGCTTTTTACCGCTGCTTTCGACCAATGAAAAAGCGGTGGAGGTCCAAATCCAAACGGCGGTACGCTCCCACCAAAAGCATTTCGGCAAAGCACCCCGGGGGATCTGGCTGCCCGAGTGCGCATACTACCACGGGCTGGATCGGATCCTCAAAGACAACGGGATCGAGTTTTTCTTCGTCGATACCCACGGCATGATCCACGCCAATCCCACGGCGGTCAACGGCGTATACGCCCCCGCGTTTACCGACCACGCCGTAGCGGTGTTTGGCCGCGACGCCGAATCGTCCAAGCAGGTGTGGAGTTCAAAAGAGGGGTATCCCGGAGACGTTTTGTATCGGGATTTTTACCGCGATATCGGCTATGATTTGGAATTTGACTACATCAAACCCTATATCGACCCCGACGGTTCACGGGTATTTACGGGCTATAAGTACCACCGCATCACCGGGGAAACGGATCATAAGCAGGTGTATGATCCCGCAAGCGCCTTTGCCAAGACCAAGGCACATGCGCAAAACTTTCACTTCAACCGCGAAAAGCAGCTTGAACATCTGGGACAGTTTATGGATCGCCCGCCATTGATCGTATCGCCTTATGATGCGGAGCTGTTCGGGCACTGGTGGTTTGAAGGCCCCGAATTTCTATATAATTTGTTCAAAGAGCTTGATTCCCACGGCGTGGTCAAACCCGTAACGCCCATGGAGTATCTGCAGATGCACCCGCAAAACCAGATGATCGCGCCCGCGCCCTCTTCGTGGGGGGATAAAGGCTACTACGACGTGTGGCTCAACGGCGGCAACGACTGGATCTATCCGCACCTGCACCATATGGCCGATACGATGCAGGAGTTGGCGCACCGCTACGGCGCCGGAGCGGAGTTTAACACTACCCGCGTGCTGAATCAGATGACAAAGGAGCTGCTCCTTGCCCAAAGCAGCGACTGGGCCTTTTTGATGACCACCGAGACGGCGACGGAGTACAGCGTGCAGCGGACCAAAGAGCATATTGCAAACTTTAACCGACTTTACAGTATGATAGAGCAAAACAGTATCGATCTGGATGCCTTGGAGCAGATGGAGTATAAAAACTCCATTTTTAACTTTATCGATTACAAAATATTCAGTTAAGGGTATAAAATCAATGGTTGAAGTGTTTAACTCTATCGTTAATATCGCGGTGCACATCGAAAAGGATGTGTTTAAAAAGTGCAGTGATTTTCTTGATACGAAGCAAAGCGACGAGCAGATGCACCGCAAAGTGTTTTCCCACTGCAAAATGATCATGGAGCGTGAATTTGACCGCACCCAGAGCGTCAAAAGCATGGTGATGCAAGAGACCAAGGAGACGCGTGAAATCAACGCCGGGGGCAAATATATCATCACCTGCAACGCTATTGACAATATGGAGCTTTTGGACGTGGATTTTTCCCTGGGTTCCATCTTCGGTATCTATGAAAACGCCCTTGAGATCCAAAGTCTCAAAGCCGCCATCTACGTCACCTACGGCCCCACCTTCCAAATGGTGTATGCCTCCAAGGATGAATCGGGGGCGAAATTTTTTGCCTACGAACACGGCGCGTTTAGGCAGCAGGAATCCTTTACGCTTAAAGACAAGGGCAAGATCAACTCCACCGGCGGCGACGTCCGTACGTGGCCTTTGGAGCACAAGGCGCTCGTAGAGGGACTCTTTAACGAAGGTTACCGTTTGCGCTTTAGCGATTCGCTGAGTCTGGATACGCACCAGATCTTGTTTAAAAAGGGCGGACTGTACTCCAACCCCGCCACCAAAGCCGATCCAACGGGGCGGTTGGAGCTGTATTTTGATGCGTATCCCATCGCTTTTATCGTGGAGTACGCGGGCGGAGAAGCCACCGACGGAAAAGTGCGGATTTTAGATAAACCCGCCCAATCGCTGGAGGAAAAAACGCCGCTGTATTTCGGCTCGGCGTATGAGATGCAAAAGGTAAAAGAGCAGTTGGCCTAAGCCCTTTTGCATACTCTTTTATCAGCCGCACTTTGCGGTCTGCATCTAAACGGCGCTAACTTTTAGCACCGGTGACCCTTTTTCTCTTGCAATCTTTCATTAAAACATATATGATACAATAACCGTTACTTATATGTAAATGGGATCATCTATGGCAAAGCGTACGGTATCTTTTATATTCTTATTATTACTGGGCTTGCAGCTTACCCTTCAAGCCGCTGCCGTGCCGCAAAGGGTGAGTATGTGCGTCGATCCCGAGTGGCTGCCCTATGAGCGGTTGGCGGGGCAGAAACACGAGGGGATGATAGCCGATTACTACCGGGAGCTGGCTGAGCACCTGGACTTTCAAATAGAGATCGTTCCCACGGCAAGCTGGAGCGAAAGCCTCGAAGCGGTCAAGAGCGGCAGATGCCAACTGATTTCGGGGATGATGCGAACCAAAGAGCGTGAAGCGTTTCTGGATTTTACAAAGAGTTATTTTACCTTTCCCGTCGCGTTTGCCACGACGATGGATACTCCCTTTTTAAACTCCCTGCACACCCTTACGGATAAAAAGATCGCCATTGTCGAGAGTTACGCCTTTAATAAAAGTATCCGACAGCGCTATCCCAATTTAAACTTCGTGGGCGTAAAAAATCATACCCAAGGTTTGGAGATGGTGCATGAGGAGCAGGTGTACGGCTATATCGATGCGCTGCCCACCCTCTCATACGGGATACAAAACAGTTATTTTAACGATCTTAAAATCAGCGGGATACTGGATAAGGATATCTCGCTTCATATCGGAGTACACAAGGGGGATGCACAGCTTGTCCACGCCTTGAACGAAGCCATTGCAAAGGTCGATACCGCCGAAAAACAGCTGATCAAGGATAAGTGGCTTAGCGTTATCTATGATAATAAAGGGGACGTGGAGCTGCTGGCGCAATTTCTTATCGCCGCGGTGGGGCTGCTGCTGTGGGGGTTGTATTGGAACTACAGCACCACCAAATCCAACAAGCGTCTGGAGAACTCCCTGCAAAATTTTAAAGTGCTTTTTGAATCGGTACTGGAGGGGATGTTTCTTTTTGACCAGAAGCAGCGCTGCATCAAAGTCAACGCGATAGGGTGTGAAATGTTCGGCTACACCCGGGAGCAGATGCTGCAAAAATCGATTCCTGATTTGGTCGATAAAAATTACCTCAAAAAGGTGGAGAGAAAGTTAAAAAAAGCTTCACCGAACCCCTATGAGCTTACATGTATCAAAAGCGACGGTTCCACCTTTACCATGCTGGTAAGGGGGCGCGATATCATTTGGAACGGCCGTCAAATACGGCTTGCGTCGGGGATCGATATCACCCATATGAAGCAGTTGGAGCAAAACCTGCGCAACTCCAAAAAGATGTGGGAAGATATGTTTTATAAACACAGTGCGATCTTTTTAATCATCGATCCCGAAAACGGCCAGATAATAGACGCCAACGAAGCGGCGCTGCGCTACTACGGCTACGAAAAACGCGAACTGCTGGCAAAAACGATCTCTGATATCAACAACGCGAGCAAAAAAGAGGTGGTCCATGAGATGGAGCGGGCAAAACGGGAAAACAGAAACTATTTTATCTTCAAACACCGCTTGAAAAGCGGAAAGGTCCGTGACGTGGAGGTGCACTCTACCCCCATTAAAAGTTCGGGTAAAAAGCTGCTTTTTTCCATCATCCACGATATCACCAGGCGAGAGGAGTTCAAGCAGCAGCTTGAAAAGCTCAACGCCGAACTGGGCGAGCGGGTCAAGGCGGAGGTGCAAGCCAAGATCGAGAGTGAAAAAAGTTATAAAAATCTTTTTGACAATATCAGCGACGGGGTGGTCATCTGCGAAGTGGATGGGCAGGGGCGACCCACCTACGCCCTTGAAGCGAACCAGGCGGTATTGCAATTGACCGGTTATGAGTATGAAGAGTTTTTGACGGTGGAGTTGCAAAAGTTGTGCGGCTGCGAAGAGAAACCTTCGATAGAGGAGGTAAACAGTACCCAGCAGGAGCTGTATCGCAAAGACGGCAGTACCTTTACGGCGATGGTGGGTGCGGATCTGTTTGAATTTGACGGGCAGCAGCGGGCTTATATCATCGTCAAAGATATCAGCGAAACCCTGCGGATGGAGGAGCAGCAGGCAAAGCAGGAGCAGTTTTTGCAGCATCAGTCCAAGCTGGCTTCCATGGGGGAGATGATCGGTGCTATCGCCCACCAGTGGCGCCAACCCCTTAACGCACTCAATATCAATATCCAAAATCTGATCGATGATTACGAAGAGGGGTTGATCGATGCGGAGTTTTTGGAAAAGTACGAGGAGGAAAATACCCGGTTGATCCGTTTTATGAGCAAAACGATAGATGATTTCAGGAACTTTTTCCGCATCGATAAAGCCACCTCCCGCTTTATGATGCAAGAGGTGGTAAATAAAACGCTCTCGATCCAGCGGGCACAGCTGCAAAACCACGATATCCAAACCCGGATCGAGGGGGAGGATTTTGAGGTGCATGGGTATAAAAGCGAGTTTGAGCAGGTGCTTTTAAATCTGATCAACAATGCAAAGGATGCCATTATCGCCAACGACGTGGACCCGGGGATGATCACGGTGCGTTTGGGCGATCGGTCGCTGTGTGTCGAAGATAACGCCGGCGGCGTCCCCGAAGAGATAATCGATCGGATTATGGAACCCTATTTTACGACAAAAGAGGAGGGCAAGGGTACGGGGATGGGGCTCTATATCTCCAAGATGATCATCGAAAACAATATGCACGGCAGGTTGCGGGTCGAAAACGGGGAAAAAGGGGCGCAATTTACCATCGAGTTGTAACTGAAACGTTACAGATAGCAGCTACAATAGCGTAAAAAACGGGAGCAGTATGCGAAAAAGCAAAATCGTTATCACCTTGGGTCCGGCAACGGAGAGTAAAGAGCGCATAAAGGAGCTTATCGGCGAAGGGGTCGATATCTTTCGACTGAACTTTTCCCACGCTACCCACGAGTACCATAAGCAGCTTATCGCCAATATCCGCGAAGCCGGCAGCGAACTGGGGCAGGAGGTCGCGATCCTGCAGGATATTTCGGGGCCCAAAATCAGAATTTCCCATCTGCAAACCCCGATCCATCTGCAAGCGGGGGATATATTGACCCTCTCAAAAAGCGAAACCGACGAAGCCGCGAAGGTGGTCAGCCTCAGTTACCCCGAGATTATCGACAGTATCAAGGTGGGGGAGATGATCTATATCTCCGATGGAACCATCCGGGTCAAAGTGGTGGATAAGGAGGCCGACGCCCTGCGCTGTGAAGTGGTCGTGCCCAACCTGCTGCAATCGAAAAAGGGGGTCAACTTTCCCAATAGTACCCTGCATATCGATACGATTACGCCCAAAGACAAAAGCGATATGGAGTTTGGCGCGGCTTTTGTGGATCTGGTGGCGATCTCGTTTGTACGCAGCGCCGAGGATATCAGGCAAGCAAGAAAGATTTTGCAAGCCAATGACGCCGGGGCGATGATCTTTGCCAAGATCGAAACCAAAGAAGCGATCGAACAGATCGATGCCATCTTGGAAGAAGCGGACGGGATCATGGTCGCCAGGGGAGATATGGGCGTAGAACTCGGCGTAGAGCGCGTGCCGCCTTTGCAAAAGATGCTGGTTCAAAAAGCCAACGCCGCTTCCAAACCCGTCATCATCGCTACGCAGATGCTGACCTCTATGATCGAATCACCCTATCCGACGCGGGCGGAGATCTCAGATATCGCCAACGCCGTCCTTGACGGAGCCGATGCGTTGATGCTTTCGGATGAGACGACGGTGGGCAACCATCCCGTAGAGACGGTGCGGGTCCTTGCCGATTCCATCGTCGAGGCGGAAAAGATTTATCCCTACTATAAATTTGATGAGGTAAGCGAAGAGGAGTCGATCTCTTCGGCTGCGGCGATGATCGCCAAAAATCTTGATCCCGCTGCTTTTGTGGTGTTTACCCGCAGCGGCAAAAGCGCAAAAACCCTTTCAAAGTTCCGCACCGACAAGCAGATACTGGCAACGAGCTACAGCGTCAAAACCCTGCGCCAGCTCAAAGCGGTATGGGGCGTAACGCCGACCTATCTCTCCAGCGAGTTTAACAATAGCGACGAGTTGCAGTATGCGTTTATCAAACGTGCGGTTGATGAGGGCTGGATCGATATAAAGAAGAAGTATATATTTACCTTCGGCTATCCGCTGGCTACAAAGTACCCCACCAACGTCATCCGCGTGATGGAGCGCGAAAGCTTTAACTATCTGTTTAATAAGTTCGAGTGATCAGACTTTATAGGAGGTTACGGTTTTGATCAACTCTTCAAGATTGAAGCCGGCATCTTTGACGATGGTGAAGATCCCCAGTGAGAGCAGGGAGTTGACCAGTCCGGCCCCGGCGCTGTCGCTGACGAAAAAGTTGACCTCGTGCTTTTGCGCCAGCGGCGGCAGTTCGATCCCGGGTTTTGAGTTTTCGGTGTAGACCGGATTATCCAGATACGTTATCTGCGTTTCTTTGTCGCTGCCGAAAGTGATGATGGCGATATAGCGCTCCCTGGGGGTTACGGCCGAAAAGTTCCCCTTTTGTGCACAGCATACCATCACGGTAAAGGTTTCCTTCTCATCGTTGATAATGATCTTTTTCCCGCTGACAAGGGCCGTCGCGATTTTGAAACGCGCACTTTTGACGATGCGTGAAAAGGTGGGGCGCGAAACGTTCATCCTTTTTGCGGCGTCGTCCTGGTAAAGGTTTTGGTTATCCATCAAAAAGATCGCTTCTATCTCGTCGTGGTTGAGCGTGATGGAACCTTGCGGTTTTTTGCAGGTGGGAGCAAACTCTTTAAAAAGAGGCTTGAAACTGTATTCTCGCTTATTCTTTGACCGTGGCATCGCTGTCCTTTAATCAAGCAAATTTGACAGATTATAACATAAATTTGTTTTATACTTGACATATGTCCATATTAATGCTACTATTTTAATATGTATATTATAGAAGTTGTAATAACTGTTATAAGAAAAAGTTATTACATTTGGAGGTAGATAATGACAAACGAAAAAGTCACACCTACCCCGTACCGCATAAAACGCTATTGGTTTTATCTGCTGGTGACGGTGGTGGCGATCGTGTTGCCGTGGATTACCATCGACGGTAACCACATCTTTTTGCTCAGTTTCGATCATAAGAAGCTGCATTTAGCCGGAATCGTGTTTGATATGCAGGAGCTGTATCTGATGCCGTTCCTGTTGATGCTG